>JAYRFK010000052.1:0-379044 GCA_041908445.1 Acidimicrobiales bacterium | reverse complement strand
GAGGATGGACTGTTCGGCGGCTTCCATGCCTTTGCGGGCCTTAGCGAGGGTGCGGTAGCCGAGGAGGCGCATGGCGTAGGCGTCGACGACGAGGTTGCCGAACCAGTCCTCGACGATCGGGTCGTGGGCGGCGCCGGCCCGGTCGAGGGTGACGGGGCCCCACTGGACCATGGACTCGAGGCGGGTGGCGAAGCCGAGCCAGAGCATGGCCCGTTCGTGGCCGAGGGAGCCGTTGGCGACGCCCCAGCCCTGGTTGAGCTCCCCGACGAGGTTGCTGGCGGGGACGTGGACGTCGTCGAAGAAGACCTCGTTGAAGTCGAGGTCGTCGGGGGAGATGAACGAGCCGAACGGCCGGCGGGTGAGGCCGGGGGAGTCGGTCGGGATGATCAGGACGCTGATGCCCTTGTGCTTGGGGACGTCGGGGTCGGTGCGCACGAAGGCGAGGATGAAGTCGGCGTCATGCGCCCCGGAGGTCCACACCTTCTGGCCGTTGACCACGAAGTGGTCGCCGTCGAGCACGGCCCGGGTGCGCAGGCCGGCGAGGTCGGAGCCGGCGTCGGGCTCGGACATGCCGAGCGCGGCGGTGATGTCGCCCCGCAGCAGCGGCACGGCCCACTTCTGCTTCTGCTCCTCTGTGCCGAACCCGAGCAGCGACGGGCCGATGATGGTGAGGCCCTGGGGGTTCTGAGTGACGTCGATGCCCCGGCTGGTCAGCTCCTCCTGGTGGACGAACTGCTCGACCAGGGTGGCGTTGCGGCCGCCGAATTCGGGCGGGTTGCCCGGCAGGAGCCACCCCGCCTCGAAGAGCTTGCGCTGCCAGTCCCGCGCCCACTGGGGGGCGTGGGCGCTCGACAGCGAGGGCTCGGTGACCTCGGAGGGGTCGGGGGCGTTGGCGTCGAGCCAGGCGGCGAACTCGGCCCGGAAGGCCTCGGTCTCGGCGTCGAAGGCGAGCTTCATCGGGCGACCTCCCCGGTCGCGCCCGCCGCAGCGAGCGATTGGGCGATCACGGTCCGGCCCGCCTGGGCCCGGTGGTCCTTGGTGGTGCCGAACAGCAGCTCGCCGGCCTTGGCCCGCTTCACGTAGAGCTGCACGTCGTTCTCCCACGTGTACCCGAGGCCGCCGAAGAGTTGGATGCCGTGCTTGGCGGTCAGGCGCTGGCAGTCGCCCGCCGCCGCCTTGGCCAGCGACGGGGCGAGGTTGCGGCGCTCGTCGTCCTCGGCGATGGCCAAGGCGGCGAACTGGGCGAGGGCCCGGGCCCGCTCGATGACCACGTAGACGTCGACGGCCATGTGCTTCACCGCCTGGAACGAGCCGATGGGCACGCCGAACTGGTGGCGGGACTTGATGTGCTCGAGCACGATCTCGAAGGCCCGCTGGCAGGCGCCCACCATCTGGGCCGACAGGCCGGTGACGGCGAGCTCGCCGGCCCGGACCACGGCGGCGGCCACGTCGTCGGTGCCGGTGAGGGCCCCGTCGGCGCCGACCCGGGCCCCGCCGAAGTCGACGGTGGCGACGTGCAGCGCCGGGTCGAACGAGCCCTCCCGGGTGGCGGTCACGGCGTCGGCGGGGACGACGAACACGCCGAGCCCGCCTTGTCCCTCTTGCTCGTTGCCGTCGCCCGTGGACGCCACCACGGCGATGCGGTCGGCCCGGTCGCCGTCGACGACGTGGGCGGCGGTGCCCGAGAGCACCCAGCCGTCGCCGTCGGCGGTGGCCGAGACGGTCTCGGCGCTGAAGGCGGCCGCGCCCGTCCCGCCGGCGCAGATCGCCCCCAGCAGCTCGTGGCGCTGGGCGTCGGTGCCGCACTCCTGGACCAGCGGCACGTACTGCGTGGTCGTGGCCAGGAAGGGGGTGGGGTCGCCGCCCCAGCCGAGCTGCTCGATGGCGATGATCAGTTCGACGGCGGAGGCGCCGCTGCCCCCGTCGGCCTCGGCGACGGCCAGGCCGGGCCAGTCGTGGGCGACGAGGGTCTTCCAGAACGACGAGCCGTCGTCCTTGCCCTCGAACACGGCCCGCAGCAGGGTGGCGGGGCAGTCACGCTCGACGAGGTCGTGGACGACCTCCTGCAGCGCGTGCTGTTCGTCGGTGAGCTCGAAGTCCACGGAGGCTCCTTCTCGGTTTCTCGGGAGGTGCGGCGGAGTGGGGCGGCTGGCGGGTGGTTCTGGTCGGCGGGTCCGGTCGGCGGGGCTGGTCGGGCGGCCGGGCCGCTCGGACGGCGGGTGGTGCGAGGCGGGTGGGTGGGCGGTGGGCGTCGACGGACGGCTGTCGGTCGGGGAGGGGAGTCTGGGTCGAGAGCGTCGTGGTGAAGGTGGGTGAGCGTTCAGTCTCGCGGCAAGAGGCGGTCGAGGTTGGCACGGAGCTCGGGGGAGTCGAACGAGCGGTGCTCGGCGCTCAGGGCGTAGTCGAGGGTGGCCAGCACGGCCCGCTCCAGGTGGAGGTTCATGACCCGCTTGGTGTCCTCGACCGCCCCCTGGGGGAGCTTCGCGATGCGGCGGGCGCAGGCGAGGGCGGCGTCGAGCACCTCGTCGTCGGGGACGACGTGGTTGACCAGGCCGATCTCGGCGGCCCGCTGGGCGGGGATGCGGTCGCCGGTGAGGGCGTACTCCTTGGCCAGCATGAGGCTCGTCATCAGCGGCCAGGTGATGGGCCCGCCGTCGGCCGCCACCAGGCCCATGAGGACGTGGGGGTCGGCCAGGTGGGCGCTCTCGGCCATGAAGGCGATGTCGGACAGGGCCACGAGGCTGCAGCCGAGGCCGACCGCCGGCCCGTTCACCGCGGCGACGATCGGCACGCGGCACCCGACCATCCCCGTGACGATCTGGCGGCCGTGGACGAGGGTGAGCTTGCGCAGGTCGAGGTCCTGGGTGAGATCGTCGATGTAGTGGAAGTCGCCGCCGGCGGAGAAGGCCCGGCCGGCGCCGGTGAGCACCGCCACCCGGGCGTCGGCGTCGGCGTCGACCTGGGGCCACAGCTCGGCCAGGCCCTGGTGCAGCGCGTGGTTGGTGGCGTTGAGGTCGTCGGGCCGGTTGAGGGTGATGATCCGCAACGGCCCGTCGGCCGTCACCTGGATCTCGTCGGGCAGGTCGTAGTCGCTCACGGGGTCTCGCTCATCGGGTCGGCGGGTCGGGCGGCGGGGGCGGCGGCGCCATCACAGGATGGCCGCTGCGTGGACAGCGACCCGGCAGAAGGAAGTCGGCGCTCGGCCATCCCTCGTCCCGGTATCTGGCCGGAGGGCCACGGCATGGGTGTCAGACACCGTTGCCCTTCGGCACGGCGGGCTGACGTGCTGCAGGCTGGCACCGGACCGTCGGACTGCGGCGTCGGGGGTCGCCAGGTCGCCAACCCGTGGGTCGATGCCCGGAGGGCGAGGGCCCGGCGGGACCATCGTCCCCGAGTCGTCGAGGCGCGCCGGCAGATGCGCGTCCCGCGGCACAAACGCGAAGTCATCGGGGGAGGCCCATGATGCGGGTGGCGATCAGGTTGCGTTGGATCTGGGACGTGCCGCCCATCACGGACTGGGCCCGGGAGTAGAGGTAGACGGCCAGCCAGGTGTCGTCGTCCTCTCCTTCTTCTCCCTGTGCGGCGCCGCCGGTGGGGAGGCCGCCGACGGCGAGGGCGGCGTGGCCGACGGCCTGCTCGGTCCACGTCATCAGCAGCTTGTCGACCGAGCCCTCGGGGCCGTGGGTGACGCCGTCGTAGCGGTCGGACAGGCGGCGGGCCACGTGGCTGCGCAGCATCTCGGCGCCGACGTAGGCCCGGGCCAGGTCGCGGCGGGCGTGGACGCCGTGGCGCTCGGGGTCGGCGGCGACCCGGCCGGCCAGCTCCTTGACCACCTTGCGGTAGCGGGCGACGTAGCCCAGCTCGCCGGGCTCGCGCTCGTGGCTGACCACGGTCATGGCGAGGGGCCAGCCCTCGCCGGGCTCGCCGATCATGTTGGCGGCGGGCACCCGGGCCTCGTCGAAGATCACCTCGCCGAACTCCCGGGTGATCCCGTTGATCATCTTCAGCGGGCGCTGCTCGATGCCCGGCTGGTCCATGCGGATGGCGAAGGCGGAGATGCCCTTGTGCTTGGGGACGTCGGCGTCGGTGCGGGCGAGGACGAGGCACCAGTCGGCGAGGTCGGAGTAGCTGGTCCAGACCTTGTGGCCGGTGATCACGTAGTCGTCGCCGTCCCGGACCGCCCGGGTGCGGAGGGAGGCGAGGTCGGAGCCGGCGTCGGGCTCGCTGAAGCCCTGGCACCAGCGGTCCCGGCCGTTGACGATGCCGGGCAGGAAGCGGCGGCGGATCTCCTCGTTGCCGTGGTGGAGGATGCCGAGCACGAGGTAGCCGAGGCTCGGCCGGGGTGGGGCGCCGGCGGCGGCGAGCTCGTCGTCGACGATCACGTCGTAGACGCTGGGCAGCCCCTGGCCGCCGACCTCCTCGGGCCACGAGAGCCCGAAGAACCCGCCGTCGTAGAGGGCCTGGTGCCAAGCGGGCTGGCCCTCCCAGTACTCGTCCGACGTGGAGGAGGCGGGCAGGTGCGGGTTGTGGTCGACCAGCCAGGCCCGCAGGCGGGCCCGGAACTCGGCCTCGGCCGGCGAGTCACCGAAGTCCACGACGGGCCTCCTTCGTGTGATCGATCGGGGTCATGCGCCGGCTCCGAGGCCGAGGTGGGTGAGGACCCGGTCGAGGTTGGGGCCCTCGCCGCCGGCGATCTCGGTGGACACGAGGGCCCGGCGGAGGTGGACGTGGGCCAGGCATTCCCACGTGTTGCCGATGCCGCCGTGGACCTGGATGGCGGTCTCGCAGGCGGTGCGGGCGGCGGCGCTGGCGTAGGCCTTGGCCACGGCGCCGGCGACGACGGCCGACTCGGGCGGGAGGGCGTCGACCGCCCAGGCGGCGTGGAGGGCGGCGCTGCGGGCGCCCTCGGCGAGGGTGAAGGCGTCGGCCAGCAGGTGCTGGACGGCCTGGAACGAGCCGACGGCCACGCCGTACTGCTGGCGCTCGGCGGCGTAGGCCCGGGCCAGCTCGGTGGCGCCGGCCATGGTGCCGACGAGATCGGCGGCGGTGACGGCGAGGGCGAGGGCGGTCCAGCGGGCCAGGGCGTCGTCGTCGAGCGGGGCGGCGCCGCCGACGGGGGTTGCTGTTGCGCCGGCGGGGAGGGCGACCGACGGCCGGGTGAGGTCGACGGCGGCGGCGCTCGTCGCACTCGAGTCGGGCAGATCGACCGTCGCCAGGGCGTGGCCACCGGCGACGGGGGAGAGGACGAGCGCCTGGGTGGCGCCGGCGGCGTCGATCGCGACGAGGGCGTCACCAATCGCCGTACTGGCACCGGATTTCGGTGTCAGGACACCGAAATCCGGTGCCAGTTCGGGCGCCTCGGCGCCACCGAGGGCGAGCACGGCCAGGGCGGACAGGTCGAGGGTGAGACCGACGGTCTCGGGCGCCTCGGCGGCGGGCGCCCCGGCCAGGCGGCGGAGCTCGGCGGCGAGGGTGGGCCCGACGAAGGCGGCGTCGGCGACGCCCCACCCGAGCGCCTCGGCCACGATCCCGACCTCGACCGCGGAGGCGAGGGGCGCGGCGCCCGGCCCGGCCGGCTCCTCGGCGGGCAGGCGGAGCTCCCGCCACCCGGCTGCGGCCACGGCGGCGTCGAGCTTGGCGGCGCGGGCGTCGTCGTCGAGGTCGCCGACCGCCTTGGGCCCGAGGTCGCGCACGACCTGGGCCGCGGCGTCGCGCAGCGCCTTCTGCTCGGCGTCGAGCCGGACGTCCATCAGCGCACTCCTGTGGCGATCGGGGCGGCGTCCACCGAACTGGCTCCCGATTTCGGTGCCCTGGCCCCGAAATCGGGAGCCAGAACGGAAGAGGTACGGGGGGCGTTCAGGTGAACGTCGGGGGTGGGCATCAGGCGGGGACCTCGGCGCCGGCGAGCCACTGGTCGCGAAGGACCCGGCGGAGGGCCTTGCCGGAGGGGAGGCGGGGGATGGCGTCGACGACCTCGACCTGGCGCAGCTGCTTGTAGGTGGCGAGGGTGTCGGCGACGAGGGCGCGGAGGGCGTCGGGCTCGACGGGGTGGGCCGGGTCGAGCACGACGGCGGCGACGGGGACCTCGCCGGCGGCCTCGTCGGGCACGCCGAAGACGGCGCAGTCGACCACCGACGGGTGGCCGAGCAGCACGGCCTCGACCTCGGCGGGCGCCACCTGGAAGCCCTTGACCTTGATCATCTCCTTGGAGCGGTCGGTGAGGTGGACCCAGCCGTCGGGCTCGAGCCAGCCGATGTCGCCGGTGCGGTACCAGCCGTCGTCGAAGGCGTCGGCGGTGGCCTCGGCGGGGAGGTAGCCGGCCATGACCGAGGCGCTGCGGGCCTGGATCTCGCCGGTCTCGCCGGCGGGCAGCACGGCCCCGGTGTCGAGGTCGACCACCCGCAGCTCAACGCCCGGGGCGGGGAGGCCGGCGGAGTCGAGGCGCCACTCGTCGGGGCGGTCGACGGGGTTGCAGGTGATGACCGGCAGCTCGCTGGCGCCGTAGGCGGGGAGCCAGCGCACGCCGGTGCGGGCGGTGACGGCCTCGGCCACGCTGGCGGTGACCGGGGTGGCGCCCCACATGACGTAGCGCAGCGAGGAGAGGTCGTAGCGCTCGAGGTCGGGGTGGTTGGCCATGGCCAGGGCGATGGGGGCGACGGCCATCTCGAGGGTGAGGCGGTCGGCTTCGATGCTGCGCAGGACCTCGTCGAGGTCGAACCGGGCGTGGAGGCGGACGGTCGCGCCGGCCTCGGCGGCGGCGAGCAGGTTGAGCAGGCCGAGGATGTGCGTCGGCGGCGTGGCGACCTGGAAGCGGTCGGCGTCGGTGAGGCCGAGGCAGTGGACCCAGTGGTCGGTGGCGGCGCCCATGGAGGCGTGGGTGTGGCGCACGGCCTTGGGCATGCCGGTCGTGCCCGAGGAGAAGACGAGGACGGCATCTTGTCGTGGGTCCGGGTCGGTGCCGGGATCGGGACGGGTGGTGGGGCCGGCCTGGGTGGCGGCGAGGACGGCGGGGTCGTCGAGGTCGGTGACCCGGGCGGCGCCCATCGCCTCGGTGAGGAGGGCGGTGCCGGCGCCGTCGGCCACCGCGTGGACGGGCTCGGTCAGGGCGAGGGCGTTGCCCACCTCGGTGGCCTTCCACGCCGGGCTGACCATGACCGCGGCGGCGCCGAGCCGGCTGGCGCCCTGGACGGCGAGGATCAGCTCGACCCGGTTCGTGAGCATGACCGCCACCCGGTCGCCGGGGCCGACGCCGGCGGCGGCGAGGTGGTGGGCGAAGGCGTTGCTGAGGCCGTCGAGCTCGGCGAACGTCCAGGCATCGTCGCCGGCGAGCACGGCGGGCTTGTTGCCGAGGCGCGCGGCGGCCCGCTCCAGCCCCCCGTGCATGACCCCCGACACGGAAACATTGTTCTCGTCTGAGAAGAGTGCTGTCAACACGCCGGCGTGAGCGCCGTTTCCACCCGGAACCGAGGGCGCTGTGAGCCCAGACGTTCTTGTCAGTGGCCCTCCCTAGCTTGCGGGCCGTGGACCACGAGCGGGCCCGTCGGGCCCTCGACCTGTTCGAGCGTCGTGGCGACGTCGAACCCATCGAGGGCGACGTCGCCGCAGCCGCGTGGGTCTGTCTCGACCGAGCGAAGGCGCGTGGGACGGCCGCGGCGCTTCTCGTCGATGCCGGCCTGTGGGATCCGGCGTTCACGTCGGCGTACGACGCCTATCGGAGCGCCGCCGACGCCGTGGTCCTTTGTCTCGGCTATCGGGTGCCGGCGGTCGCCGGCGCCCACCGCATCTCCTGCGACATCGCGGCGGCGACCGTCGGGGCAGGCCCGGGGCCGTTCTCGCCGGCGTCCGCCGAGCGGTTCCGTCGGGAGCGACACACGTCGGAGTACTTCGACCCCGAGCATCCGGTGGAGAAGGTCGAGGCCGACGCGAGGTGGGCGCTCGACCTGGCCGGCCGAGCGCTCGTCGTCGTGGAGTCGGCGCTCTCAGCCGGTTGAGGTGGTGTATCGGGGAACGGGGACGAGGGGGCGGGAGGTCACGGTGGCGTGGAAGGTGCCGTCGCCATCGGCGAGCCAGGTCGCCGGGCGGATGGTCACCTCGATGGGGCGGCCGAGGCGCTCCTCCGCGGTCGAGACGGCCGCGTAGAGGGCGTCGCGGTCCGGGTCGCCGAGCACGAGCAGGTCGAGGTCGGCGACGGGGCGCTCGGGTACGGCGCCGGCATGGGCCGCCGCCCAGGAACCGAAGACATGGGCTTCGGTGATCCCGTCGACCGGGGCGAGCGCGGCGGCGAGCACCCACGGGACGCCGAAGGCACGCTCGAGCAGGTCGGCGAGGGGGCGGTGGTACGGGCTGTCGACGTCGGCTTTGACCAGGCGGGTGTTGCCGATCCGTTGGGAGCGGATGAGGCCGGTGGCCTGGGCCCGCTCCACCTCCCGGTGGGCCGACGGGTACGGGATACCCAGGCGCCGGCTCAGCTCGGTGACGCTGATCTCACGCTCGGGCTGGGTGAGGAGGAAGGTGAGCAGGTCCGCTTGCTGGCGGGACCGGAAGATCGGGAGCAGCGGCGGCGCCGGCGCTTTGTCCACGAATTGGATGATACCTCTCATTTCGTGGATATATGATCGACCACTGGCGCAGGTCCCGATCGGGTGTGAGGCTCGGGGGATGGCCCCGCGGAGCTTCCTCATCGACGATGTTCTCAACGACTACCTCGTCGCCCACACGACGCCGGCGGACGAGGTGCAGCGGTCGCTGATCGAGACGACCCAGGCGCTCGGCGACATCTCGGGGATGCAGATCGCGGTCGACCAGGGGAACCTGCTCACCCTGCTGGTGCGGATCGTCGGCGCCCGGCGGGCGGTCGAGGTCGGAACGTTCACCGGCTACTCGGCGCTGTGCCTCGCCCGGGCGCTGCCCGACGACGGGCACCTGCTCTGCTGCGACGTCAGCGAGGAGTGGACCGCGATCGGGCGCGAGCACTGGGACCGGGCCGGCGTCGGCGGGAAGATCGAGCTGCGCATCGGGCCCGGCGCCGACACCCTGGCGGCGCTGCCGGCCGAGCCGCAGTTCGACCTCGCCTTCGTCGACGCCGACAAGCCGAGCTACGTCCGCTACGTCGATGAGCTCGTACCCCGCCTGCGGCCCGGGGGCCTGCTGCTCATCGACAACGTCCTGTGGAGCGGCAACGTCGTCGACGCCGAGATGAGCGACGACAACACCGAGGCCATCCGCCGCTGCAACGACCACGTCGCCGCCCACCCCGAGCTCGAGTCGCTGATCCTGCCCATCGGGGACGGCCTCACCCTGGCCCGCAAGCGCGGCTGACGGACGACTTCGGGGTGGCACCACCTCGACGTGACCGGTGACACGCCTGCGGCGGGCACCAGATGCGCGCCGCTAGCGTTGTGGTGGGTAACGCCTCCCATCGAGGCGGGACGAGGAGAGATCGTGGCCGTGAGCACGAAACCCGACGATGTCCGAGCGGCGTCCGAGACTGCCGCCGCCCCCCGCAAGCGCCGCGGGTTGAAGGCCACCGAGTGGGTGGTGCTCGTCATCGCGGCGATCTACATCCTGTCGCCGGTGGACGTGATCCCGGAGGCGCTCCTCGGGCCCCTCGGCCTCACCGACGACGTCGTCGCCTTCGCCATCCTGGCGAAGCTCGGCTGGTCGGCCATCCGCCCGGCGGAGCCCGAGACCGCCTCGTAGCCGTCGGCCGCGAGCTCGGTTCGCGCCTCCGGGCCAGCCAGGCCTCGGAGGCGGGCCAGCCCGGCGATCATGACTCGGTTCGGTCGAGGAACTCCCGGACCGTTGTGGCCATCTGCGGCAGGTGGACCGTGAGCGTGTCCCACACGACGTCGTGGTCGATGTCGAAGTAGCGGTGGGTGATCCGGTCGCGCATGGCGGCGACCTGCGACCACGGGATGCCGTCGAGCTGGTCCTCGAGGCCACCGAGGTTCTTGGCGGCTTCGCCGATGTCGGTGAGGATCGACTTCGCTGCATGCTGCAGGAGCACGTCTGCATCGAAGCGTTCCCGGCCCTCGGCGACGATCAGCCGAGCTGCTTCGCAGCGGTCCAGGATGTCATCGAGGCGCCGGCGAGGGTCGTTCGTCAAAGGGCGACGGCCTCCTCGTGGATGTGGGCCATGCGGTCATGGCCCGACGTGACCACGTCCACCGGGCACCCGAGGAGCTGCTCCAACTCGATCTCCATGGCGCTGAGGCCGAACAGTGAGGTGCCCCGGTCGAGATCGACCAAGAGGTCGACGTCCGATCCCGGCCGGGCCTGACCGCGGGCGACGGAACCGAAGACCCGGACGTTGCGTCCGCCGTGGGCCCTCACGATCTCGGCGATCTCGTCGGCTCGTCGGCGGAGGGCCTCGAGCGTCGGCGCCTCGCTCGCCTCGCTCCGCTCGAAGGTGAGCGCGAGTCCAAGGTGTTCGGCGATGGCGTCGAGGGTCTTCACCGTCGGGTTCGGGTTCGCCCCCGAGAACAGGCGCCGCACGGCTGGTTCGCTGAGTCCAGCACCCCGGGCGACGTCGGCCTTCGACTCGCCGCGCGCCCGGCGGGCGTCGTCGAGCTGGGTCAGGAGGCGGAGGAGCACCTCCTGGTCGGGCGATGTGTCCCTCGGCATCGAGGACGAGCGTACCATCTGTGGTACGCTACTCGGCGCTGTTTGCGTCAGGACACAGGCACACCATGCGCCGAGCGGTGTCGGTCACCGCAGCGGGGTGGGGCTCAGGCGCCGCTGAGGTCGACGCCTTCGATGCCGAGCTCGACGAGCACCGACGTGTAGCGCCGGCGGGCGATCTTCCAGCCGTCGTTGGTGCGGACGAGCTCGTCGTCGTAGTAGCCGCAGGCCCGGGTGGCGACCCGGTTGGCGCCGTCGAGGAGCACGACGTCGACGTAGGCCCGTGCGATGGCTCGGCCCGGGTCTGCGTCGCCGTCGCCGTCGCCGTCGCCGTCGCCGTCGGGGGCCGGGGTCACGGCCACGTTCGTGATGCGGTGCAGCGTGTGGCCGCAGGGCTCGTGGGTGTCGCGCATCCACGCCGTGATGGCGTCGGCGCCCTGCCACGCGCCGATCACGCCGTAGTCGGCGTCGCAGTCCTCGGTGAAGCACGTGCGGAACAGTGTCCAGTCCCGGCGGTCGATGCCGGTGGCGTAGCGCACGAGGACATCGGCGATGTCCTGGCGGTCGTCCCGGCTCAGCCCGCCGGCGGCGCCGGGGTCTGTGGCGGTCATGGCGTCCCTGTCGTCCTTCCCCGAGCGGCGCGGCCGGAGAACCACGCTCTTGTCTCACGAGAGTACGCCATCCGATCTGCCCTACGATGGGCGCCGCCGGAGGCCCGGCGACCCGGCGACGGGGGACGACGAGGGGGAACGATGGGGGAGCAGCCGCTTCGCGTGGTGCAGTGGACGACCGGCTACGTCGGTCAGCAGGCCGTCAAGGAGATCGTGCGCCGGCCCGACCTCGAGCTCGGCGGCGTGTTCGCCCACGACCCCGGCAAGGTGGGCAAGGACGCCGCCGAGCTGTGCGGGCTCGACGAGCCGACCGGCGTGCTGGCCACGAACGACGAGGCCGCGCTGCTGGCACTGGCGCCGGACTGCGTCTCCTACAACCGCCTCCACATCGACCCCGACGAGGTCGCCCGCATCCTGCGCGCCGGCGTCAACGTCGTCACCACGTCCGAGTTCCTCACCGGCTACGGCATCGGGCCCGAGGCCACCGCCACCATCCGGGAGGCGGCCGAGGCGGGCGGTGCCACCATCCTCGGCACCGGCGTGAACCCCGGCTTCGCCGAGCTGTTCGCCGCCGTGGGTGCCGGCATCAGCCGCAACATCCGCAAGCTCACCCTGAGCGAGTCCGCCGACGTGACCCTGTTCGCCAACGACCCCAACTTCACCGGCGTGGGCTGGAACCGCCCCGGCGGCGACCCGGGCCACGCGGCCGACGTCGAGCAGGCCACCATCGTCTTCGGCGACGCCCTCGAGGAGCTGGCCGGCCTCATGGGCCTCACCCTCGACGAGCGCCGCTGCACGGTCACCTTCGCCCACGCCACCGAGGACCTCGAGATCCCCGGCATGTCGATCCCCGCCGGCCATGTCGCCGGCATGGACGTGGACTGGGACGGCCTGGTCGACGGCCAGGTGCGCATCGGCGTCCACCAGCGCTGGGCCATCGGCGACAAGATCGACCCGCCGCTGCCGGTGGAGTTCGGCTACGTGGTCGAGGTCGAGGGTGACCCCAACCTGCGCATCAAGCTCGACCTCTGGCCCGACGAGGACATGACGACCATGGACGTCGACGACTTCCGCAGCATCGGCATGCGCATCACCGCCACCCCGGCGGTCAACGCCATCCCCGCCGTGGTCGCGGCGGCGCCCGGCATCGCCACCTACGCCGACCTCCCCACCGTCACCTCGCTCATGACCTGAGCCTCGTCGGCGGCGCCCAGGTCCAGGAATTTCCTGTTGGTTGTCCCCCGTAACGGGGGCGAACCACCACGAAATTCGAGGACCGGTGTCGTCGCTGGCGGTCAGCCCAGGGAGAGGTGGAGGAGCGCTGGCGGGTCGGCGTTGCCGACGGGGACGAAGAGCTCGTCGCCGGCGACGGCCATCCAGCCGTTGACGCCGCCGCCGGCGTCGCCGGTCCAGACGACCTCGCCGCTGTCTCGGTCGAGGGCGAGCAGGGTGCCGTCGAGCAGGACGGTGAAGACGAGGTCGTTGACGACGGTGGTGGCGCCGAGGGGGTCGCCGGGCACCTCCGTCGCCCAGAGCACCTCGCCGGTGTCGGCCGAGACCGCGGTGATCTCGCCGTCGGCGGACCCGAGCGGCGCGCCGAAGTAGGCGGTCTCGTCGGGCGGCAACTCGGTGGGGGCGTCGACCGTGGCCAGGTACACGACGCCGTCGGCGGTGGCCGGCGGGGTGAGCACGCCGCCGTAGGTGCCGGGGGCGACGACGGTCGGGCCGTCGAGGGCCTCGAGGTCGTCGTTCTGGTGGTGCCCGACCTCGGTCGTCCAGCGGACGGTCCCGTCGGCGGGGTCGAGGCCGACGACGACGCCCGACTTGCCGGCGCTGACGATGACGTCGGAGCCGTCGTCGAGGCGGGCCATCAGGGTGTGGACCTGGTCCCGGTCGAAGATGTCGTGCGGCGTCACCTGGTGGAACCACTCGAGGTCGCCGGTGTCGAGGTCGAGGGCCACGATCGAGTTGGTGTACAGGTTGGGCCCGGGTCGGCTGGTGCCGTTGGGGAACTCGGGGGTGCCCGGGAACGGCGCCGGGTTGGCCACGCCGGCGAAGACGAGGCGGCGCTCGAGGTCGACCACCGGTGAGTACCAGACGCCGCCGCCGGAGTTGACCTCGGGGTGGCCCCAGAGGTCGCCCTTGACGGTGTCGAAGGTCCAGCGCACCTCACCGGTGGCGGCGTCGAGGGCGCTCACCACGCCGCGGTCACCGGGGGCGTAGATCCCGCCGATGCTGATGGGGACCGAGCTGGCGAGGACGGTGCCGTCGGCGATCACCGGCTGGATGTCGACGCCGGTCGTGTCGGTGGCGGTGATGTCGGTGGCCCAGGCCTCGGTGCCGTCGGCGGCGTCGAGGGCCACCACGCCGATCGCGGCGTCCATGCCGTAGACCCGGCCGTCGCCCACGGCCACGCCGAACGGCCCGATGTTGAGGCCCCGGGGCTCGGAGGACCACCGCTCCTCTCCCGTCGCCCGGTCGAGGGCGAACACGTCGCCGAAGCCGCCCTGCAGGTAGACGGTGTCGCCCTGGACGATCGGCACCGTGGTGAGCGCGCCGGCGCCCTCGAGCTCGGCCCGCCAGGTCTCGGACAACTGGTCGACGTTGTCGCTCGTGATGGTGGAGCTCGCCGCGGTGCGGGTGTTGAGGAGGTCCTGGCCGGCGGTGGGCCAGTCCTCGGCGTGCTCGACCAGCTCGGCCGGGGTGCCCGCCGGAGGCGGGCCCTCGGTGGTGGTCGGCCCGCTCGTCTCGGCCGCCGAGCCCTCGCGGGGTGCGGTGTCGTCCGACGTGTCCGCACTGCACGCCGCCCCGATCAGCGCGAGTGCCACCGCCGTCGCGGTCAGGCCGAGGAGGCGCAGCGGACGTCGACGGGGGCGGAAGGGCACGGGCGGCGACGCTACCGGCTGGCGCGACCCCGGCTGACCACTTCTTCCAGCAGATCCGGAAGGTGCCACCGCGCGGATCTGCTGGAGGAACGAGGCTCGATTGACCGGCCGCGATATTCGTGTCACGGTGCTGCCATCAAATTGCCGAGCGGCCCGACCCGAGCCGCCGACCAGGGGGACACTGCGCAGCGATGACGGTCACGACCGGCAGCGACGTCTACTACGACCCGTACGACATCGGCATCAACGCCGACCCGTACCCGACGTACGAGCGCCTGCGGGCGGAGGCGCCGCTCTACTACAACGAGCCGCACGACTTCTGGGCGGTGAGCCGGGCAGCCGACGTCGAGCGGGGCCTCGTCGATCGGGAGACGTTCATCTCGGGCCGGGGCGGCATCCTCGAGATCATCAAGTCCGGGATGGAGATGCCGCCGGGCCTCGTCATCTTCGAGGACCCGCCGACGCACACCATCCACCGCAGCCTGATGGCGCGGATGTTCACGCCGAAGAAGGTGGCCTCGCTCGAGGACGAGATCCGCGAGCTCTGCGCCCGCTGCATGGACCCGCTCGTCGGCAGCAGCGGGTTCGACGTGGTCGAGGAGATCGGGCGGGTGGTTCCCATGCAGGTCATCTCCAAGCTGCTCGGGATCCCCGAGCAGGACCAGGAGGCGGTGCGGGCCCGTAGCGACGAGCACCTGCGCACCGAGGCGGGCAAGCCCATGGAGATCGACGAGGACTTCATCGACCCGAGCCACTTCGGCGAGTACGTCGACTGGCGGGCCGAGCACCCGTCGGACGACATCATGACCGAGATGCTCCACGTCGAGTTCGACGACGAGCACGGCGAACACCGGCGCCTCACCCGGGAGGAGCTGACGACCTACCTCACCGTCGTCGCCGGTGCCGGGAACGAGACCACCACCAAGCTCATCGGCTGGTTCACCAAGCTGCTCGGCGAGTACCCCGACCAGCGGGCCGCCGCCGTCGCCGACCCGGGCCTCGTGCCCAACACCATCGAGGAGGTCCTGCGCTTCGAGCCGCCCGGGCCCCACATCGCCCGGTACGTGGCCAAGGACGTCGAGCTGCACGGCCAGACCGTCCCCGCCGGCAGCGCCATGCTCATGATCGTCGGGTCGGCCAACCGTGACCCCGAGCGCTTCGTCGACCCCGACCGCTTCGACATCCGCCGCAACACCGCCGGCCACCTCACCTTCGGCTACGGCGCCCACTTCTGCCTGGGCGCAGCGCTGGCCCGGCTCGAGGGCCGGGTCGTGCTGGACGAGATGCTCAAGCGCTGGCCCGAGTGGGAGGTCGACCTCGACGGCGCCCACCTGGCGCCGACGTCCACCGTCCGCGGCTACGAGACCATGCCCATCCGCCTGCCGTGAGCTCGTGACCGAGCCGTCCCGGCGCCGCTACGACAGCCCGCTGCGGCGGGAGCAGGCCAACGCCACGCGGGACCGCATCATCGAGGCGGCGTGCGACCTGCTCGCCGAGTCGTCGATCCGGGACTGGCAGGGGATCACCGTGCGGGCGGTCGCCGAGCGGGCCGACGTCAGCGAGCGCACCGTCTTCCGCCACTTCGGCAACGAGCGGGGGCTGCGGGACGCCACCATGCGCCGACTCGAGGAGCAGGCCGGCATCGACCTCGAGCAGCTGCGCCTCGGGGACCTCCCCAAGGTGATCGGCCGGGTGGTCGAGGAGATCGCCGCGCACCCGCTCGAGCCCCGGGGCCCGCTCGACCCGACGCTCTCCGAGGTGAGCCGGCGCCAGCACGCCGGCCTGCTCGCCGCCGTGGGCGCGGTGGCCGAGGACTGGCCGGAGGAGGACCGGGTCGTCGCGGCGGCGGTGCTCGACGTGCTCTGGGGCGTCGCCACCTACGAGCGCCTCGCCGTGGACTGGGGGCTCGACGCGGACCGCGCCGTCGCCGGCATCACCTGGGTGGCGACGCTGGTCGAAGAGGCCGTCCGCGCTGGCCGCCGCCCCCTCGCCGACTGACCTGCGAACTCGAGGCAATAGCCCCCGGAAGCCGGGGGCTATTGCCTCGAGAACGAGGGATCCGGACGGGAGAGGTCCGGTGCGACACGCAACGCCCGGTCAGAGGATGGTGCCGCGGGCCTTGAGGGTGGCGAGCTCGTCCCAGGTGACGCCGAGCTCGAGCAGGACGGCCTCGGTGTCCTCGCCGTGCTCGGGTGCCCGGGTGGGGTGCGCCGGCGTGCCGTCGAACTGGACGGGCGCGGTGACGAGGGGGATGGCGCCGGCGCCCACGTCGACCTCGGCCAGGTAGCCGTTGGCGGCGACCTGGGGGTCGGCGACCACGTCGGCGGGGGACTGCACCGGCGCCCACTCACCGGCGAAGCCCGCCAGCGCCTCGGTCCACTCGGCGAGCGTCCGGGTGGCGAAGGCCTCGTCGAGCGCGGCCACACAGGCGGCGGCGTTGGCGCGGCGGGACTCGAGGTCGGCGAAGCGGGGGTCGGCGGCCAGTTCGTCGCGGCCGAGCACCGCGCACAGCGCCGGCCAGTGTGGGTCGGGGGTCAGGACCATGAGCGCCACCCAGCGGTCGTCGGCGGTCCGGTAGGGGAGCATCAACGGGTTCCAGACCTCGTCGCGCGCCGGCGGCGCAGGCGCCGGGGCCGCCCCGCCCGACACCGCGGCGTCGACCAGGTCGGTCTGCACCTGCCACATGCCGGAGGCGAGGAGCGAGGCGTCGACGACGGACGTCTCGCCCGTCGTCGCCCGCTGGTAGAGCGCGGCGCTGACCGCGCCGGCGATGCCGAGGCCGCCCACCACGTCGCCGAACGCCGGCCGGGGCGCGGGCGGCGCGCCCTCCCCGCCGGCGGCGGCGTGGACGAGGTGGGCCATGCCGCTGCGGGCCCAGTAGGCGCCGGTGTCGTAGCCGCCCCGGTCGGCGTCGGGGCCCCGGCTGCCGAAGGCCGTGCCCCGCACGTAGACGACGTCGGGGTTGTCCGCCCGCACGTCGTCGACGTCGATGCGCAGCTTGGCCCGGGCGGGTGGCCGCAGGTTCGTGATGAACACGTCGGCACCGGCGACGAGCCGGGACAGCAGCGCCCGCCCGTCCGGGTCGGCCAGGTCGATGCCCACCGAGCGCTTGCCGCGGTTGGCGGCGAGGAAGAAGAGGTCGACGCCGAGGTGCACCTTGTGCAGGCCCACGGTGGCGAGCCCCCGGTACGGGTCGCCGGTGACGGGATGCTCGACCTTGACCACCTCGGCGCCCCACTCGGTGAGCACCGCGCCCGCGATCGGCACGAACACGTGCGAGGCCACCTCGACCACCCGCACCCCGTCGAGCGGCCCCGTCACGCGGTCCTCGCCGCGCGCTCGGTCACGACGCCAGTCTGGCCGCACGACGCCCTGCGCAGGTTCGGCGGGGCCGGGCGTCAAACCGTGCCGGGGCAGAGGTAGCGTCGGGCCGATGGCCCGCAAGGTCTGGACCGCCGCTGAGCTCGAGAAGCTGACTCGCGCGGAACAGCAGGCCATCTTCGACGAGAGCATCGTCACGGATCTCGACGAGGTGCCCCCGGCGTTCCTCGCACAGGTCCGAGCGGATGCGGAGCGTCTTCTGGGAACGGACGAGCGTCGACCCACCGACTAGCCCGGTCATGGCTGCAACACGCCGCACTGTCCGGGTCGCCAGAGAGGTCTTCGCCGTTCTCGATGATGTTCTCGGGGACGAGCGTGGACCCAATGGTGAGCCGTCCGTCGGCGACTTCCTGTCGATCGAGCTGCTGGCGATCGTCGACACCTTTGCGAAGCGCTTCGACGAACTACCGGAGGCCGTTCCCGGGCACCCCGACCTTCGGCTGCTCATGGTCGCCGGCTCGTTGGTCCCTGCCGTCGCCACGATCGGCCGTCTCGATGCCATGGGTGACGTCGAGTTGATGTGGATTCGCCTCGACCTCTCCGCGCCGTGGGACTGACCGCGGGCGTCAGCCGGGGCCGGTGCGGCCGGCGTCTGCGGCCCGGGTCCGCAACTCGTCCTTGACGACCTTGCCCGTGGCGTTGATGGGGAGGGCGTCGACGACCTCGACGACGCGGGGCGCCTTGTAGTTGGCCATGTGCTCGCGGGACCACGCCACGACCTCGGCGGGGTCGAGGGTGGCGCCGGGCGCCGGCACGAGGAAGGCCATGCCGACCTCGCCGAGGCGGGCGTCGGGGATGCCGATGACCGCGGCCTGGCCGATGCCCGGGTGGGCGAGCAGGAGGTTCTCGATCTCGGCGGGGTAGGCGTTGAAGCCGCCGACGATGAACATGTCCTTCGAGCGGCCGACGATGCGCAGGTTGCCCCGCTCGTCGACCACGCCCAGGTCGCCGGTGCGGAGCCAGCCGTCGGTGGACAGGGCCTCGGCGGTGGCGGACGGGTCGTCGAGGTAGCCCAGCATCACGGTCGGGCCCCGCAGCACGATCTCGCCGGGCTCGCCGGCGGGCATCTCCCGGTCGCCCTCGCCGAGGATGCGGACCTCGAAGCCGGGCCGGGGCCGGCCGACGGTGGTGGCCACGGTCTCGGCGTCGTCACCCGGGACGGTGGCCGACGCGGTGCCCGCCTCGGTGAGCCCGTAGCCCGTGACCACGACCGAGAACGGCAGCTCGTCGAAGACGCGGCGGATCAGCTCGACCGGGATGTCGGCGGCGCCCGTCACCGCCACCCGCAGCGTCGACAGGTCGTGGGTGCCGCGGTCGGGGTGGTCGAGGATGGCCTGGTAGATCGTGGGCGCGCCGGGGAGCACGGTGATGCCCTCGGCGGCGACCCGGGCGAGGGCGCGGTCCACGTCGAACACCGCCTCGGGGTACATGGTGGCGCCCGCCGCCACCGAGGCGAGGATGCCCGCCTTGAGCCCGAACATGTGGAAGTACGGGTTGACCATCAGGTAGCGGTCGTTGCCGGACAGGCCGGTCATCGCCACCCAGTCGGTGGCCACGCCGAGGGTGCGGCCGTGGGTCATGACCACGCCCTTGGGCACGCCGGTGGTGCCCGAGGTGAAGAGGATGTCGGACGGGTGCTCCGGGGTCAGCGCCGCCGACCGGACGTCCGCCTCGGCGCAGGCGGCCTCGTCGGCGCCGGCGAGGAAGTCGGCCCACGCCACGGTGCCAGCGGGGGCGGGGCCCCGGGCGATCACCGTGAGGGCGAGCGCGGGCAGGTCGGCCTCGGCGGCGGCGAGCAGGGCGACATAGTCGGTGTCGAGGAAGTCGGTCGCCGTGATCAGCGCCTTGGCGCCGCTGCGCTCGAGGAGGACCGCCGCCTCGGTGCCCTTGAACCGGGTGTTGATCGGCACCAGGACGGCGCCGGCCCGGAACAGGCCGAGCACGGCGACGATCCACTCGATGCCGTTCGGCGACCAGATCGCCACCCGGTCGCCGGCCCCGATGCCGGCGGCGACGAGGGCGCCGGCGAACTCCCGGGACCGCTCGTCGAGCTCCGCCCACGAGACCGGCCCGTCGTCGGTGACGACCGCGGCGCGGTCGCCCGCCGCCGCGACGGTGGCCGCCAGCAGCGCCGGGATGCTCGGGACGCCCGCCGCCATCACGCCGCCGCGGTGAGGTCGACGTTCATGAGCCGGGCCAGGTTGCCGCCCATGATCTGGCGGACGAGGCCGTCGTCGAGGTGGGTGAGCTCGTCGAGGTAGCTCGTCGGGTTCCCGAGGCCCTCGGGGTGCGGGTAGTCCGACCCGAACAGCACCTGGGTGGGGCCGAGCACGTCGGCGAGGTGGCCGAGGTCCTCCTCCCAGAACGGCGAGATGTGGATGTTGCGCTTCACCACCGCCACCGGGTCCTCGGGGAAGTCCTGCGGCATCTTCTTGTAGAGGTCGCGCATGCGGTCGAGCAGCGGGCCGATCCAGCTGGCGCCGTTCTCGATGGCGGCGATCTTCAGGGTCGGGAAGCGCGACAGCGCCCCGTGGCAGACGAGCGACGACACCGCGTCCTCGATGGGCCGCCACGCCGACAGCATCCGGAAGGCCTCGGGCTTGAACGGCAGCATCTCCGAGTCGTTGCCGACCCACTCGTTGGCGAAGCGCTCGTAGCCGGAGTCGGACGAGTGCAGGGCGACGAGCAGGTCGTGCTCGACCACCTTCTCCCAGAACGGGTCGAACTCGGGCAGCGCGAACGAGCGGGGGCCCTTGATGCCGAACGCCGGCGCCGGCCGGATCAGCACGACCTTGGCGCCGCGCTCGACCACCCACTCCAGCTCCTCGATGGCCTTGTCGACGATCGGCAGCGTGATGACCGGGGTGGTGTAGATGCGCGACTCGTAGTCGAAGGTCCAGGTCTCGTAGAGCCACTGGTTCAGCGAGTGGATGACGGCGTGGGTGAGCTCGGGCGCGTCCCGCATGCGCTCCTCGATGACGCTGGCCAGCGTCGGGAACATGAGGGTGCGGTCGAGGCCCTGCTCGTCCATGAGCTCGAGTCGCGGCTCGGGCGCCCGGAACGCGGGGATCGACTTGATGGGGTCGCCGAACAGTGCCCGCCGGTCGAGGCCGTCGGGGTTGCCCTTGCGGTAGTAGTCCTCCATCGCCCCCGGTCGGGCCACCACGTCGAAGGTGGGGTTGGGGATGTAGTCGCTGATCTTGCCGCGCACCACGATCTTGGTGCGGCCCCGCACGTCGACGTAGTCCACCGCGCCCTTGTAGCGGTCGGGGAGGAACTTCGTGAGCGCGTCACGGGTTTCGTAGAGGTGGTTGTCGGCGTCGAACACCGGGATGCCGGCGGCGGTCATCGGGGTCCCCCCTTGGTCTTTGGTTCGGTCTGAGGTTCGGAGTGGAAGCGGGTGGAGCAGGACGGTGGTGCCGCCCGTCAGGCGAGGGCGCCGACGAGCGAGGCGAGCAGGTCGCGGGTGCGCTTGGACGAGGCGATGAGCTCGTCGCGGCCCTCGCCGATGGGCACGACCCGCACGGAGAGGTCGGTGACGCCGGCGTCGGCGTAGGCCCGCAGGCGCCGCTCGACCATGGCCTCGTCGCCGGCGGCGAGCAGGTCGCCGACGCTCTCGGCGTCGCCCAGGTCGAGCAGCTTCTGGTAGTTCGGCGAGACCTCGGCCTCGCTCAGGATGCGGTTGGTGCGCTCGGCGGCGCGGTCGACCTCGTCGGGCCGGCACAGGCACACCGGCACGCCGGCCACCACCCGGGGGGCGGGACGGCCGGCGCCCTCGGCGGCCTTGGTGAGGTGGGGCACGACGTGGGACTCGATGGCCTTCTCGTCGGCCAGCCAGAGGATGGTGCCGTCGGTGCGCTCGCCGGCGAGGCGCAGCATCACCGGGCCGAGGGCGGCGAGCAGGACGGGTGTGGGGGTGACGTCGGTGACGTCGAGGGGGTTGTGGATGCGCCAGTCGTCGTTCTCGACGTCGACCATCCCGGGGCCGGCGAGGGCCCGGTCGACCACGTCGAGGTAGTTGGCCATCCGCCGGGCCGGGCGCTCGTAGGGGAGGCCGAGCATCTCCTCGACGATCCAGTGGTGGGACACGCCGAGGCCGAGCGAGAAGCGGCCCTCGCAGACGGCCTGGGTGGCGAGCGCCTGCTGCGCGGTGGCGATCGGGTGACGGGTCTGGATGGGGACGACCGCGGTGCCGATCTCGACGCGATCGGTCACGTCGCCGAGGAGCGCCGCCGCGGTCATGGCGTCGAACTCGTCGGGGATCTGCGGGACCCAGACCGAGGCCAGCCCGGCGTCCTCGGCCCAGGTGGCGTCGGCGCGCATGCGGGCGACCTTGGTCGCGTAGCGGCCCCGCTCCGGGCCCACCATCACACCGATGCGCATCCCGTCCCCCTTGTGGTGAGAATCACGTTCTCACCACAGCGTAACGCGGATCTCGACGGCGCGGGCGGGGGAGGCGCCCCCGCCCGCATCCGCCGTCAGATCAGAACTCGCCCTCGAGGAAGCCGACGGCGAGGCCCGCGGTCTCGAACGAGCCGGTCACCCCGGAGGCGTGGTAGCCGGCGTCGGTGAAGACCGTGACGCCGGTGATGCCGACGGCGGCGTCGCTGCAGAGGAAGACCAGCGGGTAGGCCTGCTCGAGCGGGGTGGAGGCGGCGATGCCGGTCTCCTCGCGGTAGTCGGCGCCGAAGGTGAGCCACGTGTCGGCGTTGGCCTGGGCGAGGGGGGTGTCGGTGGGGCCGGGGAGGATGGCGTTGATGCGCACGCCCTGCTTGAGCAGGTTCATGCACTCGCCGGCCACGTAGCCGTTGACCGCCATCTTCGACCACATGTAGTCGGCCTTGGCGTTGTCCTTGGCCCAGGTGGACGCCTCCTCGAAGTCGGCGATGGCGAGGTAGGTCTGCACCTTCTCGAGGTTGGTGCGCCAGCCCATGCCGGCCGCCGACGAGATCATGCCGATGGCCGAGCCCCGGCCGAGCTTGCCGTTCGCGAGCAGGAGCTCGACGAGGAGGCGGTGGCCGAGGAAGTTGATCTTCTCGATGCCCGGGGTGCCGTCGGCCACGCCGGCGCAGGAGAAGAGGGCGTCGATCGGGCCCTCGACCTCGGCGGCGAGCGCCTCGATGGAGGCCCGGTCGGCCAGGTCGACCGAGAGGGCGGTGACGCCCTCCTGGGTGACGGGGGCACGGTCGGCGTTGAGGACCTCGGCGCCGGCGTCCTTGACCAGCTCGGCGACGGCCGCGCCCATGCCGGTGGCGCCACCGACCACGAGGGCGCGCTTTCCGTCGTACCGGAACGCATCGAACAGGCTCATCAGGGGGTCCTCCAGGACATCAGGGGTGGGTGGCTCGAGTGGGCCCCCGCCCCCTCGGCCCGGGCCCGCTCGGGCCCGATAGGGGGATTCTGGCCCAGATGAGCATGGCGTGCACGAAAAGGTGGAACGGCGTTCTCATCGGGTCCGGCCGGGTGGGCTAGGGTCTGCGCCCACCGGCCCCCGGGTCGGCGTCGCGGCGACCACCGCCCAGGGGGAAACGAGCATGGCGAACGCATCGGGGCGTCACGGGTGACCGGCATCCTCGCGGCGGGCCTCGGCACCGACATCTTCCGGGGGTTCCTCCAGGGCCTCCCGCCCGGCACCGTCTACGCGCTCATCGCCCTCGGCTTCGTCCTCACCTACAAGACCTCGGGCGTGTTCAACCTGGCCTTCGGGGCGCAGGCGTACATCTCCGCCGTCGTCTACTTCAAGGCCCACACCGAGTGGGGCTGGCCCATCGTCCCGTCGGTCATCCTGTCGGTGATCATCCTGGCGCCGCTCGTCGGGTTCGTGCTCGAGGCCCTGATCTTCCGGCACCTCCGGACCGCGACACCGGTGGCCAAGCTCGTGGTGACCATCGGCCTCTCGCTGGCCCTTCCCGCGCTCGTCGACCTCGCCGCCAACTTCCAGTCGGTGGCCGGTGTCACCCCCGAGGGGATCGTCCCCGACGGCGCCAGCGTCTTCTACGACCCGTTCGGGGTCTACGCCTTCAGCCGCAACGAGCTCGTGGCCATGGCCGCCGCGGTGCTGGCCATGGTGGGCCTCGGCGCCCTGTTCAAGTTCACGGTCAAGGGCCTCCAGATGCGGGCCGTGGTCGAGTCGCCCCGCATGACCGAGCTGAACGGCTGGGCGTCCGACCGCATCTCGTCGTTCGCCTGGATGCTCTCGTCGTTCTTCGCCGGCCTGGCCGGCGTGCTCATCGCCCCCCGCTTCAACACGCTCGGCGCCGGCGACTTCTTCAACCTCGTCGTGGTGGCCATCGCCGCCGCCGCGGTCGGCAAGCTCGTCAGCCTGCCCCGGGCCCTCCTCGGCGGCCTCGGCCTCGGCATCCTCATCGCCGAGATCAACACCTTCCTGCCGCGCTGGGCCGAGACCTACGACTGGCTCACCCCCCTGCAGGACAACCTCACACCGGCGATCCCCTTCATCGTCCTGTTCGGGGTCATCGTGTTCGCCCCGTCGATCGGACGCAGCCGTGAGGCCACCGATCCGCTGGCCGGGGTCGACCCGCCGCCGCCGGCGCTGGGCGGGCGCTCGCTGAAGGGCCGCTCGGCACTGCTCACGTGGGCGATCGGCGGCGCGCTGTTCCTCCTCGTCGGCTCGGTCGTGTTCTTCCGTGCCGACGACCAGTGGCTGTTCCTGGTCACCCAGGCCGCGATCATGACCACGGTCTTCCTCTCCATCACGGTGATCACCGGCATGGCCGGGCAGATCTCGCTGGCCCAGGGCGCCTTCGCGGCGACCGGCGCGTTCACCGTCTTCCAGCTCGTCGACCGCTTCGACCTCTCGGTGATCGCCGGCGCGCTCCTCGGCGGCGTGGTGGCCGCCGGCGTGGCGGTGCTGGTCTCCCTGCCGCTGCGGCGGGTGAGCGGCATCTGGGTCGCCATCGGCACGCTGGCCTTCGCCTTCTTCTTCGACTCGGTGATCATCAAGCTGTCGTGGGTCTCGGGCGAGGCCTCGCTGCTCCAGGGCACCGACGTGCCCCGGCCGGTGATCGGGCCCTGGGACTTCGCCGACGACCGGGCCTTCCTCGTGCTGTGCCTCGTGGTCGTGGCCATCGTCGGCGTGATCGTCGTGCAGATCCGCGAGGGCACCACGGGACAGGCCCTGCGGGCGCTGCGGGGCAGTCAGGTGGCGGCGCAGTCGATCGGCATCTCGCCGGGCCGCTCGCGGCTGATCGCCTTCGCCCTCTCCGGCTTCATCGCCGGCCTCGGCGGCGCCCTGCTCGCCATGCACCAGGAGAACGTGAACTACGGCACCAACTTCGCCCCCTTCGCGGCGCTGTTCTGGCTCGTGCTGGTGGTGACGCTCGGCTCGCGCACCTTCGAGGGCGCGGCCGCGGCGGCGCTGGCCTTCGCGGTGTTCGACACCCTCGTGCTCAAGGGGACCATCTTCGAGTGGATCCTCCGCAGCCCGGACCGCGTGCCGGGCCTGTTCCCGCTCGACCCGACGTGGCGCTTCGTGCTCTTCGGCCTCGCCACCATCGAGTTCGCCCGCCATCCCGAGGGGATGATCGAGTCCCGCCGCCGGCGCATGGCCGAGAAGGCGGCCCGCAAGGCCGCGGCGGAGGCCGACGCCGCACCGCCCTCGGCGGCGCCGACGGCGGAGGTGGCGGCATGAGCGACACCGCCGGCACCACCGCCGGCCGCCGGGCCATCGAGGCCGCCGGCATCACGAAGCGCTTCGCCGGCATCGTCGCCCTCGACGGCGTGTCGCTCGCCGTCGACGAGGGCGAGCGGGTCGGCCTCATCGGGCCCAACGGCGCCGGCAAGACCACCTTCTTCAACTGCCTGCTCGGGGTGCTGCGGGCCGACGAGGGCACCGTCACCCTCCAGGGCCGCGACGTCACCCGCCTGCCGGTCCACCAGCGGGCCCGCCTCGGCATCGGGCGCACGTTCCAGCGCATCGAGCTCTTCCCCGACTCCACCGTCCGCGAGCACCTGCTGATCGCCGAGCGGGTCAAGCGCCGCACCGGCCGCCTGTGGAAGGACGTCGTCGGCCTCGGCCGCCCCAACGCCGACGAGGTCGCCACCTGCGACGAGGTGCTCGAGCTGCTCGGCCTCGCCGACCTCGCCGACGAGCCCATCGAGCGCCTCAGCCTCGGCCAGGGCCGCCTCGTCGAGGTCGGCCGGGCCCTCATGACCGACCCCAAGCTGCTGCTGCTCGACGAGCCCTCGTCGGGCCTCGACCGGGCCGAGACCGCGGCGCTGGCCCAGACCCTGCGCGAGGTCCAGGCCGAGCGGGGCTTCGCGATCCTCCTGGTCGAGCACGACGTCGAGCTGGTCAGCAGCTTCACGTCGCGCTGCTACCTGCTGGACTTCGGCCGCCTCATCGCCGAGGGGCCCACCCCCGAGCTCATGGCCAGCGACGAGATGCGCCACGCCTACCTGGGCGACCTGGAGGTGTCGTCGTGACCGACGCCGAGACCCCGACGCCCGAGACGCCTGACCCCTCGTCTGCCGATGCGGCCGACGCGCCCGAAGCCGTCGAGGCGCCGGCGCCGGCGCCCGCGGCGAGCCGCACCGCCGGCACGCCGGCCCTCGAGCTCCGGCACGTGAACGCCGGGTACGGGCCCTTCCGGGCGCTGTTCGACCTGTCGCTCTCGGTCGCCCCGGGGCGGTCGCTCGCCCTCGTC
The DNA here is from genome assembly GCA_041908445.1 of Acidimicrobiales bacterium. Taxonomy (GTDB): domain Bacteria; phylum Actinomycetota; class Acidimicrobiia; order Acidimicrobiales; family DATDAH01; genus JAEUJM01. The sequence continues at coordinate 352,881 of JAYRFK010000052.1, read as the reverse complement.
GGCCCCAACGGCGCCGGCAAGACCACGGTGGCCCGCCTGGCCTCCGGGCTCGTGGCCCCCACCTCCGGCCAGGTGTTCGTCGGCGGCGAGGACCTCACCGGCGCCGACCCCTACCGCTTCGCCCGGGCCGGCATCGCCCATGCCCCCGAGGGCCGGTCGGTGTTCGCCACCCTCACCGTCGAGGAGAACCTCGTCCTGTCGTTCCGCCGCACGCTCGGTCGCAGCGGGGTGAAGGACGGCCTGGCTCGCGCCTACGAGCTCTTCCCGGCGCTCGAGCGGCGGCGCCGCCAGCAGGCGGGCGACCTGTCCGGCGGCGAGCAGCGCATGCTGGCCATGGCTCGGGTGATGGTGGAGGCGCCCAAGGTGCTCGTGGCCGACGAGCTGTCGCTCGGCCTGGCGCCGATCATCGTCGAGCGCACCTACGAGTCGCTGCACCGCCTCGCCGACCAGGGCACGGCCCTGCTGATCATCGAGCAGCACGTGTCGCACGCCCTCGAGCTCTGCGACGACGTGGCCATCCTCGACCACGGCGCGATCGGGTGGACGGGCCCGAGCGCCGACGCCGGCGCCCGGGTGGCGACCCAGCTGGGCTAGCGCTCCCGGGTGGTCAGGTGCCCTCGCCGGCCATCTCGCCGAGCTGCTCGGCCAGCTCCTCGGGCATGGGGCTGACCCGCGGGGCGAGGGTCACGGTGGGGACGGCGACGGTCGAGCCGGCGGACAGCACGGTGTGGGCCACCGCGATGACCTCCTCCACGTCGAGGAGCGAACCGCTCAGGTAGTTGCGCTGGAACCAGATCGGCACGACCTCGCCGGCGAGCTCCATGTCCCAGCCCTCGTTGAACTCGGTGCGGCCCTCGCCCTCGCCGCCAGCGCAGTCGCCGACCACGAGCCGGGTGAACCCCACCGAGGGGTGCTCCATGCGCCACGCCTCGACCAGCTTGTCGAGGGCGGCCTTGCTCACCGCGTAGGCGCCGAGCGCCGGCCACGGCGGGGTCAGGGAGGCGATCACCGAGGAGAGGAAGATCACCGTGCCCTTCGCCTCTTCGAGGTGGGGCATGGCCGCGGCGGTGACCAGGGCGGCGCCCGTCACGTTGGTGGCGAAGACCTGGGCCCAGGTGTCGCCGTCGATGTCGGTGAGCTTGGCCAGGGGGCCGATGGCGGGGGCGTAGACGAGGCCGTCGATGCCGCCGAGCAGGGCGGCGGCTTCCTCGATGGCGGCCTTCACCGAGGCGTCGTCGGTGACGTCGCACTCGACCACCTTGGCGTGCTCGCCGGCCTCGGCGGCGGCGCTCTCCAGGCGCTCACGGCGCCGCGCCAGGAGCGCGACCTCGTCGCCCCGCTGGGCCAGCCCCACTCCGATGCAGCGGCCCAGACCGCTCGACGCTCCGACGACGACCGTGCGCATCGCGCACCTCCCCCTCTGTGAAGTTGACGCCGATGTTAGACGAGCCCCCGCCCACCCCCACCCCGGCCCGTTCTGGTCACGGATTCGCGAGGCACCACCTCGCGTTTCCGTAGCCAGAACGAGGGGCGCTCGGGGTCAGACGATCGACGGGTCGGCGGCCGAGGGCGCGACCTCGTCCCTTCTGGTGTACGGGTTCGCGATGCACCACCTCGCGTTTCCGTTACCAGAACGAGACTCAGGTGAGGGCGGGGCGGCCGAGGAAGCCCTGTTCGATCACGAGCGCCGCCGTGTCGGTCGCCGCCGCGGCCCGGGGGCGGGCGCCGTAGGCCTCGAGCAGGGCGACGAGGGCCACGGCCTCGGTGTCGACGTCGCCGAAGCCACGGGGCTCGAGGAAGCCGGCCATGCGCCGGCGGCCCCAGTCGAACACGGCGGCGGATTCCGAGCGCAGCTCGGGGTCGGCCGCGGTGGCGTCGGCCCACACCCGCACCAGCGCGGTCTCGGTGGACTGCGCCGCGTTGTAGCGCCGGAGCCACTCCCGCAGGGCGTCCCGGCCGGCGTCGCCGTCGTGGACCGCCTCGACCGGGAAGTCCTCGAGGGCCACGGCGACGGTGCGCATGGCCTGGCCGGCGACGAGGCGGGCGAAGTGGTCCTTGTTCTGGAAGTACCGGTAGAAGGCGCCGTGGGAGAGGTCGGCGGCGGTGGCGATGTCGTCCACCCGGGTGCCGTGGTAGCCGCGGGCGACGAGGACACCTCGGCCGGCGTCGAGCAGCGCGTCGAGGGTGCGCTGGCCGGCGGCCGTGAGCCCGGTGCCGTCGAGGCTGGAGGCGAGCACCTCCTGCATGGCGGGCCCGAACGACACCTGGGGTGGCCGCCGGCGGGCGGGCGGGTGCGCGTTCACCTCGGGGCGGAGGCCGAAGAGGGTGCGGTGCAGCAGGTCGGCGAGGGCGTCGTCGACCCGGTCGACGGTCCACACCTTGGGGTTCGCCCCCCGCAGCGTGGCCGCGATGGCGAAGGCGGCCGTGACGGCCTTGAGCAGCAGGTCGATGGCGGCGTCGGTGCGGCGCTCGGGGAGCGCGGCCGGCGCCAGCTTCGAGCGCACCCGGGCCACGTTGCGCTCGCTGGCCCGCTGCGCCGGCGCGGCGATGGTCTCGTCGCTCGACAGCGCGGCCTGGAAGACCACGAACACCGGCGCGTAGGCCTGGTGGATCTCGTCGTAGCGGCCGACCCACTCCCGCAGCGACGCCCAACCGGCGGCGTCGGGGGTGATCGGCCCGAGCTCCTCGGTGATCTCCGAGATCTGACGCAGCACGGTGCCGCCGAGGTGGCGGAACACGTCCTCCTTGCCGGCGAAGTACTGGTAGAAGCTCACCCGAGAGCAGCCGGCCGCCTTGGCGATGCGGTCGATGCTGCACTGGTGGTAGCCGGCCTCGCCGAAGACCTCGAGCGCGGCGTCGAGGATGCGCTGCTGGGTGCGCTGGCCCCGCACTCCGACCGTCGGGTTGGCCGAGAAGGGGGCGCGGCGGGTGACGGGCTCGGCGCCGGCGCCCTCGGCGGTGGTGCTCACCGCCCCACCGCCGCCGTCACCGTCGCTGCTGCCGGTCCCGCCGGTGCCGCCGCCGTCAGTCGTCGGCCCGGACCTTGTCCTTGACCGACGGCACGATGGGCGGGGCGTCCTTGAAGTGCGGGATGCCGTCCTGCTCCTGGGCCACGGGGTAGCCGCCCTCGTGCACCCACGCCCAGTGCGCGTGGTTGAGCTCGTGGATCGTGAAGCAGGCGTTGAGCGAGTTGTAGAACCCCATGTTGTCGACGGTCTGGTTGACCGCCTCCTTGATGAGCAGCGCCGCCATCGTCGGCCGTTCGGCGATGCGGCGGGCGAACTCGACCGTCTTGTCGGCGAGCTCCTCCGGCTTGAAGACCTTGCTGACCATGCCGAGGGCGTGGGCCTCGTGCGCGTCGATCGAGTCACCGGTCAACAGGAGCTCCTTGGCCTTGCGGGGGCCGAACTCCCACGGGTGGCCGAAGTACTCGACGCCGCACATCCCGAGGCGGCTGCCGACCACGTCGGCGAAGGTCGTGTTCTCGTCCGCCACGATCAGGTCGCAGGCCCAGAGGAGCATGAGGGCGGCGGCGTAGACGTCGCCGTGGGCCTGGCCGATGGTGATCTTGCGCAGGTTCCGCCACCGCAGCGTGTTCTGGAAGAAGTGGTGCCACTCCTGGAGCATCAACGTCTCGGCGCCCTCGCGCGTCCCGCCGTTGACCGCACGGCTCGGGTGCTGGTTCGGCCCGGGCGTGTACTCCTCGACGGAGACCTTGGAGCCGAGGTCGTGGCCCGACGAGAACATCTTCCCGTTGCCGCCCAGGATCACGACCCGCACCTGGTCGTCGGCCTCGGCCCGGAGGAAGGCGTCGTTGAGCTCGACGAGCATGCCCCGGTTCTGGGCGTTGCGGGCCTCCGGTCGATTCAGCATGATGCGGGCGATCGTCCCGTCATCGAGGGTCTCGTAGGTGACGAAGCGGTACTCGTCCTGGCCGTCGGGCATGCTCGGGTTCCTCCCCCTCGGCGTCGACCGGTGGCGACGCTCGGTCCGGTGGTTCGCCCGGACCCTAGTGGCTATCTAACGGTGACGTCACCCGTCGGCTAGAGTCCCCGGCGCCATCGCAACGAGGCGCCGCGCCAGTCGCCGAGCGCCGCCACGGGGGAGGACTCGAGGATCCATGGAGCTACGACCGGGCCTGAAGCTGGCGAGTGCGGTCTGCGACGCGCAGGTCGTGGTGGTGCGGGCCCCCGCGGGTGACGTGGAGATCGGCTGCGGTGGCGCCCCGATGCACGAGGACGGGGGCGAGGCCGCGGCCGGCGCCGCCCTCGACGAGTCGCTGGGCGAGGGCCCGCAGCTCGGCAAGCGCTACGCCGACGAGGAGCTCGGCCTCGAGCTGCTGTGCACCCGCGCCGGCGCCGGCGCTCTCACCGCCAACGGCGCGGTGCTCGGGCTGAAGGGGGCCAAGCCCCTGCCCTCCTCCGACTGACGGGCCACCTGACGTGAACCTCCTCCTGCTCGCGGACATGGCGGCGGCCGGGCGTCCCGACGAGGTCGCGCTCAAGGCCGGGCACGACACGCTGACCCCGACCGAGCTGCTGGCCGGCGCCTGGGCGGGCGCGGCCCTGGTCGACGGCGCCGACGTGCTCGCCTTCGTGGGCACCAACGGCCTGGCCTTCCCCCTCGCGCTCTTTGCGGCCGCCGCCGCCGAGGTGCCCTTCGTCCCCTTGAACTACCGGCTCTCCGACGAGCAGCTGCACGAGCTGCTCGAGCCCCTCGGCCGGGCCCTCGTCATCGCCGAGGGCGAGGTCGGCGACCACCTCGCCGCCCGGGGGCACCGGGTGATCTCCACCGACGACTTCGTGGCCGCCGCCCGCGCCGGCGCCGAGATCGGCGACCTGCCCTTCGACGCCGAGGCCACCGCCGTCCTGCTCTACACGAGCGGCACCACCGCGGCGCCCAAGGCCGCGGTGCTCCGCCACCGCCACCTCACCTCGTACATCATCGGCACCGTCGAGTTCGGCGGCGCCGGCGAGCACGAGGCGGTGCTGGTCAGCGTGCCGCCGTACCACATCGCCGGCATCGCCAACCTGCTGTCCAACCTCTACGCCGGTCGGCGCATCGTCTACCTGACCCAGTTCGACGCCCAGAGCTGGGTCGACGCCGTGCGGCGCGAGCAGATCACCAACGCCATGGTCGTGCCCACGATGCTGAGTCGCATCTGCGACCTCGTCGAGGCCGAGGGCGAGGGCCTGCCCACCCTGCGCTCGCTCAGCTACGGCGGCGCCCGCACGCCGTCGACGGTGCTCCGGCGGGTCATGCGACTGTTGCCCCACGTCGACCTCGTCAACGCCTACGGCCTCACCGAGACCAGCTCCACCATCGCCGTGCTCGGCCCCGAGGACCACCGGGCGGCGCGCGACGGCGACCCGGTCGCCATCGACCGGCTGTCGTCGGTCGGCCGGGTGCTGCCCACCGTCGAGGTGCAGGTGCGGGGCCCCGACGGCCGGCCCGTGGCGGCCTGCGAGCCCGGCGAGATCTGGGTGCGGGGCGAGCAGGTGTCCGGCGAGTACGCCGGCCGGGACAACCCCCTCGACGACGACGGGTGGTTCCCCACCCGCGACCGCGGCTGGGTGGACGAGGAGGACTACCTCTTCGTGGAGGGCCGGGCGGACGACACCATCATCCGTGGCGGCGAGAACGTGGCGCCGGCCGAGGTCGAGGAGGTGCTGCTCTCGCACCCCGACGTGGCCGAGTGCGCGGTCGTGGGCCTGCCCGACGACGAATGGGGCCAGCGCATCGCCGCCGTGGTCGTGCCGGTCGACGGCTCGACCCCCGACGCCGACGCCCTCCGCGAGCACGTGCGGACACAGCTCCGCGGCTCGAAGACCCCCGACGTCGTCGTCTTCCACGAGACCCTGCCCCACACCGAGACCGGCAAGCTCCTACGCCGCGTGGTGCAGTCGGACCTGCAGTCCGAGCTCGACGCCGGCGCCTGAACCGCCGAGGGCGAACTCCGACTGATCCCGTTCTGGGACCACGCGGGCGGTCCTGGTGACGCGACGGTGGTCCCAGAAAGAGCCGGATTCGTTCTGGGACCACGCTGGTGGTCCTGGTGACGCGACGGTGGTCCCAGAAGGGGGTGGGTTCGTTCTGGGACCACGCTGGTGGTCCTGGTGACGTGAGGCTGGTCCCAGAAGGAGGAGAGCGCGGTCAGGCGGGGGCCGGAGGCAGGTCGGCGTCGACGGTGAGCGCCGGGTGGGCCGCCTCGAAGCTGAGCATGCCGCCGACCAGGAGGCTCTCGGGGAGCGGGTCCTCGTAGCTCCAGGCCACGTCGGCGTGGGTGGCGCCGTCGACCATGGCACTCCACCAGGTGGCCGTCCCCTTCGAGGGGCACAGCGTCGTGGTGGTGCTGGGGACGAGCAGGTCGGTGCGCACCAGCGCCTTGTCGACGTAGAGCTTGGGCTCGAGGGCGGTCTCGTAGAGGACGATCGAGGCGGGGGCGTCGACGAGCACCACGTCGCCGACCGCCACCCGCAGGTGCCGGGTCGTCCGCAGGCACTCGATGCGGTGGTACGGGTTGCGGGCGTGGAGGAAGACCTCGTCCTCCTCCTCGTACCAGTGGTCGACGGCGCCCCACTCGACGAGCAGGTGGCCGTCGGCGTCGGGGTGGGGCGTGGCGGCGGCGCCGAGGGCGGTCGTATCGACGGCGGCGGGCGGGAAGGCGTAGGTGGGCGGGCCGCCGGCGCGGTGGACGAGCAGGGCGTCCTCGGTGTCGACGACGGTGGCGTCGCCGAGCCGGGCCCGCACGCGCCGGCGCACGGGCTCGACGTAGGCGAGGTCGTCGGGCACCGGCGCCGAGAAGCGGCCGGCGGGGTTCCGGGACAGTGGCCCCCGGCCCGACGTCAGGCTCATCGCTCGTGACCGACCCGAACGGTCGTGCGCACGACGACGGCGTGCGGCGATCGACGCGAGGAGCATCCGTCTCGCCGGTCCGGCCCACCTCCGGGCGCCGAGCGGGCGCCGACGGCGGGTCGGATCCCACGCTCGGTGACCGTCACGCGGAGCGGAGCTGAACTCGAGGCAATGGCCCCCGGCGCATCTCCAACGACAGGCCGGGGGGCATTGCCTCGAGAACAGTCCCATGCGTCCCGTCGAACGCGCCGCGTGGCCCGCTCGTCGCGACACGGACGACCCTGGCGCGGGGAGGCGGTCACATCGACGTCCGGGCGTCACCGGGGACGGTGGGGGCCATGCCCCGCACCATGGCGTCGACGGTGAACGACGCCACGAGGGCACCGTCCTCGTCGTGGACCCGGCACTCGCTGTGGGTCATGCCGTCGGCGGCCACCGTCGAGCGGTGGTGGTAGAGCAGCCAGCGGTCGGCCCGCACGTCCGCGTGGAACGACAGGGCGATGGCGTTGATGCCGGTCGACAGGGTCACGTGGGCGGCCGACTGGCCGATCCCGGCGTGGGGGCGCAGCGCGGCGGCGATGCTCATGTGTCCGGTGTACTGGGCGAGGAGGCCGGCGTGGAGGGCGGGGTCGTCGGGGACCTCGTGGAAGCGCACCCAGGTGTCGAGCTCGGGCGGGCCGACGGGGGCGTCGGGGTCGCCGGTGTAGGCGTCGTCGACGATGCGCAGGTCCCGGCCGGTGACGGCCATGTCGAACGCGGGGCACTCGAGGGGCCCGGGCACGTCGGGCGCCGGCTCGGCGTGGCGGACGACGTCGGGCGCGGTGGCGTCGAGGAGGAAGGTGCCGGCGGCGACGAGGCGGTCGCCCTGGTGCACCTCGGCCGCCAGGTTGGAGAACGTCCGGCCGGCGCTCAGCTCGTCGAGGGTGATGCGCACCGGGAGGCGGGCGTCCGCGATGCGGGGCACGACCAGGTGGGACGAGACGACCCGCCGGCCGCCGGCGTGGCGCATGGCCGCCACCACGCACTGGCCGAGCATCTGGCTGGCCTCGACCACCGGCCGGCGCCAGTCGGCGCGGGCCACCGAGAGCCAGGCGCTTCCGCCCTCGGACGATCCGCCGGGCCGCACGTCGAGCACGTCGACCAGGTCGGCGGCGTCACCCCACGTGGGGAAGCGCTTGACGTCGATCTCGTCGACGAGCTCGACCCGGACCACGTCGTGGTCGAGGGCGACGTACCCGTCGATCCCGGTGGAGGGCGCCGGGGCGTCGGCCCACACCGCCCCGTCGGGGAGCGCGTCCCGCTGGACGTCGGCGACCGGAAACCACAGCGCCGGCGGCCCGTCGGCCTGGTCGATCCGCACCGCGCCGGTGGAGTCGGCGACGAGGGCGCCGCCGTGCCAGGCCCGCGCCCGGTAGGCGACGGGGACCGGCGTCGCACCCCCGTGTTCTGGCGTCATTCGTGCCCGCCTACCGGGCGTCGGTGACGCCAGAACGGGATGTCAGGCGACGTCGTGATCGGTTCTGGCGTCATTCGTGCCCGCCTACCGGGCGCCAGTGACGCCGGAACGGCAGGTCAGGCGACGACGCCACGGACCTTCAGGTCGACGATGGTGTCCCAGTCGAGGCCGAGCTCCTCGAGGATGGCGTCGCCGTGCTCGTTGAACTCGGGGGCGCGGAGCGCCTGGGCGGGCTGCTCGTCGTACTGCACCGGGGCGGTGGCGAGCTGGAACGGCGTGCCCGCGCTGGTGGCGCAGTCCGAGACGTAGCCGTTGGCCACGGTCTGAGGATCGGACACCACCTCGATGGTGTCCTGCACCATGGCCCACTGGCCGCTGAACGTGCCCAGATGCTCGCGCCACTCGTCGGCGGTGCGCGACAGGAAGGCCTGCCGCACGAGCTCGGTGGCCTCGACCTTGTTCTCCATGAGGTCGGCGACCTCGGCGAAGCGGGGGTCGATGGCGGCCTCGGGGATGCCCAGCACCTCGCAGGCCTCGGCCCAGTAGCGGCCCGGCTGGAGGCAGGTGAGCGAGATGAAGCGACCGTCCGAGGTCTTGTAGGTGTTGACGAGGGGGTTGCCCGGGGGAGCGTCGCGCGGCGGCGGCGCCCACGGCATCCCGAGCTGGAGCGAGAGCGCCAGCGCCGCGCCCATCGACCAGATGCCGACGCTCAGTAGCGAGACGTCGACCACCGTGGCCTCGCCGGTGCGCTCGCGGTGGAACAGCGCCCCCATGATCCCGCCGGCGATGGTCATGGCGCCGATGGAGTCGCCGAAGGCCGGGGCCGGGGGCGGCGGCGGGAACTCGTCGTCCTCGCGCTTCTGGCCCATGGCGACGCCCGCCCGGCACCAGTAGGCAAGCGAGTCGTAGGAGCCCTTGTCGGCGTCGGGGCCCCGCTCGCCCTGGCCGGTGCCGCGGACGTAGATGATGTCGGGGTTGGCGGCTCGGATCTGCTCGACGTCGATGGCGAGCTTCTCGCGGACGCCCGGGAGCTTGTTGGTGAGGAAGACGTCGCAGGTGGCGGCGAGCTTGTAGAGCACGTCGAGGCCGTCGGGGGAGGTGAGGTCGAGGCCGAGGCTCTTCTTGCCCCGGTTGGAGTGCTCGAGCAGGACGTGGACGTCCTTGCCCATCACCGCGATGCCCGACGAGGCCAGGCCCCGCATGGCGTCGCCGCGCTCGACGTGCTCGATCTTGATGACCTCGGCGCCCCAGTCGGCGAGCAAGGCGGAGGCGGCGGGCACGAAGGTGTGCTCGGCCACCTCGAGGATGCGGACGCCCTGCATCACTGCGGTCATGGTTCTCCCCCTGGAAGGCCCCGTCGGAGGGCCGGCTGGCGACAGTGACGCCGATGTTAGAACACGCCCGCCACGGCCGCGCCCAAGCTGTTGACACGACTGTTAGATATCCGTAGCGTCGAACCATGGCCCGCACCTGCGACTACCCCGTCTTCGACGCCGACAACCACCTGTACGAGACCAAGGACGCGTTCACCCGACACCTCCCGGACAAGTACAAGAAGGCCATCGACTACGTGGAGGTCCGGGGACGCACGAAGATCGCCATCCGGGGCCAGATCAGCGACTACATCCCGAACCCCACCTTCGACGTCGTGGCCCGTCCCGGCGCCCAGGAGGAGTACTTCCGGGTCGGCAACCCCGAGGGCAAGAGCTACCGCGAGCTCATCGGCGAGCCCATGCGGGCCCTTCCCGCCTTCCGCGAGCCGGCGCCGCGCCTCGAGCTGATGGACGAGCTCGGCGTGGACCAGACCCTCATGTTCCCCACCCTCGCCAGCCTCCTCGAGGAGCGCATGCGCGACGATCCCGAGCTGACCCACGCCGCCATCCACTCCCTCAACGAGTGGCTGCTCGACGAGTGGACCTTCAACTACGAGAACCGCATCTTCACCACCCCGGTGATCACGCTGCCCATCGTGGAGAAGGCCATCGAGGAGCTGGAGTGGTGCGTCGAGCACGGCGCCAAGACCGTCCTCATCCGGCCGGCGCCGGTGCCGGGCTTCCGGGGCTCGCGCTCGTTCGGCTTCGAGGAGTTCGACCCGTTCTGGAAGGCCGTCACCGACCACGACATCCTCGTGTCGATGCACGCCTCGGACAGCGGCTACTCCCGCTACCAGGGCGACTGGACGGGCCCGTCGGAGATGCTGCCGTTCAAGCCCGACCCGTTCCGCTACATGACCGCCCACCACCGGCCCATCCAGGACGCGATGTCCGCGTTCACCTGCCACGGCGTGCTGGCCCGCCACCCCGACCTGCGCCTCGTGCTGGTCGAGAACGGCGCCGAGTGGGTGCCGAGCTTCCTCGAGCAGCTCGGTGACACCTACTCGAAGATGCCCCACGAGTTCGACGGCGACCCCGTCGAGCAGTTCAAGCGCAACGTGTGGGTCAGCCCGTTCCACGAGGACGACATCGCCGAGCTCTGCGGCCTCCTCGGCGCCGACCACCTGTGCTTCGGCTCCGACTACCCGCACCCCGAGGGCCTGGCCGAGCCGTGCTCGTACGTCGACCACCTCCCCGAGGGCCTGCCCGAGGACGACGTCAAGGCGATCATGGGCGGCAACCTCGCCCAGATCATGAAGGTCGACACGCTCGCCGCGGCCTGACCTCCGCCACTGGCGCCGGTCCGCGTCCGGACCCGCTCGTACTGGCTCCCGATCTCGGTGCTCTGACCCCGAAATCGGGAGCCAGAACGGTTTTCGGGGTTACGCCGTGCGGACGGGGAGGGCCTCCCAGCCACGGACCGTGGAGGTGAGGGCCTGCTTGGCGCCGTCCCAGTCGACCTCCCACTCGGGCCAGCGCTTGAGCACCTCGTCGAGCGCCACCCGGCCCTCGAGGCGGGCCAGCGCCGCGCCCAGGCAGAAGTGGATGCCGTAGCCGAAGCTCAGGTGGTGGTCGATCTCGCGGTGGATGTCGAACGAGTCGCCGTCGGGGAAGTGGCGCTCGTCGTGGTTCGCCGAGGCGTTGATGAGCAGGATGATGCTGCCGGCGGGGACGGTGTGGCCGTGGTGCTCGACGTCCGTGCTGACGAGGCGGGCCTGCACCGGTGAGGGCGCCTCGAAGCGCAGCAGCTCCTCGATGGTCTGGGGGACGAGGCTGCGGTCGGCGACGATCTCGGCCCGCTGGTCGGGGTGCTCGGCCAGCACCTTGCCGGTCCAGCCGATGAGCCGGGTGGCGGTCTCGTTGCCGGCGCCGCTGAGCAGGCCGATGTAGGTCAGCACCTCCTCACGGGTGAGGGTGCGGCGCTCACCGGTGGAGTCCTCGAACTCGGCGTTGAGGAGCTCGGTCATGAGGTCGTCGGACGGGTTCTCCTTGCGCCAGTCGAGGTACTCCTCGAACAGCTCGTTGTTGAAGCCCCGCTCGGAGAAGTCGGGGATCTCGCCCTCCTCCATGCGCAGGCCGTCGTCGGCGGCGTCGCGGATCGCCTCCTGGTCGGCCTCGGGGATGCCCAGGAGGTAGCCGATCGTGCGCATGGGCATCTGGGCGCCGAGGTCGGCGATGAAGTCGAAGCCGCCGCTGCCCACCAGCGGGTCGAGGGATCGGGCGCAGAACTCGCGGACCAGCGGCTCGATGGCGTTCATCTTCCTGGGGGTGAACACCCGGGAGAGGACGCTGCGGTGCACGTCGTGCTCGGGCGGGTCCTCGAACAGGATGATGCCCGGCGGCAGCTCGAGGTCGGCCTTGATGAGCTCGAGGATCGTGCCCTTGCCCGAGAGGTAGGTCTGCCACTCGACGAGGGCCTTCTCGACGTCGTCGAAGCGGCTCAGCGCGTAGAACTCGTGCTGCTCGTTCCAGTAGAGGGGGGCCTCGTCCCGCATGCGCTTCCAGACCGGGTAGGGGTCGGCGTCGATCTGGGCGTCGTACGGGTCGTAGTAGACGTCGCTCTGGTTGATCAGCGTCACGGGGTCCCCCTGGTCGGCGCCGTTCGGGTGCGGGCGCGGCGGTCGGCGCCGCAAAACTAACACTCGTGTCGACTCTGCGGAGACGGGCGCGGACATTTGGTGTCATACTCCTGCCACGGAATCGAGCCGGGGGGCCGAGGGCCCGTCCGGAGGGGGAGCACGAGCGATGGGTCTTCTCGACGGCAAGGTCGCGGTCATCACCGGAGCGGGGTCGGGCATGGGCCGGGCCGCCGCCCAGGTCTTCGTCCGTGAGGGCGCCCAGGTGCTCGGCGCCGACGTGAGCGGGGCCGAGGAGGAGACCGCGGCGATGCTCGGCGACGCCTTCGTCGCCGCCCACTGCGACGTCACCAAGGAGGACGAGGTCGAGGCGATGATCCGGGGTGCCGCCGACCGCTTCGGGCGGGTCGACGCCGTGCTCAACGTGGCCGGCATCGCCGACGCCCAGGAGGTCCACGACATGGACATGGCCCTCTACGACCGCATCCTCGACGTCGACCTCAAGGGCGTCGTCCACGGCACCAAGCACGCGCTGCGCCTCATGCGCGAGCAGGGCGGCGGCAACATCATCAACTGGTCGTCGATCGGCGGGATCAACGGCTCGGCCTTCACCGGCGCCTACTCGGCGGCCAAGGCCGGCGTGATCGCCCTCACCAAGGCGGCGGCCATCGAGGACGGGCCCCACGGCATCCGGGTCAACGCCATCTGCCCCGGCTTCATCGTCACCAACATGTCGAAGGGCGCCGAGAACCTGCCCGGGATCCCCGAGAAGGCCTGCCTCCTGCGGGTCGGCCAGCCCGAGGAGGTCGCGGAAGTGGCGGCGTTCATCGCCTCCGACCGGGCCTCGTTCGTCACCGGCGCCGTGATCCCCGTCGACGGCGGCTGGATCGCCAAGGTCGCCTGACCCTGCACCTCGCCCGTCCGGTGCCCTCGACCCCGCATTCGTCCGAGCCGTCCGTTCTGGCGTCGGTGGCGCCCGCTCCGCGGGCGTGTGGGACGCCAGAACACGGGATCCGTAACGATGGTGGGGTGGCGCCGGGCGTGTCTCCGGTTCTGGCGTCAGCGGTGCCCGCCCCGCGGGCGCACGTGACGCCAGAAGACGGGATCCGGTCGTGAGCGAACCCGCCGCCACCGCGCCGGTCGAGCCGACGCCGGCCACGGGGGCCGCGCCCGCAACCCGGTACGCCGGCGCTCGGATCAACCGCGTCGAGGACGCCCGCCTGCTGACCGGGACGGGCACCTTCGTCGACGACGTCACCCGGCCCGGGATGCTGCACGCCTGCTTCGTGCGCAGCCCGTTCGCTAGGGCCCGCATCGAAGGCATCGACGCCGGCGAGGCGCTCGCCCTGCCCGGCGTCCACGCCGTGCTCACCGCCGCCGAGATCAACGCCGGCGTCCACGAGCAGTGGTACACGCTCGTCGGCCCGAAGGACCCCGACACCCCCCGCCCGCCGCTGGCCGAGGGCGAGGCGAAGTTCGTGGGCGACCCCGTCGCACTGGTCGTGGCCGACAGCCGGTACGTGGCCGAGGACGCCGTCGACCTCGTGGTGGTCGACTACGAGCCCCTGCCGGCGCTGGCGGACTACGCCACGGCGGTCGGCAGCGACGAGCTCGTCCACGACGCCTATCCCGGCAACCTCGCCGCCGACGTCGGCATCCTCCCGCCCGAGACCCTCGACGACACATGGGTGAGCGCGGCCCACGTGGTCGACGCCACCATCCACCAACAGGCCTACGCCGCGGTGCCCATGGAGACCCGAGGCCTCGTGGTCGAGTGGTCGGCGTCCAGCGGCGAGCTCACGATCTGGGCCGCCACCCAGGCCCCCCACGAGGTGCGGGCCTTCGCGGCCCGGCTGCTCGGCATCCCCGAGCACAAGGTGCGGGTGCTGATGCGCGACACCGGCGGCGGCTTCGGTCAGAAGGTCATCCCGATGCGCGAGGACATGGCCGTGCTGCTCGCCGCCCGCCTCGTCGCCGGTCCGCTCAAGTGGATCGAGGACCGGCGGGAGAACCTGCTCGGCGCCGGCCAGGCGCGCCACGAGCACGGCCGGGTGCGGATGGCCTTCGACGAGGAGGGCACCTTCCTCGCCGCCCAGCTCGACCACGTGCAGGACGTCGGCGCCTACCCCACGCCGGCGCCGGGCCAGGCCGCCTTCGCCGTCGGCCTCATGTTCCCCGGCCCGTACCGGATCCCGGCGGGCAACTTCACGACCAAGCTCGTCTTCTCGAACACGCCGGGGCGCACCGCCTACCGCGGGCCGTGGCAGTTCGAGTCGGTCGCCCGCGAGGTCATGCTCGACCGGGCGGCGCGCGCCATGGGCGTGGACCCCGTCGAGCTGCGCCGGCGCAACCTCCTCCGCCGCGACGAGCTGCCCTACGCCAACATGCTCGGGATGCCCTACTCGGACATCTCGCCCACCGAGACGTTCGAGCAGGCGCTCGGCATCCTCGACTACGAGGCGTTCCGGGCCGAGCAGGCCGCGGCCCGGGCCGAGGGCCGCCACCTCGGCGTCGGCACCTGCACCTACGTCGAGCCGACCGCCTCGGGCATGGGCTTCTACGGCACCGAGGGCGCCACCATCCGCATCGAGCCCTCGGGCATGGTCAACGTCTACGTGGCCGGCGGGTCGACCGGGAACAGCCTCGAGACCACCGTCGTCCAGCTCACTGCCGACGCCCTCGGCGTGTCCATCGACCAGGTCAACACCATCCAGGGCGACACCGCGGTGACGCCCTTCGGTGCCGGCACCGGCGGGTCGCGCAGCGGCCCCATGACCGCCGGCGCCGTGGCTCAAGCCGGCGGGACGCTGCGGGAGAAGCTCGTGGCCATCGCCGCCCACCGCCTCGAGGCCGCCGAGGACGACATCGAGCTCGCCGAGGGGCGGGCCTCCGTGCGGGGCACGCCGGCGGTGGGCGTGACCGTGGCCGAGCTCGCCAACGTCGCCTACTTCCAGCCCGCGGCGCTGCCGCCCGGGATGGAGGCGGGCCTCGAGGCCAGCGCCCGGTTCACCGCGGCGGCGCCCATGATCTGGGCCAACGCCACCCACGTCTGCACCTGCGAGGTCGACATCGCCACCGGGGTCGTCACCATCCTGCGGTTCATCGTCAGCGAGGACTGCGGCCGCATGATCAACCCCGCCGTGGTCGAGGGCCAGATCGCCGGCGGCACCGTGCAGGGGATCGGCGGGGCGCTGCTCGAGTCGCTGGTCTGGGACGAGGACGGCAACCCCCTCGCCACCACGTTCGTCGACTACCTGCTGCCCACCGCCACCGAGGTGCCCGACCTCGAGTACGGCCACGTCGAGACGCCGGCGCCCGGGCCCGGCTACAAGGGCGTGGGGGAGGGTGGCGCCATCGGGGCGCCGCCGGCGGTCATCAACGCGGTCGCCGACGCCCTATCGCCGTTCGGCGTCGAGGTCGAGCGCCTGCCCCTCACCCCCGCCGCCATCGTCGACCTCCTCGACGCCGCCGCAGCCAGTGGGACGAAGGGCCGGCCATGACCGAGATCCGGCTCGCCTCGTCCGTTCTGGCTCCCGATTTCGGTGCCCTGGCACCGAAATCGGGAGCCAGTTCGGAGTTGCTGGGCCGGGAGGGGGCGGCGTGAAGCCGGCGCCGTTCGCCTACCACCGGCCCGCCACCGTGGCCGAGGCCGCCGGGTTGCTGGCCGAGCTCGGTGACGGGGCCAAGGTGCTGGCCGGCGGCCAGAGCCTGGTGCCGATGCTGAACCTGCGCCTCGCGGTGTTCGACGACCTGATCGACATCGCCCGGATCGATGAACTGTCGGGCATCGAGCGCCGCGACGGCCACCTGTGGGTGGGTGCGGGCACCACCGAGGCCGCGGTCGAGCACGACGCCGAGGTCGCCGCCGCCGTGCCGCTGCTGGCCCGGGCCACCCCGCTGATCGGTCACCGCCAGATCCGCAACCGGGGGACCGTTGGCGGCTCGCTGGCCCACGCCGATCCCGCCGCCGAGTACCCGGCGGTGGCGCTCGCCCTCGACGCCGAGCTCGAGGCGGTCTCGCCCCGCGGCAACCGCACGGTCGCCGCCGCCGACTTCTTCACCGGCGTGTGGGACACCGCGCTCGCCGACGACGAGATCCTCACCGGCGTCCGCTTCCCGGTCTGGTCGGGACGCTGCGGCTTCGCGGTCAAGGAGCTGGCCCGCCGCCACGGCGACTTCGCCATCGCCGGCGCGGCCGTGGCCGTCGAGCTCGACGGCGACGACCGGGTCGCCCGGGCCGCGATCGCACTGATCGGCATGGGCTCGACGCCGGTGCGCGCGTCCGCCGCCGAAGCCGCCGCCGTCGGCAACCCGGTGGGGTCGCCGACCGGCGAGGAGCTCGGTCAGCTGGCGGTCGCCGACCTGTCCGAGGTGCCGTCCGACCTGCACGGTTCGGCCGCCTACCGCCGGCGCATCGCCGCCGTGCTGGTCGCCCGGGCGTGGGCCGACGCCGTCGCCGAGGCCAAGGGAGCGGGGCACCATGGCTGACCGTCGTCTTCGCCTCCGACCATGTTCGTCAGCTGGTCGGGCCGGGGTGGTCGTGCGACCCGCCCGGCTCACCGCCCCCACAAGAGGTCCCCGCCATGGATGAGGTCGCGGTGCGGGTGACGGTCAACGGGCAGGTGCGGGAGGCCACGGTCGAGCCCCGCCTCACCCTCGCCGACTTCCTGCGGGAGCGCTGTGCCCTCACCGGCACCCACCTCGGGTGCGAGCACGGCGCCTGCGGCGCCTGCACGGTGCTGGTCGACGGCGCGTCGGTCCGCTCGTGCCTGATGTTCGCCGTGCAGGCCGACGGCCTCGAGGTGACCACGGTCGAGGGCCTCGGCGGCGCCGAGGGCGCGCTGTCCCCGGTCCAGGAGGCGATGCGCGAGTGCCACGGCCTCCAGTGCGGCTTCTGCACGCCGGGCTTCGTCGTGACCATCACCGCGCTGCTCGAGGAGAACCCCCACCCCGACGAGCAGGAGATCCGCGAGGCGCTGTCGGGCAACCTCTGCCGCTGCACCGGCTACCAGGGCATCCTCGCCGCCGTCCGCTCCCTCGCCGCCCGGGAGCCCTGACGCCGAACCGGAGAGCGGGCTAGGGTGAGAAAAGTGAGTGTTCGCTCATTGAGGGGGCCCCGGTGACTGACCGGTTGCTGCTGCGGAACGCCCGGGTGCTCACCTGCGCCGCGGGCGACGACGAGGTGCCGTTCGACGGCGACGTCCTGGTCGAGGGGGAGCGCATCGCCGAGGTGTCCCACGGGCGCCAGGCGGTCGACGAGGGCGCCACCCGGGTCGTCGACGTGGCCGGCGCCACGGTGCTGCCGGGCCTGGGCGACGCCCACACCCACATCAGCTGGCCGCTGGACTTCGTCTTCGACCACGCCGCCGTGGCCGCGGCGCCGCCCGCCGAGCACGCCCTCGACCTCGCCGCGGTCGTCCGCACCTTCCTCGAGAGCGGCTACACCACCATCGTCGGCGCCGGCGCCACCCAGCCCGCCGACGACCTGCTCACCCACGACGCCATCGAGCGCGGCCTCATCCCCGGCCCGCGGATCATCCCGAGCGGGCCGATGATCGCCGCCGAGGACGGCCTCGGAGGCGACGGCGAGATGATGCAGGTCGCCCGGGACGCGGCGTCGCTGCGCGAGATCGTGGCCCGCCAGTGCGACCAGGGCGTGAAGGCGCTCAAGCTCTTCCTCTCGGGCGATGGCGTGATCCCCGAGTACCCGTCGCAGGACGTCTACATGGACGTCGCCATGGTGAGCGCCGCCGCCGAGGAGGCCGAACGCCACGGCGCCTTCCTCACCGCCCACGCCCGGGGCTCGGCCAGCGTCACCCTCGCCGCCCGGGCCGGCGTGCGCATCGTCCACCACGCCTGCTTCCTCGACGACGAGGCCATCGGCGCGCTGCAGGACCGGGGCGACGACGTCTGGGTCTGCCCCGGCTTGCACTACTTGTGGGCCATGGTCAGCGGCCACGCCGAGCCCTACGGCATGGGCGCCGATCGCATCGAGGCGTCGGGGTACCGGGACGAGCTCGCCGCCCAGGTCGTGGGCATGCAGGGCCTGGTCGAGGCGGGGGTGCCGATCCTCGCCGGCGGCGACTTCGGCCACCAGTGGACCCGCCACGGCACCTACGCCGCCGAGCTGCAGCGCTACGTCGAGCTGGTCGGCATGGCTCCGGTGGCGGCGATCCACACCGCCACCCGGAACCTCGGGCCGGCGATCGGGCTGGACATCGGGCAGGTGCGGACGGGCGCGCTGGCCGACCTCCTGGTGGTCGACGGCGATCCCACCACCGACATCGCCGTCCTGCAAGACCCCGAGCGCCGGCGCCTCGTCCTCAAGGGCGGCGCCCTCGCCCACGTGAACCCCCGCCTCTACCCTTGACCGCCGTGGGGGAGGGGCACCGCGCCAGCGGGGCTGCCGGGTCGACGAGCGTCCTGTCGGGCGTCGACGCCCTCGTGCAGCTGCTGCTCGTGCGCCGGCGGGTCGACGAGCGCGACGGGCTGCGCACCGGGACGATGGTCTCGGGCTACCCGGGCTCGCCCCTGGCCGGCTTCGACCTGCGCCTCGAGTCCCTGGCGGACGAGGCCGCCGCCGCGGGCATCGTCCACCAGCCCGGCCTGAACGAGGAGCTCGCACTGGCCGCGGTGTGGGGGAGCCAGATGGGCGCGGTCGTGCCCTACCGCGACGGCGTCGACGGGGTGGCCGGCGCCTGGTACGGCAAGGCGCCCGGGCTCGACCGCTCGGGCGACGCGCTCAAGCACGCCAACGCCCTCGGCGCCGGGCCGAACGGCGGGGCCGTGCTGTTCTGCGGCGACGACCCGACGGCCAAGTCGTCGACCCTCACCTGCGACAGCCAGCACACCTTCGAGGACGCCTGCGTGCCCGTGCTCTACCCGGGCGACCAGCAGGAGGTGGTCGACCTCGGTGTCCACGCCTTCCGGCTGTCCCGCTACGCCGGGTGCTGGGCGGGCATGAAGATCGTCACCGCGGTGGCCGACGGCATCGGGTCCGTCGACCTCGGCCTCGACCGCCATCAGCCGGTGGACCCCGACGACCTCGTCGTCGACGGGCAGCCGTGGCGCCACGAGCCGCTGACCCGCATCGGGCCCCACACCGTCCAGGCCCAAGAGGCGCTGGTCGTCGACCACCGGCTGCAGGCGGCGCAGGCGTACGTGCGGGGCAACGGCCTCGACCGGGTGGTGGGCGCCGGGCCGGGTGCGTCGCTCGGGATCGTCTGCGCGGGCAAGATCTACTACGACGTCGTGTCGGCGCTGGCGGGCCTCGGCGTCGGACTCGACGGGCTGGCCGACGCGGGCATCCGCATCCTGAAGCTCGCCCTGACCTGGCCCGTGGTGCCCGCCACCGTCCTCGACTTCGCCGGCTCGGTGGACGAGGTGCTCGTCGTGGAGGAGAAGCGGCCCTTCGTGGAGGGGCAGCTGCGCGCGCTGCTGCACGAGGCGGGCGCGGCCACCCCGGTGCGGGGCAAGCGAGACGGCGCCGGCGAGGCCCTGGTGCCGATCACCGGCGAGCTCGACGCCGCCGCCGTCGCCGGGATCCTGACCCGGGTGCGGCCGGCGCTGGTCACCCACGGCGGCCCGGCGAGTGGGCCCGTCGGGGTGGACCGGGATCCGAGCGCGGCCTCGGTGCACAGGGCCTCGACGGAGCCGGGGGCGGCGGCCGCCCGCGCCGTCGCCGGCCACGACGAGCCCTCGCCGGAGCCATCTCGGATCCCCGTGCTCGCCATCCCGCCGCGTCCGCCGGGGTTCTGCTCGGGGTGCCCGCACAACCGCTCGACGGTGTTCCCCGCCGGCGCCCTCGTCGGCGGCGGCGTGGGGTGCCACGGGATCATGTACTTCGAGGCCCGCCACACGGGCATGACCGCGCTGCCGCCCACCCCCATGGGCGCCGAGGGCGTGCCGTGGATCGGCCTCGCCCCCTTCGTCGACGAGCCCCACCTGCTGCAGAACCTGGGCGACGGCACCCTCAGCCACTCGGGCTCGCTCGCCATCCGGGCCAGCGTGGCCGCCGGCGTGAACGTCACCTTCAAGGTGCTCTACAACGCCGCGGTGGCCATGACCGGGGGCCAGGACGTGACCGGCCTGCAGGACGTGCCCTCGCTCACCCGGGCGCTCGAGGCCGAAGGGGTGCGCCGGGTGGTGGTCTGCGCCGACGACCCCCGCCGCTACCCCCGGGGCGCCCGCTGGGCCGCCGGCGTCGAGGTCGTCGACCGCGACCGGCTGCCCGCGGTGCAGGAGGCCCTGGCCACCGAGCCCGGCGTCACCGTCATCGTCTACGACCAGCAGTGCGCGGCCGAGGCCCGGCGCCTGCGCAAGCGGGGCGACCAGCCCGAGCCGCCGCGGCGGGTCGTGATCAACGAGGCGGTGTGCGAGGGCTGCGGCGACTGCTCGGTGAAGAGCAACTGCCTCTCGGTGCTCCCCCTCGACACCGAGCTGGGCGAGCGCCGCCAGATCCACCAGGGGTCGTGCAACAAGGACTACTCCTGCCTCGACGGCGACTGCCCGTCCTTCGTCACCCTCGAGCCCGTCCCCCGGGGGCGGCGGCGAGCGGCGGCCCCGTCGAGCACGGCGTCCGGCGGCTCGTCCTCGGTCGCCGCCGGCACCGCCCCGCCCGCCGGCGACCTCCCCGTGCCCGCTGCCGCCGAGATCGACGGCGCCTACGGCGTCTACTTCACGGGCATCGGCGGCACCGGCGTGATCACCGCCAACCGGGTGCTCGCCGCCGCCGCCGAGGAGGCCGGCCTCGTGGTCGGGGGCATGGACCAGACCGGCCTCTCGCAGAAGGCGGGCGCGGTGGTGTCGCACCTCCAGCTGGCCCGGGACGCCGCCGCCCTCGGGGCCCACCAGGTGAGCGCCGGCGGCGCCGACCTCTACCTGTCCGGCGACATCCTCCAGGCCGCCGGGCCCGTGCACCTGGCCAAGGTGCGGCCGGGGTGGACGCTCGCGGTGGTCGACCGGGACGTCACGCCCACCGCGGCCATGCTCCAGAGCGACCTCGACGCGCCGGCGCTTGCCGACCTGGAGGCCGCCGTCGCCGAGGTCGTGGGCCCCGACCGGGTGGTGTTCGTCGACTCGACCCGGCTGGCCGAGGCCCTGTTCGACATCCACCTGCTGGCCAACATCGTCCTGCTCGGCGCCGCCTACCAGCGGGGCGGGCTGCCCTTCACGCTCGAGCACCTCGACGCCGCCTTCGCCCGCCAGGGCCGGTCGGCCGCGGCCAACCGGGCCGCCTTCGAGTGGGGGCGTTGGGCAGTGCACGACCCTGCGGCCGTGGCCGCCCGGTTGGCGGCGCGGGAGGCCGCCGACCTGGCCGGCGCCGGGGCGGCGAGCGTCTTCGACCCGACCGACGCGGCGGTGGCCGCGGCTGGCCCCCTCGTCGACCGCGGCAACCTGCCGCCCGAGCTCCTCGACCTCCTCACCCGCCGGGCCGCCCAGGTCGTCGACTACCAGTCCGTCGCCCTCGCCGAGCGCTACCTGGACCTCGTGGCCCGCGCTGCGGCGGTGGACGGCGCCGACCACGGCTGGGCCCTCACGGCGGCGGTGGCCGAGGCCTGGTGCAAGCTGCTCACGTACAAGGACGAGTACGAGGTCGCCCGCCTGCACCGCAAGGTCGATCTCGACCACCTGGCCCATGATCTCGGCATCGAGGGCGCCTACCGGGTGCGCTACTACCTGCACCCGCCCGTGCTGCGCCGCCTGGGGCGGGAGAAGAAGCTGCCCCTCGGCCGGCCCTACGAGGTGGCCTTCGGGGCGCTGGCCCGGATGAAGCGCCTGCGGGGCACGCCCTTCGACCTGTTCGGCTGGGACCGCGACCGCCGCCTCGAGCGGGCGGTGATCGAGGAGTACGCCGCGCTGATGGACGAGGTGCTGGCCCCCGGCGCCACCTGGTCGTACGACGACCGGGTCGCCCTCGCTGCCTCGGCGCTGGAGGTCAAGGGCTACGGCCCGATCAAGGAGGCGTCGGTGGCCCGCTGGCGCGCGCACGTCGCGTCGCTCCGGTCGGCCTCCGCCGACCCGAGCCACGCCGACGTCTCGACGACCGCATGACCGGGCGGCCCCGCCCTCGCCTGACGGGTGCGGTCCCGGCCCTCGCTCGACGGGATCCAGCTCGTTGACCAAGCGCGTCCACTTCGTCGGCGACGGCGACGAGATCGACGCCGTCGTGGCTCGTCTGGCCGCCGCCGGCCCTGAGCGGCTCACGGTGAACGCGGTGCTGGCCGAGCGTTCCGACCCCGGGACGGGGATCGCAGCCGTGGTGGTCGACTGGCGGCCCGTGGACGTCGACGGGTCGGACCTGCCAGGCGGGATGGCCGTCGAGGAGGTGGTGCTGCGGGGCGCCGAGTGGCTGGACGAGCGGTGGCGGTCGGGTGGCGCCCGGTACAAGCACGTGGCGCTGGCCGCCCGCTCGCCCGGCCTCACCCCGGCCGAGTTCGCCGAGCGCTGGCGGGCCCACGCCGGCACCGCGTCGACGGCCGGAGACGGGCCGGCCGTCGCCATCCCCGAGCGCGCACGCGGCACCGCCTACGTCCAGGACCACCCGGTGCTCGACCCCGTCGCTGAGGCGGGCCCCTACGACGGCCTCAACGAGGTGTGGTGCGAGGACCTGGCCGGCCTCGACGCCCGCCTGGCCTGGTTCGCGGAGCACGGCGTCGGCCGCACCGACGACGGCCTCTTCGCGCCCGCCACGTACCTCGCCGTCCTCGAGACCGTCGTCGTCGGCTAGACAGCGGGGCGACCGACGAACGGGGAGCGACGATGTCGACCGAGCAGACCGAGGCGATGATGGAGCACCACTCTGAGGCCTTGGCCGCCGAGGTGATGGACGAGGCCGCGCTCGACGAGCTGCTGTCCGACTACCACGAGGACGCGGTGTTCATCAGCAACCTCGGCGGGGTGGTGCGGGGCCACGACGCCATCCGGGCGATCTTCTCGTCGGCCGGCTCCCTGGCGGGCTTCGAGCAGACGAGCAAGCACGTCGACGGCGACACCGGGTACGTCACGTGGAAGGCCGACGGCATCCCCTTCGGCACCGACACCTTCGTCCTGCGCGACGGCAAGATCGCCGTGCAGACCGTCGCCCTCCACTTCAGCTGAGCGGGCCGCGCTCGAGCGACCAACGGCCGGCCGTTCGGAGCCGGTCGGCGGCCGTGGCATCCTGCAGTGACGACGACGACCGGGGGTGACGTCGATGACCACGACCGCAGTCGAGTTCGACCCGATGTCGGAGGAGTTCTTCGACGACCCGTCGGAGGTCTACCGCCGCCTGCGCGATGAGGCGCCCGTCTACTTCAACGAGCGCTACGGCTTCTACGCGCTCTCCCGCTTCGAGGACGTGGCCGCCGCCCACCGCGACTGGCAGGGTTTCTCGAGCTCGTACGGCGTCGACCTGAGCATGCTCACGCAGCACACGGACATGAGCAGCCTGCGGATGATCATCATGATGGACCCGCCCGAGCACACCCGGTTCCGGGCTCTCGTGAGCCGGGTGTTCACGCCGCGGGCGGTCACCGACCTCGAGCCCATGATCCGGGAGGTCGTCACCGGTTTCCTCGACGGCCTCGACGGCCGGGACACCTTCGACGTGGTGGCCGACTTCTCGGCACTGTTCCCCGTCGAGATCATCAGCCGGATGCTCGGCGTGCCCGAGGGCCGCCGCCAGCAGATCCGGGAGGCCCTCGACCTCAGCCTGCACCGAGAGCCCGGCGAGGTCGGCCCCACCCCCGAGGGCGCCGCCGCCATGATGGAGCTGGTCGGCTACTTCCACGAGCTCATCGGGGAGAAGCGGGCGCACCCGACCGACGACATGTTGAGCCGCCTCACCCAGGTCACGGTGGACCGCGGCGACGGCGAGCAGACCGGCCTCGACGACGAGGAGATCGCCGGGTTCGCCGGGCTGCTCGGCGGCGCCGGCGCCGAGACCGTCACCAAGCTGGTGGCCAACGCCGCCGTCCTGTTCGATCGTCACCCCGACCAGTGGCAGCGGATCGTCGACGACCCCGGCGCCATCCCCGCCGCGGTCGAGGAGATCCTGCGCCTGCTGCCGCCGTCGCAGTACCAGGGGCGCTACTGCGTGGAGGACCGCGAGTTCGAGGGCGGGACGATCGAGGCGGGCAACCCGGTCCTGCTGGTGACCGGCGCGGCCACCCGTGACCCGCGTGCGTTCGACCGCCCCGACGACTTCGACATCGACCGCCCGCCCAGTGTCTCGCTCGGCTTCGGCCACGGCGTGCACAGCTGCCTCGGCGCCGCCCTCGCCCGCATGGAGAGCCGCATCGCGCTCGAGGAGCTCGCCCGCCGGTGGCGCCGCCTCGAGGTCGACGAGGCGGGCCTGCGGCGGGTCCACATGTCGAACGTGGCCGGCTACGCGAACGTCCCGGTGGCCGCCATCCGCTGAGCCGTCGTCGGCTCGTCCGCCGGGGTGGCCGTCGCGACGTCCCACGTTCTGGCGTCGATGGTGCCGGGGAGCGGGCGTCGACGACGCCAGAACGGTGAGTCGGGGCAGGGCACGAGGAACGAGGGCCCCTGGCAAGTGAGTGTTCGCTCACGTATGATGGCGCCGCTCCACCGGGGGGCTGCACCACGACGCGCCGCCTCGGCGGCAGGGGAGGGACCGGGATGGCCGAGCTCGTCGACGACGTGCGGGTGATCGACGCCGACACCCACATGACCGAGCGCCACGACCTGTTCACGTCCCGGGCGCCCAAGGGCTTCGAGGACCGCGTCCCGCGGGTCACCGACGTCGACGGCGTGGCCACCTGGACGATCGAGGGCAACGTGCTCGGCCCGGCCCGCGCCGGCGGGGTGATCGACCGCGACGGCAACAAGTACCCGTTCGAAGAGACCAAGGTCTGGGGTATCGACCGGGTCCACCTCGGGGCGTGGGACCCCGAGGCGCGCCTCGCCGTCATGGACGAGAGCGGCATCCACGCCCAGGTCGTGTACCCGAACGCGGTGGGCATCGGCGGCCAGAACCTGGCCCGGGCCACCGACGATCCCGTCCTGCGCCGCCTCTGCGTCGAGATCTACAACGACTCCATGGCCGAGCTGCAGGCCTGGTCGAACGAGCGCTTCCTGCCCATGCCCGTGATGCCGGCGTGGAGCATCGAGGAGTGCGTGGCCGAGGCCCAGCGCTGCGCCGCCCTCGGCTTCCGTGGTGTCAACATGACCTCGGCGCCCCAGGAGGCGGGCTCGCCCGACCTGGCCAGCAAGGAGTGGGACGCGTTCTGGGAGGTCTGCGCCGACCTGCAGCTGCCCGTCCACTTCCACATCGGTGCCAGCCTCACCGCCCTGGCCTTCTACGGCTCGTACTTCTGGCCGTCGCTGCACGACAACATGAAGCCCGCCGTGGGCGGCTCGATGCTGTTCCTCAACAACGCCCAGGTCGTCATCAACAGCGTCTACGCCGGCATCTTCGACCGGCACCCGAAGCTCAAGATGGTCTCGGTGGAGAGCGGCATCGGGTGGATCCCGTTCATGCTCGAGGCCATGGACTACGAGATCCTCGAGAACGCGCCGGCGCAGGCCGCCGAGCTCGGCCGGGCGCCCTCGGAGTACTTCCAGGACCACTGGTACGCCACGTTCTGGTTCGAGAAGGCCCAGGGCGACCTCCAGGGCCTGATCGACAAGGTCGGCGAGGGCAACGTCATGTTCGAAACCGACTTCCCCCACCCGACGTGCCTCTACCCCGACCCCCTCGGCACGGTGGGCGACGTCATCGGCGGCCTCCGCCCCGAGACCCAGCGCAAGGTCCTCGGCGAGAACGCCGCGGCGCTCTACCGCATCTGAGCCAGCGCGCCCCGCCCCCAGGTGGGAGGGTGGGAGATGGCACACCCCACAGACGGGAACGTCACGGGCGCGGACGGGGTCGAGATCGCCTTCCGCGATCACGGCGGCGACGGGCGGGGCCTCGTGCTGCTCCACGGCGGCGGCGCCAACCTCGTGTCGATGGACCAGTTCGCGGCTCGGCTGGGCTCGGCGCGTCGCGCCGTTGCGCTCGACCTGCGCTGCTGTGGGCAGTCCGGTGACCCCGCGCACTTCCGGCTGGTCGACGCCGCCGGCGATGTCGACACGGTCGTCGACGCCCTCGCGCTCGGGCCCGTCGACGTGGTGGGACACTCGATGGGTGGCTTCGTCGGCGGCTGGTACGCCACGGCGCACCCGGAGGCGCGTGTCGTGAGCATCGACGGCTTCGGCCCGGGGCAGGTGACGCAGGGCGACGAGGGCGAGCGGGAGGCGTTCCGGCGCTTCCAGGCCGAGATGCGGGCCTCGTTCATGGCGATGACGGAGCCGCCCGAGACCGGTGATGCCGCGTGGCGGGACGCGCAGGTCGAGATCATGTGCGAGGTCTTCCCGCGCATCGGCTACACGACGCCGAACGCCCGGCAGATGGCCGAGCGCAACCTCGTCGATCGCGGCGACGGCCGCTTCCAACGCCATCCCGCACGACGCCTGTTCTCCAACGCCTTCGACGACGACGGCGAGTCGGACGTCCTCCGGATGTACCGCAACGTGCGGTGGCCCCACGCTGATCATCCGCTGCACCGAGTCGGGAGCACCCCCGGTGCTGGATCAGGAGCTCGCAGGACTGTGCGAGGCCAATCCCCTCGTCGAGGTCGCGCACCTGGCCCTCACCCACCTGGCGCCGGCGTGGGATGCGCTCGAGGAGGTCGCCGCGGTGATCGAGGACTACTTCTCGAGGACGCCCACCGGCAATTGACGTGCCCGGGCTCAGTTCGGCCCTCGCCCGCCGGAGAAGGCCAGGGGGAGGGCGAGGGGGGAGCGGTTGAAGGCGGTGTGGAAGGGGAGCTCGTCTTCGGGCGCCTGCAGGCGGAAGTCGGTGAGGCGGCTCGTCAGCTCGGCGACCGCCACGCGCAGGTTGAGGCGGGCGAGGTTGGAGCCGGCGCACCGGTGGGGGCCGGCGCCGAAGGTGATGTGGCGATTGCGCTCGCGGTCGAGGCGGAAGGTGTCGGGGTCGGGGAACTCGTCGGCGTCCCGGTTGGCCGACGCCCACGACAGCAGGACCTTCTCGCCCGCCCGCATGGGGCAGCCGCCGACCTCGGTGTCGTGGCGGAGGGTCCGGCCGATGGCGAGGAACGGGTCCTCGAGGCGCAGCAGCTCCTCCACCGCCGGGTTCACCAGCTCGGGCTGCTCCCGCAACAGCGCGGGGATGGCGGGCTCGCGGCAGAACCGCAGCATGAACTGGCCGAGCGCCCCCGCCGTCGTCTCCAGCCCGCCGAGGATCAGGAGCAGCACGAGCCCCATGACCTCGTCCTCGCGGATCGGCCGACCCTCGATCTCGGCGGCGAGGATGGCGTCGACCACGTCGCCCCGGGGCGCGGCGGCGCGCCGGTCGGCGAGGAAGCCGGTGATCCAGGCGTTCAGCGCCACCCAGCACTCCCGGCTGTCGGGGTTGGTGGGCACCGACGCCCGCTGGGCGAGGCCGGCCACCTCATGGGCCTCGTCGGGCGGGGCCCCGAGCACGAGCTCGAAGAAGGCCAGGCCGGGGAAGGGCGAGGCGAAGTCGGCCATGAAGTCGCACTGGCCCCGCGACTCGAACCCGTCGATCAGCCGGGTGACGAGCGCCCGGGTCGGCGCCTCGTAGGGCGCCACCACCGCCGGCGTGAACCAGGCGCTGATCAGGCGCTTGTACTCCCGGTGCAGCGGCGGATCGATGTGCTCGGGGATGGCCTTCGACACCATCTGGGTGTCGGGGATGGCCACACCGAGCTCGGAGGAGAAGGTCTCCCAGTCCTGGGCGGCGGCGAGCACGTCCTCGTAGCGGGTGAGCACCCAGAAGCCGCCCCGCTCGTCGCTGCGGGTGACCGGCCAGCGCTCGCGCAGGCGGGCGAGGGTGGGGTGGATCGCGCCGGCGAAGGCCGGGTCGAGGTAGTTGAAGTGGTGGGCGCACCACTCGTCGCTGAGCGGCTCGGGGCGCTCGACCTCCTCGGCGGCGGGAGCGGCGTCCACGGGACGAAGGCTACGCGGCGGGGCCGAGCCGGGGGCCGGGGCGGAAGGTGATGGGCACCGCCACGGGGGCCCGGCTGTACAGGGAGTGGAAGCGGACGTCGTCGTCGGCGAGGCGCAGGTCGTCGAAGCGCTCGACGATCTCGCGCACGGCGATGCGGAGGTTCATCCGGGCCAGGTTGGAGCCGGCGCAGCGGTGGGGGCCGGCGCCGAAGGCGATGTGGCGGTTGCTCTCCCGCTCGAGGTCGAAGGCGAACGGGCAGGCGAATTCGCCCTCGTCCCGGTTGGCCGCCGCCCACGAGATCAGGACGCGGTCCCCCGCCTGGATCTGCTTGCCCGCGACCTCGACGTCGCGCGTCGCGGTGCGGCCGATGAAGATGAACGAGCTGTCGAGGCGCAGCAGCTCCTCGACGGCGTCGTTGAGGCGCTCGGGGTGCTCGCGCAGGTAGGTCACCAGCTCGGGCTCTCGGCAGAAGCGCACCATCATCTGGCCGAGGGCGCCGGCGGTCGTGTCGAGCCCACCGAACAGCAGCAGCTGGAGCACCCCGACGATCTCGGTCTGCTCGATCGGTCGGCCCTCGATCTCGGCGGCGATCACCGCGTCGACCACGTCGCCGATCGGTTCCTGCCCGCGACGCCGGTCGACGAAGTCGTTGATCCAGCGGAGCATGGCGCCCCGCGCCTCACGGCCCTCCTGGGTGGTGGGCGTGGAGGCGACATTGGCGAGCCGGGTGATCTCGGCGGTCTCCGACGCGGGCGCGTGCAGCACCATCTCCACGAACACCCGGCTGGGGAGCGGCTTGGCGACGGCGGCCATGAAGTCGCACTCGCCCGCCTCGATGACGTCGTCGATGAGCTCGGTGACGAGGGCCCGCGTGTCGGCCTCGCGCTCGAGCACGACCGCCGGCGTGAAGTGGGCGTTGATGAGGCGCTTGAACTCGCGGTGGCGGGGCGGGTCGAGCTGCTCGGGGATGGCGGGCACCGACGTCTGGCCCGACGGCACGGTGATGCCGTGCTCCGAGCTGAACGACTCCCAGTCCTGGGCGATGGCCAGGACCTCCTCGTACCCGGTGGCCACCCAGAACCCGCCGTACTGGTCGCTGTGGGTGAGGCCGCCGCCGGCCCGGAGCGTCGCCAGCGTGTCCTGCAGGTTCCGGCCGACCAGCGGGTGCATGTGGTCGAAGTGGTCGGCGCACCAGGCGGCGCTGAGGACCTCGGGGGCGTCGCCTTCCCGGCTCGTCTCGCTCACGCCGCCACCGCGCGCCGGGCCGATGCGGGGTAAGTGATCACTCTTTTACGTTAGTCGTTCGCCGAGCCGGGGTTCAGCGTGGCGCGGAGGGCTTCAGGGACGCCGATGCTGCGGGGCTCGAGGTAGCTGCGCAGGCCTTCGGGGCCGAGCTCGCGGCCGAGGCCGGACTCCTTGAAGCCGCCGAAGGGGACGAGGGGGAAGGGCGGGTAGGCGCCGTTGACCGCGATGCTGCCCGTGCGCACCCGGCGGGCCACGCCGAGGGCCCGGGCGGGGTCAGCGCTCCACACGCCGCCGCTCAGCCCGTACGGGGAGTCGTTGGCGATGCGGACGGCGTCGTCCTCGTCGTCGTAGGGGAGCAGGCACAGGACCGGGCCGAAGATCTCCTCCCGGGCCACCCGCATGGTGTTGTCGACGCCGGCGAGGACCGTGGGCTCGACGTACCAGCCCCGCGGCAGGTCGGCGGGGCGCCCGCCGCCGGCAGCCACGGTGGCGCCGGCCTCCACGGCCAGGCCGATGTAGCCCTCCACCCGATCGCGCTGGCGCTCGGCCACGAGGGGGCCGACGAGCGTCTCCGGGTCGTGCGGGTCGCCGACGGCCACACGGCCCGCCGCAGCGGCCGCCGCCTCGACGGCCTCGTCGTACCGGGCACGGGGGAGCAGCACGCGGGTGTGGGCCCCGCAGACCTGGCCCGACAGGTGCATTGCCCCGCCCACCAGGGTGGGCAGGACGGTGGGGACGTCGGCGTCGTCGAGCACGATGGCGGCGGACTTGCCGCCGAGCTCCAGCGACACCCGCTTCACCTGCTCGCCGCAGACGCTCATGATGCGCTTGCCCGCCGCGGTCGACCCGGTGAAGGCGATCTTGTCGGTGCCCGGGTGGGCGACGAGGTGCTCGCCGACCTCCCGGCCGCCAGGCACCACGTTGAAGGCGCCGGCGGGCAGGCCGGCCTCGTGCAGCGCCTCGGCCAGCACGAAGTTGGACAGCGGCGCCTCGGGGGCGGGCTTGAGCACGACCGTGCACCCGGCGGCCAGCGCTGGCGCCACCTTCCAGGAGGCGATCGTGACCGGGGCGTTCCAGGGGACGATGGCCCCGACCACGCCGACGGGCTCCTGGGTCACGATCCCGGCGCGGTCGGCCGTCAGCACCACCCGCTCGAGCTCGAAGGTGCGGATCAGGTCGGCGTAGTAGGCGAAGAGGGGGGCGACCATGCCGGTCTGGGCCCGCGGCGCCTGGCTGATCGCGCAGCCCATCTCGTCCACGGTGATGCCGGCGATGTCGGGCACCCGCTCGGCGAGCAGCTCGGCGGCGCGGGCGAGCACGTCGGCCCGCTCGTCGGGCGTCATGCGGGGCCACGGGCCCTCATCGAAGGCGGCGCGGGCGGCGGCCACGGCCCGGTCGACGTCGGCGGTGGTGGCCGCGGGGAGCGAGCCGACCGGGGCCTCGGTCGACGGGGAGATCACGGCGAAGCGCTCGGTGCCGGCGGGGGCGACCCACTCGCCGCCGATCCAGAAGCCGTCCCGGTGCATCAGGCGGTCGTCCACCACATCTCCTCGTCCCCGGCGGCGTCCCCGGCGTCGTCCCCGTCATCGCGCCCACGGCAGGAGGCCGGGGACCCTCCGGCTAAGTAAGCGAGCATTTGCTATCTTAGCTCGACCCTGACGACCGACCGGAGGCCCCGGATGGACCTGCTCCTACGCGGAGCCGAGCTGATCGACGGAACCGGCGAGCCGGGCCGGCCCGCCGACGTGGCCGTCACGGGCGACCGCATCGCCGCCGTCGCCGCCCCGGGCGAGCTCACTCCCGAGGCCGGCACCGAGGTGGTCGACCTGCGGGGCCTCGTCCTCGCGCCCGGGTTCATCGACGTCCACACCCACTACGACGCCCAGATCCTCTGGGACGGCGACCTCACGCCGTCGAGCTGGCACGGCGTCACCAGCGTGGTGATGGGCAACTGCGGGTTCGGCGTGGCCCCGACCCACCCCGAGCACCGCGACACCATCGTGCGCACCTTCGAGAACGTCGAGGGCATGTCCGCCGACGCCCTCGAGCAGGGCATCGACTGGTGCTTCGAGAGCTTCCCCGAGTACCTCGACGCCCTCGACGCACGGGACAAGCGCCTCAACGTGGCCGCCTTCCTCGGGCACACGCCGCTGCGCCTGTGGGTGCTCGGCGGCGAGGAGCGGGCCGCCAGCGACGCCGAGCTCGAGGCCATGTGCACCCTCGCCGGAGAGGCGTTCGCCGCCGGGGCCGTCGGCTTCTCCACCTCGCGCCAGCCCGCCCACCAGGGTGCCTACGGGCGGCCGGTGCCGAGCCGCTTCGCCGAGGTGGACGAGGTCGACGCCATCGCCGGCGTGATGGGTGAGCTCGGCAAGGGCGTGCTGCAGGTGTCGATCGGGCCGGGGATGTTCGTCGACCAGTTCTCCGACCTGGCCGTGCGCCACGGCATCCCCGTCACCTGGACGGCCCTGGTGGCCCGGGCCGACAAGCCGGGTGCGGCACTGCGCACCGTCGAGCGCGGCGCGGCCCTGCCCGGCGAGGTCTACCCCCAGATCGCGTGCCGGCCGATCGTGATGCAGATCACGATGGCGGACCCGGTGCCGCTGGCCGAGGTCGACGAGTGGAAGGAGGTGCTCGCCGTTCCGCGGGAGCAGCGGGCCGACCTCTACCGCGACCCGGCGTGGCGGAACCGTGCCCGGGCCGCCACCCTCGAGGCCTGGTCGCACCGCTGGTCGAAGATCAGCGTGGAGGAGACGCAGACGCACCAGGACGTCACCGGCGTGCCCCTCGACGAGCTCGCGGCGGCCATCGGCTCGACCCCGTTCGACCTGCTCCTCGACCTCGCCCTCGACGACGTGGCGAACACCCGCTTCCGGGTCGTGCTGGACAACGACGGCGACGACGAGGTCGGCGACCTGCTGGCCGACAAGCGCACGCTGCTCGGCCTGTCCGACGCCGGCGCCCACGCCAGCCAGCTCTGCGACGCCTGCTACTCGACCCACCTGCTCGGCCACTGGGTCCGCGAGCGCCACGCGCTGTCGCTGGAGGACGCGGTGTGGCGCCTCACCGGCCACCCCCACCACGCCTTCCGCATCGCCGACCGGGGACTCGTGCGGCCCGGCTACTTCGCCGACCTGGTCGCCTTCGACCCCGACACCGTGGGCACGACCCCGGTCGAGCGGGTGGCCGACCAGCCCGGCGGCGCCGACCGCCTGCTGGTGCGCTCCACCGGCGTCGAGCACCTGTGGGTCAACGGGGTGCGCACCCGCGCCGACGGCGAAGAGCTCGCCGGCGCCACCCCCGGCCGCCTCCTCCGCGCCTGAGCGGGGACCGGACGGTGGGTTCCTTCCCCTCGTCCGACCCCCGACTCCTGCGGTCGACCCTGGTGGCTCAGTGCGCCTGCATCGCGGCCGCCATGGCGGCCTCGGTCTCGGCGAGCAGGTCCGCCGGGCTGAACTGGACGAACTCCGTGCCCGCCGCGGCGGCGGGCGTGTGCCCGGGGGGAAGGTAGAAGGCGTCGCCGGGCACGATCGTCTCGACCTCGTCCCCGTAGCGGATGGTCATCTCGCCGGCGAGCAGGTAGCCCCAGTGCGGGCACGAGCAGTGCCCGCCGGGGAGCCCCGCCAGCAGGGGCGCCAGGTCGCTGGCCTCGCGGATGGTGACGAAGTTCACGGTGTAGTCCTCGAGGGTGCTGGAGCGGTCGAGTGCGACCCCGAGGTCCTTCACGCTCTCCGTGGTGTCCTTCGAGACTCTCGCCATCGTGGTCCTCCTTGCTCGTGGGTGGTGTCGAGCACGGTACGGACGGTGGGTCCCGCGGTCATGGGGCGAACACCCCCTCTTCGCGGTCCTCGTCGCGGCGCCCGGCCCGAGGACGGTCCGTGGTCCTACGCTTCGGGCGTGGGGGAGACGGAGCCTCGTCCGCCGGTGCGCCTGGCCGAGCTGCTGGCCGCGCTGTCGCTCGGGATCGACCTCGGCTTCGGCCAGCCGATGGATCACGTCCTACGGCAGTGCGGGATCGCGATGCGCATCGCCACCCTCGCGGACCTCGACGAGGACGAGCGGGCCGCGACCTACTACACGGCCCTGCTGGTGAACGTGGGGTGCCACTCGGACGCGCACGAGCAGGCCCGCTGGTTCGGCGACGACATCGCCCTCAAAGCCACCAAGTACCGGTGCGAGCCCGACAGCGCGGCCGAGGTCGCCACGATGCTGCGCCTGCTCGGGAGCGGCGGGACCCCGTGGCACCGGCTGCGGGTGGCGCTCGACTTCGCGTGGTCCGGCCGCCACGAGGTGGACGGCATGATCGCGTCGCACGCCCGTCTGGCCAGGGTCCTCGGCGAGCAGCTGGGCCTCCCCCCCGACCGCGCTCGACGCGCTGGCGGCCTCGTACGAGTGATGGGACGGGGAGGGCTACCCCGGTGAGCTGTCCGGGCGGGAGGTCCCCCGCGCCGCCCAGGTCGCCCAGCTGGCGGAGTTCGTGGAGGTCGCGCACCGGACCGACGGGGTCGAGGCGGCCGTCGCCCTGGCCCGGCGCCGGTCGGGGCGCCATTTCGACCCGGATCTGGTGGCGTGCTTCGTCGAGGATGTGGAGAAGGTGTTCCACGGCCTCGACGAGGTGACGTCCTGGGACGCGGTGCTCGACGAAGAGCCCGTGCTGTCCGTCCGGCTGTCCGAGGACGACTGCGACGCCGCCCTGGCCGCCATCGCCCGGTTCGTCGACCTGAAGACGCCGTTCCTGCTCGGGCACTCCGAGGCCACGGCGGCCCTCGCGGCGGAGGCGGGCCGGCAGCTCGGGCTCACCGACGTCGAGGCCCGCACGCTGCACCGGGTCGGGCGACGCTCGTCCGGACCGGCGGGGCTCACCGCACAGGAGGTGCGGGTGCTCCAGCTTCTGGCCCGGGGCTCGTCCAACCGCCAGATCGCCGAGCGCCTCGTGATCAGCCCCAAGACCGTCGGGAACCACGTCGAGCACCTGTACACGAAGATCGGGGCCACCAACCGCGCCGAGGCCAGCCTCTTTGCGATGCGTCACGGCCTGCTCCCGAACGACGCGGCCGGCGACTGAGCGCCGCGGCTGCGGCCCCCGAGCGCCTCCCCCGGGGCCGAGCCGGCCCCGGGGGTGCTCGTCAGGTGTTGCGGCCGCCGTTGACGCCGATGACCTGGCCGGTGATGTAGGACGCGTCGTCTCGGGCGAGGAACGCCGCGGCGGCGGCGATGTCCTCGGGTCGGCCGACGCGCCGCACGGGCGTGCGGGCGATGGCGTCGTCGATGCCGGGGCCGAGCTGGCCCTGGGCGTCGCTCTCCCGCAGCATCGGGGTGTCGATGAAGCCGGGCGGGATGGTGTTGACGGTGATGCCCTTGCGGCCGAACTCGAGCGCCAGCGACTTGGTCAGGCCGATCATGCCCGCCTTCGACGACACGTAGGCCGCCATCAGCTGCTGACCGCCCTGGGCGCTCGACGACGAGATGTTGACGATGCGGCCCGTGCCAGCCTCGATCATGTGGGGGATCACGACCTGGCAGCAGTGGAAGGCGCCGGTCAGGTTCACGTCGATGACCCGGTGCCAGGTGTCGAGGTCGAGCTTCAGGAACGACCCGAACTGCGGCAGGCCGGCGTTGTTCACGAGGATCGTCGGGGCGCCGAGCTGGTCGACCACCGCGGCGACCGCCGCCTCCACGCCGGCACGGTCGGTGACGTCCACCGCCAGCCCGATGGCCTCGCCGCCGTCCGCCTTCACCGACGCGGCGGCGGCGTCGGCGGCATCACCGTTGAGGTCGAGGACCGCGACCGCGGCGCCGTCGGCGGCCAGCCGCGAGGCGATGGCGAGGCCGATGCCCGACCCGCCGCCGGTCACGACGGCGACCTTGCCGTCGAGGGGCCCGCTCATTGGATCGCCTCGTCGCCGGTGAAGGTCGTGCGGTGCATGTCCCGCGGCGACTTCTCGTCGTAGGGCAGGGCGCGGTGCAGCACCCCACGGTTGTCCCAGATGACCACGTCACCGACCTCCCAGTCGTGGCGGTAGACCCGCTCGGGCGCGGTCGCCCGGGCGAGCAGATCGTCGAGCAGGGCCCGGCTCTCGTCGGCGGCCATGCCGACCACGTGGTCGGCGGTGGCGCCCAACACGAGGGACTTGCGCCCCGAGCGGTGGGTCCAGACGAGCGGGTGCTCCTTGGCGGGGCGCTGGCGCATCAGGGCCAGCGCCTCCTCGGAGGGGTTCGGGTCAACGAGGCGGTACGACGCCTCGATGGTGTGCACGACCCGCAGGGTCTCGAGGTGGGCCTTCTCGTCGTCGGCGAGGTCCTCGTAGGCCTGGTAGCTGCTGGCGAACTCGGTCTCACCGCCGGTCTCGGCGACCGCGTGGGCGCTGAGCATGGTGGCCATGATCGGGATGTCGTCGGTGCAGCCGTCGATGTGCCAGTGGACCGTGCCCCGGAGGTAGGCGGCCGTGCGGCTGCGCTCGGGGTCGAGGGTGACGATGAAGATCTCGGGCCACTCGCCCTGGCCGAAGACTTCGACCTTGCCGAGCTTGCGGCTGAAGCGCACCTGGGCCTCGTCGTCGAGGTGCAGGCCCGGGAAGACGAGGGCGCCGTTGGCCTCGAGGGCGTCGAGGGTCCACCCGGGCAGCTCGTCGTCGTGGAGGAGCCGGTCGCGGTCGACGCCGTGGACGGCGGCGCCGACGGTGTCGGAGAGCTTCTCGAGGGTGAGGTCGTCGGTGGTCACGGAGTCCTCCGGGGCGGCAGGTCGGGGCGGCGCCGGCGACGAGGTCGGCGCGGGACGGCGGGTCAGTCGGTGAGGTCGGGGAGCACGTCGCGGGCGAAGGCCGCGACCTGGTCGGCGCCGGCACCCGGCCAGCCGCACACGAGGTAGCCGTAGCCGGCGTCGATGAACTTCTCGGCGTGCTTGCGGGCGGTGGTCAGGTCGTCGAGGGAGAGCGAGCTGGCCCGCACGATGTCGGCGGGGGTGCGGCCGGCGGCGACGGCGAGCTCGTCGATGCGGTCGTTGGCCTCCTGCAGCGAGCCCGGCGAGCCCCAGGCGTGCCAGACGTCGGCGTAGCGGGCGACGAGCGGCAGCGTCCGCTTCGGGCCCTGGCCGCCGATCCAGATCGGGGGGTGAGGCCGCTGCACGGGGAGCGGGTTCATCTGCGCGTCGGCGAGCGAGACGACCTTGCCGTCGTAGGAGACGGTCTCGCCGGTGAAGAGGCGGGTGACGATCTCGAGGGTGTCCTCGAGCAGGTCGAAGCGCTCGCCTGTGGGCGGGAAGGGGATGCCGAGCTCGGTGTGCTCCTTGTCGAACCAGGCGGCGCCGAGGGAGAGCTCGAGGCGGCCGTGGGAGGCGTGGTCGACGGTGAGGGCCTGGGCGGCGAAGACCGAGGGGTGGCGGTAGGTGGCGCCGGTGACGAGCAGGCCGAGGCGGATGCGCTCGGTCGCGCCGGCGAGGGCGGCGAGGGTGGTCATGCCCTCGAAGGTCTCGCCCGGGCCCTCGCCGTACATGGGCTGGAAGTGGTCGAAGCCCCAGGCGCCGTCGAAGCCCAGCTCCTCGGCGAGCTGTACCCGCCGCACGATCTCGTCCCAGGGCATCCGCTGCTGGGCCACGTCGAGTCCGAACCGCATGTCTGTCTCCTCGTCGCTCTCGTCGTCTCGGTTCCCGGGGTTCGCCCGGTCAGTCCAGGAAGGTGGCACGGCGGGCGTGGAAGCGCCACCGGCCGGTGTCGGGGTCGTGGTGGAGGACGTCGTCGTAGCGGCCGACCACCTGCACGGCCCAGCCCTCCCTGCCCTTCAGCAGGAAGATCACGTCGCTGGTGGCGCGCGCCTCGTCGGCGGTCCAGTCGGTGACCAGGGTGTTGAGCACGAGGTGGCGCTGGGGCCGGCGGGGCGTCCACTGGGCGTAGGCGGCGCGGATGGCGTCGAGGCCCTCGTGGGTGCCCATGCCCGGGATCTCGACGGTGGCGTCGGCGCAGAACGTGGCGACCACGTCGTCGGTGCGGCCGTCGTCGAGGGCCTGGGTGTACGCGGCGATGGCCCGCCGCACGCCGGCGTCCACCTCGGCGTAGCTGGGCGGGGTCACAGGCCCAGGTCCACGATCGGTCGCTCCAGGGGGTTCAGGTTGATCTCCCGCAGCGCCGGCGCCAGCCGGTCGTGGGGGAGGCCGGCGAGGTAGCCGTCGACCGTGCGCTCGAAGTTGGCGACGCCGCCCTCGATGCCGGCCGACAGGCGCAGGTACTCGAAGCCGCGGTTGTGCAGGCCCCGCTGCTGGCGCGGCAGGTTGGAGAAGTCCTGGATCGGGATGGGCGGCACGCGGGGGTCGTCGTGGGCGAGGGGCTCCGGTGGCGTAGGCCGGGGGCGGCGCTCGTCGGGTGCGTAGCGGGTGAGCGACCAGATCTCCATGAGGGTCTCCTCGGGGCCGAGGGGCCGGAACCGGTACGACGAGCAGCTGCTGTACATGGGCAGCACGAAGAAGTGGGGGAAGCAGTAGGCCATGGGCTCCTCGAGCCCGGCCGCCTCGAGCTCGTTGAGGTCGACGAGCTCGTGGCCGGCGTCGCGGTGCCAGGCGACCACCGCGTCCTTGTAGGCCCGCTCCCACGCCGCGGTGGCGGTGGCGTAGTCGCCAGCGAGGGCGTCGTCGGACAGCTCGGCGGCGAGGCGCTCGGCCACGGCCACGTCGGAGGCGTGGACCATGCCGGCCATGCCCTCGTTCATGGTCCGCAGGTAGCGCAGCTGCGAGTCGAGCCAGCCCCGGGCGTCAAAGGCGGCGGGGTCCCGGGGCGGGAAGCGGCCGGCGTCGACGAGCTGCGGATGGGTCTCGATGACGTGGTACTGCTCGAGGAAGGCGGCCTCGGCCAGCTTCCAGTTCACGGGGAGGCGGAAGGCGTTCCACCACTCGACGCCGACGCCGTCGACCCCCCAGGCCTCGAGGATGGAGGCGAAGGGCTCGATGCAGTCCCGCAGCGGCGGGGCGGCGTCGTCGAGGTTGACGAAGGCCCAGCCCGCCCAGGTCTCGCAGCGCACCGGGGTGAGGTCGAGCTCACCGGGGACGAGGTTGTGCTCGGCGAAGCTGCCCCGCTTGGACACGTAGGTGTTGCGGCCGGCCTCGTCGTAGCACCAGCCGTGGAACGGGCAGGTGAAGCCCGACCCGCAGCGGCCCTGGCCGACGGCGACCTTCACGCCCCGGTGGCGGCAGGCGTTCTGGAAGGCGGCGACGCTGCCGTCGTCCTGGCGCACGACCACGACGGACTGGTCGAGGTTCTCGTACTCGACGAAGTCCCGGGGCTCGGGGAGCTCCTCGAGGCGGCAGGCCATCTGCCAGACCCGCGGCCAGAGGTGCTCGGCCTCGAGGCGGAAGAACGCCTCGTCGTAGTACCGCTCCTTGGGGATGCGGTCGGGGACCTCGACCGCGAAGGGGATGGCACGGGTCGCGTCTGGCTGCTGCACGCTCATGGTCCCCCTTCCTGCTCGGCGCACGGTGCTGGGCCGGGTGAGAAGTAGGCTACCCCATGAAGGGAACGACGTTCTCGTCGAACGTCGGAAGGGGGAGCCGGTCGATGGGCGCAGGGGACGAGACGCAGGTCGACGTCGAGGTGCTGATCGTGGGTGCCGGCATGACCGGGCTCTACCAGCTCCACCGGGCGCTCGAGGAGGGCTTCACCGCCGAGGTGGTCGAGGCCGGCGATGGCGTGGGCGGCACGTGGTTCTGGAACCGCTACCCCGGCGCCCGCTTCGACTCCGAGAGCTACACGTACGCCTACCTCTTCTCCCGGGAGCTCTTCGACGAGTGGGCGTGGACCGAGCACTTCGCCGGCCAGCCCGAGATCGAGCGCTACCTGAACCACGTCGTCGACCGCTTCGACCTGCGCCGCCACATGGCCTTCCGGACCCGGGTGACGTCGGCGGTCTGGGACGACGCCGGCGCCTGCTGGGTCGTGACCCTCGCCGACGTTCAGGTGGACGCCGAGCGGGTCGTCCGGGCCCGGTTCCTCGTCGGTGCCACCGGCGTGCTGTCGGTCCCCTTCTACCCGGACGTGCCCGGGCGGGAGGATTTCGCCGGTGTGTCCGTCCACACCGGGCGGTGGCCGCAGGAGCCCGTCGACCTCGCCGGCAAGCGGGTGGCGGTGATCGGCACCGGCTCGAGCGGCGTCCAGATCATCCCGAACATCGTCGACGAGGTCGCCTCGCTCACCGTCTACCAGCGCACCGCCAACTGGTGCACCCCGCTCAACAACCGTCCGATCACGGACGTGGAGCAGGCGGCGCTGCGGGCCGACTTCGTGCGCATGAAGGAGATCCTCGACACGTCGGTGGCGGGCTTCCTGCACGAGCCGAGCGGACGGGTGACCTTCGACGACACCGCCGAGGAGCGCCAGGCGTTCTACGAGCAGATGTGGAACAGCCCGGGCTTCACCAAGCTCAGCTCGAACTACGTCGACCTGCTGCTCGACCCGAAGGCCAACGCCGAGTGGTGCGACTTCATCGCCGCCAAGGTGCGCTCGATCGTGGTCGACCCCGAGGTGGCCGAGCGCCTCATCCCCGACGACCACGTCTTCGGCGAGAAGCGCCCGCCGTTCGTCGAGCGCTACTACGAGGCGTTCAACGACCCGAAGGTGTCGCTCGTGGACCTGAAGGCCACGCCGATCCTGCGGGTCGTGCCCGAGGGGATCGAGACCGCCGACGGCCTCGTGGAGCTCGACGTGATCATCTGGGCCACCGGCTTCGACTTCGGCACCGGGGCGCTGCTGCGCATGGGCATCGTCGGCCGTGACGGCGTGACCCTGGCCGACCACTGGGCCGACGGCCCGACCACCTTCCTGGGCGTCGGCACCCACGGCTTCCCCAACCTGTTCTTCCCCGGGGGCCCCCACGCCGCCGCCGGCAACAACCCCCGCTACAACGGCGACCAGGTCGACTTCGTGACCGACCTGCTCTGCGAGGCCCGCCGCCGGGGCGCCACCGTGGTCGAGCCGACGCAGGACGCCGAGGACCGCTGGACCGCCATGATCGACAAGGCCGCCGACCAGCCCCCGAGCTTCGGCAAGAGCAGCTACTTCTTCGGCGCCAACGTCCCCGGCAAACCCCGCCGCTATCTCCTCAACGCCGGCGGCCGCCCCAAGCTCTTCAAGGAGATCGACCGGGTGAAGGCGACGGACTGGGCCGCCTTCGACCTCTCGCCCTGACATTTTCCTTGCGTCAAGAGCATCTTGACGAAAGTATTCTTGCATGGCTCCGCCGGCGCTCTCCTACGCGACTCGCGAGGCGCTCGAACTGCTGGGCACGTCGATCCGGGCCGCCCGATTGCGCCGGCGCTGGACCATCCGGGAGCTCGCCGAGCGGGTCGGCGTCTCCCACGTGACCATCCAGAAGGTCGAGCGCGGCGACCCCGGCGTCGCCCTCGGCACCGCCCTCGAGGCCGCCACCCTCGTCGGCGTCCCCCTCTTCCACCCCGACGAGGAGGCCCGCATCCGGGCGTTGGCGTACAAGCGCATCGAGCTGGCCCTGCTGCCGAAGCGCGCCCGAACGCTTGGCCCCGTCGACGACAACTTCTGAGCTCGGAGCCTGTGACGACATGCGGCTGCTGAACTGGAACCTCGAGTTCGCACCACCCGCTGGATCCCGCGGGCTGGCCATCGCCGAGGTGATCCGGGAGCGGTACGCAGACGTCGTGTGTCTCACCGAGACGCTCGAGCACTGGCCGATGGACGGTGGCCACTGGATCTGGGCGGAGCCCGATTACGGCTACCAGCAGCGTGGAGATCGACGGAAGGTCGGTCTGTGGAGCCGCCGTCCGTGGTCGGACGTCGACCCGGTCGGCAGTGGGGACCTGCCCGGTGGCCGGTTCGTGGCAGGCACCACGGACACGCCGATCGGCCCGGTCCGGATGGTCGGTGTGTGCATCCCGTGGCGGGCCGCCCACGTGTCCACCGGTCGACGGGACCGGGCGCCGTGGGAGGACCACGTCGCCTATCTCGATGCGCTGGCCGCGCTGGTCCCCGGTTGGCTTGACGCCGGCCCGCAGGTCGTCGTCGGCGACTTCAACCAGCGCATCCCCCGTCGGTATGCGCCGGTTGCGGCGCACGAGTCGCTCCTGCGGGCGTTCGCACCGCTGACGATCATCACCACGGGGGACGTACCCGGTCTCGACCGTCCCGTCATCGACCACGTCGCCCTCGGTCCCGGGCTCGTGGCCCACGCGGTCACGGGCATCAGCAGAATCGTCGACGGCCGTCGGGTGAGCGACCACGACGGGGTGGTCGTCGACCTGGTGAGCGGCTGAGGGCGCCGCTCAGTCGGCGGGGGAGTGGCAGACGGCTTCGATGTTGTGGCCGTCGGGGTCGCGGACGAAGGCGCCGTAGTAGTTCGGGTGGTACTCGGGCCAGACCCTCGGCTCGTGGAGGACCTCGGCGCCGGCGGCGACCGCGGCGGCGAAGAAGGCGTCGACCGTCGGCCGGTCGGGGGCGGCGAACGCGATGTGGGCCTCGAACAGGCCTTCGCCCTCGCCGAGGGGCGACAGCCAGAAGTCCGGCTTACCGGCGCCGAAGCCGATGAACTCGCCGAAGTCCATCATCCGGGCGGCGCCGAGCGGGGCGAGCACCTGGTCGT
The DNA here is from genome assembly GCA_041908445.1 of Acidimicrobiales bacterium. Taxonomy (GTDB): domain Bacteria; phylum Actinomycetota; class Acidimicrobiia; order Acidimicrobiales; family DATDAH01; genus JAEUJM01. The sequence continues at coordinate 310,818 of JAYRFK010000052.1, read as the reverse complement.
AGAACGCCGCGCTGGCGGCGACGTCGCGACAGTGGATCCCCAGGTGGTCGAGCATGCCCGCACGCTAGGACGGATCGGGCGTCGCCGGGTGCGGCGGCGAGGGGTGCAGACTGGCGCCGACCACCAGGGGGACCATGACCGAACGAGCCGGCGCAGACAGCGGGACGAGCGTCCACCTCCTCACGATCTGCGGCAGCCTGCAGGCGCGCTCGGCCAATCGGGCCGCGCTCGACGTGATCGAGTCCTCGGCGACCGCGCACGGCGCCACGGTCGAGGCCTTCGCCGACCTGGAGCGGATCCCGGCGTTCAACCCCGATCGGGCCGAGCCGGCGCCGCCGGCGGTCGAGCGCCTCCGCTCGCAGCTCGCCGCCGCCGACGCGGTGGTCATCGCCGCCCCCGAGTACGCCGGCGGCGTGGCCGGCGCGGTCAAGAACGCCACCGACTGGATCGTCGGGTCGGGCGAGCTCTACGCCACGCCGGTCGCCGTCGTCAGCTGCGGCACCTCCGGCGGCGAACACGCCCGCCGGCAGCTGGTCCAGTCGCTGACGTGGCAGGGCGCCCACGTCGTCGCCGACCTCGGCATCGCCGCTCCCCGCACGAAGTCCGACGAGGACGGCCGCTTCACCGACCCGGCGACGCTGGGGGCGCTGGAGCGGGTGGCGGCCACGGCCGTGGCGGCGCCGGGGCTACCCGCCGACGAGCGCCGTGCCCTCGTGGTCGCCGTCGTCGCGGCCTACGGCATCGACGAAGGGCACCTCGCCCCGTTCTCCTGACGCGGCGGCGGTGCCGCCGCTACACCGTCGCTATCGGGGTGACGGGGGAGCCGACGGCGCCGGGGAGGCGGAGGGGCGGGGCGGTGAGCAGGAAGCGGCTGCGGTCGTGCTCGCGGAGCCACGCGGCCAGCTCGTGGAGGTACCAGAGCTCGCCCAGGGGCACGCCCAGCTTGAACAGGCAGAGGTGGTGGATAGGGAGGAACGAGTGGCGGCTCGGGTCCTTGTCCTTGCCGAGCAGGCCCTCGACCGCGTAGTTGTCGGCGACGAGGCCGGCGATCTGCGAGTCGGCGATCCACTCGAGCAGGGCCGGGTCGTGGGCGTCGAGGTACGAGCAGAGGGTGAAGATCCGCCGCGGGTCGGGGTTGCGGTCCATGGCCAGGATCTCGGTGGCGAAGCCGGTGTGGAGCAGCAGCACGTCGCCGGGCTCCACCACCACGCCGTCGGCGTCCATGATCCCCTGGAGCGTGTCGAGGTCGACCGCCCGCCAGTCGTGGCCGAGGTGGTGGGCGAGGTCGACGAGCACGCCGCGGCCCTGCACACCGTGGAACGCCATGTGCTCGAGGCCGAGGTGTCGGGCGAAGGCCCGGTGGCCGCTGCCGTCGCCGCAGGCGTCGTCGCTCGGGCCCACGAGGTCGGCGCCGGCCCGGTAGCCGTTGTAGTAGACGGCCTCTTCGACGCCGTCACCGTCGGCGTCGAACTCGGCGCCCACGTGGGCGAGCGAGTCCCACTGGGTCGAGTACTGGAGCGAGAGGGTGACGTCGTCGTCGGCCCAGACGTCGACGTACTTGGGGTCGCCGAAGTCGGGCATGGCGCTCATGTGGACGTTGTAGAAGGTGGCCGGCGCGCCATCCATGTCCTCGGTGGGCGCGATCCGGGGCGGGTGGCGGCGCTGGTTGAGGGCGGTGCCGCCGGGGAAGTCGAGCGGCAGGCTCAGGCAGAAGCTGACGCCGGCCTGCACCTCGGCGACGCCCTGCAGCACCTTCTCGGGGGTCATGAGGTTGATGCGGCCGAGTTCGTCGTCCTCGCCGAAGTCGCCCCACGTCGATCCCGGCGGCCGTTGCGTCCAGCGCTGCGTCACGTCGTCCCCCTGCTCGGCTCGTCGGCCGACCGCCCCCCGGCGGTGCCGTTGCAATCTAGCCAGTGCTCTCGTACTGTCGCGAACGGGGTTCTCGTGAGCCGATAAGGGCGGTTCCAACCCTGGGGGACAGGAGGTCGCCGCCGTGACGCCCAAGGACTTCGTGGTCTCCGCCGACGGGCACCTGCTCGAGCCGGTCGACCTGTTCCGCACCCGCCTGCCGAAGCACCTGCGCGAGCGGGCGGTCTGGGAGGACGACTTCGAGATCGAGCCGCTCGTCGAGGGAGGCGCCCGGGTCTTCCGGCGCCTCCACACGCCGGGGTTCGAGGGCTGGACCATCTCCCGCTACCGCCAGACCGGCGGCCGCACCCCCGAGGGCGACCCCGAGATCATCCTCGAGGACATGGCCGCCGACGGCGTCGACGCCCAGGTGCTGCACCCCAACCTGTCGCTGTTCGGCCTCTACTCCGACGACCACGAGCTCTCGATGGCCCACGCCCGCGTCTACAACGACTACGTCGTCGAGCGCTTCTCGCCCTACTTCGACCGTCTGGCGCCCACGGCGCCGATCCCCCTCACCGATATCGAGGAGGCGGTCGGCGAGATCGAGCGGGTCGCCGCCGCCGGGTTCCGGGCGGTGCTGCTGCCCGCCACCTCGCCGACGCCCTACTACCTCCGGGACTACGACCCGGTGTGGGCCGCCATCCAGGACGCCGGGATGCTCGTGTGCATCCACACCCAGACCGGCGGCGTGAAGGTGAACGACCCCGAGGCGCTGACCCTCAAGGTCGTGATGGAGAACGCCCAGCAGGTCAACCAGCCCATGACCGAGAAGGCCGCGGCCAAGCGGATGATCACCCAGGCCGTGTACCAGCCGCTCGTGCCCCAACAGGTGATCTGCCAGCTCATCGGCGGCGGCGTGCCCGAGCGCTTCCCCGGCCTGCACTTCGCGCTGATCGAGTTCAACGCCCACTGGCTGTCGTCGCTCGTCGGCTCGATGGACAAGTGCTGGATCACCGGCATCGGCCAGGACGCCGACTGGTGGCTCGGCGTGTGGGACGACACCCGCCCCGCCGACGACCAGCCCGGCATGGCCCAGCTCTTCCGCCTCAACGAGAAGTGGCCCTACCCGCTGATGCCGAGCGAGTACGTGAAGCGCCAGTTCCACATCTCGTTCCAGGACGACCCGGTCGCCGTGGCCTGCCGTCACATCACCGGGCTCTCCACCATCATCTGGGGCAACGACTACCCCCACGCCGAGGGCACCTTCCGGGCCAGCCAGGCGCTGCTCGACACGCTGATGGCGGGCGTGCCCGACGACGAGCGCAAGGCCATGGTCGGCGGCACCCTCGGCGGCCTCCTCGGCCTGTCGGCGCCCGTCCCCGCCTAGCCCGAGATGCCGCGAACTCGACGCAATAGCGTGCGGAATCCGATCGCCATTGCGTCGAGAACGGCGGGGTTGAGGTGCGCTGGACGTGAGTGAGCTGCGGTTCGACGGGCGGGTCGTCGTCGTCACCGGCGCCGGCCGGGGCATCGGGCGCGCCTACGCCCTCCTGCTCGCCGAGCGGGGCGCCGCCGTGGTGGTCAACGACCTCGGCGCGTCGATCGAGGGCGGCGGCGCCGACGAGGGGCCCGCGGCCGCGGTCGTCGCGGAGATCACCGCCGCGGGCGGCACGGCGACGGCCGACACCCACGACGTGTCCGACGAGGCCGGCGCGGCGGCGCTGGTCGCCGACGCCGTCGCCGCCCACGGGCGCCTCGACGCCGTGGTCAACAACGCCGGGATCATCCGCTGGGCGCCCTTCCCCGACGTCACCGGCGAGGACTTCGACGCCCACCTCGACGTCCACCTGCGGGCCTCGTTCCTCGTCACCCGGGCGGCGTGGCCCCACCTCGCCGAGCAGGGGTACGGCCGGGTCGTCATGACCACGTCGTCGGGGCTGCTCGGCCTGCCCATGAACGCCGGCTACGCCGCGGCCAAGGGCGGCGTCCTCGGCCTCACCCGCAGCCTTGCCACCGCCGGCCGCAAGGCCGGCATCAAGGTGAACGCCATCGCCCCGGCGGCGTCGACCCGCATGGCCGGGGGCGGCGGTGGGCCCGACCCGGCGCTCATGGACGCCGCCCTCGTGGCGCCGATGGCCGCCTACCTCGCCCACGAGGACTGCCCCGTGACCGGCGAGGTCTACACCGCCGGCGCCGGCCGCTTCGCCCGCCTCTTCATCGGCTCGACCCCGGGCTGGGTCGCGGGGCCGGGCGCGGCGGCGAGCGTCGACGACGTGGCCGCCCACTGGGACGCCATCAACGACGAGGCGGGCTACACCGTCCCCGCCGACCTGGTGGCGTGGTCCCGGTCCTTCCTGGACCACCTCCCCCCGCCCGTCTGAGCCGGGTCGCTCACTCGTGTCGAACTCGAGGCAATAGCCCCCGACTTGTCGTTGGAGAAGCGCCCGCGCGCTCTTGCCTCGAGAATGGCGGCCTGGCGTGCTCAGCCGCCGACGTCGTCCCCGATCACGACCTGGATGACGTTGCAGCGCAGGTCGGCCGGGGTGTCGTCGACGTCGAGGCCGACCTCCCAGTCCCAGGTGTCCCCGTCGGCCAGCGGCTCGGGGTGGGTGACGGTCTGGGGCCGCCCGAGGTCGACGTCGCCGTCGAGGAACCGGACGATCACCCCGAACCCCGTGTCGCGCCCGGAGAGGTTGGTGAGAGCTCCGGTGGCGACGGCGCGCCCGTCCGCGACGCCGCAGGTCTGGTCCGCCATGACGTACTCGTCCAGCGTGGCGAGGCGCCGCGCGTCCAGGTCGTAGTCCTTCCCGCACCCGGCCAGCCCGGCGAGCACCAAGACGCCCAGCACCGCCGCCCCGACCACTCGTCCCCTCATCGCCGCAGGACCGTAGCCGTCGGGCCAATGGTGTTGTCAGGCCGGAGGTGAGGGTCGATACTGGGCACGCCGAGGGCAGTAGCCCGAGGAAGTGGACCCGGCTCCTCTCCGGACGGTGAGCAGCCGGGTCTTGCGCGTCAGGAGTCCCGAACCCACTCGACGAGGGACAAGGTCGAGACGATCAAGCAGTTGGCGCCAGTCACGGCCTCGGCCGTACGTCCATGCGATCGCGTCGGGGATCCAGAGCATCGGGTCCTCGTTGGGCTGCCCGTGCCGGTATCGCAGCCCGGTCGCCTTCCCGGCGAGCTCGAACAGCACGGCTCTGTCGTGGCCGTCCTGCCCCTGCCGGGACTCGATCAGGAGCTCATCGACACCCAGCCGGATCGCATGCCGGACAGCCGCCCGAAGCGTCTGCTCCCGAGCGACTCGATGATCAGGGGTTCTCGTCGCGAACACGCTGGTTGCCACGTCGCTTGCGCAGGGCCTCGAGGGTGGCGATGGCGGCGTCGATCTCCTCCTGGCCGGGCTCCCGTCGGTGGCGGAGGCTCTCCATCAGGAGTCGTCGGGCGGCCTGCGACACGGTCTCGTCGTGCGGATACGCCACCCGGCGAACGGGGCTACTCGTCGAGGAGGTCGGGCTGCTCGGCGGTGATCCAGTCCCAGAGGGGCTGGAACTGGCGCCAACCGGTGGCGTGGCCGCCGGTCTGGCTGGCGGTGAGCTCGGCGACCTCGGGGTCGATGGGCAGCGGGGTGCCCGCGGCCTCGGCCAGGAGCTGCACCTGGCAGGAGCGCTCCATGGTGACGAACCACCACGCCGCCTCGTCCACCGACCGGCCGACGGTGAGCAGACCGTGGTTGGCGAGGATGGTGGCCTTGTGGGAGCCGAGCGCCGCGGCGATGCGGTCCCCCTCGGCCAGGTCGAACACCGCGCCGGTGTAGTCGGCGAACACCACGTGGTCGCCGTGGAAGGCGCAGGCGTCCTGGGTGAGCGGGTCGAGCGGGCGCCGCAGCGCCGACCAGGCCTTGCCGAACACGGAGTGGCTGTGCGCGGCGGCGATCACATCCGGCCGGGCGGCGTGGATCCGTGAGTGGATGACGAACGCGGCTCGGTTCACCGGCCAGCTGCCCTCGACCACCTCGCCCTCATGGTCGACGAGTAGCAGGTCGCGCACCCGGATCTGCTTGAAGTTCATGCCGAGCGGGTTGACCCAGAAGTGGTCGGTGCGCTCGGGATCGCGGGCGGTGATGTGGCCGGCGACCCCCTCGTCGAACCCGAAGGCGCCGAAGATGCGGAACGCCGCGGCGAGGCGCTGCTTGCGGTGCCGGCGCTCGTCCTCGACCGAGGTGAACACCGGCGGCGTGTGCGGGGCACGGTCCGACGCCATGGGCCGAGCGTAGGGCGGCGGCGGGACAGAATGAGCCTTCGGAGAGATGCCGGGGAGACGCCGAGGGCGCGAAGGGGGAGCACGGTGGAGACCGACCTGAACTGGTGCGGGGTGCTGGCCCACCACGCCGCCCGCACGCCCGACAAGGCGCTCACCGTCTTCCGGGGCGAGACCACCACCTACCGGGAGATGGCCGACCGTTCGGCCGCGCTCGCCGCCAGCCTGCGTGCCCACGGGGTCGGCGCCGGCGACGTCGTGGCCCTGCTCTCCTACAACTGCCCCGAACTGCTCGAGGCCCTCTTCGCCGCCAACCACCTCGGCGGCATCGCCATGCCCATCAACTGGCGGCTGGCGGCGCCCGAGGTGCGCTACATCCTCGAGCACTCCGGGGCGACGGCCCTGGTGTGCGACGCCGAGCTGCTCGAGCTGGCCGACGCCGCCACCGCCGGCATCGAGGGGACGATGGCCCGGGTCGCCATCGCCGAGGCCGGTGGAGCGCTCGAGGGCTGGCTGGCGCTGGCCGACGTCCGGGCCGCCGGCGCGCCCGCCGCCGACCCCGCCTGGGTGCCGGCCGCCCCCGAGGACGTCCACCGCCTCATGTACACGTCGGGGACGACCGGCCGGCCCAAGGGCGTGATGCTCAGCCACGCCAACCTGGCGTGGAAGAACCTGGCCCACCTGGTCGAGTTCGGCTTCCAGGGCGACGACCTCGGCCTGGCCTGCGGGCCGCTCTACCACGTGGGTGCGCTCGATCTCACCACCACGACGCTCATCGCCGCCGGCGCCACGGTGATCGTCCACCGGGCCTTCGACGCCGCCGCGGTGGTCGACGAGCTGGAGCGATCCCGGGTCACCACGGTCTGGCTGGCGCCGGCCATGGTCAACGCGATCATGGCCCTGCCCGACGTCGAGTCCCGCGACCTCTCGTCGGTGCGGGTGATCATCAACGGCGGCGAGAAGATGCCCATCCCGCTCATCGAGCGCATCCAGCGGACCTTCCCGTCGGCCTGGTTCGCCGACGCCTACGGGCTCACCGAGACGGTCTCGGGTGACACCTTCCTCGACCGGGACAGCATCATCACCAAGCTCGGCAGCGTCGGCCGCCCGTGCCTGCACCTCGAGCTCGACCTCTGGGACGAGGAGGGCCGCTCGGTGCCGCCGGGGGAGAAGGGCGAGGTGGTCCTGCGGGGCCCGAAGGTCTTCCAGGGGTACTGGCGCAACCCCGAGGCCACCGAGGCGGCCTTCGCCGGCGGCTGGTTCCACACCGGCGACGTGGGCGTGCGCGACGAGGACGGCTACCTCTGGATCGTCGACCGCCTCAAGGACATGATCCTGTCGGGCGGCGAGAACATCGCCGGCTCGGAGGTCGAGCGGGTCCTCTACGAGCACCCCGCGGTGCTCGAGTGCGCGGTCGTGGGCCGCCCGGACGAACGCTGGGGCGAGGTGCCCGTGGCCCACGTCGTGCTCAAGGAGGGTGCGACGGCCACGGCCGACGAGCTGGTCGAGCACTGCCGGGGCCAGCTCGCCAAGTTCAAGGTCCCCAAGGACGTCCTCTTCCTCGACGCCCTGCCCCGCAACCCCTCGGGCAAGGTCCTCAAGCGCGAGCTGCGTGCCGGCGCCTGAGCGCCCTGCGCCTGCCCGCCCGGCGCCGGCCGCTCAGCGGACGGGCGGTTCGAGCTGGTACAGCCTCGTGGCGGTTCCCTGGAGCACCTTCGCGACCACCTCGTCCTCGACGCCGCCGAGGGAGCGCTCGATGACGTCCCGGGGGCTGGGTGACTCGGAGGCGGGCCCGGGGCTGAGGCTCGTGGCGTGGGGGAAGTCGGTCTCGAACATCAGGTTGTCCTGCATCTCGTGCACGACTCGCTGAATGGACTCCTGCTCGAACCAGTACATCCCGTAGATCTGACGGCGGAGGTACTCCGAGGGCAGGAGCCGGTCGGGGTAGTCCTTGTGGGCGCCGACGTTGAGCCACTGCCAGTCCATGCTCTCGCCGAGGAAGGGCAGCCAGCCGGCGCCGTTCTCGACCGACACGAAGGCGAGGTCGGGGTAGCGCTCGCACACGCCGCTGAGCACGACCTCGGCCACGTTCTGGGCGTTGCCCAGCAGGACGAGCGAGCTCTCGCGGGTGAAGTCCATCTTCTTGGACTGGTCGACCGCGCCCTTGAGGTCCTCGGGGTCGTTCAGGAACCCGACGTGGAAGTTCATGCTGAGGCCCATCTCCTGGGCCTGGCCGAGCAGCGGCTCCCAGTGGTCGTCGATGAGGCGGGGCAGGCCGACCTTGTCGTAGCGAGCGGCGAACAGCACGCCCTTGTGACCGAGGTCGTAGGCCCGCTTCATCTCGGCGACGGCGGCCTCGATGTCCCAGAAGGGCAGCATCATCATGGGGATGAGGCGGGTGCGGTCGGCCTCGCACCACTCCACCAGCCAGTCGTTGTAGGCCTGCACGCACTGGGTGGCGAGCTCGTGGGGCATGTGGTTCAGGAACACGTGGCTGTGGAAGCCGAGGATGTTCGGGTAGAGCACCTGGTAGTGCACGCCGACGCTGTCGTTGTAGGCGAGGCGGGCCTTGGCGTCGAGGGCGGGGGCGAAGGCCTCGGCCAGCGACGGCGGGTGCGACGGCGGGTACTCGGGCCAGCGGGCCTGCGCGAAGGCACCGACGCCGTAGAGCTTCTGGTCGCCGACGTACCAGTAGTCCTCCTGGCGGCGATCGTGGAAGCGCACGTGGGGGACGAGGTCACCCCACTTGGGGTCCACCCGCGACGTCCAGAGGTCGGCCGGCTCGATGATGTGCGAGTCGACGTCGGCCACCGCGAAGCGCTCGCAGAGCATCGCCGCGGAGGCGTCGGGATCGGCCATGCGGGGGCTCCTCGGGTCAGGGAGGCGGCGGCTAGTTTGCGAGTGTTCGCTCACTTACCTTAGGGCCGGGTCGGGCGGCGGCGCAAGGGATCACGCGCCTCGGGAGCGTCCTCTCGCAGCGGGGTGACGTGCCGGAGCGGAGCGGAGGCGCGCCGATGACGAATCCGGATGCCAAAGGCGCTCCGACGAAGGAGGAGCCAATGTCAGGGTTCGGGGATGGCGCGGAGGTGGCCGGCCATGAGCAGGGGGGTGACGCTGAGCACGCCGGACTCCACGGGCAGGGTGGCGCCGGTGATCCAGCGGGCCTCGTCGCTGGCGAGGAACGCCGCCGCCCAGCCCACGTCCCAACCGGTGCCCGGCGTGCCGAGCAGGCCCGCCTCCGAGCGCATGGCGTCCATGAAGTCGGCCCGGGGTCCGGGCTGGGACACCGAGTGGACCATCGGCGTGGTGATGTGACCCGGGGCGATGGCGTTGACCCGGATGCCGTCGCGGCCGTGCGAGTAGGCCATGTCGACGGTCATCGCCAGCAGCGCCCCCTTGGCCGCCGAGTAGGCGACGGTGCCGTCGCCCCGCAGGGCCGAGATCGACGAGATCATCACGATCGAGCCCGAGCCCTGCGCCGCCATCACCGGGACGGCGTGCTTGGAGGCGAGGAAGGCAGTGCGCAGGTTGATGTCGAGGGCCCGGTCCCAGGCCTCTTCCGTGGTGTCGACCACCGTGCCGAGCGCGGCCAGGCCGATGTTGTTCACGAGCACGTCGACGGTCCCGAAGGCGTCGACCGCGGCGGCGACCATGGCCTCGCAGTCGGCGTTGCTCGTGCAGTCGGCGGCCACCACGAGGGCGGTACCGCCCTCGTCCTCGATCACGGCCCGGGTCTCCTCGGCCCGCTCGGGGTGGAGGTCGACGCAGACGACCTTGGCCCCCTCGCGGGCCATGACGATGGCGGTGGCCTTGCCGGTGCCGACGCCCGGCCCGGGGGTCGAGCCGGCGCCGGTGACGATGGCGACCTTGCCGTGGAGCCTGCCGGTCTGGTCGGGCATGTTCAGGTTCCTCTCGGGAGTGGGGCTACCAGCGGGTGAGGAGGGCGGCGCCGGCCTCGATGCCGCCGACGTTGGTGACCGCGGCCACCTCGGCGCCGGCGACCTGGCGCTCGCCGGCCTCGCCCCGCAGCTGGCGGACGGCCTCGGCGGTGTGGCCGAAGGCGGCGTGCAGGCGGCCGCCGGAGAGCTGGCCGCCCCAGGTGTTGGTGGGCAGGTCGCCGTCGAGGCCGAGGCGTGCGCCGCCCTCGACGAAGGCGCCGCCCTCGCCGACGCCGCAGAAGCCCATGGCCTCGAGCCACCAGAGCAGCTCGATGCTGAAGCCGTCGTAGAGCTGGGCCACGTCGACGTCGGCGGGGGTGAGATCGGTGCGGGCCCACATCGCGGCGGCGGCGCCGTGGCCGACCCGGGTGAGGTCCTCCCACTGCTCCCAGAGCGGCCGGCCCTCCACCACGCCGGCGAGGGCCTCGACCCGCACCGGGGCGCGCAGGTCGGGTGCGGTCTCGATGGCCGACACGACGATGGCGGTCGCCCCGTCGACCGGGACGTCGCAGTCGAAGAGGCACAGCGGCGACGAGATCATGCGGGCGGCCAGGTAGTCGTCGAGGGTCAGGGGGTCGCGGTAGACGGCGTCGGGGTTGCGGGCGGCGTGGGCCCGCTGGGCCACGGCGATGCCGCCGAGCTGCTCGCGGGTCGTGCCCGTCTCGTGGAGGTAGCGGGTGGCGTAGGGGGCGATCTGGCAGACGGGCGAGAGCATCCCCACGGGTAACAGCCAGGCGTTCGGGCCCTCGGCCAGGGGCTTGGTGGAGCCGTAGGCGGGGCGGCCGCCGGCGTTGCGGGCGGCGCTGCCCTCCTTCACCGTGCGCCAGATCACGGCGTGGCGGGCCTGGCCGGTGGCGACTGCCATGGCGGGGCCGTGGAACGGGAGGGCCATGCCCTCGACCTGGCCCTGGCGCCACGTGGTGGTGAGGCCGAGGGCGTCTTGGACCTCGTAGAGGTTGCCGTTGGCGTAGCCGGGCAGGTTGGCCACGCCGCCGCCGGGGAACATGGCCAGGCCGTCGAGGTCGTCGACGGTGAGGCCGGCGTCGGCCACGGCGGCGAGGATGGCGTCGAGGGTGAGCTGCAGGCCCGAGCGGTCGACCTGGCGCCCGATGGCCGACTGGCCCACGCCCGAGATCACGACCCGGTCCTCGAAGCGCTCGGTCGGGGCGCGGGTCGAGGGCGAACTCGAGGCAATAGCTGTCGGATTCCGATGGCCATTGCCTCGAGAAACCCGCTCAGGGGGCGCCACGACCGCGCGGTCGGGCGCGGCCAGGAAGCTGGGGATCGACACGCCGCCGGGGCCGGGTTCGAAGCCGACGTCGACCGCCAGGCCGATGGCCACGTCCTCGGGGTCGATGCCGCGGAGGCGGCCGGCGACCCGGATCCCGGGGTGGTCGGGGAACTCGACGAGGACCACGGCGTAGGGGACCGCGAGGTCGGGCAGCCAGCGCTGGTGGTTGACCGTGAAGGAGTGGACGACGCCGGGGCCCGTGATCTCGGCGGGGGCGACGTCCCGGCTGCGGCACGACCGGCAGATGCCCCGGGGCGGGAAGGACTCGGCCCCGCAGTCGCCACAGCGCTCGACCACCAGGCGGCCCTCCGCGGCGGCGGCCCAGAACGCCTCGGTCTCCTCGGTCACAGCGGGCGGGATGCCCACGGTCGCGTCCACGCCGGCGTCGTCCCCCTGCTCGCCCGGTCCGGCGCCCATCATCCCCCGCGCGGGGGAGCGGTGGGGAGGTCGCCCTGGACGTCGGCGTTCGGGGCGGCGGCGGCGAGCAGTGGACGGATCACCGCGTCGACGTCGTGGGGGTCCGCCACCGGTGCCGCGGTCGGCCCCCGGTGCCAGCCCTCGGCGATCGCGAGGCGCTTGCCCGAGGCCACGATGATCCGGCCGGTCACGTCCGCGGACTGGTCCGACACCAGCCAGACCAGCGCCGGCGAGACCCAGGCGGGGTCGAGGCCGCCGGCCCGGGCGTCCTCGTGGTCGCCGAGGCCGACCGCTTCGGTCATGGGCGTGAGGGCGGTCGGGCACAGGGCGTTGACGGTGGCGCCGTAGCGGCCGAGCTCCATCGCCGCGACGAGGGTGAACGAGGCGATGGCGCCCTTGGCCGCCGCGTAGTTGGCCTGGCCCACGTTGCCGTAGAGGCCGACCGACGAGACGGTGTTGACCACCCGGCCGCCGACCGCCTCTGGGGCCTCGCCCGCCTTGGTGCGCTCCCGCCAGTGCTGCGCCACCTGCTGGGTGACGAGGAACGTGCTCTTCAGGTGGACGCGCAGCACCGCGTCCCAGTCGTCCTCGCTGAGGTTGACGAGCATGCGGTCGCGGGCGATGCCGGCGTTGTTGACCACGGCGTCGACCCGGCCCCACCGGTCGAGCGCGGCGGCGACCAGCGAGGCGGCGCCGGCCGCGGTCGAGACGTCGTCGGTGTGGGACAGGGCGTCGCCCCCGGCTGCGGTGAGCGCCTCCACGACCGCGTGGGCGGCGCCGGCGTCGACGTCGTTGACCACGACCCGCGCCCCCTCGGCCACGAGGGCCTCGGCGTGGGCGCGGCCGATCCCCTGGCCGGCGCCGGTGACGGCGCAGACCCGCCCGGCGCACATCGGCGCGTGCTCGGCGCTCACGCCCGCGCCTTCGTTCTGGGACCACCGTGGTGTCCCTGGTGACGCCGGCGTGGTCCCAGAAGGGAGGCGGCGGGTCGCGCCGGCGCGCGCACGGTGCTGGAGAGCGCGCTCAGAGCGCCGCAGCCGCGGCGGCGGGCTCGGCGTCCGCGTCGGCCGGGGCCTCGGCCGCGGCGGTGCGGTCCCGCGGGGCGTAGGTCACGCCGATGTCGCCGCCGGCGTCGTGGCGCTGCAGCTCGGGGAGCACGTCCTCGGCGAAGGTCTCGAAGGCCCGTTGCGACTCGTCGGCGTCCATGCCGCCGAAGCACAGCGGCACGACGAGGCCGGCGGCGTCGGTGCGCTCGGCGTAGTCGAGGAGCTTGTCGGTGACCTGGGCGGGGCTGCCCCACACCTGGAGGTCGGCGAGGAAGCTGTTGAAGCGGTCCATGCCGTGCTTGTTGATGTTGGCGGCGAGGGCGGCGTAGTACTCGTAGCCCTCGATGTTTGCGAAGCCCTCGTTGTCGAACTGGTAGTGCTCGACGGTGGAGCGCGCCCAGCGCTGGAGGTACACCTCGCGCATGCGCTCGGCCTCCTTCGGGTCCCGGCTCACGCCGGCGACCACGACGAGGATGGGCTTGGGTGCCTCGGTGCCGTTGAGCTCGTAGAAGCGCTCCCGGTAGGCCGCGAGCTCGGCCTCGGCGGTCTCCCACGGCTTCTGGGCGATCACCATGAGCCCGACGCCCATGCGGGCCATGATCTCCATCGACTCGGGCGAGACCGCGGAGGCGAAGGTGCGGTGCTTGAAGCTGGCCAGCGGGGCGGGGCGGATGTCGACCCGGGGCTGCTGGTAGAGCTCGCCGTCGTACTCCATGACGCCGGTCTCGAGCGCCGTGAGCACCGCATCGCTGTACTCCATGAAGCGCCGGCGGGACTCGCCCATGTCGACGCGGAAGCCGGTGAACTCGACGGCCCCCAGGCCCCGGCCGAGGCCCATGATGGCCCGGCCGCCGGAGAGGTGGTCGAGCACCGAGTAGCTCTCGACGACCCGCACCGGGTCGTGCCAGGGGAGCACCGTGACCATCGCGCCGAGCTTCAGCCGCTCGGTCTGGCCGGCCACCCAGGACAGGAACATCGGGGTGTTCGCGGTCAGCTGGTAGTCGGAGAAGTGGTGCTCCGAGGCCCACACCGAGTCGAAGCCGGCGTCCTCGGCGCGGGCGGCCAGGGCCAGCTCGCGGCGGTACACCTCGGCGTCGCTGGTCTTGGCGTCGAGGTTGTTGAACTGGAGGCCGAGCCCGACGTGCATGGGCCACGGTGTACCACAATTCCTCCGCTTGGTGAACACTCACTTACTTTTTCTCGACCCCGCGGTGGGGCGTCAGCGGATGGCGCCGGTGGCGTGGAGGGTGGCGAGCTCGTCGGGGGCGAGGCCCCAGTCGGCCAGCGCCGCGTCGGTGTGCTCGCCGGGAGCCGGGGGCGGTCCCTGGACCGCCGGCGGCGTACGGCTGAGTCGGGGCGCCGGCGCGGGCTGGACCACGCTACCCACCTCGCAGAACGTGCCCCGGTCCCGGAGCTGGGGGTGGTCCGGCGCCTCGTCGGGCCCGAGCACGGGGGCGAAGCACGCGTCGGTGCCCTCCAGGACCTCGCACCACTCGTCGCGCGTCCGCGTGCGGAAGACGGCGGCCAGGCGCTCCTTCATGGCGGGCCAGGTCGAGCGGTCGCCCTGGTCGGGGACGGGCCCGCCGCCGTCCACGTCGTCGGCGAGGCCGGTGAGCCGGAGGAGCTCCCCGCACGAGCGCTCGTCGATGGGGCCGACCGACACGAAGCCACCGTCGGCGGTCTCGTAGACCTCGTAGAACCAGGCGCCGGTGTCGAGCAGGTTCGTGCCCCGTTCGCCCCACTGCCCGTCGGCCCGCAGCCCGTGCATCATCCCGGCCAGCAGGGCGGCGCCGTCGACCATGGCCGCGTCGACGACCTGGCCCTGCCCTGACCGGGACGCCTCGAGCAGGGCACACACCATGCCGAACGCGAGCAGCAGGCCACCGCCCCCGAAGTCGCCGACGAGGTTGAGCGGCGGCACGGGGGGCTCGCCGGCCCGGCCGATCATCGAGAGGGTGCCCGAGAGCGCCACGTAGTTGATGTCTCGTCCGGCGGCCTGGGCGAGCGGCCCGGTCTGGCCCCAGCCGGTCATGCGGCCGTAGACGAGCGCCGGTCGGCGGGCCAGGCAGTCGTCGGGGCCGAAGCCCAGGCGCTCGGCCACGCCGGGGCGGAAGCCCTCGATGAGGCCGTCGGCCCGCTCCACCAGGCGCAGGACGAGGTCGCGTCCCTCGGGCTGCTTGAGGTCGACGCCGACCGAGCGCCGGCCGCGGGCATTCACGTCCCAGAGCGGGGCGGCGCCCGGGGCGGTGGGGTCGTCGGCCACGGCGTCGGCGCGGTCCACCCGCAGCACCTCGGCGCCCATGTCCGAGAGCATCATCGCCGCGAACGGCCCCGGGCCGATGCCCGCCAGCTCGATGATCCTGCACCCCGCCAGCGGTCCGGCCACGGTCCCTCCCCCGTCGAGCCCACGTCGGCTCCCGGGGGCGCTCCCCGAACCGCGAAGTGAGCGCTTGCTATCTTGCCTGGCCGTGGCCGGTGACCGCATCACGATGGGGGCGGCGGCGCTGCCCGAGCCCGACCGGGCCTGGCTGGCCGCGGTCGAGGCCCTCCCCGTGGACGCGGTGTGGCAGGGCGGGCACGTGCTGCCCCGCCAGCCCACCGGCGAGGCCATCACCCGGCTGTCGCTCATGGCGGCGTGGACCGAGCGGGTGCGGGTGGGCAGCGCCATCCTCGTCCTGCCGCTGTACCCGCCGGTGCTCGTGGCCAAGCAGCTCGCCGACCTCGACGCCTGGACCGGGGGTCGCCTCGCCGTCGGCGTCGGCGTCGGCGGCGAGTTCCCCGAGGAGTTCGCCGCCCTGGGCGTCGCCGTGGGGGAGCGGGGCGCTCGGGCCGACGAGGCCCTGACCGTCCTCCGGGCGCTCTGGGCCGGTGGGCCGGTGACCCACCACGGACGGTTCTTCGACCTCGACGACGTGACCCTCGTGCCGGTGGCCCCGCCGGACGGCCGAGCCGGTCGGCCGGGTGGTCCGCCGTTGCTGGTGTCCGGGCGCAAGGAGGCGGCCATGCGGCGGGCCGCCCGCCTCGGCGACGGTTGGCTGCCCTACCTCTACTCCGCCGGCGCCTACGCCCGGTCCGTCGCCACCGTGCGGGCCGAGGCCGCCGCGGCGGGGCGGGACCTCGACGCTGGCGGATTCGAGTGGGCCCTCTACTGCTACTGCTCCGTCCGGGCCGACGGCGACCGCGCCCGTGAGGACGTGGCCTCCTTCCTGGGCGGCGCCTACGGCAGCGATCCCGCGGTGCTGGCCAAGGTGGCGCCCGCGGGCACGCCCGACGAGGTGGCCGCCGCGCTCCAGGCCTACGTCGACGCCGGCGCCCGCCACCTGATCATCGCCCCGGCGGCGCCCGACGACACCCTGGGCATCGTCCGCCTCGCCGCCGAGGCGGTCCTCCCGCAGCTCACCCTCCCCGGGTCGCCGGCGTGACCCACGGCGGGCCACTCGCCGGGGTGCGGGTGGTCGAGGTCGCGGTCGGGGTCAGCGACCTGGGGATGGGCATGGCCGGCGGCGTGCCGGGGCGGGTGCTGGCCGACCTGGGCGCCACGGTGACGCGGCTGGTGGGCACGGCGCCCGTGCCGCTCGACGCCGAGGTCCCGTGGGGCCAGGTCTGGCACCGCGACAAGGCGGTGGTGGGCACCGATGATGCCGGCGAGGTCCGCGCGATCCTCGTCGACGCCGACGTGGCCCTGGTGTACGGACCGACCTCGCTGGTCGAGGCGCGCGGCCTCGGCGCGGAGGAGGTGTGCGCGGCGCGGCCCGAGCTCGTCTACGTGCGCTGCGGCCCGAGCCGGACCGCGGCGGGCGAGGCGCCCGATCTGGGACTGCTCGTCGAGGCGCAGGCCGGGTTCTGCACCCAGCTCGAGGGCCACCGTCCGGGGCCGATCTTCGTGGACGTGCGGGCGACGGGCGTCGGCACGTCGTTCCTGATCCTCGCTTCGGCCCTCGCGCTACTCGAGCAGCGGGCCCGCACCGGCGCCGGGGGCCGGGCCGAGACGTCGCTCTACGACGGGATGCTGGCCACCCTCGGCTGCATGGTCGGGCGCTCCGAGCGTGCCCCCGAGCCCGTCGAGTCGTACTGGCGGGAGGGCTCGACCTTCCCGAACTTCCTCTACCGCTGCGCCGACGGCGAGCTCATCCAGGTGTGGTTCGGCGGCAAGGGCATGTACGCCAAGCTGCTCGAGGTGCTGGGCGACGAGCCCAGCGTCGAGGGCTACTACGCCGACCAGACCGCCGGCCGCCTCGGTGACCGGGCCCGGCGCTGGCGGGACTTCTTCGTGCAGCAGCCGCGCGACGTCTGGATCGAGCGCCTGCGTGCGGTCGGCGTGGCCTGCGAGCCGGTCTTCGGGCCGGGTGAGGCGCTGGCCGAGGACCACCTGGCCGAGATCGGGTTGGCGGTCCCCGCCGAGGTGGACGGCCACGAGGCGGTCGTCCTCGGCTCGCCCGTGGCGGTGGCGCCGCTCGCCGAGGTGGCCGGGGTCGGGAGCATCGACCGCGGTGCCGTGCTCGAGGCGGGCGCACCCGGCGACCCGTCCCCGGGTGCGACCGGCCGCCCGCGGCGGGGGCCGCTCGACGGGGTGCGGGTGCTCGACTTCTCGGCGTTCGTCGCCGGGCCCCTCGGTGCGCAGGTGCTGGCCGACCTCGGCGCCGACGTCATCAAGGTGGAGCCGCCCGGCGGCGAGGCCATGCGCCAGGCCGCCTACGCCGTGGCCGCCTGCCAGCGGGGCAAGCGCAGCCTGGCCATGGACATCAACGCGCCCGAGGCGGGGCCGGTGGTCGAGGCGCTGATCGGCTGGGCCGACGTGGTGCTGCACAACTTCCGGGTCGGTGTGTCCGAGCGCCTCGGCATCGACGAGGTCACCGTCGCCCGCCTCAACCACCGAGCGGTCTACTGCCACGCCAGCGCCTTCGGCACCCACGGCCCCCGGGCCCTGCTGCCCGGCAACGACGCCCTCATGCAGGCGGTCACCGGCTTCGAGCGGGCGGTCGGCGGTGAGGGCAACGACCCCATCGCCGGCACCTGGATCCCCCTCGACATGGCGGGCGGTTGGGTGGCCGGTATCGGCATGCTCGCCGGCCTGTACGCCCGGGCCACCTCGCCCGATGGCGGCGCGGGCCAGCAGGTCGCTACGAGCCTGCTCGGCGCGGGGATGCTCCTCCAGAGCGGCGTGCACCTGCGCGACGGCGCGCTCGTCCGGGGCCCGCAGCTCGACGGTGACCAGAGCGGCTACGGCCCCGGCTACCGGCTCTACCGTGCGGGCGACGGCGAGTGGCTCGCGGTCGTCATCCCCGACGCCGACGCGTGGGCGGCCGTGGCCGGGCTGCCCGAGGTCGTCGCCGCCGGCGGGCTGCCCGAGGCCTACGCCCCCGTGCGCGGCGGCGCCCACGACGCCGACGCCCGCGCCGCGGAGGGGGTGCTCGCCGCCGCGCTCGCGGCCGGCGGCACCACGGCGGCGGGCTGGGTCGACCGGCTCCGCGCCCTCGGTGCTCTGGCCGAGCCCGTCGCCGACGTCGAGCGGGACGCGTTCCGTCGCGGCATCCTCGACGATCCGACCAACCAGGCCCTCCACCGATCGGTCGCCTACGAGACCGCCGACTGGGGTCACTTCGAGCAGATCGGCCCCCTCCTCCGTCTCGGGCCCGACGCCGGGACCGGCCCCGAGCTCGAGCTCCCCGGCATCGGCGAGCACTCGGTCGAGGTCCTCACCGAGCTCGGGTTCGACGAGGCGACCGTCGAGTCCCTGCTGGCGAGCGGCGCCGTCCGCCAGCTCGACCGTCGCTGATCGCTCGTCAGGCGGCCAGGTCGTTCACCAGAGGGTGAGCGGCCGGGGGTGGGGGTGGTCGCGGAGGCGTCGATCCTTGGTCACGAGGCGCCAACCGTGCTCCACCGCCGTGGCGTAGATGACCCGGTCGGCGGGATCGCCCGGGAACGTGTCGGGTAAGGCGGCTGCGGCGGCGGCGATCGACGGGGTCAGTGCGACGGTGCGGACGTCCTTCGCCAGGTCCACGAGCCAGCTCCGGATCGGGACCGCCGTCGAGATGCGCCCCCGCTCCGCGAGCCAGGCGAGCTCGAACCAGGTGATCCCGGCGACGGCGAGCTCGTCGGCGGCCTCCAAGGCCGCCTCGGCGTCGCTCGACAGGCGTTCGGGCTCCGCCGACCACCACTGCAACACGTGGGTGTCGAGGAGCAGCGTGTTCACTCGACGTCCCAGGTGAGCCCCGTGCTGAACAACGCCTCGTCGTCGTCGACGCTCCTCGCGACCGACGCCATGCGCCCCTTCAGGCCGTGCGGGCCGTGCGGAGGCACCAGCCGGGCGACCGTGCGCCCGTGCTTGGTGATCTCGATCTCATCGCCGGCCGCCACCTCGTCGAGCAGGGCCAGCATCCGGGCCTTGGCCTCGGTGGCGGTCATCTGTCTGGCCATGTGACCATCATAGTGGTCAGATCACGAAGGGCGAGCCGGCGGGTCGTCGAGCAGGGCGGCGCGCAGTGCGGCGACGTAGCTCGCGCGGAAGGCCTTGGACACGCCGGCCTTGGCCTGGAGGAGGTCGAAGGCGTGGTAGCCGCCGGGGGTGACGTGCAGCTCGCACGGGACGCCGGCGTCGGCGAGGCGGTCGGCATAGGCGACGTCCTCGTCGTGGAAGAGGTCGCAGGTGCCGACGCCCACCCAGGTGGGGGGCAGGCCGGTGAGGCCCTCCCGGCGGGCCGGGGCGGCGTACTCGCCGACGCCCTCCGAGCCCGGCTCGGCGCCGAGGTAGGCGGACCAGCCGAAGTGGTTGCTCCTGGCGGTCCACATGCGGCAGTGGCGGTCGTCGAGGTCGGCGCGCACGACGGTGCGGTCGTCCAGCATCGGGTAGATCAGCAGCTGGAACGCCAGCGGCACCTCGCCCCCGTCCTGGGCCAGCAGCGCGACCCCGGCGGCGAGGCCACCGCCGGCGCTCGCGCCGCCGACGGCGAGGCGGGCCGGATCCACGCCGAGGTCGGCCGCCGACGAGTGGAGCCAGCGCAGGGCGGCGTACGCGTCGTCGGTCGCCGCGGGGGACGGCTCGTCGGGGGCGAGCCGGTAGTCGACCGTCGCCACCGCGATGCCGAGCTCGCGGACGAGGGCGAGGTTGGCCTTCTCGTCCTGGTAGGCGTCGCCGATGATGTAGCCGCCGCCGTGGAGCCAGAGCAGCGCCGGCACCGGCGCATCGACGTCGGCGGGCCGGTAGACCCGCACGGGGACCGGGCGGCCGCCGTCGGGGGCAGGGGCGGCGTGGTCCTCGGCGACCACGCCGTCGACGCGGGGGAGGTGGGGCGCCTTGCGCAGGCCGGTGAGCCAGCGCACCAGCCGCAGGGTGCGCGGGGTGAACGAGACCCGCGGGGCCAGGCGGCCGACGGGCAGGAGGTCGGGGTGGAGCGAGGAGGCCACGGCGGTCAGTCCAGGGTCGCCAGGAGCAGGGCGGTGTCCTGCTGGAAGACCCGGATCTCGGCGATGCGCCCGTCGTCCACCCGGAAGAGCTCGACCACGTCGACCGTCGCCGACCGGCCCGTGGCCTTGGCGGTCCAGGTCTGGGTGGTCACCTGCACGACGCCGTCGCCCCAGGCGTCGACGGTGGGCACCGAGATGGTGCGGTCCCAGTGCTCGGCGAAGGTCGTGCCCATGGCGACCATGCCGTCGCGTCCCTCGTGCCACCCCCCGTGGGGGAGCGAGCCGGGCTGCTCGATGCGGAACTCGTCGTGGAGCAGCGCGAAGGCACCGTCGCGATCGCCGGCGGTGAAGCGCCGGCCCAGCTCCTCGACGAGGGCGAGGCCCTCGTGCCCGGGGGCGCCGGCCATCAGCGCGTGCGGCGCTGGGGCTCGAGCGCGGGGAAGAACCCGTTGACCGTGCCCGCGCTGAGGACGGCGAGGGCGCCGTCGCGGTCGAACTTCTTGTTGTGGTGCCCCTCGAGGGCGGCGATCAGCGCGACCCCCATGACCGCCCGCGCGGCGAGGCCGGGTGCGGCCATCTCCACGCCGTAGCGGTCCTCGACCGCCTGCCAGGCGGCACCGAGGCGGTCCATGGCGGCGGCGAAGCTCTCCCGGTAGAAGCGCTGCGCGGTGGCCGGGTCGCCGAAGAGGACGAGGCCGAGCAGCGGCAGCATCTCCTCGAGGGTGGCGGTGAGCTGGCGGTAGAGGCCCTCCATGGTGGCGAGCTGGCGCTCCGGGGTGAGGGGCTCGTCGCGGTCGACGATCTCGGTGGCGGCGACGAGGGAGTCGACCGACTCGCGCAGCGGCTCGACCACGGCCTCGTAGAAGAGCTGGTCCTTGCTCTCGAAGTGGCGGTAGATCACGCCCTCGCTGATGCCGCCCCGCTCGGCGATGACCCGGATGGTGGTGCCGTTGGCGTCGCCGGTCTCGGTGAAGGCCTCGCGGGCGGCTTTCAGGATCGACTTCTTGCGGGCCTCGGCGGTGAGCCGGCGCCGGGGGGGCGGCGTGCCGTCGGCGGCAGGGTCGCCGCCCTTCTCGGTCGCCGTCGCTTGCTTGGCCATCAGTCCTCCGGGGCCGCCTGCCGGGTGCGGTCGGCGCAGGGCCGTCGGCGCCACACTAGGGGATGCCGGAACGGAGCAAGCACTTCCTCACCAAGGTGGGGACCTGACCTAGAGTAAGCGAGCAATCGCTCACTAGCTGGGGGTCCCCGCCGTGAAAGTCGCCGTCGCGTACGAGGTGGGCCGACCCCTCGTGCTCCAGGACCTGCCGGTCCCGGCCATCGGCCCCACCGACGTCCTCGTGCGCATCAGCGCCAGCGGGATCTGCCACACCGACCTGCACGTGATCGATGGTCGCACGGCGCTGCCGCTGCCCATCGTCCCGGGCCACGAGGCGTGCGGGATCGTCGAGGCGGTGGGGGACGAGGTGCGCCGGGTCCGCCCGGGTGACCGGGTGCTGTCGTCGGTGACGCCGGCGTGCGGCACGTGCTGGTGGTGCCTCAACGGGATGTCCAACCACTGTGAGCTCAACCCCTCGGTGAAGGCGGCGAAGCGCTTCGAGGTGGCGCCCGGCGAGTGGGCCGCCGCGGTCTGCGGGTGTGGCACCTTCGCCGAGGCCATGGTCGTGCACGAGGCGTCGGTCGTCCCGGTGCACACCGACCTCGCCGACGAGCAGCTGGCGCTGCTGGGGTGCGGCGTGACCACCGGCCTCGGCGCCGCGCTGAACACCGCCCAGGTCACGCCGGGCTCGACCGTGGCGGTCATCGGCTGCGGCGGCGTGGGCCAGTCCGTCATCCAGGGCGCCCACATCGCCGGCGCCGCCGTGATCGTGGCCATCGACCCCGTCGCCGGCCGGCGGGAGGCCAGCCTGGCGGTGGGCGCGACCCACGCGGTCGACCCGACCGGCGAGGACCCCCTCGAGGTCGTGCGGGGGCTGACCGAGGGACGCGGCGCCGACTTCACCTTCGAGGTCGTGGGTCGCCCCGAGCTGATGGTCCAGGCCTTCGAGTTGGCCCGCAAGCAGGGCGTGGTCACCTTCGTGGGCATGCCCGCGGTGGGTGACACCTTCACCCTCCCGGCCATCCCGGCGGTGTTCACGGGCAAGCGCTTCGCCGGCTCGGTCGTGGGCGGCGCCCAGATCCTGCGGGACTTCCCCCGCTTCATCCGCCTGGCCGAGACCGGCCGGCTCGACCTCGGCTCGATGGTCTCGAAGCGCATCACCCTCGACGACATCAACGAGGGCGTCGATCTGCTCACCAAGGCCGAGGGCGTGCGCACCGTGGTGACCGCGTGAGCCCGAGGTACGAGGGCGGGGCCCGAGCGGCTCGCCGCCTCCGTGGCCGAACGGGCGAGACGCGGAGTCGCCAGGAGCGGGGAACGTGAGCGACCACGTCCCGGGCGGGCTGCCCGACGGTCTGCGGGGCTTCGATCTGACGGGACGGGTGGCCGTGGTCACCGGCGCCTCCTCGGGCCTGGGCGACGGGATCGCCCGCGCGCTGGCATCGGTCGGTGCCCGGGTCGCCGTCGTCGCCCGCCGCGGCGACCGGCTCGCGACCCTGGCCGGCGAGCTCGACGGCCTGGCGGTCGAGTGCGACCTGCTCGACGCGGCGCAGGTCACCGCCGTGGTGCCCGCGGTGGTCGACGGGCTCGGCCCGCCGGAGATCCTCGTCAACGCCGCCGGCAACATCTTCAGCCGCGAGCGGGCGGAGGACGAGACCCTCGACGACGTCCGCCGCACCCTCGACCTCAACCTGGTCGCCCCCTTCCTCCTCGCGCAGGCGGTGCAGCCCCACATGGTCGGTCGGGGACGTGGGGCGATCGTGAACATCTCGTCCATCGGCGGCCGCGTCGGTGTGCCGGGAATCCCCCAGGCGTCGTACGCGGCGGCCAAGCTCGGGCTGTCGGGGCTCACCGTCGAGCTGGCGGTGCAGTGGGCTCGCCACTCGATCCGGGTGAACACGGTGGCGCCGGGGTTCTTCCGGAGCGAGATCACCGACAGCCTCTACGACGACGAGAAGGGCCGGGCCTGGCTCGCCCGCAACACGCCGCTGCCGGTCGAGGCGACCGTCGACGACGTCACGGGCGCGGTGCTGTGGCTGGTGGGCGACGCCGGCCGCTACGTGACCGGACAGACCGTCGTGGTCGACGGAGGGTGGACCGCCCGCTGACGCGGGCCGGTCCGGGAGGGCAGGGAGCGATGGACTTCGACCTGGGCGCCGGCGCGGCGGACCTGCGATCCGAGCTGCGTGCCCTCGTGGCCGAGCACGTCCCGCCGGACTTCCTCGGCGCCTTCACCGACGACCCCGCCGACCTCGAGGTGGCCCAGGCCTTCTGCCGGCTCCTCGCCGAGCAGGGGCTGCTGTGCATGGCGTGGCCCGAGGAGTTCGGCGGTCGGGGTGCGTCGGCGTGGGAGCAGACCGTCGTCCGGGAGGAGATGTGGGCGCACCACGAGCCCCGGGGCGCGCAGTACATGGGCGTGAACTGGGTGGGGCCGACGATCATGCGCCACGGCACCGCCGAGCAGCAGGCGCAGCACCTGCCGCCCATCGCCCGGGGCGAGGTGATCTGGTGCCAGGGCTTCAGCGAGCCCAACGCCGGCTCCGACCTCGCCTCGCTCACGACCGCGGCCCGGCGCGACGGCGACGGCTGGCGGGTGTCGGGTCAGAAGATCTGGACGTCCTACGCCACCATGGCGCAGTGGTGCTTCCTGCTGGCCCGCACCTCGCGGGGTGAGCGCAAGCAGCAGGGCCTGACCATCTTCCTCGTGCCCATGGACGCCCCCGGCATCGAGGTGCGGCCCATCGCCACCATGCTCGGGCCCCACCACCTCAACGAGGTGTTCCTCGACGAGGTGTGGGTCACCGAGGCGGACGTGCTCGGCGACGTCGACCAGGGCTGGAAGGTCGTGCAGGAGGTGCTCGCCTTCGAGCGGGTCGGCATCGCCCGCTACGCCCGGTGCGAGCGGCTCCTCCAGTGGGCGCCGGTCGTGCTCGGCGACACCTGGGACGCGCTGCCCGCCGAGCTGCGGGGGCGCTGGGCCCGGATGCTCGTGCACTGCCGGCGGGCCCGCCTGCTCGCCTATCGGGTGATCGACCTCCAGGCCACCGGTCGGGTGACGCCCGGCGACACCGCCGCCTACCGGATCGCCGTCACCCGCCTCGACCAGGAGAGCGCCGAGGTGCTGCGGGAGATCGCCGCCCTCGGGCCGGGGTCGGACGGGTCCGATGGGTCCGATGGTGGTGCCGCCCGCCGCTTCCAGCGGGCGGTCGAGGACCACTGGCGCTACGCCCAGGCGTCCACCGTGTCCTCCGGCAGCATCGAGATGCAGCGCATCCTGCTGGCCCGCACCCTCCTGGCCGCCCGATGACCCCCCGCGCGGCCCAGTTCTCCCGAACTCGACGCAATAGCTCTCGTCTTCCGGGGGCTATTGCGTCGAGAACGCAGGGGGTCGGGGGGCTCGGATCGATCGCGCCCGCGGGAGCGGGGGCGTGATGGAGGTCGAGCTCAGCGCGGAGGCGCAGGAGTACGGGCGCCAGGCCCAGCGGGCCCTCGAGGCCGCCGGCGGCGACCTGCTCGCCCAGCGGGCCGAGGCCGACCCGGCGAGCCGGGCCGCGCTGGTCGAGCCGGTGCTGGCCGAGCTCGGCGCGTGGGACCTCGACCCCCGTGGCGACGCCACCGAGCTCGAGGCCGCCGCCGCCCTGTGCCGCAGCGCCGGCTGGTGGGCGACGCCCTACCCGGTGGCCGAGCGCCTGGCCCGGCCGGTCGACGTCGACCTCGGCGCCGACGGCCTGGTCGTCGTCGCCGACGTGAACCCCGCCGGCCCGCTCGCCGGCCTCGACGGGCGCTGGGTGGCGGTCGACCTCGGCGGCCGGCGCTCGTGGGCCACGCCGACCGCGACACCGGCGATCGCACCCACCCGCCACGACGCCTTCGCCGTGCCCCTCGACCTGGCGCCGTTGGACGACCAGGACGAGCAGGACGAACAGGGCGCCGCCGACGTGGTCCTCGGCCTGGTCCTGCCGTGCTGGACCCTGCTCGGGATGCTCGACCGGGCCCTCGACCTGGCCTGCCGGCACGTGCAGGAGCGCGAGCAGTTCGGCCAGCCCCTCGCCGGGTTCCAGAGCGTGCAGTTCCAGCTCACCGACGCCGAGGTCGAGCGGGCCGGCGTCGAGATGCTGGCCCGCTACGCCCTCTGGAGCCTCCAGACCGGCCGGCCCGAGGCGCTCCACGACGCGCTGGCCCTGCGCCTCGCCGCCATCGACGCCGCCGAGGTCGTGTTCCGGGTCGCCCACCAGCTCCACGGCGCCGGCGGGTTCTGCGACGAGACCACCATCTCCTGGCTCTCCCGCTACAGCCAGCCCCTGCGGCGCCTGCCCTTCGGCCGGTCCGACACCCAGGCGCGCCTCGCCGCCGCCCTCGGCCGGGCCGGCCTCACCGGCCTCTTCGGCCCCAACCCGCCCGAGGCGGCGCCGTGATCCAGCACCGGCTCGTCGGGCACGGCGGACACCAGCGCCTCCTCGCCGACGTTCCCGCCGGCCGCGGCCGGTGACGCGCCACCAGGGCGGCCGCCGGTGACCGGGCCGGACGCGCCCACCGTCGCCGACCTCGACGAGCTGCGGGCCGAGGTGCGGCGCTGGTGCGCCGGGCACGTGCCGGCGGACTGGCGGGCGGCGCAGACCGGCGTCGACGACGCCGAGTTCGTCCGCTTCCAGCAGTGGTGGTTCCAGGAGCTGCGCACCGCCGGGTACGCCGTGCCCCACTGGCCCGCCGAGTGGGGCGGCGGCTGGTCGGCGGCCGAGCAGATGGTGCTCTACGGCGAGCTCGCCGCCCACGACGCGCCCCGTCTCGTCCTCGCCTTCGTCTCGATCCACCACGCGGCCTCGACCCTGCTGGAGGCGGGCACCGACGAGCAGCGCCGGCGCCACCTGCCCGCCATCCTCGACGGCGAGATCTGGGCCCAGGGCTTCTCCGAGCCCGAGGCCGGCTCCGACCTCGCCTCGCTCCGCACCACCGCCCGGCGCGAGGGCGACGCCTACGTGGTCAACGGGCAGAAGGTCTGGGCCAGCGGTGCCCACCACGCCGACTGGTGCCTCCTGCTCGCCCGCACCGACCCGGATGCGCCGAAGCGCAAGGGCATCTCCTACTTCCTGCTCGACCTGCGCACGCCGGGCATCGACATCCGCCCCATCCGCCAGGCCACCGGGGAGTCGCACTTCTGCGAGGTGTTCCTCGACGACGTCGTCGTCCCCGCGGCCAACCTGGTGGGTGAGCAGGACGCCGGCTGGCAGGTGGCGCAGGCGACCCTCGGAGCCGAGCGGGGCATGACCATGCTGGAGCTGGCCGAGCGCCTCGGCCACGGCGGCTTCCGCTGGCTGGTGGCGGCGTGCGAGCGCCCCGGCCCCGACGGGCGCCGGCCCCTCGACGACCCGCTCGTGCAGGATCGGCTGGCCGTCCTCGAGACCGAGGTCACGGGGCTGCGGCGCCTCTGCCGCTCGGTCGTCGAGGGCCACGACGCCGGCACCCTCGGCGCCGCCGACCCGTCCATCGTGAAGCTCTTCTACAGCGAGCTGCTCCAGCGGCTCACCGACTTCGGCGCCGAGGTCGCCGGCGTGGGCGCCCACACCGTCCTCGAGAAGCCACGGTCGAGCGGCTGGGAGTCCGGTGCCTGGGTGCTCGACTTCATCGGCTCCTGGGAGTGGACCATCCCCGGTGGCTCCAGCGAGATCCAGCGCACGATCATCGGCGAGCGCGGCCTCGGCCTCCCCCGGGAGCCGGCGTCGTGAGCGGGCTCGCCCCTGTCGTCGACGTCCGGCAGTCCGTCGGGGCCTCCGGCGCCACAGGCCGGTGGTCACCTCGGACGATCGAGGTTCGGCGAACGGCCGCGAGGAAGGGGTCGTGTCGCACGTCTTCAGTGACCTCGACCCGTCCCGCCACGCACGGTGGCCGACGGCCTCGGTCTCGCCCGCTGGAGGAGCTCTTTGGAGGAAACAGCTCCCGTATACGGGGGGTATTTCCTCCAATGGCCGTGTGGCCGGGGATCGGCGTCACGGTCCGTGGCGAGAGATCGGTGGGGGCGGCGTGAGCGGGTTCGCCGAGTTCCACGGGGAGCTGCGGGCGGTGGCCCGGGATCTGCTCGGTGCCGGGCCCGGCGCCGCTCCCGATTGGGGGCAGGTCGTCGCCGCCGGGTGGACGGGGCTCGAGGTGCCCGAGGCACTGGGTGGCGCCGGCGCCACCTTCGCCGAGGTCGCCGTCGTGCTCGAAGAGCTCGGGCGGGCCGCGGCGGACACCCCCTACCTCGGCGCGGTGGCGCTGGGCGTCGGCGCGCTCCAACTGGCCGAGCCGGGCCCCGAGCGCGACGACCTCCTCGCCGCCACCGCCGCCGGCGACGCCCGCCTCGTCCTCGTGCTGTCCGGCGAGACGATGCCTGGCGCACCGTCGTCGCGGTCGTTCGGGCTCGGACTCGGACCCGGCGACGAGCCCGCCGTGGCGGTGGGCGGACCGATCGGCGCCGGCGCCGATCTCGACGCCGCTTCGACGGGCAGCGTGGCGTCGACGCCGACCGATCGCTCCGACCCCGGGGTCGGTGCCACGGACCCCACCGTCGGTGCTGACGCGCCGACGCGGCGGGCGACGTTCGTGGTCGATGCCGCCGAGGCCACGCACCTGCTCGTCCCGGCCGCCGGAGCCGACGGGCGCCCGGCCCTGGCCGTGCTCGACCCCACGGCAACCGGGGTCACCGTCACGTCCACGCCGGTGCTCGACGCCACCCGGCGGTTGGCGACCGTCGAGGTCGTCGTCCCCGCCGTCGATTCGGGGCGCCTCCTCCCCTTCGCCGGCGACCCCGTCGTCGCGCTCGCCCTGCTCCACGACCGGGCCGCGGTTGCCGTCGCCGTCGACGGGCTCGGGCTCGCCGGCGCCATGCTCGACGCCACCGTCGCCTACGCGAAGGTCCGGGAGCAGTTCGGCCGGCCCATCGGGTCGTTCCAGGCGGTGAAGCACCAGTGCGCGGACATGGCGGTGCAACTCGCCGTGGGCCGGGAGCTCGCGGGCGCGGCGGTGGAGGCCCTCGTCGCCGCCGGCACGGGGGAGGACCCTGCCGCCGTCGAGGAGGCGGGCGTGGCCGCGTCGATGGCGGCGTCGTACCTCGGCGCCGCCGCGGTCGACGTGGTCGGCACCGCCCTCCAGCTCCACGGCGGCATCGGGTACACCTGGGAGAGCGGCGTGCACGCCTTCCTCAAGCGGGCGACGCTCGACCGGGCCCTTTTCGGCTCACCGGTGGCCCACCGCCGGCGTCTGGCGCGACGCTACGGCAGCGACGCTGCCGCCTGACTATGCTATGTGAGCGTTCGCTCAGTTAGGGGCGAGCGACCCGTCCGCACCCACCCCGCCGAGGCCCGACATGTCGATCTCCTGGTTCATCTCCGTCGACGACCACCTCATCGAGCCGGCCCGCCTCTGGCAGGAGCGCCTCCCCGAGCGGTGGCGGGACACCGGTCCCCGCATCGTCCGCGACGGCGACTCGGAGTTCTGGGCGTACGAGGACCGCCAGATCGTCACCACCGGGCTCAACGCCGTCGCCGGCAAGACCCGCGAGGAGTTCTCGCCCGAGCCCATCACCTACGACGACATGCGCCCCGGCTGCTACGAGCCCGCCGCCCGCGTCGCCGACATGGACCAGGGCCACGTGCTCTCGTCGATCCTCTTCCCGTCGTTCCCCCGGTACTGCGGCCAGGTCTTCCACGAGGCCAAGGACAAGGAGCTCGCCCTGCTCTGCGTGCAGGCCTGGAACGACTTCATCCTCGAGGAGTTCGCGGCGGCGTACCCGGGCCGGTTCATCCCGATGATGATCATCCCCCTGTGGGACCCGGTCGCGGCGGCCGCCGAGATCGAGCGCACCGCCGCCCTCGGCGCGAAGTCGATCGCCTTCTCCGAGAACCCGACCAAGCTGGGCCTGCCCTCGATCCACACCGACTTCTGGGACCCGGTCTTCCGGGCCTGCGACGAGACCGGCTTCGTGGTGTCGATGCACGTGGGCTCGTCGTCGAACCTGATCCGCACGTCCGACGACATGCCGACGCTGGCCTTCATGGCGTACTCGGCGGCGGCCAACCAGGCGGGCACGCTGCTCGACTGGCTCTTCAGCGGCAACTTCGCCAGGTTCCCCAACCTGAAGATCGCGCTGTCCGAGGGCTCGATCGGCTGGATCCCGTACTTCCTCGAGCGGGCCGAGCAGGTCGTGGACAAGCAGCGCTTCTGGGCGTCGCGCTTCGACATCAACATGAACGCGGCCCACGACCGCGGCGAGGAGAAGGGTGCGGCCAGCTTCGACCTCGACACCGACATCCGCCGGCTCTTCCGCGACCACGTGTTCGGCACGTTCATCGAGGACCACGCCGGCCTGCGCCTGCTCGACATCATCGGGGAGGACAACGTGATGCTCGAGTGCGACTACCCGCACTCCGACTCGACGTGGCCCGACACCGCGGCGATGGCCAACAAGTGGCTCGGCGACCTCCCCGAGGACGTCCAGCACAAGATCACCATCGGCAACGCCGAGCGGGTCTACGCCTTCACCGCGGCCGACCCGGCGACGATCGCCGGCTGACGGCCTGCTGCGGCCGGGCGGCCGCACCCGCCGCCGCGGGTGCTCAGTCGACGCTGATGGCGCGCTCGGGGCAGTTCACGACGGCCTGGCGGGCCTTCTCCTCGAGCTCGACCGGCACCACGTCGACCGCCACCGTGGCGTGACCCTCCTCGTCGAGGGCGAACACCTCGGGGCAGATCTCCCAGCAGCGGGCGTGGCCCTGGCAGCGGTCGGCGTCGACGGTGGCCTTCATGGACGGCAACCTACCAGCCTGCGCTAGTGTTAGTGAGCAATCGCTCAGTAGTGATCGCCTGAGCAAGGGGAAGCGCGATGGACAGGGAAGCCCTCGAGCACGAGCTGGTGCGCCGCCTGCTCGACCACCTCGACGCCGGCACCACCGACATGGCCGACGACGTCCTCGAGCTGCCGTCGGACCTCTACACCTCGCCGAGCCACGCCGCCGCCGAGCTCGACGCCCTCTTCCTGCACCAGCCCCTCGTGCTCTGCCTCTCGGGGGCGCTGCCCGAGCCCGGCACCTTCCGCTCCGTCGACCTGTGCGGCACCCCGGTCCTCGTGACCCGCGACCAGGAGGGCGAGGTCCACGCCCAGGTCAACGCCTGTCGCCACCGGGGCGTGCGGGTGGCCGACGGCGCCGGCTCGACCCGCCGCCTCACCTGCCCCTTCCACGCCTGGGTCTACGACCTCGGCGGCGACCTCGTCGGCGTGCCCACGGCCGAGGGCTTCGAGGGCATGTGCCGGGAGGACAAGGGCCTCGTGGAGCTACCGGTGGCCGAGGGCTACGGCCTGATCGTCGGGTGCCTGCGCCCGGGTCCGCCCATCGACATCGACGAGTACCTCGGCCCGGGCCTGGCCGACGAGCTGGCCATGCTCGACTTCGCCGACTGGCGGCCGCACAGCGACCCGCACGTGCACCCGGTGGCGGCCAACTGGAAGGTCACCCTCGACACCTACCGGGAGAACTACCACTTCGACGTGCTCCACAAGGACACGCTGGCGGGCTACGCCCACGGAGGCGTGCTCACCTTCGACGCCTTCGGCCGCCACCTGCGCAACTGCTCGGCCATCCGCACCATCGGCGAGCTGCGCGACGTGCCCCAGGAGGACTGGGGCGACGTGGGCCAGTACTTCAGCTACCAGTACTCGCTCTTCCCCAACACCTGCATGACCTTCGACAGCCGCCACATCGAGCTGTGGCAGATCGTCCCGATCGACCCCTCCCACTCCGAGGTGCTCCACACCGCGTACTTCCGTCCGGGGCTCTCCGCCGAGGAGCAGGCCAAGCTCGACGACATGGCCCCGTGGATCTGCGAGACCGTGGTCGACGGTGAGGACTTCTGGGTCGCGGGCCGCACCGAGCCCGCCCTGTCGACCGGCCTGATCGAGACCGTGGTGTTCGGCCGCAACGAGCCCGCGCCGCAGCACCTCCACCACGGCTTCCTCGACGCCATCGCCGCCCACCGCGCCGGCGCCTGACCACCCGCCGTCTCCTCGAGCCCCGTTCCTCCAGCAGAAACGGAAGGTGGTACCGCGCGTTCCTGCTGGAGGAACGATCAGGGGAGGGTGGTGCGGGCCCAGTCGTCGAGCATCGGGGCGAGCAGGGGCCAGCGCACGAACAGGCCGGGGGCCTCGCCGGCGTTGCGGGCGGCCTGGCGCTCGACCCACTCGGTGTCGCCCCACGGGGGCTCGACCAGCTGGGCGTTCGGCAGCAGCGCCGCCACCTGCTCGGAGGTCTCCCGGCGGTGGTTGATGTCCGAGGCGCCGCTGCGCAGCACGAGGGTGGGGACGGTGAGGGCGCGGGCGGTGTCGTCGGCGAGGCCGGGGACGAGCTCGTCGCCGCAGGGGCAGTAGGCCGCCATCCAGCGCTCGAAGGTGGCGATGAAGGCGTCGCGGTCCTGGGCGAGGAACCGGTCGCGGTTGGACGGGTTGCGCTCGAGCACCTCGGCCCACTCGGGCAGGGCCACCACCGCCTCCATCCCGCCCGTCCACGCGGCCCGGATCGATGGCCCGCAGTAGTGGGTGCCGAGGCCGATGAGGCCGACCACGCCGCCGGAGATCCACCACACCGCCAGGCCCGCGGCCACGTCCGGGTGGCGCGAGGCCGCGAGCAACGACACGCGGGAGCCGCCCGACCCGCCGGCGATCACCGCCGGCGCCATTCCGAGGTGGCGGAGCAGCCCGGCCAGCGCGTCGGCCTGGACCACCGACTCGGACGCGCCCTCGAGCACGACGTCGGACGCACCGGTGTTGGGGCGGTCCCAGACGAGGGTGCGGTGCCCCCGCTCGGCCAGCGCTTCGGCCAGCTCGCGGACGCCGGGGGTGTCCTTGCTGTCCCGGCCGCCGGGGGTGACGACCCAGTCCCGGCCGGTGCCCGGATCGCCGATGATCTCGTAGGCGAGGGTGCACCCGTCGACGCTTGCCGTGGCCATGGCCCGACGTTACCCTCGCCCCCGATGTCACGGAGCGCTCACTCACTTAAGGTCGTCGTCCCCGGACGGCGTCGCCGCGGGCGAGACTGCTGACGTGAGCGACGAACTGCGCAGCATCGGCCACTGGATCGGCGGCACGCCCGACCCCGGCGCCTCCGGGCGCACGGCGCCCGTCTTCGACCCCGCCCGCGGCGTGCAGACCGCGGAGGTGGCGCTGGCGTCGACCGCCGAGGTCGACGCCGTCGTGGCCGTCGCCCGGCAGGCGGCCCGCACCTGGAACACGACGCCACTCAGCCGGCGCACCACGATGCTGTTCCGCCTCCGGGAGCTGATCGACGCCAACCGGGGCCGCGTGGCCGCCGCCATCACCGCCGAGCACGGCAAGGTGCTGTCCGACGCCGAGGGCGAGGTGGCCCGGGGCCTCGAGTGCGTCGAGTTCGCCTGCGGCATCCCCCAGCTCCTGAAGGGCGCCTTCAACGCCGAGGTGTCCACCGGCGTGGACGTCCACACGCTGCTGCAGCCGGTCGGCGTGGTGGCCGGGATCACCCCCTTCAACTTCCCGGCCATGGTCCCGCTCTGGATGCTGTCCAACGCGCTGGCCTGCGGGAACGCCTTCATCCTCAAGCCCTCCGAGAAGGACCCGTCGGCGTCGCTGGTGCTGGCCGAGCTCATCGCCGAGGCCGGCTTCCCCGAGGGCGTCTTCAACGTGGTGCAGGGCGACGTCGAGGCGGTGAACGCCCTGCTGGCCCACCCGGGCGTCGACGCCGTCTCCTTCGTCGGCTCCACCCCGATCGCCCGCCAGGTCTACGAGACCGGCACCACCGCCGGGAAGCGGGTCCAGGCGCTGGGCGGGGCCAAGAACCACATGGTCGTGCTGCCCGACGCCGACCTCGACGCCGCCGCCGACGCCGCCATCAACGCGGGCTACGGCTCGGCGGGCGAGCGGTGCATGGCCATCTCGGTCATCGTGGCCGTCGGTGGCGTGGCCGACCCGCTCGTCGACGCCATCCAGCGGCGCATCCCCGAGGTCGTGATCGGCCCCGGCGACCAGGCCGACTCGATGATGGGCCCGCTCGTCACGCGGGAGCACCGCGACAAGGTGGCGGCCTACGTGGCCGGCGCCGAGGCCGAGGGCGCCCGCGTCGTGGTCGACGGCTCCGCCGCCCCCGAGGGCGACGGGTTCTACTTCGGCTGCGCCCTCCTCGACGACGTGAAGCCCGGCATGCGCGCCTACGACGACGAGATCTTCGGTCCGGTGCTCTCGGTCGTGCGGGTCGACTCCTACGACGACGCCGTGGCGCTCGTGAACGCCAACCCCTACGGCAACGGCGTGGCCATCTTCACGCGCGACGGCGGCGCCGCCCGCCGCTTCGAGCGCGAGGTCACCGTCGGCATGATCGGCGTGAACGTGCCCATCCCGGTGCCGGTGGCGTGGCAGTCCTTCGGCGGCTGGAAGGCGTCGATCTTCGGCGACGCCCCGATCTACGGCCCCGAGGGCGTGCGCTTCTACACGCGGCCGAAGGTCGTCACCTCGCGGTGGCCCGACCCGTCGACGAGCCGCATCGACCTCGGCTTCCCCACCCACGACTGAGGACGCGACCGTCGGGCCCTGAGGCCGCGGAGTAGAGCAGAGCGGAGCAGCGGCACCGACGCACCGGATCCCGGAGGGGTCCCGACGAAGGAGGGACATGGCAGGCAAGGAGGCGGTGATCGTCGCCACGGCGCGCACGCCGATCGCCACGGCCCACCGCGGCTCGCTCGTCGACGTCGACGCCTTCACCCTCGCCCGCCTCGCGGTCGCCGAGGTGGTGCGCCGCTCGGGCCTGCCGCCGGCGCGCATCGACGACGTGATCCTGGGGGAGTCGCTCTACGGGGGCGGCGCCATCGCCCGCCACGCCGCCGTCGCCGCCGGTCTGCCCTCGGTGCCCGGCATCGCCCACAACCGCCACTGCGCCTCGGGCCTGGGGGCGGTCCAGAGCGCGGCGGCGTCGATCCTCGCCGGGATGGACCGGGCCGTGATCGCCGGCGGCGTGCAGTCCAAGTCGACCGTCCCCCAGAGCCGGTGGCGCCTCCCCGGCACCGACCACTGGGAGGAGGACTGGATCAGCCCGAGCCACCCGGAGACGCCGGACGCCCCCACCCGCGACATGACCATCTCCGTCGGATGGAACACGGCCCGCAAGGCCGGCATCAGCCGGGAGGACATGGACGCCTGGGCCCTGCGCTCCCACCAGCGGGCGGTGGCGGGGATCGATGCCGGTGCCTTCACGGCCGAGACCTTCCCGGTCGAGGTGCCCGGGCCCGACGGCACCACGACCACCTTCGCGGTTGACGAGCACCCCCGCCGGGACTCGACCGCCGAGAAGCTGGCCTCGCTAAAGCCGCTCCACCCCGAGATCGAGGGCTTCTCCATCACCGCGGGCAACGCCGCCGGCGTGAACGACGCCGCCGGCGCGGTGCTGGTCGTGGACCGGGACCTGGCCGCGGCCGAGGGGCTCGAGTCGCTCGCCGTGGTCCGCTCGTGGGCGTCGGTCGGCGTCGACCCCGCCGACACGGGCCTGGCCCCGGCGCCGGCCATCCGCAGGGCCCTCGACCGGGCCGGCCGCACCGTCGCCGACGTCGACCTCTGGGAGATCAACGAGGCCTTCGCCTCGGTGCCCATCGCCGCCGTGCGCGAGCTCGGCCTCGACGAGGACCTGGTGAACCCCCTCGGCAGCGGGTGCAGCCTCGGCCACCCTGTGGCCATGACCGGCGCCCGCATGGTGATGACCCTCACCCACGAGCTGCGCCGTCGCGGCGGCGGCACTGCGGTGGCGGCCATGTGCGCCGGCGGTGGCATGGCCACCGCCCTCGTCCTCGACGTCCCCCCGCCGGCGTGATCCGGGCGCACGGCCGACCGTGTTCGTTCTGGCTCCCGATTTCGGTGCCCCAGCACCGAAATCGGGAGCCAGTTCGGGGGAGGCTGGACGACCGCGCCCCGGCGGGGAGGGCGGCGTGAACGCCCCGTCCCGACGCCGCCTACGATCGGCGCCGCCGCGCGAACCGAGGAGCTGGACGTGACCGATCCCGACGCTGTGAACCTGGCCCTGCTCGGGCTGCGCCTGATCCTGGGGGCGGTGATGCTCGCCCACGGCATCAACCACATCATCGGGGGCGGCAAGATCGCCGGCACCGGACGGTGGTTCGAGAGCCTCGGGATGAAGCCGGGCCCGCTCCACGCCTGGCTGGCCAGCCTCACCGAGGTGTTCGGCGGCGCCATGCTCGTGCTCGGCCTGTTCACGCCCCTCGCCTGCGCCGCGGTCATCGGCGTGATGCTCGTGGCGCTGATCACCAACCACCTCAAGAACGGCTTCTTCATCTTCCGGCCGGGCGAGGGCTACGAGTACGTGCTCACCCTCACCGTGGTGGCGCTGTGCCTGGCCATGCTCGGCGGCGGCGAGTGGTCGGCCGACCACACCCTCGACCTCTGGGACGACCTGTCGGGCTGGACCGGCCTGGCCATCGCCGCGGTCGCCGGCGGCGGTGGGGCGGCGCTCCTGCTCGCGGTCTTCTGGCGCCCCGAGCCCAAGCCCGACGCCGCATGACGCCCGTCTGACCCGCCGCCGCCCCGTGGGCCGCCGCGCCACCGGACGCCGGGTGCACCCCTCGTCAGGCCGGGGACCGGCTGCTACGGTGAGGTGACACGCCTGTTAGTTGGGCGGCCGAGGACGAGGGGGAACGGATGAACATCGACGACCTGGTGCTGGTCAGCGTCGACGACCACGTGGTGGAGCCGCCGCACCTGTTCGAGGGGCGCCTGCCCGAGAAGTACGTGGACCTGGCGCCGAAGTTCATCACCCGCGACGACGGCACCAACGCCTGGGTCTACGAGGGCCAGGAGATCTCCAACGTCGCCCTGAACGCCGTGGCCGGGCGTCCGCCGGAGGAGTACGGCATGGAGCCGACGTCGTTCGCCCAGCTCCGGGCCGGCTGCTACGACATCGACGAGCGGGTGATGGACATGAACGCCAACGGCGTGCTCGGCTCGCTCTGCTTCCCGTCCTTCCCCCACTTCTGCGGCCAGCTGTTCGCCCGCACCGAGGACAAGGACGTCGCCCTCGCCATGGTGCGGGCCTACAACGACTGGCACATCGAGGACTGGTGCGGCACCCACCCCGGCCGCTTCATCCCGTGCTCGCTGCCCGCCATCTGGGACCCGCAGGTGCTCGCCGACGAGGTGCGCCGCACCGCGGCCAAGGGCGCCCACGCCGTCACCTTCTCGGAGAACCCGTCGAAGCTCGGCTGGCCCAGCTTCCACTCCGACCACTGGGACCCGTTCTGGACGGCCTGCTCCGACGAGGACGTCGTGGTCTGCCTGCACATCGGGTCGTCGTCGCAGCTCGTGATCACCGCGCCCGACGCGCCGATCGACTGCCTCATCACCCTGACGCCCATGAACATCGTGCAGGCGGCGGCCGACCTGGTGTGGTCGCCGGTGCTGCGGAAGTTCCCGAACCTGAAGATCGCGCTGTCCGAGGGGGGCACGGGCTGGATCCCGTACTTCAAGGAGCGCATCGACTACAACTACCGCCGCCACCACGCCTGGACGGGTCAGGACTTCGGGGACAAGCTCCCGAGCGAGGTCTTCGACGAGCGCATCTGGACGTGCTTCATCGACGACCGCTTCGGCATGGCCAGCCGCGACTTCCTGAACATGGACCACGTCATGTGGGAGTGCGACTACCCGCACTCCGACTCGACCTGGCCGTTCGCGCCCGAGGAGGTCATGGGCCACTTCGACGGCGTCAGCGACGCCGACATCGACAAGGTCACCCACCTCAACGCGATGACGGCCTTCTCCTACGACCCCTTCACCGCTCTCGGCGGCCGGGAGAACTGCACGGTCGGCGCGCTGCGGGCCAAGGCCCTCGGCCACGACGTGGCCATCCGCTCGGTCAGCGCCGGCACGGTCGGCGCCCACGCCACCAAGGCGACCGACCTGTACGTGCCCGACACGCACTGAGCGCCACGCCCGGAGCCCGCGCCCTGCGCGTCCACCGCCCCGGCTGGGGCACCATGGGAGCGGTATGACCGAGTCCTCCGCGCCCCTACACGTGCCTTCCCACCCGGTGCGGGTGGTCACGGCGGCGAGCCTGTTCGACGGCCACGACGCCGCCATCAACGTCATGCGGCGGCTGCTGCAGGCCCAGGGCGCGGAGGTGGTGCACCTGGGCCACGACCGCTCGGTCGACGAGGTGGTCAAGGCCGCGGTGGAGGAGGACGCCGCCGCGGTGGCGATCAGCTCCTACCAGGGCGGCCACGTCGAGTACTTCGAGTACCTCGTCGAGCGCCTGGCCGCCGAGGGCCGCCCTGGCATCCGGGTCTACGGCGGGGGCGGCGGCGTCATCGTGGCCGACGAGGTCGAGCGCCTGGCCCGGGCCGGTGTGCGCATCTTCACCCCCGAGGACGGCCAGCGCCTGGGCCTGGCCGCCATGGTCAACACCATCGTCGCCGAGTGCGACGAGGCCCGGTCGGCCGAGGTCGACGTGGAGGCGGTGCTCGCGGGGTCGTCGGCGGCGCTGGCCCGGGCTCTGACCGCGATCGAGGGCGGGGCCGTGCCCGAGGCCGCCGCCGCAGAGCTGCGGGCCGCGGCCGAGCGCCGCACCGTCCCCGTGCTGGGCATCACCGGCACCGGGGGCGCCGGCAAGTCGTCGCTCACCGACGAGCTCCTGCTGCGCCTGCGCCGCGACCACGAGGACAAGCTGCGGGTGGCGGTGCTGGCGGTCGACCCCAGCCGGCGCCGCGGCGGGGGCGCGCTGCTCGGCGACCGCATCCGCATGAACGCCATCGACGCGCCGTCGATGTTCTTCCGCTCGATCGCCACCCGCGACTCGGTGTCGGAGGTGCCGGCCTCGGTCCCGACGATGGTCGAGGCGTGCATCGCCGCCGGCGTCGACCTCGTCGTGGTGGAGACGCCCGGCATCGGCCAGGGCGGCGCGGCGGTGGTCGACGTGGCCGGCACCGCCCTCTACGTCATGACCCCCGAGTACGGCGCCGCCAGCCAGCTCGAGAAGATCGACATGCTCGACTTCGCCGACGTCGTGGCCATCAACAAGTTCGACCGGCGCGGCGCCGAGGACGCGCTCCGGGAGGTGCGCCGCCAGGTCGCCCGCAACCGGGGCATCGTGGCCGCGCCCGAGGCCCTCGAGGCGCTGCCGGTGTTCGGCACGGTCGCGTCGCGCTTCAACGACGACGGCGTCACGGCCCTCTACGCCTGCCTGCGCGAGGAGCTGGGCCTGCCCGCCGGCACGGTCACCGCGCCGCCCACCCGGGTGTCGACCGGCCTCACGTCGTTCCTCCCCCCAGCCCGGAACCGCTACCTCGCGGAGATCGCCGAGACGGTGCGGGGCTACCACGCCGCCACCGCCGAGCAGGCCGCCGCGGTCCGCCGCCACGAGCAGCTCGTCGCCGCCCGGGACGCGCTGGCCGCCGCCGGCCGCCCCGCCGACGACCTCGAGCCCCTGGTGGCCGAAGCCGCCGCCGTGGTCGACCCCGCCACCGCCGAGCTCCTCGCCGCCTTCGAGGCCGAGCGGGCCGCCGGCGGCCGCGGCACCCGCACCTCGCCGTCGGGCACCGAGGTGCCCCGGGTGGCCTTCCCCCGCCTCACCGAGGGCGGCGAGCTCGTGCGCTTCCTGCGGGCCGAGAACCTGCCCGGCGCCTTCCCCTTCACCGGCGGGCTCTTCCCGACCAAGCGCGACGACGAGGACCCCACCCGGATGTTCGCCGGCGAGGGCGGCCCGAAGGCCACCAACGCCCGCTTCCACCTCCTCGCCGAGGGCCAGCCCGCGACCCGCCTGTCGACGGCCTTCGACTCGGTGACCCTCTACGGGGCCGACCCCGACGAGCGCCCCGACATCTGGGGCAAGGTCGGCAACAGCGGGGTGTCGGTGGCGACCCTCGACGACATGAAGGACCTCTTCGCCGGGTTCGACCTCATCGACCCGTCCACGTCGGTGTCCATGACCATCAACGGGCCGGCGCCGGCGATCCTCGCCATGTACCTCAACACCGCCATCGACCAGCACCCCGAGCTCGACCCCGCGGAGGTGCTGCGCACGGTCCGGGGCACGGTGCAGGCCGACATCCTCAAGGAGGACCAGGGCCAGAACACCTGCATCCTCTCCACCGAGTTCGCGCTGCGGATGATGGCCGACATCCAGGCCTGGTTCATCGAGCACGAGGTGCGCCGCTTCTACAGCGTGTCGATCTCCGGCTACCACATCGCCGAGGCGGGCGCGAACCCCATCACCCAGCTCGCCTTCACCCTCTCCAACGGCTTCACCTACGTGGAGGCGTACCTGGCCAAGGGCATGGCGGTCGACGACTTCGCCCCCAACCTCAGCTTCTTCTTCTCGAACGGGATGGACCCCGAGTACACCGTGCTCGGCCGGGTCGCCCGGCGCATCTGGGCGGTCGCCATGCGGGACCGCTACGGCGCCGCCGAGCGCAGCCAGAAGCTGAAGTACCACGTGCAGACCTCGGGCCGGTCGCTGCACGCCCAGGAGATGGCGTTCAACGACATCCGCACCACCCTGCAGGCGCTGTGCGCGATCTACGACAACGCCAACTCGCTGCACACCAACGCCTACGACGAGGCCGTCACCACGCCCACCGACGAGTCGGTGCGCCGCGCCCTCGCCATCCAGCTCGTCATCAACCGGGAGTGGGGCCTGGCCATGAACGACAACCCCCTGCAGGGCTCGTTCATCGTCGAGGAGCTGACCGACCTGGTCGAGGAGGCGGTGCTGGCCGAGCTCGAGCGCATCAGCGACCGCGGCGGCGTCCTCGGTGCCATGGAGACCGGCTACCAGCGGGGCCGCATCCAGGACGAGTCGATGCTCTACGAGCATCGCAAGCACGACGGCACGCTGCCCATCATCGGGGTCAACACCTTCCTGCCCCCGGGCGGGCCGCCGCCGGTGCCCCGGGTGGAGCTGCGCCGGTCGGACGACGCCGAGAAGCAGGAGCAGCTCGACCGGCTCCGGGCCTTCCAGACTGCCCACCGCGACGACCGGGAGGGCGCGCTCGACGCCGTGCGCCGGGCCGCGCTCGAGGGCGGCAACACCTTCGACGCGCTCATGGGCGCCGTCCGCCACGCCAGCCTCGGCGAGATCACCGGCGCGCTGTTCGAGGTCGGCGGGCGCTACCGCCGCAACGTCTAGGGCCCCTCCGGGGCAGGGGAGGCAGGGCCATGGCCCGAGGGGAGCTGGGGACGTCGGGGCTGCGCCTCGAGCGGGAGGGGCCGATCGCCTGGGTGACCATCGACCGACCCGAGGCCCGCAACGCCTTCACGCCGGCGATGTACTACGGCATCAAGAAGGCCGTCCGGATGGTGAACGCGGACGACGAGCTGGCGGCGCTGATCATCACCGGCACCGACGACGTGTTCGCCCCGGGTGGCGACCTCGGCGGGCGGTCCCGCGACGACGAGGACCCGATCCCGTCGGACATGGGCCAGGACGTGCTGCCCTTCCTCGCCATCCGCGACAGCCGGGCACCGGTGATCGCCGCGGTCAACGGCATCTGCCAGGCCGGCGGGCTCCTCGTGGCGATGCTGGCCGACATCTGCGTGGCCAGCGACCGGGCCACCTTCCGCGTGCCCGAGCTGCTGCGGGGCATCCCCGACGCCACCTACGCCGCGGTCCTGCCCGCCCACGTCGGCGTGGCGGTGGCCCGTGACCTCCTGTTGTCGGCCCGCCGCTTCGACGCCCACGAGGCCCAGCGCCTCGGCGTGATCTCCCGGGTGGTGCCCCACGACGAGCTGCGGGCGGCGGCGCTGCAGGCCGCCCACGAGGTGCTCCAGACCGCGCCCGACGCCCGGGTGCACGTCAAGCGCATGCTCAACGAGCGCTACGGCTCGATCGACTACCAGACCATGTTCTGGGCCCTCGAGCACGCCGAAGAGCCCCGTGAGGGCATGCGCGCCTTCATGGAGAAGCGCCCGCCCGCC
The DNA here is from genome assembly GCA_041908445.1 of Acidimicrobiales bacterium. Classification (GTDB taxonomy): domain Bacteria; phylum Actinomycetota; class Acidimicrobiia; order Acidimicrobiales; family DATDAH01; genus JAEUJM01. The sequence continues at coordinate 269,558 of JAYRFK010000052.1, read as the reverse complement.
TGGGTCCCGCCCGACCTCTGACCCCTCCCGTTCTGGTCACGGATTCGCGAGGTGGGACGTCGCGTTTTCGTAACCAGAGCGAGGGTTGGGGGCGGAGGACAGCGGCGGGTCGGTGGGGACGCCCGAGGGCGGGCGGGTAGCGTCGTCGTGCCCGCACCACCGGCCCGCGTCCCACCCGGGCGCCGGCCGCCCCCGTCCCTCCTGGAGGAGCCATGCCCGCCGCGTCCCGTGCCGTCGTCCTGGGTGGAGGGGGCCCCGTCGGGGTCGGGTGGGAGCTCGGCCTCGCCGCCGGCCTGGCCAAGGAGGGGATCCACCTGGCCGAGGCCGACCTCGTGGTCGGCACGTCGGCGGGCTCGCTGGCCGGTGCGCTGCTCACGTCCGGCGAGGACCCGATCGCACTGGTCACCGAGGCCGAGGCCATGTTCGAGGCCGGCGTGGGCGACAGCGGCGTCGACCAGGTCGACATGGCGGGCCTGGCCGGCCTCCTGGAGGCCATGCTCGGCCCGGAGGGGCCCGCCGACGTGACCGAGCCCACCGAGCAGGAGCGTCTCGCGGAGGTGGGCCGCATCGCCCTGGACGCCGACACCATCACCGAAGAGGCCTTCGTCGGCAGCATGGGCACGGTCCTGTCCGGCCGCCCCTGGCCCGCCCACTTCGCCTGCACCGCGGTGGACGCCGCCACCGGCGAGTTCCAGCTGTGGAACGCGGCCGCCGGCGCCCCGCTCGACCGGGCGGTGGCGTCGAGCTGCGCGGTGCCGGGGATGTACCCGCCCATCACCATCGGCGACAAGCGCTACATGGACGGCGGCGTTCGCACGATGCACAACGCCGACCTGGCCGAGGGCCACGAGGCGGTCCTGGTGGTCTCGGTGATGATGACGCAGCTGCCCCCGGGCATCGAGGACCCGCGCCTCTCGGCCTTCTTCGCCCGCCAGAACGCCGGCGTCGAGCACCTCCGGGCCACCGGCTCCAAGGTCGAGGTGATCGAGCCCGACGTCGAGTTCCTCACCCTGTCGGGCATGGGCATGGCCCTCATGGACTTCACCATGGTGAAGGCGGCCGCCGACGCCGGCGTCCGACTCGGCCAGCAGTCCGCGGAGCGCTTGGCCGCCATCTGGTAGGCGGGCTGGGCGCCGGCGGTCAGTCGGCGCCGGCGAGGTCGAGCTCGGCGGCGGTGATGCCGTCGCGGTCGAGCACGCCGATGCGCACCTCGTTCGTCGCGCCCTGGCCGGTGCGCAGCACCCCGGCGGGCAGCAGCACCACGAACTGGCGGGACGTGGTCGCGTCGTCGAACACCGGCGACACGCCGACCACCGTGCCGTTGACCGCCACCACGACCTCGGCGCCGGCGGGCGCGCCCGGGACCAGGCCGATCACCTCGCCGAGGGGCTCGTCGTCGCGCGGCCCGCGCAGGTCGTCGAGCCCGCGCACGAGGGCGTCGTCGCCCCCGGACACGAAGACCTCGTCGGCGCGCCGTCCGATGAGCGCGGCGCCCGGCTGGTCGGCGTAGAGGGCGACGATCGGGTCGTCCCGGCGGCTCACCGGGTCGAAGACGTCGGCGCGCATCGCCCGGAACCGCTCGCGGTCGTCGAACTCCTCGATGCCGAGGAAGTCGTAGGTGAAGGCGTCGGTGTAGGAGTACACGTACTTGTCGTCACCCCGCTCGTCGATGGCGGGGTCGTCGGTGAGGGTCACGCCGTCGACGTCCCAGGTCGGCTCGGTGCCGAGGAGCGCGGCCACCGTGGGCACCACGTCGACGGTGAGCACGTTGCGGTCGTCGACGGCCCCCTCCTCCTGGCCGGGGGCCTTGATCAGCAGTGGGGCGTAGGCGATGTCGTCGAGGTTGCGGTCCTCGATCGAGCGCACCGACTCGCCGGGCTCGAAGGAGGCGCCGTGGTCGCTGGCCACCACGACCACGGCGTCGTCGTACTCGCCGGTCGCCTGGAGGCGGTCGAGCACGAGGCCGACGAGGCGGTCGGTGTACTGGGCCTGGAGGAGGTGGCGCTGGCGGGTGACCCGTGCCCGCCACGGCGACGAGATGTCGGGGCCGGTGTAGTCACCCGGCGTGCGGTACCGGGTGCCGTCCTCCCGTGAGAACCAGGGCTGGTGGGGCAGCACGAGGTGGAAGAAGGCGAAGAACGGTTGGTCGGTCGGCTGGAGGGCGTCGAGGAACGAGGTGAGCCGGGTCGGCTGGTTGGCCAGGCTGGAGGCGAAGTAGCCGTCGAGCTGCTGGTTCGCGGGCACGGTGGTGAGGGCCTCGCCGTTGCTCTCCGACGAGGAACTGCCGGCGGCGTCGGCGGCCTCCCCGGGTCGGGTGAGGTCCTCCTCGAAGTCGTCGAAGGTCCGGGCCTGTCCGGCCGGGCCGGGCCCGACCCGCTCGACCCAGAGCCGGCGGACGTCGCCGGCCAGCGCGGCCCACTCGGTGGACCGGGCCCCCGCATCGACGGCCTCGTCCCCGCCGCCGTCGGGCGGGGGCACCGGTTCGCCGGCGCACACCTCGAAGCCGCAGAGCTTGGTCAGCGACTCCGAGACGATCAGGTGGTGCGACGCCGCGAGCAGGCTGAACAGGTTGTCGGGGTGGTCGGTCCAGATCGGGTCGCCGTGGGGGTCCTGAGCGTCGAGCAGGGCCGGGACCGCGCTCTGGGTGAACGGGCTGACCGTGGACGCGTGCCGGTACCAGGTGGCGTCGCCGGCGAAGCGGGCCAGGTTGGGGAAGCGCACGGCGTCCACCTCGCCGTCCCCGTCGAGCATCGACTGCGTGGGCAGCTCGTCGAGGACGAGCAGCAGCACCGAGGGCGGCTGGCCGCCGGCGCCGACGCCGGAGAACTGCGTGTCGGCGGCCACCTGGTCGGGCGTGGTGATCCAGTCCGACGCGGGCGATGCGAAGCAGAACGTGAAGAGGAAGACCAGGTTGGCGGCGGCGAGCAGGCGCAGCCAGAGGCCGACCGCGGCCACGCGGGCGTAGGCCCAGGTGCCGCCAGCCGCGGCCGCGAGGCCGACCACGAGGTCGAACCAGGCCGCATCGCTGACCGCCTTGGCGAGCAGCACCCCGACGCAGAACAGGAGCAGGGCGACGGTGGCCAGGTGCACGGCCGTGCCCGTCCGGTGCCCGGCCAGGTCGGCGACGACGCCCACGAGCCAGAGCACGACGGGCGGCACGACGACCACGGCCACCGCGAACCACGCGATCTGCGTCCCGGCCAGGCCGCGGTACTGGAACGTGCTGGGGTTCTTCCCCAGCAGCTCGAGCAGCGGCTGGGCCACGGCCAGCCCGCACAGCCCGGCCAGCACCAGTAGGCGGTCGAGGGCCAGTCGCCGGCGCGACCGGGTGGCGGCAGGTCCGGTGGGTGCAGCGGGTGCGGGAGCGGAGGTGGTGGCGGCGGGGTCGTCGGTCACGGTGGCGCCCCCGGCCGGGGGTCGGCCGCGGTGGGGCGGCGCACCCTACCGCCGGGCCGCTTCTCCTTGGACCCGGGCCGGGCGGGGTGGCAGCGTGGGGCGGTGCAGCTGAACCCCCGCTACGGCGACGACCCCGTCGTGGTCGTCGAGGGCGACCCCACGGCCATCGCCGGGCCGGTGGTGCGCCAGCGTCGCCGCTTCGTCGAGGAGCTGGGCCGGCTTTCCGACGACCAGTGGGCGCAGGCCAGCCGGTGCGAGGGCTGGTCCGCCCGGGACGTCATCGTCCACCTCGACAGCACCAACACGTTCTGGACCTTCTCCCTGTCCGCCGGCCGGGCCGGCGAGCCCACCCGCTTCCTCGCCACGTTCGACCCCGTGGCCAGCCCCGCCGAGCTCGTCGCCGCCGCCGGGGCGAAGCCGCCCGAGGAGGTCCTCGCGTCCTTCTCGGCGTCGACGGAGGCCTTCGCCCAGCTGGTCGAGTCGTTCACCGACGACGAGTGGACGCTGGTGGCCGAGTCGCCGCCGGGCCATGTGAGCGCGACGGCGCTGGCCCACCACGCGCTCTGGGACTCCTGGGTGCACGAGCGCGACGTGTTGCTGCCCCTGGGCCGGACCCCGGCGGAGGAGCCCGACGAGGTCGCGGCGTGCCTGCGCTACGCCGCCGCACTCGCCCCGGGCCTGGCCCTGACCAACGGCGTGGACGCCACCGGCACGCTCGCGCTGCGTGCCACCGACCCGGACCTCGCCTTCGTGGTCGAGGTGGACGGCCGGGTGACGGTCCGCGACGGTGCGCCCACGCCGGCCGACCCGATCGACCTCACGCTGACGGGCGGCGCCGTCGACCTGGTCGAGGCGCTGAGCATGCGGCGCCCGCTGGACGCCGACGTGCCGGCGGACGCGGCCTGGCTCGTCCAGGGCCTGGCGGACGTGTTCGAGACCGACCCCGACCGACGGTGACCTCGCCCGGCGCCACCTCGTGATCCTGCTCGACGCCAAGGGCCTGGCCATGAGCCGGCCCGGCCGCAACCTGTTCCACGACCTGTCGCTCACCATGTCGAGCGGCGACCGCATCGGCGTGGTCGGCATCAACGGGTCGGGGAAGTCGACCCTGCTCCGGGTCCTCGCCGGCCACGTCGAGCCCGAGGCCGGCGTCGTGCGGCGGGGGAGCGACGTCACCATCTCCGTGCTCGACCAGGCGGACGACCTCGGCAGCGGCACGGTGCGCGAGGTCGTCGGCGGCGACTGGCGGGCCGAGGCGATCCTCGACCGGCTCGGCCTCGCCCCGGTGCTCGGCCAGGACGTCGCGTCGGTGTCCGGCGGTCAGCGCAAGCGGGCCGCCTTGGCGCGGGCCCTGTCCACCGAGTGCGACCTGCTCATCCTCGACGAGCCCACCAACCACCTCGACATCGAGGCCATCGCCTGGCTCGAGGAGTGGCTCGCCGACTTCCGGGGCGGCCTCCTGCTGGTCACCCACGACCGCCACGTGCTCGATCGCGTCACGAACCGGGTGCTCGAGATCGACCGCAGCGGCTCGTACGTGCACGAGGGCGGGTACGCCGCGTACCTGGAGGGACGGGCGGCCCGGGCCGCGCACGCGCAGGCGGCCGAGGCGGTGCGGGCGAACCTGGCCAAGCGCGAGCTGGCCTGGCTGCGGCGGGGCGCCCCCGCCCGCACCCGCAAGTCGAAGCACCGGGTGGCCCAGGCCGAGGAGCTCCAGCAGGTCGCCCGTGTCGACGACGTGCGCACCGAGGACCTCGACCTGCACCAGGGCACGCCCCGCCTGGGCAAGCAGGTGATCGAGCTGAGCGGGGTCTCCTTCGGCTACCCCGGGAAGCCGCCGCTGCTCGCCGGTGTCGACCTGCTGCTCGGCCCGGGCGACCGCCTCGGGGTCGTGGGCGCCAACGGGGCCGGCAAGAGCACGCTGCTCGGCCTGATCGCCGGCGAGCTCGAGCCCTCCGCCGGCGAGGTGCGCATCGGCCCGACGGTCCGGCTCGCCCACTACGACCAGACCGGTCGGGACCTCGATCCGTCCCTGCGGGTCCACGAGGTGGTGTGCGGCGTCGGCGTGAAGCCCGACTGGCGCGACGTGCGCCTGATGGAGCGGTTCTGGTTCGACGCCGACGCCCAGCGGGCCCCGGTCGAGCTGCTCTCGGGCGGCGAGCGCCGGCGCCTCCAGCTCGTGGCCCTCCTGATGAGCAAGCCCAACGTCCTGCTCCTCGACGAGCCCACCAACGACCTCGACCTCGACACCCTGCGCATCCTCGAGGACTTCCTCGACCAGTGGCCGGGCACCCTCGTGGTGGCCTCGCACGACCGGGCCTTCCTCGAGCACACCGTCGAGGACGTGATCGTGCTCGACGGCTCGGGCCGGGCCGCCGGCCGCCCGGGCGGGTACGCGGCGTGGGCCGAGGAGCGCCTCGCCGCCCGCCGCAAGGGCCGCGGCGGGTCGACCCAGGGCGCCGGGCCCAAGCCGGCCGCGCCCCGCTCGGGGGCGAACGGCGCCGCACCGGCCGGCCCCAAGCCGCGGTCGCGCAGCACGCTCACCCGCCTGATGCGCGAGGCGGACAAGGAGGTCCAGAAGCTGGCCCGGCGCCGCGACCGCCTCCACGAGCAGCTCCTGGAAGCCGCCGCCGACCACAAGGAGCTCGCCCGCCTCGGCACCGAGGAGGCCGAGGTCGCCGCCGAGCTCGAGGCCGCCGAGGAGGTCTGGCTCGCCCTCGCCGAGGAGGCCGAGGCCCTCGAGGGCTGACGCTCGGCGGGCGGCGCCGCGGCGCCGCACGGTGGGTCAGAAGTAGTAGGGGAAGGGCGACCAGTCGGGCGGGCGCTTCTCGAGGAAGGCGTCGCGCCCCTCGACCGCCTCGTCGGTCATGTAGGCGAGGCGGGTGGCCTCGCCGGCGAACACCTGCTGGCCCACGAGGCCGTCGTCGATCAGGTTGAACGAGTACTTCAGCATCCGCTGGGCGGTCGGGCTCTTGGCGTTCACCAGGGCGGCCCAGCGCAGGCCCTCGGCCTCGAGCCGGTCGTGGTCGACCACGGCGTTGACGGTCCCCATGCGGTGGCCGTCCTCGGCGGAGTACTCCTGGCCGAGGAAGAAGATCTCGCGGGCGAACTTCTGGCCGACCTGGCGGGCCAGGTAGGCGGAGCCGAAGCCGCCGTCGAAGCTGCCCACGTCGGCGTCGGTCTGCTTGAAGCGGGCGTGCTCGCGGCTGGCGAGGGTGAGGTCGCAGACCACGTGGAGGCTGTGCCCGCCACCGGCCGCCCACCCGTTGACCAGGCAGATCACGACCTTGGGCATGAAGCGGATGAGGCGCTGCACCTCGAGGATGTGGAGGCGCCCGGCCCGGGCCGGGTCGATGCTCTCCGACGTCTCCCCCTCGGCGTAGCGGTAGCCGTCACGGCCCCGGATGCGCTGGTCGCCACCCGAGCAGAACGCCCACACCCCGTCCTTGGGGGCGGGGCCGTTGCCCGTGAGCAGCACGCAGCCCACGTCGGAGGACATGCGGGCGTGGTCGAGGGCCCGGTAGAGCTCGTCGACCGTGTGCGGCCGGAAGGCGTTGCGCACCTCCGGCCGGTCGAACGCGATCCGCACCGTGCCCTGGTCGACCGCCCGGTGGTAGGTGATGTCGGTGAAGTCGAAGCCCTCCACCTCGCGCCAGGCGGCGGCGTCGAACGTCTCGGAGACCATGGCCCCTTCCTAGCGCACCCGCCGCCTCCCACCCCCGCCGCGCCCGTTCCTCCAGCAGAAACGGAAGGTGCTACCGCGCGTTCCTGCTGGAGGAACGAGGGGTGGTCATGCGGGGATGCCGTAGCGGGCGGCGAGCTGGTCGGCCTTGGCCCGGAAGCTGGCGGCCTCCTCGGGGAAGGTCGTCGACGCCGCCTTGGCCCGCAGGCGCTCGATGCGCCGGCGGCGGTCGGCCTGGCGGGCGTCGTCGGGGACCGGGGCCGGCGTCCACTCGTCGATGATGAGGCCGACCCGCTGGACGACGTCGACGGTGAGCTCCTCGACCACGGCGATGGCGTGGTGTACGGCCTGCGCGACGGTGGCGCCGTGGCGGAGCTGGTCGCGGGCCACGGCCATGGCCTCCCGACCGAGCTCGACCTCGATCAGGCCGGTCGTGGCCTCGTAGCCGTACCACTCGGCCTTGCGGGACCGGGCCACGTGGGCGGCCCAGGCCCGCACCTGGCGGTCGGCCTCGTCGCGGTCGGCGCGGAAGCGGTCGACCCGGGCCTGCGCGTACCGGTCCCGCTCGTGGCGCTGCTCCAGTAGGCGCAGGGGCGCGTCGGCGTCCGCGGTGACGACGGCGGGGGCGGGCGGCCGCCGGCGGCGGGGCGCGGCGTCGGGTGCCCGGCGCACGTGGCGGCCGAGCAGCACCACCCCCACCAGCGCCACGACGAGCGCGACGGCCAGCGGGGTCGTGCCCTTCCCATCGGCGCGCGGGCGCCGACCCTCAACCCGTGGCGGGTGCGGGGGCGGGCGGCGCCGTCGTGGTCGTGGTGGTGGCGTCGCCGCCGGCGGCCGCCGCCGGGGCACCGTCGGCGAGGTACTGGCGCAGGATGGCGGGGCCGAGCCAGTCGCTGCTGACCGCGGTCGCGGCGTCCCACGTGAGGTGGATGCCGTCGGGGCGCAGCGCGGGGTCCATCTCGCCGCCGGGGGTCGAGCGGAGGTAGTCGGCCAGGTCGATCACGGTGAGGTCGTCGGGGCGCTCGGCCGCCACCTCGGCCACCAGGGCGTTGAAGCGGGCCATGCGCAGCGGGTTCGACGCGGGTCGCTCGAACGCCGGCGGGGCCCCGTCCTGGGTGCCGATGGCGATGCGAGGACTGGTGAGCCAGTAGACCTTCGCGCCGCCCGCCGAGAGGACGTCGACAGCCTCGTTGATCTCGGCCTTCTCCTGCTCGTCGAAGCCGGGCTGGCCGACGTGCACCCAGTCGCCGGTGTCCTCGTCGCGCCAATCGGCGACCTCCCACGGCCCGACCATGACCACCGCGATGTCGGGGTCGGTGGCGGCGATGTCAGCGGCCCACGTCTCGTCGATGGTGGCGCAGGCCTCCGGGGCGTCGGCCTCGCCGTCGTAGCGGAAGTGGGTGTAGTGGTCGTCGGGCATCAGCCCGCAGCCGAGCTCGTTCACGCCGCCCTCGCCCCGGGCGAGGCCCGTGGCCTGGACCCACCCGCCGAAGCCCAGGCCGAGGCGCAGCGCCGTGGAGTCGCCGTACAGGGCGATCTCGGGCCGGCCGGCGGCGGCGAGGTCGGCGGGGGCGGTCGTCGCGGTCACGGCGTCGAGCGGCGCGGCGCTGAAGTCGCCCGACTCGACCAGGGCCTGCGCCTGCTCGAAGGTCGGGTCGGCGTCCGGGTCGGGCACGGTGACCGCGAGGGTGCCCACCACCAAGGCGGCGACGGCGAGCGGTGCGAGCACCAGCGACTGCCGCCCGTCGAGGGCCAGACCCGACCGGATCGGGCGCTCCAGCAGGAAGAACGAGGCGACGGCGACCGCGAGGGTGACCGCCACCCGCACGGCGAACAGCGGCCACGGCCCGAGGCCCGTGCGGTCGGGGGTGAGCCACAGGAAGATCGGCCAGTGGAAGAGGTAGACGCCGTACGAGACGAGCCCGAGGCGACGCAGCGGCTCCCAGGCCAGCGCCGCCCGCACGGGGCCGCGGTCCTGGGTGGCGGCCAGGATCACCGTGGCCGACACGACGGCGAAGGCCGCGAACCCGCCCCGGTACAGCCACCGGTCGCCGAGGTCGACGACGGACCACGCCAGCACCGAGAGCCCGAGCGCGGCCAGCCCGAGCCACGCGACCACGTCGACCCACGCCCGGGGGACCCGCCGCCCGGACACGGCCACCGCCAGCAGGGCGCCGACGGTGAGCTCGGCCGACCGGGTGTCGGTGCCGTAGTAGATGCGGTCCACCGGGGCGCCGCGGAGCAGCCAGGTGGCGAGCAGGCTGGCGGCGAGCGCGGCCCCCAGCCCGACGGCGACGGTGCGGCGCACGTCGCCCCGGCGGCGGCCGAGGGCGAACAGGCCGACCATGAACAGCGGGAACAGCAGGTAGAACTGCTCCTCGATCGCCAGCGACCAGAAGTGCTGCACCGGCGACGGGGCGGTGAAGATGTCGGCGTAGCTCGTCCCCGAGCGGATGAGCTGCCAGTTGGCCACCTCGGCCAGCGCCGCGAGCACCTCCCGGCGCAGCGTCACCAGCTGGGCGCTCGTCGCCACGGTGACGGCGAACACCAGCACGCCGGCGAGGCAGAGCCACGAGGCCGGGAGCAGGCGACGGAACCGCCGGGACCAGAACCGCCGCAGGTCGGTGCGGCCGTGGCGGTCGTGCTCGGCCAGCAGCAGGGTCGTGATCAGGAAGCCCGACAGGGTGAAGAAGGTCGAGACGCCGAGGAACCCGCCGGTGGCCCAGGCGAAGCCGTTGTGGAACACCAGGACGGCGGCCACGGCGGCGCCCCGCAGCCCGTCGAGGGCGGGGTGGTAGCCGGGCCGGGCGCCCGTCGACGGGGCCCCGGTGGCGCGCGGCGACGTCGTCGGGGTCCCCTCGCCGGCCATCGCCACAGTCTCCACCGTGGCAGCCCCGGAGGGCGGTCGGCCAGCCCACCGTTGCCGCCACCGGAGGGCGCCCGGCCACCGTTTCGGCGGGCCGCGCCGCTCGGGCGCGGGCGTCACCCCGGGCCGGTGATCCTGCCGGCGGTGAGGCCGAACGCCCTCAACCCACCCGGAACACGTGGTGGGCCCAGGGGGGCACGTCGAGGTAGAGGCCCTCCTCGGCGAGCCGGTCGCCGTCGCGCTCGTAGCGGGCCGGCCCCAGGCGGTCGTCGAGCACGACCGTGCGCCCCGCCAGGCCGAGGTCGGGGAGCGGCACGTAGGCCTGGGACCAGTGGTCGGCGAGGTTGACCGCCACCAGCCAGCGCAGGGCGCCGCCCCGCTCGCACCAGGCGGTGGCCACCACGTCGGCGTGGCTGGGGTTGGCGTCCCAGGCCGGCCGGGTGCCGAGCAGCCGCCAACGACCGTCGTGCAGGGCCGGGTCGCGGAGGACGTCGAGGAGCGCGTCGTAGAACGCCCGCAGCTCGGGCTGGTCCTCCTCGACCGGGGCCCGGCAGAGGTGCATGGGGACACGGGTGGTCCAGCCGTCGAGCTGGCCGTGCTGCAGGAACCGCAGCCCCGGCCCCAGGAAGGCCGCGACGGCCGCCGCGCGGTGGCGGTCGCCGGTGCCGAAGGTGTGGGCGGCCCGGGGCTCGTCGTGGTTCTCGAGGAAACGTGCCGCGTGGGCCTGGCCGTCGGAGTCGGCGGCCAGGCGGCCGCGCACGGCCCCGGGGGCGTGGAGCAGGTCGTCGTAGAGGCCCTTGTCGTAGGTCAGGTCGAACCCCTCGGCGACGAGGTCGTGGTCGCGACCCCAGTAGACCTCCGCCAGGAAGGTGAACCCGGGGTGGCGGGCCTTGACCGCGGCGATCGCGGTGGGCCAGAACGCCGGGGCCGGTCGCCCCCACGTGCGCTCGAACACGTCGGGCAGCAGGAGCATGGCCATGTCGCAGCGCAGACCGTCGCACCGGTCAGCCGCGGCGAAGAGCTGCTGGCGCAGCGCCGCCTGGGTGCCCGGCGACGAGTGGTCGAGCTGGAGGGTGTCGGTCCACCCCGGGAAGTACGGGTCGCGGCCGTGGGCGAGGATCCGCTCGGTGCCGCCGGCCCGGACCCGGGTCCAGTTGCCCGGGGCGGCGACGAGGTCGGCCTCGGTGCCGTTGACGTAGCGGTCGGGGTCGAGGGCGACCCACGGGTGGTCGAGGGCGGTGTGGTTGGGGACGAAGTCGAGCATGAGCGCGACGCCCCGCCGGGCCAGGCGGGCCCGCAGCCGGGCGAGCGCGGCGTCGCCGCCGAGGTGGTCGTGCACCCGGTAGCCGGTGACCGCGAAGCACGAGCCGCAGATGTCGTCGTCGGTGAGGTCCGGGAGGGTCGCCGCGCACTCGGCGCGGATGGCCGGGTCCGCGCGGGAGACCTCGGCGCCGGCCGGCCCGGTCTGCCAGACGCCGAGCAGGTAGCACCAGTCGATCCCTGCGGGGAGGAGGGCGTCGAGGCGCACGTCGTCGAGGTCATCGAGGGTGGCGCCGGGGCCGAGGGCGCGGACCGTCGTGCGGGCGTTGACCTGGTAGAGCACGGGGTGGCGCCGATGGGCGCCGGCGGGGCGGTCGAGCACGGGCTCAGTCCTCGAACCCGAAGGGCAGCAGGGTGAGCGGACGGGTGGTGGCCGGCGGATCGAGCAGCAGGTCGAGCACGAGCGCGGTCCACCCCGTCTGGTGGGAGGCGCCGAGCCCGGCGCCGTCGTCGCCGTGGAAGTACTCGAAGAACAGCAGGTGGTCCCAGGCCGGGTCGTGCTGCAGGCGGTCGACGCCGCCGAACACCGGGCGACGGCCTTCGGGGCCGCGGCGGAAGATCGAGACGAGCCGGTCGGCGAGGTCCTGGGCGATCATGCGCAGCGGCAGCTCGTTGCCGGAGCCGGTGGGGTACTCGACGGTGAACTCCTCGCCGAAGAAGTCGTGGAAGCGCACCAGCGCACGGATGACCAGGTAGTTCATCGGGAACCACACCGGGCCCCGCCAGTTCGAGTTGCCGCCGTACATCGGCGTGGTCGACTCGGCGGGCTCGTAGTCGACCTCGTAGCGCTCGCCGTCGACCTGGACCACGTACGGGTTCGCGGCGAAGCGCTTCGACAGCGAGCGCAGGCCGTGCGGGGACAGGAAGGCGTCCTCGTCGAAGAGCACGGCGAGGGTCCGCCGCAACTGGTCGGGGCCGGCGATGCTGATCAGGGTCGCCTCGGTGGCGCCGTCGTCGCCGACGCGGGCGCGGCCCATGGCCAGCAGCTCGTCCGGGTCCGAGCCGTCGGCGGCGAAGGCGCGTGCCAGCCGGCGGGCGAGGCCGGGGTCCCGGTCGGCGAGGCGGCCGGCCAGGGTGGCGGCCGAGAAGAGCGGCACGGCGCCGCCGATGGTCTCCACCTCGACGGGGGCGGTGCCCGACGGGGTGACCATGCGGTCGTAGAAGAAGCCGCGGCCGGGGTCGTAGATCCCCGCCCGGTTGATGGCCCGGGTGACGGCGACGAATCGCTCGAAGAACGTCACCACGAGGTCGTCGTACACGTCGTCGTGGTCGGCCAGGCGCACGGCCATGGCCAGCAGGTTCAAGGTGTTGAAGGCCACCCATGCGGACCCGTCGGCCTGCTCCAGCCGGGCACCGGGGGGCAGGTGGGAACGGTCGATCGGGCTGATGTTGTCGAGGCCGAGGAACCCGCCGCCGAAGAGGTTGTCGCCGTCGGCGTCGAAGTGGTTCACCCACCACATGAAGTTGAGCAGGAGCTTCTGGAAGGCCCGCTCGATGAACTCGACGTCGCGGTCGCCGCCGATGTGGAACACGCGCAGGGCGGCGAAGGCGTGGACGGGCGGGTTGACGTCGTCGAAGCTCCACTCGTAGGCCGGCAGGGCGCCGTTGGGGTGCAGGAACCACTCCCGGAGCAGGACGAGGAGCTGGTACTTGGCGAACGCGGGGTCGAGGTGGGCCCACGGGATGGCGTGGAAGGCGAGGTCCCACGCCGCGAACCACGGGTACTCCCAGGCGTCGGGCATGGCCAGCACGTCGTCGGCGTCGAGGTGGCGCCACCGGGCGTTGCGGCCGTTCGCCCGCGCCGACGGCGGCGGGGGCTGGCCGGGATCGCCGTCGAGCCACCGCGCCACCCGGTAGGGGTAGTACTGCTTCGTCCAGATCAGCCCGGCGGCGGCCTCCCGGACGATGCGGGCGGCCTCCACGTCGGTGCCGGGGGGCAGCAGCGCGGCGTGGAACTCGTCGGCCTCGGCGGCCCGGGTCGCGAGCACCTGGTCGAACGGGGCGCCGGCCCAGTCCGCGGCCGCCGGCGCCCGCCCCTCGAGCGAGCGGAGGCGGAGGCGCAGCTCCGTGCTGCCCCCGGCCGGGACCGTGACGCGGTACCACCACGCCGCCTTGGTGCCCCGCTCGTCGGGTGCCACCGTCGCCGCGCCGGCGACCACGTGGTCGTTGATGCCGTCCTTGGGATGGGGCGTGGTGGCGGCGGTGCCGAACACCCGCGGCGCGTTGGTCTCGTTCTCGCAGAACAGGGCGAGCGGCGCGCCGTCGGGGCCGGCGGCGGCGAGCAGCTCGTAGCCGCCGAGCGTGGGGTGCTCGGCGACGATGGAACCGTCCACGCGGTGCAGCACCGGCGGCGGGCCGGCTGCCGCTCGGCCGGGCCGGTCGGCGCCCTCGGCCGCCGGTCCCTCGCGGTCAGGGGCCCCGTCCCAGGCCCAGGTGTTGCGGAACCACAGGGTGGGCAGGACGTGCAGCATGGCTGTCTCGGGCCCGTGGTTCGTGATCTCGATCCGGGCCAGGACATCGGTCGCGTCGGCCTTCGCGTACGTGACCTCGACCGACCAGTAGCGGTCGTCGTCGAAGGCCCCCGTGTCGAGCAGCTCGTGCTCGGGGTCCCCGAAGCCCCGGCGGCCGTTCTCCTCGACGAGCTCCTCGTAGGGGAAGCGCCGCTGCGGGTAGTGGTACCGCCAGCGCAGCCAGGCGTGGCTCGGCAGCCCGTCGAGGTACCACCAGTACTCCTTGGCGTCCTCGCCGTGGTTGCCCTCGGGGCCCGTCAGCCCGAAGACGCGCTCTTTCAGGATGGGGTCCTCGCCGTTCCAGAGGGCGAGGGCGAGGCACAGCCGCTGACGCACGTCGCTGATCCCCGCCAGGCCGTCCTCGTTCCAGCGGTAGGCGCGGGATCGGGCGTGGTCGTGGGGGAACGAGGCCCATGCGTCGCCGCCGGCGCTGTAGTCCTCCCGCACGGTGCCCCAGGCCCGCTCCGCCAGGTAGGGACCCCACTCGTACCACTCGCTGGCCGAGAAGAGGTCGGTCTCGGGCGGCCGGGTGCCCGCGAGGCGCTCGTGTTCGGCCGTCCTCGGCCCGAGGGGTGCGCCCGGTGTCACCATGGTGCCGCACCGTACCGAGCGCGGCCGGGCCCGGGTCGCACGCGACCCGGGCCCGGTGGTGTCCGCTCGTGGCGGGCGGCTACTTGGCGGTGCGGCTGATGCCCGCGGCCTTCAGCGTGGCGGCAGGGACGCCGATCTCACGCCAGGCGGCGTAGCTGATCCCCTTGCGATCGCCGTACTGCTTGGCGGCGGCGATGAACTCGGCCTCGATGCCGGCCAGGTCGACGGTCTCCTCCTCGGCGGCCAGCTCGGCCTGCAGGTCGAGGCGCTCTTGGCTCAGCTGGAGGCGCTTCACCGGGTCCGCGTTCTCGAGCTGGGCCTCGACCTGCTCGAGGCGCTTCGCCACCGACTCCTTGGTGCGCTTGCGGCCCCGCTTGGGCTTGGAGCTCTCCAAGGCCTCGAGGTAGATGCGTACGGCCCGACCCTGGGCTCGCCCCTGGGCCAGGGCGGCCTTGTGGGAGTCCGACATGGTGCGATTCGTAGCCATGGCGGTGACTGTACACCTCTGTCTAGCGAACGAGCGACATGATCAATGCCACGTGTTGCGACGTGCCACACTTCGACTATTCGATCTGTCCGCCGGCGTGCCATACGGTCGGCGGTTCCGAGTTGGGGCACCCCTGTGAACGACGACAACCGAGGTGACCGCGTCGGGGGGCGGGGCACCGACAGCCGCCGCCGCCTCCTCGAGGCGGGCATGGGCCTGTTGGCCGAGTCCAACCGCGGTGATCTCAGCCGCGTCCTGACCACCGGAGCGGTGGCCGAGAAGGCCGGGCTGCACCGCCAGACCTTCTACCTGTACTGGGGGACGCAGGCCGAGTACCTCGACGACTTCGTCGAGTTCGTGACCGATCCCTCGGTGAGCTCGCAGTCCGAGCGGCTCGAGAACCTCGCCGAGCGGATGCCCCACGGCGCCGACGACCCCGCAGCCGAGGTGCGCGAGCGCACCACGGAGACCTTCAGCCACTGGGTCGACGACCCGGTGTACGTGTCGCGCATGGTGCTCTGGGCGCTGCACGGCGCCGACGGCGACGTGGCCGAGCGGCTGCGGCAGCTCTACCGCACGAACGACGAGAACACGGCGGCGGGCTACAAGCAGATCGGCGACCAGTGGGGGGTCGAGCCCCGGCCGCCGTTCACCTACGAGTCCATCGCCCTGCTGTTCAACGCGCTCCGCGACGGCCTGCTGCTGCACCTCACCATCGACGGCTCAGCCGTGCCGCCGTCGTTCGTGGAGGACGTGAACCTGGCGCTGACCTGGGCGGTCACGCGCCGCCGCGGCGACCCCGCCGACCAGGCCACGCTCGACGAGCGCTTCCGGCACCGGGTCGAGGGCGCCGGGCGTGAGGGCGAGGGGGACGACGAGCCCGAGCCGGGCGGGGCCGCCGACGACGAGCCGCCGGCGGCCTGACGCCTCGGCGGTGGCCGGTCGCTACCCGAGGTTGCAGAACAGGGCCGGGAGGGCGGCCGCCACCTGGGCCTCGGCCGCGGCGCCAGTGGGCACCGGGCCGAGCGTCGGGAGCGGGCCGTTGGCGACGGTCACCTTGACCGCGTCCACCGCGGTCGGGTCCCGGCGTGAGGTGACGGTGACGCGGCGGGTGACCGCGGCGCCGAGCGGCGCGGTGGCCTTCGGTGTGATCACCAGGTGGACCATGGTGGAGGCGCCGGGATCCAGCCGGGGCGTGCGGTAGGTGCCCGCCTTCACCGCGCGGCTGATGTTGGCGCCGCCCTCGTCGAAGTACTGGACCTTGAAGCCCGGGACGGCCGGTTGTCCGGCGACCGAGTAGCGCTCGGCGACGGTGCCGTCGTTCACCACGTTCACGTCGAAGGTCAGGGCATGGCCGGCCGGGGCGGTGGTGGCTCGCTTCTGGCCGGCCCCGTTGGCGGTCTGCACGTCGGCGCCGAACCAGGCGCCGGTGTCGTTCAGCGTTTCGCCGCGCCCGAACTCGTCGACGACGCGGACCCAGGCGTCGGGGCGACGGACCGTCTCGGTGCACCCGTCGGTCCGGAACGTCCAGGAGTACGGGCTCACGGGCTGGGCCTCGGCGTCGATCAGGTTGGCGGTGACCGCCACCCGGTACTCCGTGCACGGTGCGAGGTCGTCGTTGGGCTGGATGTCGATGGTGTGCTCGCCCGCCTCGGGGTTGTAGGGCACCACCCGTGGGTAGCCGGCGCGGATCGGCACCGGGTCGCCGGTCGCGGCCTCGGTGAGGGTCATCGCTCCCGGCGGCAGCTGGGTCGGGATGTTCAGCTGGCTGGAGACCGTCGGCCGGTAGGCCAGGCTCGAGCTGAGGACCGCGGTGATCCGGGTGGCGGCGCCGCCCCGGTCGGGGGACGAGCCCGGCTGGAACGAGGCACGGGCCCAGCCCGTCGAGGGGATGTCCCGCTCGCCGGCGGCCGGGTAGGTGACGGCCACCTCGGTGGCGGGCTGGTCGCCGAGCAGCCGCCCCCACAGCGTGTCCCAGTTGGCGGCGATGGACCGGGCCGCGAAGCGGATGCCGCCGGGCGCGGACACGAGGTGGGCCGACAGCCACGGCTGGTTGGCGGTCACCTCGTGGTGGTGGTTGGTCGTCACGATGCGCTCGCCGGCCCGCACGATGCGCATGAGGCGCTCGCCGTCGGTGAGGTTCTCCTCGACGATGTCGGTCCGGCCGATCGTGGCGTACACGTCGAGCAGCCCCGCGTGGTCCGGCCAGACCGGGAGGTCGGGACGGGTGGGGCGGCGGTGGTCCTGGATGGCGACCATGTCCATCTGGAGCTCCATGCCGCCGGTGCTCGCCGGGGTGCCCGGCGGGGCGTAGGACTCGCCGTGGTCGGGCGCGGCCGGCTCGAACAGCCAGTCCCACACCTCGTCGCCGATGCCGTGGGCGACCGCGCCGAAGGCGTGCGCGATGCGGGCCGCGCACGGGCCGGCGGGGTCGGTCAGGTCGCCGCAGTCGGGGTCGTCGCGGATCTGGTCGACGTAGGCGTAGGAGAACCGGGGCCAGTGGGACTCCTCGCCGTAGGTGTTCGGGATGTCGACCGGCGGGCCGGCGCCGTAGCCGCTGTCGGGGTAGTGCGCCCCGGCCTCGACCTGGCGGAGGTTGGCCTGGAGCAACGCCCGGAGCTCGGGGTCCTGCACCCGGGCGATGGCCTCGACGGCCATCCACGAGTGGGTGGTCACGCCCGACGCCTCGGCCCGACCGGTGAGCCCGAACAGGGCGACCGCCAGGGTCAGGCCCGCCAGTCCGCCCGCCGTCAGCTTCTTCACGCGCACCTACGGCCGTCCCCTCGTCCTCGGATCGCCCGGACCGGGACAGACTAACGGGGGGCGCCGCGGCGGGGGGCGGGTTCGCCGACGACCGGTCTCGGGACCTTCGGCCCTATCGGGCGGGCGGCGTCGGCGCGGCAATGGCCCGAAACCCGCACCCCGACGGAGGTCCCGCCATGGGCGAGCCCGAGACCCTTCCGAACCTGCCGGACACGTCACCGATGGGCCAGCCGCTGGACTGGGCGTGGCTGCGGGGGGCCCGCAGCGAGTGGGGCGTGCACCCCAAGCCGGGGCCCCGGGGCCTGACCATGATGGACATCGCCGTCGGCAGCTACGGCGAGGTGCCCGAGCACCCGCAGCACCGCTCGATGGCGCCGCGGGGCGCGGACGTCGATCCGGACACGCCGGACATGGGCTACATCCTCAACTCGAAGAGCGACGTCTGGGCCGTCAACGTCCGCGAGCTCTACGAGGAGGCGGTCGCCCGGCAGTGGTCGGCCACCCGGGACATCCCGTGGGGCGAGCTCGAGGAGCTGCCGACCGAGCTCGAGCACGCCATGTGCCAGGTCTGCACCTCGCTGACCGAGGTGGAGATGATCGCCGCCGACCTGCCCGCCAAGTGGATGTGGCGGATGAACCACGACTTCATCGAAGCCAAGATGTTCCTCTGCACCCAGATCATGGACGAGGCCCGCCACGCCGAGGTCTTCCGCAAGCGGGCGCTCGCCAACGGCGGCGGACTGCTCAAGTCCCGCTCCGGGCCGGCCAGCCTCCTGCGGGCGATCATCGAGGCCAAGACCTACACCCAGGCGACGGCGCTGCTGCACCTGCTCGGCGAGGGCTTCATCCTCGACCTGTTCCGCCAGGGCGAGCTGATCGCCCCGGGGCCCGTCGAGAAGAAGATGTTCCGGATGGCCATGCAGGACGAGGCCCGCCACGTCGCCTACGGCACGATGCACATCCGCTACGCCGTCGAGCAGGACCCCGACGTGGCGGAGGAGATCCACGAGGCCCTCGATGTCGGCGAGGCCGCGCTGTTCGAGTTGGGCACCTCGCCCGACCTCGGCACCGCCCTCGCCATGCTGCTGGCCGGCGGGCCCGACCAGATCGAGGCGCAGGGGTTCGCGATGCAGGGCGACCTGCTGCGCAAGCAGTGCACGTCGTACCTCTCCCGGTGCGAGCGGGCGGGCATCCCCCGCCTCGAGCGCACGACGCTCCCGCTCGACCTGCTGGGCATCGAGCGCGCCGACCTCGTCGGCGTGGCCTGAGGGGGGCGGCGATGAGCGAGCACCCCGCCGTCGACACGGTGGCCTTCTTCGAGGGCCTGGCCGCCGAGATGAACGCCCACCCCGAGCGCTACGAGGTGCTCGGCGACTGCGACCTCGTCCTCGGCGTGGTCATGGCCCGCGACGGCGGCGACGCCTTCCGGGTCCAGGTCACCTTCGAGGGGGTGTCGTGCCTCGACGTCTCGGCCATGGATGCCGGGGACGAGGCCCTGTGCGACTGCTGGCTGGAGGGGCCGCTCGCGGCCTGGGCGGCCATGGTCGCCGACGTCCGCGAGCACGGGCGGGCGACCGGCCGCCACACCCTCAACAGCCTCACCCTGCTCGGCGACTCGATCGTCCTGCGGGGGAGCGACGTGATGGGGGTCGACAAGTTCTCCCGGTTCAACCAGAGCCTCCAGGAGTTCTTCGACGGAGCCGCCCAGGCGCCCGCGCTGCGGGCGGCGGGCTGAGGGACGGAGGATCGTGATGGACGCCCCGACCTGTGAGCACTGCGGCCGGCCCGTCACCCGGGCCCTCGACCTGCCCTACGGCTGGTGGGAGTGGGACGGCGAGCGGTACCAGCTGAAGACCGCCTCGACCCGGGTCGACGTCGCCCCCTGGGTCCACTGGGACTGCATGGGCGAGCTGCGGCCGTTCCACCCCCAGGACGCGGTGGCCCGATGAGCTTCAAGGTCCTCGACGACTGCATCGGCTGCGGTGCCTGCGAGTTCTCGTGCCCCACGGGCGCGCTGAGCAAGACCGATTCGTTCCTCGGCACCTTCGTCATCGACCCCTTCCTCTGCAACGACTGCGAGGAGTGCGTCGACAAGTGCCCGGTGCAGGTGATCGTCGCCGACCCGGCCTGGCCCGTGTGCTCGGGTCGGGGCTGCCCCCTGTCGTCGTCGCGGCTGGCGGGCACGGACTGCGCCTACTGGCAGGAGCGCTGCCCGTCGTGCGGGAGCACGATGTGGCGCCGTGACGGCGAGGACTGGGCCTGCCCCCAATGCGGCCTCGGTGCCCGCGTGCGGTGCCCCAAGACCCGGCTGCTCGAGGTCACGCCGGCGCCCTGAGTCGCGGCAGGTTGCCGGCACCCCCCGCTGGTAGATACCCTGGGGGGTATGTGCAGACCAGCAACGTGTTCCCAGTGCGGCAAGGCCACCTACGCGGGCTGCGGCCAGCACGTCGAGCAGGTGCTCGGCGGCGTGCCCCAGGCCGAGCGCTGTCAGTGTGAGGCCCACCACCCGATGACCCTCTGGCAGAAGCTGCGCGGCGCCAAGGCCGGCGCCTGAACCTGCACCGCTGATCGACGCCCCCGACGTGGGGTCACCCGGCGCCGCTCGCGGCGCTCGGGTGGCCCACGCCGGCGAAGGTCATCACCGCCATGGTGCGCTGCCAGGACGGGTCGGTCGGGGCGACCACCCGGATCGCGAACGTCGAGAGGTCGACCGACGTCGGGGTGAGGGCGACGTCCATGCGCCACCGGGAGGCCCCGGGGTCGCGCACGGCCCGCACCCGGGCGATCACGCCGTCACTCGTCTCCGGCTGGGTCATGTTCGACAGGAAGTTCCCGAGGCCGAAGATCACCGGGACCCCGTGCAGCCGCTGGACGGGCTGGACCACGTGGGCGTGGTGGCCCACGATCAGGTCGAACGCGCCGCTGGCGCTGAGCTCCTCGGCCAGCTGCAACTGCTCGTCTCGGACCTCGTGGTGGCGCTCGAGGCCCCAATGCAGGCTCGCGACGACCAGGTCGGCGCCCGCCTGGCGGGCGGCCTGGCCGGCAGCGACGAGCGAGGCCGCGTCGAGCGCTCGCACCCGCCACGGCTCGTCCGGCGTGTAGCCGTTGAACCCGTAGGCGGCGGCCACCTGGCCCACGACGACCCCGCCGGCGGTCTCGTAGAGCGTCGGGGTGAGCGCCTCCTCCTCGGTGCGGGCACTCCCGGCGTGACCGAGCCCGAGCGCGTCGAGGCGGTCGAGGGTGGTGACGACCCCGGGCGTGCCCCGGTCGAGGGTGTGGTTCGACGCGGTCGAGCACCCGTCGTAGCCGGCGCCGGCGATGGCGTCGGCCAGCTCGATCGGCGCGCTGAAGGTCGGGTAGCCCGAGATGGCGCCGTCGGGCGAGAGCGGCACCTCGAGGTGGCAGATCGCGAGGTCCGCCGCGGTGAGGAGCGGGGCGACCTGGTCGAACATCGGGCCGAAGTCGAACACCGAGCCCGATGCCGTCCCCAGCGCCGCGGCGCGCTCGTTCACCGCGGTGTGGGGGAGCAGGTCGCCGGTGAAGGCGAGGGTCACCCGTTCGGGTCGGGCCGGCGCCGTGGTCGTGGTGGGTGCGGTGGTCGGGACGGGGGTGGTGCTGGTGGCGGGCTCGGCCGAGGTGGGGTGGCCGCCGGCGGCGCCCTGGTCGACGTCGGTCGCGCCGCACGCGCCGACGAGGAGCGGGGCGACCAGAAAGGCGACGATGGCGATGATGCGGCGCGCGCTCACGCCCCCAGTGTGCGGCGCCGCCCGCCCGTCGACCCGGGTCGAAGGTCCCGACCCGGCACCCGGGGCGTGCACCGCCCCGGGGCGCGGGTCAGAAGAGCTGCGGGTCCGTGAGGTCGAGGTAGCGCTCGACCGCGAGGTTGTCCGCGTAGGCGGCCATGCCCTCGGCCACCGGTGCCGGCAGCGCGTCGGGCTCGGCACCCTCACCGGCCCGGGCGTCGGCCTCGCTGCGGAAGTAGGCCGCCTGGGTGAAGCGCCCGTCGGGGTGGTTGACGCGGAACAGGCCGAGCAGGTCGGGCCGCGCCGCCTCGAGGGCGTCGGTGCTGGCCGTCTCGAAGGCCCGGGCAGCGGCGAGGTCGTTGCACCTCCCCTCCATGACCTGCACGAAGGTGGCGGCGTCCCGGTCGCCGTGCGCGAACTCGTCGGTGTCCGAGCTCTCCACGAACGTGGGCGCCCCGTCGAAGAACGGCGCCATGTGCTGCTCCCACCAGGCGCCCTGCTCCGGCCGCTCGCTGTTGGCGCGCGCCGCGGCCTCGTCGGCGAAGCGCACGATGCTGATCGTCTCGCCGTCGGCGGTCGACCCCGCCGTCACCCCCAGGAAGCCGGTGGCGCCGGGCGCCAGCTCCTGTCGCCAACGCTCGCCCGCGGCACGGATCGCCGCCGGGTCGCTGGTGCGGCCGCGGATCACCTGAACGAACATCGCACACCCCCCGTGTGGTGGTCGTACGGTCACGATCGCGCCGACCGCTGGGGGTGACAAGGGTCAGGCGGTCGGCTCGGTCGGCTCGGGCGGGTCGAGGGGCAGGCAGGTGCGGCAGAAGTCGTGGCCGAAGGCGGTCAGGTGGATCGAGCGCCGGATCGTCTTCGGCGCCCGGCCGGCGCGCCGGAGGGCGTCGGCGACCTCGGGCTGCACCTCCACGACCTGGTAGCGCCCCGGCGCCACCGGCTCGCGGGAGAACCAGATCAGGCCCAGGCGGTGCAGGTTGTTCAGGTACGACTGGGTCCGGTCGAGGTGGCGCACGCCGGCCTGCAGCCCGATCATCGACAGGCCGGCGGCGACGAGCTCGGAGCCGACCCCGAAGGGTCGGTTGGTGCGCACGTCGACCGATGGCTGGGGGCCGTCGGCGCAGAGGAAGCGCAGGATGCGGGCCTCGTCGGGGGTGAGCTCGTCGAGGATGTGGGTGAAGGCGGGGTGGGTGTCCTCGTCGAAGCGCACGTCGGCGGACTGGGCGAGGAGGCGGGCGCCGCGGCGGCGCAGCTCGGCGTCGGAGACGCCCCGGGATCCCTTGGCCGTCCGGCCCGGCCGTGCCTCGGCGGCGTCCTCCCCCTCCGCGTCGGCCCCGAGGGAGCGGGCCACGGCGGTCCAGGCGTCGCGGGTCGCGTCGCGCACGACCGGCACGGGCGACTCGCCCTCGGCGACCGCGGTGACGACCGCCTCGCCCGTGGTGAGGGTCTCGTTGGCCATCCACGCCAGCGTCCGCAGGCCGGCCCGCATCCCGATGCGCGCCAGCCCGGGGAGGGCCTCGACCAGGGTGGGTTCCGGGGTGGTCTCGCGGCCGGGGCTGGGCCCGGCGCCGGGCGTCGGGTCGGCCTCGGGGGTGGGGTCGTCGCTCACGTCACACTCCGAAGATGGCGAGGTGCAGGAGGCCGGCGCCGAAGCCGAGCACGGCGCCGTGCACGAACAGCAGCCACTCGTCCTGCTTGATGGCCGAGCGCAGCAGTTCGCTGAACTCGGCGGGCGGGAGGCGGCGCATCTGCGCGGCCACGAAGGTCTGCACCCGCGCCGCCTGCTGGCGGTTGAAGGCCTCGTCGGAGAACGCCGACGCGAAGTCCGTGGCCTCGGTGGCGACCGAGTCGCGGATGCGGTCGTAGCGGCGGGTGCCGATGGCCACCCGCACCGCCCCTTGGGCGGGACCGAGTGCCTTGTCCACCGCCGGGCGCACCGTGGCCTCGAGCATGGCGTAGGTCCGGTCGCTGCGGGGCCCGTGCAGGAGCTCGTTGCCGACGTTCTCGAGGTTGATGACGTCCTCGGCGATCATGCGGGCGAACACGTCGCTGACCTCGGGCTGGCGCTTCATGAACAGGCCCTGGAAGGTGAACGGTCCCACGCGTCGCGGCTCGACGGGCTCGAAGATCATGGTGATGCCGAGGTAGTTGACGACGTACCCGATGACCACGCCGCCGACGGGCAGCACCCACCAGTACGGAACGGCGGCGACGATGAACACCAGCACGATGCCCATGGGCACGCCGAAGTAGAAGCCGAAGTTCTGCATGAAGCGCAGTTCTCGGCGCCCGACCTCCCGGAGCATCTCGTTCATCTTCTCCGGGTGCTGCTGGAAGTAGCGGATGACCATGAGCTTGGCGTCGATCAGCTGGTCGATGTGCTCCCCGATCTGGGTGGTGATGCGCCGCACGATGCTCGGGAGCTCCCGCCGGACCCGCTGGAGGATGGCGTCCTTCACCGCCGGTGGCAGGTCGTGCCAGAGCTGCGGGTGCTCGCGCTCCATGATCTGGGCGACCACGTCGTCGATCTCGGCCTGGGCGGTGGCGACGAGGTGGTCGGCCACCTTGTCCGGCTCGAGCTGGTGGTAGAAGTCCGAGATGCTGCCCACCTTGGCGAGCGCCTTGTCGACCGAGATGCTCGCCATCTTGTCGACGCGGGACGGCACGATGCCCTGCCACCCGAGGCGGCCGTCGTCGGTGATGGCCGGGATCACCTGCACCCGGCGGGGGAGCAGGGGGTAGAGCAGGCGCAGGCCCGGCAGGCGCACGCCGTGGAAGCGCAACGGGTCGAACAGCATGACCACGCCGGACCAGTTGGTCAGGTAGCCGATGACCCCGGTGAACAGCGGGATCGTGACGAGGTCGACGAGGAAGTCGTGGCTCGTGACGTCGACGGCGAGCAGGGTCGCCGCGGCCGGCACCACCGCCATCGCCGCCGCCAGGCTCGTCACCGTGTCCTCCCCAAGGTCCGTGCCTCCCTCCGAGCCGCCGCCTCCGGGCCGTCACACTAGGCGTCGGGGCGGCACGCGAAGCTGGGGGCCATGGCCGGCGCCCCCGACGTCCTGATGGTGTCGCACACCCACTGGGACCGCGAGTGGTATCGCACCTTCGAGGCCTTCCGGGCCCGACTGGTCGACACCGTGGACCGGGTGCTCGACCTGCTCGCCGCTGACCCGGGGTGGGAGTTCCTGCTCGACGGCCAGGCCATCGTGGTGGAGGACTACCTGGCGGTGCGCCCCGAGCGGCGCGCCGACGTCGAGGCGGCGGTGGCCGCCGGGCGCCTCGCCGTGGGCCCGTGGTACGTGCAGCCCGACTCGCTGCTGCCGAGCGGCGAGGCCCACGTGCGCAACCTGCTCGAGGGCCGGCGGGTCGCCCGCTCGATCGGCGCCTGCTCCGAGGTGGCCTACACCCCCGACTCGTTCGGCCACCCGGCGCAGCTCCCGGCGATCTTCGCCGGCTTCGGGCTCGGCCCCTTCGTCTACTGGCGCGGCAACGGCAACGAGATCGACGCCCTCGGCCCGATCTACCGGTGGGAGGCCCCGAGTGGCGACGCCGTCACCGCCTACCACCTGGCCCGGGGCTACTTCGCCGCCGCCTACCTGCCCGAGCCACCCGCGGTCGCGGCCGAGGCGCTCGTCGGCCTCCTCGACCGGCTGCCCGGGATCGAGCGGGCGCCCGTCGTGCTCATGAACGGGATCGACCACTGCCTGCCGGACGCCCACACCGCCGCCGTGGCCGAGGCGCTCGCGGCACGCACGGGACGCACCGTCCGCCGCGGCCTGCTCGACGATCTGCGGGCCGCCCTCGACGAGTCCGACCGGCCGGTGTTCACGGGCGAGCTGCTCGGGGCCCGGGTGGCCAACCTGCTGCCGGGCGTGTGGTCGACCCGCCTCGGCCTGAAGCTGGCCGACCGCGCCGCCGACCGGGCCATCGGCGGCTGGGCCGAGCCGTGGGCGGCGCTCGGGTCCGTGCTCGGCACGCCCGACGAGGCCCCGTCCGTCCGCGCCGCGTGGCGGGCGCTGCTGCCCAACCAGGCCCACGACTCGATCTGCGGCTGCTCGCAGGACGAGGTCCACCGCCAGATGCAGGGCCGGTACGCCACGGCCACGGAGCTCGCCCTCGAGACCACAGACCGGGTCCTCGGCCGGCTGGCCGGGCTCGGCCCCACTCGGGCCACGCCGTGGTCGACCGAGCTCGACGTGGCCGTGTTCAACCCCTCGCCGGTGGCCCGCACCGATGTCGTCCGCCTCCCGCTCGACGGCCACCCCGTCTACCGCCTCTCCGACCTCGGCGGCGACATCCACCCGCTGACCCTCCTCGACGGCACCAACGGGGGGTACACGGCGGACGGCCGGCCCGCCCGGGTGGTGGCCGCCGAGGACCCCCGCCGGATGCGCATGTGGGAGGGCATGCCCGGCATCGACCTCGAGCTCGTGGTCGCCGACGTCCCTGCGTTCGGCTGGCGGCGGGTGCACCTCGCGCCGGCCGACCCGAGCCCCGACGAGGTGGACGACGGCCGGGTGATCTCGTCCGGCTCCTCTGGCGACGACCCCGGCGCGTTGGTCGTCGAGGCGGCGGACGACGGCACGCTCACCCTGCACGCCGGTGCCCGGACGTTCGTGGGCCTGGGTGCCTTGGAGGACCTCGGGGACCGGGGCGACACCTACGACTTCGACCCGGTGGCGGGGGACCGCGACGCCGGTGCGGTACCGACGGCGGTCCGCATCGAGCGCCGGCGCCACGCATCGGGGCTGGAGCGCCTGGTGGTCGAGCGCACGCTGGCCGTGCCGAGCGCGCTGACCGAGGCCCGGGACGCCCGCACCGAGGAGACGGTGCCGGTGGTGGTGCGGGTCGAGGCCCGGGTGGCGCCGGGCGTCGACCGGGTCGACCTGGACATCACCGTGACCAACCCGGCCCGGGACCACCGCCTGCGACTGCGGTTCCCCACCGGCGCGCCGGTCGACCGCTTCCGGGCCGCGACGACCTTCGACGTGGCCGAGCGCTCGACCGCCCCGCCCGACGACACGGGGTGGGAGCACGTGGCGCCACGCACGTTCCCGCACCAGGGCTGGATCGAAGCCCACGGCCTGGTCGTGGCCGCGCCCGGCCTGCCGGAGGCCGAGGTCACGCCCGAGGGCGAGATCCAGGTGACCCTGCTGCGATCGGTGGGCTGGCTGGCCCGGCTCGACCCCACGACCCGCCCGATCCCCGCCGGGCCCGGGCTGGCCACGCCGGAGGCGCAGTGCCCTGACGGCGTCCGTGCTCGGCTGTCGCTCCGGGTGGTGCCCGACGACGAGGCGTCGGGCGCCCTCGCCGCGCACGCTGCGGCCGACGAGCTCGGCCTCCGGGCGGTGCCGGCGGGCGAGGCCGTGCTGGTCGAGCCGGGTCGGCCGCTCGTCGAGGTCGGGCCGGGCTCGGTGGTGCTCTCGGCGCTCAAGCCGGCGGACGACGGCGACGGGCTGGTCCTGCGCCTGGCCCACCCCGGCCCCGGGCCCGTCGACGCCACCGTGCGCCTCGGCTTCGGGGTGGTCGCGGCCGAGTCGGTGCGCCTCGACGAGACCCCCGACGCCGAGGCGGTCGCGCTCGACGCCGATGCCGGCGGGGGTGCCGGCGGTGGTGCGGTGCTCCGTCTGGCCGTCGGCCCCCACGGCGTGCGGACGGTCCGCCTGCGCCCGGGCTGAGCGCCGCCGCGTCCGGTGGGCGGAACCGGTCGACACGAGGGCCGTGCCCGGTCGGCCGACGCAGCCCTGCTCAGGGCAGGGGTGCCGACCAGGTCACCACGGTGCCCGTGGGGTCGCCGGCCTCGATCGACGCGCGCCCGCCGTGGGCGGCCGCCCGCTCGGCGAGGTTGCGCAGGCCGTTGCCGCGCCGGGCGCCGTCCCCGGGGCCGATGCCGTCGTCGCGGACGACGAGGGTGACCTGCTCGGTGGTGACGTCGAGGTGGACCTCCACCTCCGACGCCCAGGCGTGGCGGGCGACGTTCGACAGGGTCTCGCGCAGCACCGCCAGCAGGTCGTCGGCCAGCGCGCCCTCGACCACCGTGTCCACCGGGCCCGCGAAGGTGAGGCGGGGCTCGTGGCCGATCGCCCGGCTGGACTCCTCGATCACGCCGAGGGCGCGGCGGCGGAAGCCCTCGGGTGCGGCCACGCGCTCGGTCTCGATGCCGAAGATCACCGTGCGGATGTGGCGCACGATCTCGTCGAGCTGGTCCACCGCATCGGCCACGCGCCGGCGGGCGGTGGGCTCGTCGACCAGGCGGGCCGCGCCCTGGAGGGTGAGGCCGGTGGCGAAGATGCCCTGGATCACGGTGTCGTGGAGGTCTCGGGCGATGCGGTCACGGTCCTCGAGCAGGGCGAGGTCCTGGAGGCGCGAGCGTTGGCGCTCGTGCTCGATCACCAGCCCGGCCTGGCTCGCGAACGAGGTGGTGATCTCCTGCTCCAGGGCGGCGAACCCGCCGGCCCCGGCGAGCCGGGCCACCACCAGGGTGCCGACCGGCCCGCCGTCGGCCCCGAGTGGCACGAACAGCGCGGGGCCCAGGTCCTGGCGGGCCTGGAAGGGGCCGGGGCGGGGGTCCGCGGCCACGTCGTCGAGCACGACGGGGTGCCCGGTGGCGAGCACCTGGCCCGAGCGGCTGGTGGCGCGGTCGAAGGCGACGCCGGCCAGCTCGTCCTCGCCGTAGCCCACGACCAGCGCGATCTCGAGCTCGTCGTCGCCCCGGCCCGGCAGCACGATGGCGGCCAGGTCGGCGCCGGCCAGGTCGGCTGCCCGCCGGGCGATCTCCCCGAGGACCTCGTCGCGCCGGCCTCCTTCGAGCAACGCCTGGGCCACCTGCCGGAACGCGGCGAGGGTGGCCTGGCGGCGCTGGGTCTCCTCGTAGAGCCGCGCGTTGTCGATGGCCACCGCCGCGGCGCCGGCGAGGGCCTGCACCAGCTCCTCGTCGATGTCGGTGAACGCCTCCGCCGACGTCTTGTCGGTCAGGTAGAGGTTGCCGAAGACCCGGTCCCGGGTGCGGATGGGGACGCCGAGGAACGAGACCATCGGCGGGTGGTTCGGCGGGAACCCGGCCCGGTCCGGGTCCTCCCGCAGGTCGGCGAGGCGGCGGGTCGAGGCGTCGGTGATGAGCGAGCCGAGCAGGCCGAGGCCCTTGGGGAGGGCGCCGATCGAGTGGTGGGTCTCGTCGTCGACGCCCACGGTGATGAACTCGGCCAGCGCGGTGCCGTCCTCGTCGAGCACGCCGAGGGCCCCGTAGCGGGCGTCGACGAGCGTCACGGCCGCCTCGGTGATGCGCTGCAGCGTGGCGTGCAGGTCGAGGTCCGACCCGATGGTGAGCACGGCGTCGAGGAGGCTACGCAGGCTGCGCGGCCCCACGTGCGCGCTGGGATGCCCCCACTCCGTGCTCACATGCCTGTCCCTGCAGGTGCCGCTGGGAACGGGGTCGTCATCGTTCTCCCCGAGTAACGCCGTCGACCGGGCCGTGCGCCGCCCACGACCCTACCCCCGATCGCGAGATCCCCAGGTTTGTCCCCTGGTTGGGGAACACGCGTTCCCCTAGGGTCGCCGACGTGCCCGCCGCGACCACCACCGCTCCCCGCGGCACGCGGCCGGCGTGGGTGGACGACGGGCCGGTCGCCCACGTGCGGGTGCCGGGGGCGGAGGGCGCGCCCCCGACCGAGCTGCGGTTCGCGGCTGCCGACGGCCGGGTCGCCGTCGCCCTGGTCCTGCTCGGCGGCCGCCGCGCCGTCGACGTGTCGATCCAGCCCGGGCTGGTGACGGCGCTCGTGGGCCCGGCCGACGCGCCCGAGGTCGCCCACCGGCTGGCGGCGTTCGCCCGCGAGCACGGGGCCTGGGCGCCGCCCGACCCCGGTGTGGGCCTGCTGGCGGTCGTCGCCGGCGCCGCCTTCCCCCTGCTCGGCGCCGCGCTCGACCGGGGCGCGGCCGCCGTGGCAGAGGTGCCGCGCTGGGCCGCACCGGTCCTGGCCCGACGGAGCGCACGCGACGCGGCCTCGTCGGCGTTCGGGCCGCGGGCCACGCGCCCGGTCGTGGCCGCGCTCGCCACCGGCCTCCTGCGAGTCGTGGAGGGGGGCGCAGCGCTCGGTGACGCACCCCGGACCGCACGGGTGCCCGGCACCGTTGCCGGCGCGCGGGCGCCGGAGCTGTTGCCGCTCGCCCTCGGGCTCATGTCCGTGGGGCTCGCCCCCGACCGACTGGCGCGGGTGCTGGCCGCCGAGGGGCCCGGGCACCCGCCGTCGTCCTGGCCCGAGGGCGAGGTCGTCGACCTTGGGCGCCGTCACACGCCGAACTGGGGCGAGCACCGCACCGAGCGCGTGCTCCTCGACGCGGCGGCGTCGGAGGACGGTCCCGCGGTGCTGGCCGAGGCCCTCCGGCTCCAGGGCGTCGTCGGCCACCGGGCGCCGGCACGCCTGCCGAACCGGCTCGTCCCCCTCCGCGACGAGCTGCGCTCGCTGCTGCCGACCGACCCGAACCCCCACGGGCTGGTGGCGCCGCGCCACCGCCGGCCGGGGCCGGTGCCCGCCGCCGGGCCCCGTGGGGCGCCGGCGCCCCGCGCGGGTCGACCTCGGGTGGTCGCGCCGGCGACCCCGACCCCCCGTGCGGCGCTGCTCCGGCCCACCGCCGACGAGCGCCGCGGCGCCATGCTGCGCGCCCCGGCCACCCGGGGCGGCGCGCCACCCGAGCACGTGCCCCTCCAGCACCCGCCGGCGGTCCTGGTCCTCGCCGGGGTCGAGGTGCTCGGCGCGTCGGGCCCGCTACGGCTGGTGGTGCCCCGGACCGCCGCCGAGCTCACCGTCTGGGGGGCCCGGCTGGACAACTGCGTGGGCGGCTTCGCGGCGGCGGTGAACGAGCGCCGCTCGATCATCCTCGGCGTGGAGGCCGCCGATCGCCTCGCCTACTGCCTCGAGGTCCGGCCGGACGGCGGCGTGCGCCAGTTCCTCGCCGCCCGCAACCGCCCGGTGCCACGGGGCGATGCCGCCGCGGTGCTGGCTGCGCTGGCCGCCGCCGGCGTCGTGCGCCGGGAGGCGCCGGGCAACGAGATCTGGTTCGAGGAGCGGTGAGCCTGCGCCCGCGACGCCTCGCGACCCAGGTCCGGTGGTCGCTCCCGCACGTGGTCGGGTTGCGCGGCGGCGAGGTGAGCGGACACCACCCGGTGGGCCGTCGCTGGCCCGTTGGAGGTCAGCCGGAGGCGCCGTACTGGCCGACCACGTCGTCGACGTAGAGGGCGAGGCGGTCGCGGGCCCGGTCGAGGGTCTCGGACGGGAGGCCCCGCTCGGCGAGGACGTCGGTGAAGAGCTCGACGAAGCGGGAGAACTGGTGGCCGGTGATGTGGCGGCGGGCGTGGGCGGTGGCCAGGTCGGCGTCGGCCACGTGGTCACGGGAGCCGAAGGCGACGCCGAGGAACTCCTCCTGCATGTGCACGAGGCGCTCGATGTCGACGCCGGCGAAGACCGGCCCGAGCTCGGGGTCGGCCACCACCCGTCCGTAGAAGGTGGCCACGATCTGGTCGAGGCCGGCCTCGCCGCCCAGTGCGTCCAGGAGGTCGTCGTGGGGTGCCATGGGTCCAGCGTGCTGCGCCGGCGGTCGGGCCGCCAGGGGCGTTGGACCCTGCCCCGAGGCGTGGCCGTCGGCCATGCTCGCGGGGTGACGTTCTCGCTGATCCGGCCCGCGGTGCGCCCGGTCGTCGAGCTGCTCGGCCGTGACCTGCGGGCGACGGTGCTCGCCCAGGCGGCCCGCCACGACCTCCCCCGGGGCGTGCCCGACGAGTCGGTCGTCACCGAGGACGAGGTCGCCGACCTGCCCGCGCCCGTTCAGCGGTACCTCGCCTTCATGAGGGTGGTCGGCGCCCCCCGCACGTGGTCGTTCGTGGCCCGGTTCCGGGGGCGCTTCAACCTCCAGGGCCGGGGCTGGCTGCCGGCCGAGGCCTGGCAGTTCAACTGCGCCCAACCCGTCGCCCGCCTGTTCCACATGCGCCTCGACATGGCGGGGGTCGTGCCCATGGTCGGCCGCGACACCTACCTCGACGGTGAGGGCCGCATGGTCGGACGGCTCCTCGGCCTGGTCCCGGTGGCCCGGGGCGCCGGCGAGGAGTACGACATCGGCGAGCTCACCACCTGGCTCAACGACGCCCTGGTGCTGGCGCCGTCGATGCTGCTCACGCCGGCGGCGACGTGGGTCGCGGTCGACGACGACACCTTCGACGTCTCGTACACCCACCGCCACCACACCGTCACCGGCCGGGTCTTCCTCGACGAGCGGGGCCGCATCCGGGACTTCTCCTCCCGCGACCGCTGGGCCGACCTGCCGAGCGGTCTCGTGCGGGCCGAGTGGCGCACCCCCTTCGACGGCTGGGCCCAGACCGCCGGCCGGCGCCTCCCCCTCGAGGGTCGGGCCGTGTGGGAGCTCGAGGACGGCCCCCTTACCTACGTCGAGGGCGCCTTCGTCCCCGGCTCGGTGGCGCTCAACCTGCGCCCCTGAGGGACGCGCGACGGCCCGAGTGGGCTGCAGGCGTGTCGCCTGTCACGTCATCGGTCGGGAACCGGTCGGCGCCACGCGCACGTCCGAGCAGCATGTCCCGCTCGATCGACTCCTCGTCCGTTCGTTCCTCGGCCATCGTCGACGCCGACACCCAGTTCGACCTCGATCTCGCCGACGTCCTCGACCAGTTCCCCGACGGCGCCGTCCGCGGCGCCGGCGGCGCCGCCGTGGGCACGACGCCCGTCCCGGCCGCCGACGAGGCGCCGGTGGCCGTCGCCGTCGTGCCCCTCGGCGATCCCTGGGTCGTCGCTCGCACTGCCGCTCCCACTGCCGCTCCCGGTCCCGCCCCGGGTGGCGAGCCCGGTGGGGCCGCCCCGGCACCCCGTCGCCGGCCCACGCCCTTCGGCGAGGTGGTGGCCGTGGCCAACGCCGCCGCCCGCCACCCCGTCCCGCCCGTGACCCCGGTGGCCGACCCGCCGGCGACCGCCTTCGTCGTGCCGACCGGAGCGCCCGCCGACCCGGCCGTCGATCCGCCGACCGCGGTGGACGGTGCCCCGATGCTGCCCCCGACCGTCGTGGCTGCGGTCCCGGTGGCCGGGGCGGCGGGCGTCGCCACCGACGCGATGGCCCGGGCGGTCGACCCGCCCACGTCGGTGCACTCGGTGTTCGTCACGCCGCCGGCGGGCACGCCCGTGGTGGGGGCGTCGCTGCCCTCCGCCGTCGTGGCCGGGCCCGCCGTCGGGGCCGACCGTCGCACACGCCGGCGGGCGCGCCGCCGGTCCCGGGTGGTCGTGGCGCTGGCCGGGGTGCTGGCCCTGGCCCTGGTGGGTGCCGGCGTCGGCTTGGCGGTGGCCACCCGTGACAGCGGTGGTGGCGACGAGGCCGCCGCCGCCGCCTCTCCCGGTCAGTCGGTGGCCCTGCCCCCGGCCGACGCGGCCAAGCCCGCCGACGACGCCGCCGATGCTGCTGACGATGCCGTGCCGGCGCCCGCTCCCGACGCGCCGGCGGTGGACCCGGCCGACCTGCAGCAGGCCGCCGACACGGTCACCTCGTTCCTGTCGGTACGGGGCACCGACGCCGAGCGGGCCGTGAGCAGCCAGGGCGGCCGGGACCAGGTCGACGCCGCGCTGGCGGCCTCGGGCGCCACCTCGGCCCAGGGCGCCCCCGAGTGCACGGCCGGTGACGTCACCGGCACCTTCGCCTGCGTGCTCGACACGGACGGTGGCCCGATCACCTTCACGGTCGGCCCCGACGCCGACGACCCCGCCTCCAGTGGTTTCGAGGTGATCGGCGCCTCCGCCTGAGCGAGCCCACGCTCACCGCTCCACCCCATCACAGGACCACCGGCGCAGGGCACGACGAGCTGCCCTGCGCCGGTGCGCGTCCCGGACGTCGAGGATGCCAAGCCGCATCCTCGACGGGGAGGGCGGACGATTCCGGCGCGCCGCCGAGCCGCGCCCCTCAGCGCAGGAGGACCGGCTGGTCGAAGGCGGTGTTGTCGACGACGGTGTCGGCGAGGGCCATGGGGTCGACCTCGGCCAGGTAGAGGTCCTCGCCGACCTGGTAGCGGTCGCGGTGGAGGCGCTCGGCCTCGTCCCGGCCCTCGAGGGGCACGTCGCGCTCGATGCCCCGGGTCAGCGCCACCTCCCGGTCGACCTCGACCCAGAGGCGGTGGTCCCAGAGGTCGTCGTACTCGGGGCGCATGCCGAAGACCGAGTCGACGAGCAGGACGGCGTCCGCCGGCGCGGTCACCGTCGTGGCCCGGTGGTCGTCGCCGGTCAACGGGTCGTGCGCACAGAGGGCCACGACGCCCGAGCCCGTGGGCCCGGCGGGCACCAACAGCAACTCGCGGGCGCTCTCGACGTCGGGGGTGTTGCGGTAGTAGCCCTCGCCGCTCACCCGGTCGTAGCCGTGCCGGCGGGCGTGGGCCCACGTCAGCTTGAAGTCGTCCAAGCTGGCCCGCAGGGTCGGACGACCGCGGTCACGGACGCGCGCCGCGAGCTCGTCCGCGAGCGTGGACTTCCCGCTGCCGGTCCGACCGTCGACGATCACCCGGAGCCGACCGGGCGACCGGGCGACGACACGGTCCGCGACAGCGTCGAGCAGCGCCGCCCGCGCCGTGGACGCCGGCGGTGGTGGCGGGGACGTCCACGTCGAGACCGACTCGAAGGCGGCGGCGCCCATGCCGTCAGGCTGCCACGGACCGCCATCGCCGGGACGGCGCTCGTCAGGCGGCCTCGGCGCCGTCCTCGTCCGGCATCCAGAACGCGAAGAGCCGCCCCGCGTCGATGCGGGCGAACGCGGCGCCGTCCAGGACGTCCAACCACGCGTCGCCGTACCGGGGGAGGTAGATGTCGAGGAGGGTCTGCCGGAACTCGGCGTGATCGTCCGCGTCGACGTCGATCGTCTGGGCGACCCCGTGCACGCTGACTGCGAAGTGCTCGCCGGGAAGGTGCGTCGCACTGACCGCCGGCCGGGCGTGGATGTGTCGGAACCGCAACGACGTCGGCGACGACCCGAAGTGGAACGCGCCCCGGTAGAACACGCCGTCGACCGGCCCGGTGATCGGACGGCCGTCTCGAGTGGTCGTGGCCAGCGTGAGCAGGCACATGCCGTCGAGCCGGGAAGCGAGCCCTTCGGCATCCAGTCGCCGCTCGGGCGCGTGGATCTCGCGCAGGTGGTCCCCTGCCGCGGCGTAGCTGTCGTCGATCAACTGCTGGAGTGCGACCAGATCGTCGGGTCGTTCGCGCATCGGGTGCTCCTGGCTCGTTCTACGGTGTAGAGGACCACGGAACTCTACACTGTAGAAATGGCGACGCAACGGGGCGCACTGTCGGTGGAGCAGATCGTTGACGCGGCGGCCGTCGCGATAGCCGAGGACGGGCTGGCGAAGCTGTCGATGCGCCGACTCGGTGCCCGCCTCGGGGTCGACCCCATGGCGATCTACCACCACGTCGACGGCAAGCAGACGCTCCTCGGGTTGGTGCTGGCGCAGGTGCTCTCGGAGCTGCCGGCCGTGGACCGGACGCAGCCGTGGGCGGCCCAGGTCCGCGAGTGGGCGCTCGCCTACTGGGAGCTCGCGTCGCGACATCGCGAGCTCGTCGGCGCCGCGCTCGCCGACCCGCTGATCGCCCAGGGCGCACTTCGCGCCATCGAGCCGTTGACCGACGCCCTCTCCGAGAGTGGTCTCGGACCCGCCTCGATCGAGGCGGTGGCCTACCTGGTCGTCGACTTCGCGCACGGCTCCGCGCTGAGTGGTGCCGTGGCCGAGCGGCCCGACGACGTGCGGGCATGGTTCGAGCAGGGGCTCGACGTCGTCATCGCCGGCGTCGAGGCGACCGCCGGCGGCTGAGCGCGATCAGCCGGTGGCGCCGGCTCGCTGCCGCGGCGTCGCCATGGCGCGACCTTCGCGCGGACGCGCCTCAGGCGCCGCCGTCGTCGACGACGTGGATCGCGGCCTCCTCGGCCGGGGCCGCCACCCGTTCCTGGGCGACGTCGCGCCGCGACGGGTCGCCGCCCACCGGGTCGCCGTCGTCGAGGCGGTCCTCGGCGGGCAGCACCAGGTCGCCATGGAGGTCGTCCTCGCCCGTGTCGCCCACGTCGATCGCCTCGAGGTCGGCGTCGGGGTCCAGGCCCACGACGTCGGGCTCCTCGCGGCGGACCCGCTCCTCGAGGGGCTCGTCGACGCGCTCCTCCTGCCAGGTGGTGCCGTACTCGTCGACGCCGAGGGGGCGATCGGGCGGGTACTCGGGGGGCAGGACGTCGTCGTCGACCAGCTCGGACGGGTCGGCCGCGGGCAGCTCGGACTCGGTGGCGTCGTCGTCGGGCTCGCTCATGGGGCATTCCTACCCCACGGCGGTGGTGGCCACGCCCAGCGCCGACCGCCGCGCACGATCCCGGCTCGGGCGGTCGCCCCAGCGCCGGTTGCGACGGGCCCGGGTCGGGAGGTCGAGTTGCTCGGCCCACGGGGACACCGCCCGGCAGGCGCCCACCAGGGCGTGGACGAAGCCCGGTGTGAACAGAACACGCGCGCGACGCGCGGCCGTCGCCCGGGCCCGTCAGAACGGGGAGCGTCAGGCGCCGGCGAGGCGGGTGCGGGGGCCGGCGTAGGCGAGGCGACTGGGCAGCTCGTGGCCCACCAGTCGCTCGGCCAGCGCCGCCGCCGACAGGAGCCCCTCGAGGTCGATCCCGGTGGTGACGCCGAGGTCGTCGAACAGCGCCACCGCCGCCTCGGTGGCCACGTTGCCCGCGGCGCCGGCGGCGAAGGGGGAGCCGCCCAGGCCCCCGACCGACGTGTCGAAGCGGGCCACGCCGGCCTGCCAGCCGGCGTAGAGGTTGACCAGGCCGGTGTCGCGGGTGTCGTGCAGGTGCAGGCCGACGGCGGTGCCGGTGACGGCCAGCAGGTCGTGGACGAGCCGGGGCGTGGCCATGCCCGTGGTGTCGGCGAGCGTGAGGTCGTCGGCGCCCCCGTCGGCGAGCCGACGGCACAGGTCGTGGACCTCGGCCGGGGCGATGTCGCCCTCGTAGGGCGAGCCGAAGGCGCAGGAGACCACGGCGTCGACGGGTACGTCGGCCTGGTGGGCCAGGGCGCAGATCGTGGCGATGGAGGCGACCGACTCGTCGATCGACATGCGGACGTTGCGCTCGTTGTAGGCCGCCGAGGCGGACACGGTCACCGTCAGCGCCTCGGCGCCGGCGGCGAGGGCCAGCTCGGCACCCCGGGCGTTCGGGACCAGGGCCACCCGGGTGACGCCCTCGGCCGCGGGGACCGCGGCGAACACCTCGTCGCTGCCCGCCATCGCCGGCACCGCCTTGGGGCTCACGAAGGCGCCCACCTCGAGCACGGTCACACCGGCGGCGAGCAGGGCCTCCACCAGCAGCACGCGGTCGGCGACGGGAACGGGATCCTCGCTCTGCAGCCCGTCGCGCGCGCCGACCTCGCGGATGGCGACCGATGCCGGCCCCGACGAACCGGACGGGAGCCCGGTCACGAGGCCAGCTCCGGGCGGCCGGCGAAGAGGGACAAGGCCTCGGGGTTGGCGATGGCCTCGCGGTTGCGGACCTCGCGGCCGTTCACCACGTCGGTCACCGCCAGCTCGACGAGCTTGCCGCTGCGGGTGCGGGGGATGTCGTCCACCGCCACGATCTTCGCGGGCACGTGGCGGGGCGAGCAGTCCGAGCGCACCCGGGTGCGGATCGTCGCCGCCAGCTCGTCGTCGAGCGCGGCACCCTCGGCGAGGCGCACGAACAGCACGATGCGGGTGTCGTCGTCCCACTCCTGGCCGACCGCGATGGCCTCGGCCACCTCGGGCAGGTTCTCGACCACCCGGTAGAGCTCGGCGGTGCCGATGCGCACGCCGCCGGCGTTCAGGGTGGCGTCGCTGCGACCGTGGATCACCATGCCGCCGTGCTCGGTCCAGCTGGCGAAGTCGCCGTGGGCCCACACGCCGGGGAAGCGGTCGAAGTAGGCGCCCCGGAAGCGGGTGCCGTCGTCGTCGCCGAGGAACCCGAGCGGCACCGACGGGAAGGGGCTGCGGCACACGAGCTCGCCCCGCACGCCCGGGCCGACGGGCGCGCCGGCCTCGTCGTAGACGTCGACGTCCATGCCCAGGCCGGGTCCCTGGATCTCCCCGGCCCACACCGGGCGGGTGGGGTCGCCGGCGACGAAGCAGCCACACAGGTCGGTGCCGCCGGAGATGGAGGCGAGGTGCACGTCGTCGGCCACGGCGTCGTACACCCACTCGAAGCCCTCGACGCCAAGGGGCGAGCCGGTCGAGCAGATCGTGCGCAGCGCCGAGAGGTCGTGGGTGTCACGGGGGCGCAGCCCGGCCTTACGGCACGAGTCGATGAACTTGGCCGACACCCCCATGAGCTGCACCCGGTGGCGCTCGACCAGGTCGAACAGCGCGTCCGGCCCGGGGTGGAAGGGGTTGCCGTCGTAGAGGACGACGGTGGCGCCGGCGGCGAGGCCGGACACCAGCCAGTTCCACATCATCCAGCCGCAGGTCGTGAAGTAGAAGACCCGGTCCCCGGGGCGGACGTCGGCGTGGAGGCGGTGCTCGGTCAGGTGCTTGAGGACGAGGCCGCCGGCCCGGTGCACGATGCACTTGGGCTTGCCGGTCGTGCCGGAGGAGTAGAGGACGAAGCCGGGCTGGTCGAAGGCGAACCGCTCTGTCGGCAGCGCCGCCCCCCGGTGCGGCGCCAGGAATTCGGCGTAGGCCACGGTCCCGGCCGGGGCCGCGGCGCCGAGGAACGGCACCACCACCGTCGCCCGCAGGGTCGGCAGCGCCGCGGTGATCTCCTCCAGGCGGTCGAGGCAGTCGAAGGCCTTGCCGCCGTACCGGTAGCCATCGGCGGCGACGAGCACGGTCGGCTCGATCTGGGCGAAGCGGTCGAGCACGCCGGTCACCCCGAAGTCGGGCGACGTCGACGAGAACACCGCGCCCAGCGACAGCGCGGCCAGCATCACCACGACGGTCTCGGGCACGTTCGGCATCCAGGCCGCCACCCGGTGGCCCGGGCCCACGCCGGCGTCGCGCAGCGCCGCCGCGGCGGCGGCCACCTCCGCCCGCAGCTCGTCCCACGTCAGGGTCCGCGAGGGTGCCGGGCTGTCGGTGGACCCCTCGCCCTCGAACACGAGCGCCGGGGCGCTCCCGTCCACGCCGCGCCCGTCGAGCAGGTTCTCGGCGAACGACAGCCGCGCCTCGGGGAACCAGCGCACCCCGGTGATCGGGTGCTCGCCGGGCCCGGCGGGCGCGAGCGCGACCGGCCCCGGCTCGCCCACGACGCCGCCCCAGTCCCACACCTCGGCCCAGAACGCCGCCGGCTCGGCGATCGACCAGGCCTGCAGCGCCTCGCTGTCGGCCAGGGTGAGGCCGCGGCGCTCGTTCACGTGGGTGCGGAAGGCGGTCGAGGACGACGCCTCGGCGCGTGCGGCGGTGGGCACCCAGAGCGGCTCGGTCACGGCGCTCACCATGGCCGACCGCCCCCACCCCCGCAACCCTCGCCGCGCCTCGCCGTCGTCCCGCCCCGACGGTCGGCGGCGGTGGGGCGATCCCGTATCGTCAGGGGTGGTGGCGGTCACGCCGCCGACTGCCCAGGAGGAAACGACGCATGCGGGTCACCATCGACGACGAGAAGTGCCAGGGGCACGGCCGGTGCTACGCGCTGGCGCCCACCGTGTTCGAGCCCGACGACATCGGGCAGGGTCAGGTGCTCGGCGACGGCACGGTGCCCGAGGGCGAGCAGGACCAGGCCCGGCTCGCGGCGGCCAACTGCCCCGAGCTGGCCATCACCGTCGAGGAGGGCTGATGGACCTCCACGAGAAGGTCACCGACTGGGAGACCGACTTCGACCACACCGACGGGGAGTGGGTCGCCGACCCGTTCCCCATCTGGTCCGAGCTGCGCGAGTCCTGCCCGATCGCCCACACCGACCGCTACGGCGGCGGCTGGCTGCCGACCCGCTACGAGGACGTGTCGGCCATCGCCCACGACACCGAGCGCTTCACCTCCCGCAGCATCGTGATGTCCGAGCACCGGCCGCCGTTGGACATGGCGCCGGCGGGCGTGGCCCCGCCGATCTCCTCGGACCCGCCCTTCCACAAGGGCGCGCGGCGCCTCCTGCTGCCGGCCTTCGCCCCCCAGGCCATCGCCAAGCTCGAGCAGTCGACACGGGACTTCTGCGAGCACCTCATCGACGAGATGGGCGACGCCGACGTTGTCGACGCCGCCGTTGGCTACGCCCAGCACATCCCCGTGCGGGTCATCGCCAACATGTTGGGCTTCCCCCAGGAGGACGCGGACAAGTTCCGGGCCTTCGTGCACCACACCCTCGAGGGGGTGGACCTGCCCCAGGAGGAGCGGGCCCTCGGCTTCCAGGAGCTGTTCGGCTACCTCGAGGAGCAGGTCCGGGACCACATCGAGAACCCCCGCGACGACCTCACCTCCTACCTGCTCGCCTCGGAGATGGACGGCCAGCGCGTCACCGCCGAGCACGCCGTTCGCTCGATCGGCCTCATCCTCATCGCCGGCATCGACACGACGTGGTCGGCCATCGGCGCCTCGATCTGGCACCTCGCCGGCCACGCGGAGGACCGCCGGCGCCTGGCCGCCGACCCCGCGCTGCTCACCACGGCCATGGAGGAGTTCCTGCGGGCGTACGCCCCGGTGACCATGGCCCGGCTGGTCCGCGAGGACATGGACTACGGCGGCTGCCCCATGAAGGCCGAGGACTGGGTCCTGCTGTCGTTCCCGGCCGCCAACCGCGACCCCCGGGCCTTCGAACGGGCCGACGAGGTGGTCATCGACCGGGAGGTCAACCGCCACGCCGCGTTCGGCCTCGGCATCCACCGCTGCGCCGGCTCCCACCTCGCGCGCATGGAGCTGAGGGTCGCGCTCGAGGTGTGGATGGAGGCCTTCGGCGACCGATTCGAGCTGGCCGACCCCGGGGCGGTGACGTGGTCCGGCGGCCAGGTGCGCGGGCCGCGCACCCTGCCCGTCCGCGTCCAGCGGTGACCCGTCCCGCCGGGTCGTCGGGCCGGCACATCGGCTGACGGGCCCCGGCGTGGGGCGGCGGCCCTGCCTCTCGGGCCGGGTGGTGGCTCGGCACTAGCGTGGCCCGGCCATCACCCGACCAGGAGCCCCCGGTGACCCGTCAGTGCCTGCACGTCTCCCTGCTCGCGGCCGGCCTCCTCGCGGCGGTCCTCGTCGTCCCGGCGGCGGCCGCCCCCGTCGTCGCGGCCACCGTCCCGCCGTTGGCGACCCGCACCGACGGGGTGAAGCCCGAGGCCGCCGGCGCGGTCACCATCGACCCCGTCGGCCTCGCTGCGGGCCGCCTCGAGGTCACCACCGACCCGGTCGACGGCCTGGCCCGCGCCACCGTGCACCTGACCGCGACCGGCGGCGCCCACCTCGCCGGCGGTGCCGCCACGAGCGCCGTGCCCGCCGAGTCGGCGAGCACCAGCACCGGCGTGGTCGTCACCGAGTCCGCCGTCGCCGACCCGGCCGAGGCCGCGCTGGCCGACGCCACCGGCACGACGGTCACCGCCACCCTCACCGGCACCACGCCCGACGGTGTGGCCCGCACCGCCTCCGACACGGTCTGGGTCGACGCGATCGCCGGCACCACCCTGGCGAGCGAGCGGGGCGAGCAGGACCTGCGCCTCCAGCGGGTCGACGCCCTGCAGGCCGCCGGCCGGCTCACCGCCGAGGAGGCCGCCGCGCTCGACGACGAGATCCTGGGCGCGGCCGAGAGCACGACCACCGTGACCGAGGGCGGCTGTGCCGGCACCAGCCTCTGCGTCAGCGGGACCGTGCAGTGGAAGGACCGCAACGGCGGGCTGCACCCGGTCGACCGCGCCCCGGTCCAGATCCGCGAGCAGGACCCGGGCCCGGACCCGATCGTCACCACCGTGACCACCGACGGGACGGGCGCCTACCAGGCGGTCATCGACGCGGTGGACAGCGAGGGCGACCTGACCGGCCGCGACGTCTACGTCCGGGTGCTCGCCGACGGCCCCGGCTTCACGCTCGCCCAACGCCTCGACGGCGGCGTCACGGCCAACGTCGCCCCCGGGTCGACCCTGGTGAAGGACGTCACCGCCGGCAACGTCAACGACAACGGCACCGCCTTCTCGGTGCACGCCGCGCTCACCATCGCCACCGACGAGGTGGCGCTGCAGAACGGCGGCCCGATCGACACCGTCGAGGTCGTGTTCCCCTCGGACGGCTCGTACTACGACGGCCGCCTCAACCTGCTCCAGCTCGACCGGTGGGACTGGGACGTCATCCTCCACGAGCTCGGGCACCACATCGCCGACCAGCTCGGCATCGAGCGCAACCCGGGCGGCCCCCACGGCGACGAGAACCTGTCGAACCGCTACGGCAAGGACCGCGGCACCCGTCTGGCGTGGGGCGAGGGCTGGCCCACCTACTTCGCGGTCTCGACCCTGTACGAGCGCGCCGCGTCGCTGGGCGTGCCGGACGTCGGCGACACCCGCTACCAGGACACGGAGGACGCCGACCTCGACGACGACCTCGAGACCAAGAACACCAAGGGCGAGGACAACGAGCTCTCCGTCATGAGCTTCCTCTGGGACCTCTCCGACAACGGGGCCGAGCGCAACGACGGGATCTACCTGGGCGTCGACAACGTCTGGGATGCCCTCGACGCCGGCGACCCCGAGACGTTCTCGCAGGCCTACCCGCTCTTCAGCCCCGGTGGCAGCGACGACGCGGTCAACTGCATCGCCAGCACGATGAACATCAGCCCCAAGATCAAGGGGACGGCGACGACCGTGACCAACGCCCGGCCCACCTTCCGCTGGCGGGCGGGCAACGGTGGGAACTTCCCGAACAACCGGTTCCAGGTGAAGTTCCGGTCGGCGGGGGGCACGCTGCTGCTCAGCACCCCCACGCTGCGGACGACCTCGTTCACGCCCACCCGGGCCCAGTGGGACTCGGTGCTCGCCGGCGCCGGCGGCACCGTGCAGGTGGCGGTCGTGGGGCGCCAGGCCGACGCCCCGCTCACGGGCCCGTACCGGAGCTGCAGCCGGTCCTACACGGTCGACTGAACGACGGGGCCCGCCGACGCGTTCAGCTGAGGACGCGGGCCTTGAAGCCCTTGATGCCGAGCAGCACCAGCACGACCGTGAACCCGGTGAGGGCGGGGTAGACCGCCCACAGCGACATGTGCGGGCTGTCGGTGAGCGCCGCCCGGAACCCTTCGGACATGTAGACGAGGGGGTTGACGAGCACCGCGAGCTGCAGCCAGCGGACGGGCTCGAGGGCCGCCCACGAGTAGTAGACGCAGCCGAGGAAGGTGAGCGGCACGAGGATCACGCCGAACATGACCGGCACCGTGCGGGGCTCGAAGGTCGTGCCGAAGGTGAGGCCGAGCGAGGCGCCGGCGATGCAGGCGAGCGGCACGAGGGTCACGAGCAGGAGCCAGTCGACCTGGAGGTGGACCGGCGTGGCCGGCACAACCGCGGCGATGGGGAAGACGAGCAGGGCCGAGAAGAGGCCCTGGAGGGCGCCGGCCGTGATCTTCTCGATGGCGATGAGCGACACCGGCAGGGGGGCGAGGACGCGGTCCTCGATCTCGCGGGTGACGCCGAACTCGGTGACGAGGGGCAGCGCCACGGACTGGATGCCCTGGAAGAACACGGCGAGGGCCACGACGCCGGCGACGAGCACGGTGGAGAAGTCGGCCGCCGAGGCGCCGCTGCCGCCCACGCTCTGGCCGATCTTCGGGAACACGTAGGTGAACACGAACACCAGCAGGAACGGCTGCAGCACCGTCCGGGGGATGAACTCCTTCAGGTTCTTGCGCAGCACGCGGGCGTCGCGGAGCAGCATCGCCCAGAAGGCGGCGCGGGCCGCGACGGCAGTGGAGCGGGGGTGGGCGATGTCGGTCAATCCCGGAGCTCCTTGCCGGTGAGCTTGATGAAGACGGTCTCGAGCGTGGGCTCGGTCACCGACAGGTCGGTGACCTCGAAGCCGGCCTGCTCGGCGGCGGCGAGCACGGCGGGCAGCACGCCCTGGGCGCCGGCCACGCCGAGCTGGATGGTGCCGTCACCCCGGTGCGCCGCCTCCGTGGCGCCCGGCACCCGCTCGCGGAGGTGGTCGGCGAGGCGCGCGAGCTCGCCCTCGGCGGACACCGTGACGATGGTGTCGGCGCCGACCGAGGCCTTCAG
This sequence comes from Acidimicrobiales bacterium, assembly GCA_041908445.1. Taxonomy (GTDB): domain Bacteria; phylum Actinomycetota; class Acidimicrobiia; order Acidimicrobiales; family DATDAH01; genus JAEUJM01. The sequence continues at coordinate 226,011 of JAYRFK010000052.1, read as the reverse complement.
GCCGGCGGCGTCGTCGAGGGCGAGGATGCGGCCCTTGTCCATGATCGCGATGCGCTCGCAGAGCTGGTCCGCCTCCTCCATGTAGTGGGTGGTGAGCAGGATGGTCTGGCCCTGGTCGTGGAGCTCGCGGACGACCTCCCAGAGCGCCAGGCGGCTCTGCGGGTCGAGGCCGGCGGTGGGCTCGTCGAGGAACAGGATGGCGGGGCGGTGCAGGATCGCCCGGGCCACCATGAGCCGCTGGGCCATGCCGCCGGACAGGGCCATGACCGGCACCCGGGCCCGATCGGTGAGGCGGAACTGCTCGAGGGCGGCGTCGGAGGCGGCGCGGGCCGCCTTGGCGCTCATGCCGAAGTAGCGGCCGTGGAAGTAGAGGTTCTCCCAGACGTCGAGGGACCGGTCGAGGGTGTTGGCCTGGGGCACCACGCCGATGGCCTGCTTGGCCAGCGCCGGGTGGGCGACCACGTCGACGCCCCCCACGATGGCGGTGCCGCTCGTGGGCACGACCCCGGTCGTGAGCATCCCGCCGGTGGTCGTCTTGCCCGCCCCGTTGGGCCCGAGGAGGCCGAAGATCTCGCCCTCGCGCACGCGCAGGTCGAGCCCGTCGACGGCGGTGATGCCGCCGGGATACACCTTCGTGAGCCCCTCGGTGATGATGACGTCGGCCACGAGGCCCGAACCTACGCCACCGCGCACCTGTTCGCCCCGGTTGTTCTGCGGACCCCCCGCCCTGGGGAGGGACCGAGCATGCGCATCACCCTGATGGGCGAGCTCGCGGACGAGCAGTACGAGCTGATCTGGACCGACGGCGCCCTCCGGGGCACCCCCCGCCTGGTGGAGCGGTTCGAGGAGGCCGCCCGGGAGGCGGGTGACGACCCGCTCGCCTTCATCGCCGCGGTCGAGCGGGGTCTCCCCACCCGCCCGCAGCTCGTCGTGTGGCCCGAGCCGGGCCCGCCGGATGAGGCCGGGAGCGCCGCCGCGCTCGACCGGCTGGGCCGTCGGTAGGGCCCCGTCGCCACGGCGTGGCGGGGCGCGCCACGGCCCCGCCACGAGGGCGGGGCCGTGGTCGAGGAGTCGGGCGGGTGCTACTGGTTGGCGCGCTGCTGCGCCTCCTGGGCCTCCGCCTCGGCGCGGGCCGCCTCGGCCTTGCCCTCGTGCTCGGCCACCTCGCGCTGGGCCTCGGCCTTGGACTGCTGGGCCTCGCCCTCGCGCTCGAGGGAGTCGTTGCCGATGACGGCGCCGGCCGCCTCCTTGGCTTTGCCCTTCACGTCTTCGACGACGCCCTTGATGCCTGCGGCGGGTCCGGTGTCTCCCATGGGGGTGCCTCCTGTTGGGGGGTTTGGTGGGCACGGGCGCCCTACCCGGTGGCCACGACGACGAGACGTGCCAGGTGCCACCGTCACTGCACCTCGCGGGGCGTCTGGCCCTCCCCACGGCCGGGAAGGGACGTCGTGATGACCCCCGATCCGGCGATGACCCCCGATCCCGCGATGCCGACCGACGAGCCGCTGGCCTCGACCGAACACGACGTCGAGCGTGGCGCCGACGTCGACGAGGGCCAGTTCCGGGCCGACCCGGCCGCCGAGGTCCACTGCTTCACCTGCGGCCGGGCGTTCGCCGCCTCGTCGGTCGATGCGTCTGCGGCCCGGCGCCTCGAGGGCGCCTCCGACCCCGCCGACATGCTCCTTGTCGTGGCCGTCACCTGTCCGCACTGCGGTGCGAGCGGGGCCCTCACCCTCAGCTACGGGCCCGAGGCCGCCCTCGAGGACGCCGAGGTCCTCCGGGCCCTCGAGCGCCACCCGGCGACCCCGCCCACCTGACCGCCCGCCGGTGCACCGCCGGCGCCCACCCCGACCGCAGCCCCGAACCCTCGACCACCGGAGGACTGGACCCATGGCCGACAGCGACCACGAGACCGACCCGTACACCGAGCCCGAGAACAGCACCGTGGAGAACTGGCACGGCCAGCGTGTCGGGCGTGACACCGAGTTGGCCGAACGGCTCGTCGAGGAGGCCGGCGGCGACGAGGCCGCCGCCGAGGCCCGCTTCGCCGAGGAGGCCGAGGGCCCGGCCGACCGTCGCGGTGGCGAGGTCGACTGAGGACGTGGGCACCGACGCCGAGCTGGTCACGGCCGAGACCACGATCGAGGCGCCGCCCGAGCAGGTCTTCGCCGCGCTGACCGACCCCGAGACCTATCCCCACTGGCTCCGGGGCTGCAAGGAGATCCGCGGCGTCGACGCCACCTGGCCGGAGCCGGGCAGCGCGTTCCACCACCGGGTGGGTGTGTGGCCGCTGCACGTCGAGGACCGCACGGAGGTCGTCGCCGTGGAGCCGGAACGACGCCTGGAGCTCTTGGCCAAGGCCCGGCCGGCAGGCGAGGCGCGGGTGGTGTTCGACCTCGCCGCCGAGGGCGACGGCTGCCGGGTGGCGCTGCGCGAGCGGCCGGTCCACGGCCCCGGTCACTGGTTGTGGGCGGCCGGGGCCCGGCCCCTGCTCGGGCTGCAGCTCCTCGCCCGCAACAAGGACTCGCTGCGCCTGCTGCGGGAGCTCCTCGAGCGGGACGATGCCGCCTGAGGGATCGCCCCTTAGTCGGGGCGGGTGGGGAGCGACCGCACGAGGCCGACGGCGTCGTCGATCCCGTCGGGCAGCGCCTCGACCCACACCTCCCGCCGAGGCAGAACCGGGATCGTCCGCGCGTCAGGGGAGGGGCAGCGGCGGGAGGGTCACGGTCGGGAGCGGGGGGACCGTGACGAGCGGCCCGAGCGGGTCCGTCACCGGCGGCAGGGCAGGAAGCAGCGTGTTCGTCGTCGTCGTCCCGCCGGTGCTCGTGCCCGTCGACGGGTCGTCGGTGAACGGGGACAGGACGTCGCTCGCCGAGGGCGCAGGCGCCAGGCCGGTGACGTCGTCGACCGTGCCGCCGAGCGCGTCCGCTCCGGTCGGAACGGCGACGAGGTTCCCGAGGGCGCGGAGCTCGTCGGCGAGCGTGGCGCGGGCGTCGGCCAGGGCGGTGCGCACGGTCGGCCCGAGCAGCACGAGGGGCCGGCCGAGCACGGCGAACTGCAGGTCGTCGACCGCGCTCGCTCCCGCCGGTAGGAACGCGACCAGCAGGGCCCACGCGCCGTCGCCGGCGAGCAGCGCCGAGGGGGCGACCCGCACGCAGGTGCCCTCGGCGAGGGCGGGGGCGGCCGTCGGGGCGGCGAGGTCGCCGGCGGGGTCCGCCACGAGGCCCCGGAGGGTGTCGGCCAGCCTGCCCGTCACGGGGCGGACCACCCCCGCCACGTCCGGCAGGGTCAGGCCGGCGGTGCCGGCGGGGACCAGCACGGCCCGCACGATGGTGCTGGTCGCCTCGCTCCCCGCACCCGCATCGGCGCCGGTCGCGGTGCCCGTGGTGGCGACGGCCACGCCGAGGTCGGCGGCGCACGCGGGCGTGGCGACGGACCGGAGCACGCCACCCCCGGCCAGCGCGGGGGCGACGCCGGGCGCGTCGTTCGCCGGCGCCACCGCCGGCCCCCGCTGGGCGGCGGCCGCCGAGGCCACGTCGCGGAGGGCGGGAGCGGGGTCGTCCCGACGGCCGAGGTCGGTGCCGAGGACCAGGAGGGCGAGCGAGGCCGCGAGGAAGGTGCCGGCGATGGCCAGGTGGCGGCCGGTGGTGCGCCCGGCGCCGGACCCCGAGGCCGCGGCGGCGCGGGCGGTCGACGCGCCCGACCGGGTGCCCAGGTAGGCGGCGGCGGCGCCCCCGAGCACCAGGGGGCCGACGACGCTGCGCAGGGCGCGGTTGACGTCCACCAGCTCGGCCTGCAGGCGGCGGCAGCGCTCGCAGCCGGCGAGGTGGGCGTCGGCCCTGGCCTGGTCGCGGGTGCCGGCCCGTCCCCGCACCACGGCGCCGAGGGCCGCCACCGTGGACCGGCACGAGGTGGGGACGGCGTCCTCGCGGAGGTGGGCCTGGAGGAAGGCCTCGCGCAGGCCCTCGCGTGCCCGGTGGGCCAACGCCGCGGTGGCGTGCGATGAGAGCCCCACGAGGGGGGCGACCGCGGCCGGGGCCTGGCCCTCGACCTCGGTGTGCCACAGCACGAGCTGCCAGCGCTCGGGGAGCGACCGGTACGCCTCGACCAGCAGCGCGGCGTCGTCGCCGTCGGCGTCGAGGACGGGCAGGTCGAGGCCGGCGTCGGGCCCGGTCGGGTCGACCGGGTCCTCGGGTCGGCGGGCGGTGCGCCACGAGCGGCGGCGCACCGTGGTCAGCAGGTACGGCCGGAACGCCTCCCTCGGGCCCGATCCGTTGCGCAGCGCCAGGAGCACGGCGGCGAAGGCGTCGGCCACGAGGTCCTCGGCGGTCACGGTCGAGCGGGTCAGGTTGCGGGCCAGGCCCAGCGCGGCGTCGGCATGGCGGCGGTAGAGCTCGCCGTAGGCCTCGTCGTCACCGTCCCGGGTCCGCTCGATCAGGCGCGCGTCACCGTCGTCGGCGGGGGCCACCTCCCGGCCGGGGGTGCGGCTGGTCTCGCGAAGGGCGGTGCGCACGTACGAGGAGCTCCGATCGGCCGTCCGCCCAGCGGGTTCAAGGATGACCGACCTCGCCGTCGGGCGCAACGAGGGCGAGCCGGGGGATGGTGGCGAGCTCGCGGACCAGGCCGAGGGCGCCGTCGACGGCGGCGGGCAGGTGCTCGACCCAGACCCGGTCCCTCGTGGCAGCGCTGGCCAAGGAGGCGACGTGGCTGCCGAGGCCGGGCCCGTCCTCGACGAGGGCCACCAGGGCGTGGGTCGGCTCGAGGATGGCGATGGTGTCGCTGACCGCGAGGGTCGAGCGCAGCTCGGCGGCGGCCCGGATGCGCCGGGCGATGGCGCCGAACGGCGAGGTCCCCGCGCTGCGGAGCTCGAGCACGACCAGCACGTGGCTCTCGTCGGGTCCCCGCCGGCGGTGCGCCGCCTGCCGGTACAGCTGCTCGAGCCGCGCCTCGAGGTAGGCGCCCGTGGCGAGGCCGGTCACCGGGTCCGTGCAGCCGGGCGCCTCGATCTCGCCGTAGAACGCCTCGGCCCAGGCCGTCCCGGCGACGGAGGCGGCGCGGAGGGTGTCCACCCGCAGGATCCCGAGGTCGGGCTCGCCGCACGGCGGGTCGGGCACCAGGCGCCCGAGGATCGCGAGGTCCGACAGCGTCTCGTCGAGGGACAGGCCCGCGCCGGCCCGCGCCTCACCGAGCGCCGCCAGCGCGTGCTGCAGGTCGGCGCCGTCCGCGAGCGCCGCGACGAGCCGGCCGGTCGCGGGGTGGTGCCACTGCTGGCGGCTGAGACCGAGGCGGGTGCGGCTCTCGACGCACCACCGGTCGTGGAGCTCGGCGAAGGTCGGCGGCGCCGGTCCGTCGCTGAGGTCGAGGAGCGCGCCCGAGACCGGCGGCTCGACGGCGGCGTCGGCGCCCCGGCGGGGCAGGGCGGTGGGCAGGGGCTGGCGGGTGGGCACGGCGGGTCCTCCGGCTCGGTCGCAGGTCGTGGTCACTGCGGTGGAGGAGCCGGGTGGGCGCGCGTCGTCACGCCACTTCCCGAGATTCTTTCTGGCGGGCCGCCGCACCGCCGGCCGCGGCCCCCGGTACGCCGGGCCCCAGGATCAGCCCGGCTCGACCTCGAGGCCGGCGGTCACGGCCACGGCGAGGTCGTGGGCGAGATCCGCGGGACGGTCGGCGGGCGGGTTCACCACCCAGCTGACGATGAGACGGGTGACGCTGTCGGCGGTGCGGCGGGCCCGGGCCTTGGTGACCTTGGGCCGGCGCGCGAGCAGCAGGTCGGCGACCGCCGGCGTCGCCGCCGAGAGCACGGGCGCCTCGTCGGAGAGCAGGAAGGGCAGCACCCGCTCGGGCTCGGTCTCGAGCAGCCGGCCGAGGAGGGGGTGCTCGCGGGCGGCGACGAGGGTGGCCAGGATGGCGGCCTCCAGCGCGTCGCGCAGCGCCTCGTGGGTCGCCCCGGCCGCGCTCACGACCTCGAGCAGCTCCTCCTCCTCCCGGAGGATCACGGCGGCGACGACGTCGTCCTTGGTGCGGAAGTAGCGGTAGAGCGTCTGGCGGGAGAGACCGGCCCGGCGGGCGACGTCCTCCAGCGAGAGCCGGGCGATCCCGAAGACCGAGATGGCCTCGAACGCGGCGTCGAGGATCCGCCCCCGCGTGTCGGCTGCCGGCATCAGGACCACGGTAGTGGAGGGGGTGTGACCAACCGGGATCATGGCGACCCCTCCGGGGCGGAGGCGGGCACGACGCCGTCGAACAGCAGGCGCACGAACCAGCCGGCGAAGTCCTCCGGGTCCTCGTCGAGGGGGTCGAGCACGTAGCTGATGACCAGGCGGGCGAGCACGTCGGCGGCGCGCTCGGCGTCACGGTCGGCGAGGTCGGGGACGAGCTGGGCGAGCAGCCGGGTCATCAGGGGCTGGGCGTCGGGGCCGGGGAGGCTCCCCACCGCGAGGTAGGGCACGAGGGTCTCGGGCTCGGTCTCGAGCAGGCGCTCGACGAGGGGGTGGGTGCGGATCTTGTCGAGCGTCGTGGCGATGGCGACCCGGAGCGCGGCCCGGTCGTCCGGGGCGCCGCTGGTGGCCGCCCGGATGTCGTCACGGAAGCGCTCCTCCTCCCGCGACACGACCGCCTCGAGCAGGTCGTCCTTCGACGGGAAGTAGCGGTAGAGCGTCTGGCGGGACAGGTGAGCCCGCTTGGCCACGTCGGCCAGCGACAGGCGGGTGATGCCGTACACCGCGACCGCGTCGTAGGCCGCGTCCACGATCTGGCGCTCGGTGCCGTGCTCGCCCTCCTGCGCCCGTTCCTGCGCCTGTTCCTGGACTCTGTCCTGCGCTCGCACCCGAACCTCCACTTGCCTCCTCCACCTGGCAAGATGTTACACTATTTGTAAACCTGTTACAGTGACCTCGGTCACGGGGAAGGGAACCCCGTGACCGGCACCGGCCGGGCCGGTGGGGAAGGGGACCATGGCACTGCTCACGAGGACCGCGAAGGCACCGGCGCTGCCGTCGTCGCCGCCCACGGCGCCGCCGACGGGGCCGCCGACCGCCGAGGGCGTGATCTCGCTCCGCGGCGTGACCAAGTCGTTCGGCTCGCACACCGTGCTCGAGGACATCACCTTCGACATCCCCCGCGGGGAGATCAGCGCCATCATGGGCCCGTCCGGCACCGGCAAGTCCGTGCTGCTGAAGAACATCATCGGGCTGCTCCGCCCCGAGCGGGGCGAGATCCTCGTGGACGGCGAGGAGATCACGAGGATGCGGGAGAAGGACCTCATGCGGGTCCGCCGCAAGATGGGCGTGCTCTTCCAGGACGGTGCGCTCTTCGGCTCGCTCAACATCTTCGACAACATCGCCTTCCCGCTGCGGGAGCACACCCACAAGACGGAGAAGGAGATCAAGGAGATCACGCTGGCCAAGGCCAGCCTGGTGGGCCTCCTCGACCACCTGAAGAAGTTCCCCGGCGAGGTGTCGGGCGGCATGAAGAAGCGGGCCGGCCTCGCCCGGGCCCTGTCGATGGACCCCGAGATCGTGCTCTTCGACGAGCCGGACTCTGGCCTCGACCCCGTGCGGGTGAGCTACCTCGACGAGCTCGTGAAGAAGACCCAGGAGGAGACGGGGGCGACCTTCTTCATCATCACCCACAACATCCCGTCGGCCATGCGCACCGCCGACCACATCGGCGTGCTCTTCCGCTCCGGCCTCGTCCGCTTCGCCCCCAAGGACGAGATGGTGAGCTGCGGCGACCCGATCATCGACCAGTTCCTCGCCGGGCGGGCGTTCGGGCCCATCGGCATGGACGAGCTGGCGACCGAGGAGACCGACGTCGAGAAGGAGCTGGTGGCCCGGGCCCAGGCCCGCTCGGCCGCCGGCGGGGACCACGCGCCGGTCTGATGGCCACCGCGACCTCGATCCCGCTGGCCGGCAAGGCCCAGAACCTGGTCCGCGAGACCGGGAACATGGCCGCGGTCGGGCTCGAGGCGACGCGCAAGGTGTTCAGCCGCCCCTGGCCCGTCGCGGAGTTCCTCGACCAGCTCTGGTTCCTCGCCAAGGTCACCACGATCCCGGTGATCCTCATCTCCATCCCCTTCGGGATGGTGATCTCGCTCCAGGTGGGCTCGCTCATCCGCCAGCTCGGTGCCGAGGCCCACCTCGGCTCCGCCCTCGTGCTGGCCGTGGTGCGCGAGCAGGCACCCATCGCCACGGCGCTGATGATCGCCGGCGCCGGCGGCTCGGCCATGTGCGCCGACCTGGGCGCCCGGCGGATCCGCGACGAGATCTCGGCCATGGAGGTCATGGGGGTCAACCCCATCCAGCGCCTCGTGATGCCCCGGATCCTCGCCGCCACCCTGCTCGCGGTCCTGCTCGACGCGGTGGTGAGCGCGGCGGGCATCGCCGGCGGTTGGTTCTTCGGCGTGCGGGTGAACGGGGTCAGCTCGAGCAGCTTCTTCGCCTCGTTCAACGAGCTCAGCCAGCTCGCCGACCTCTGGATGGCCCTGGTCAAGGCGGCCTGCTTCGGGTTCATCGCCGGGATGGTCGCTTGCTACAAGGGCCTCTACGCCAAGGGCGGGCCGAAGGGCGTCGGGGACGCGGTGAACCAGGCGGTGGTCATCACCTTCGTCCTCCTCTTCTTCGTGAACTTCGTGCTCACGGTCATCTACTTCAACTTCGTCCCCCAGAAGGTCTGATGGCGACCTCCACCCCCGCGCCCCCGCCCGCCCCGACGCCGATCAAGTCGAGCGCGACGATCGACTGGCTCGGCCGCCCCGTCGGCGCCGCGCTGAACCCGTGGAACCAGCTGTACGACCAGCTGCGGTTCTACGTGATGATCCTGCGGCGCCTGCCCTCGGCCCTGCGCTACCGCAAGGAGATCGTCGGCCTGATCTCCGACATCACCATCGGGGCCGGCGCCCTCGTGGTGGGCGGCGGCATGTTCTTCGTCATCTTCTCGATGTCGTTCTTCACCGGCACCGAGGTCGGGCTGCAGGGCTTCAAGGGCCTGCAGCAGATCGGCGCCGAGGCCTTCACCGGCGTGGTCTCCTCGGTGGCCAACACCCGGGAGATCACCCCGCTCATCGCCGGCGTGGCCCTCGCCGCCCAGGTCGGCGCCGGCTTCACCGCTCAGCTCGGCGCCATGCGCATCTCCGACGAGGTCGACGCCCTCGAGGTCATGGGTGTCGACAGCGTCGTGTACCTGGTGTGCACCCGGGTGTGGGCCGCCCTCATCACCATGGTGCCGCTCTACCTGGCGGCGCTGTTCGCCAGCTTTCTCGCCACCGAGCTGGTGGTGACCCAGTTCTTCACGCTCAGCCCGGGCGTCTACCGCCACTACTTCAACCTGTTCCTGCCGCCGATCGACATCCTCGGCTCGTTCGCCAAGGCGATGCTCTTCGCGGTCGTGGTGACCCTCGTGCACTGCTTCTACGGCTACTACGCGAGTGGCGGGCCGGCGGGCGTGGGCCAGGCCGCGGGCCGGGCCATCCGGGTCTCGATCATCGCCGTGGTGGTGCTGAACCTCATCCTCTCCCTGGTGTTCTGGGGGGGCTCGGACACCGCGAGGATCGTGGGGTAGGCGATGGCCGGCCGCGCGCCACGAGCGCTCGTCGCCCTGGGGGTCACGCTGGTGGCCGCCCTGCTCGTCACCACCGCGGTGCGGTGGGCCTACGGCGCGTACGACGACGGCTACCAGCTCGTGGGCCGGTTCCCCCACGCCGGCCAGGGCCTGATCCCCGGGTCGGACGTGAAGTACCGCGGCGTCAACGTCGGCGAGGTCGACGCCATCCGCCTGGTGGACCGCGAGGCCGAGGTGCGCTTCACCATCGACCCCGACTTCCACGTTCCCGAGGGCGCCGAGGTGGTCGTGCGCCCGAAGACGATCTTCGGTGAGAAGTTCCTCGACCTCAGCTTCCCCGACGGGTCCGGCGGCTCCTTCCTGGTCGACGGTGACGAGATCGCCCACACCGGCGCCGCCACCGAGGTGGAGGACCTGTTCGCCGCCGCGCAGCCCCTCCTCGACGCCATCGACGAGCAGGAGCTGGCCGAGCTCGTCGCCGCGCTGTCGCGCACCGCCGACGGCCTCGGCGACGACATCGCCGCCGGCTGGGAGAGCGGGGCGGCCACCACCGCGATGCTGAACCGCACCCTCGACGACCAGCTCACCGCCCTGCGCTCGTTCGCCGACTTCCAGGACGCGATCCGCGGCGTCGGCGGCGACCTCAACGCCATCTCGGCGAACAACAACCTCGCCCTGCCGGAGTTCAACCGGGCCCGCGCCGACTTCGAGCGCGCCCTCACCTCGCTCCAGGGCTTCGGCGACCACCTCGCCGACCTGCTCCAGGGCACCCGGCCCGACCTCGACCGGATCCTGACGTCGGGCGACAACGTGATGCGGGTGCTCATCGCCCACGAGGCCGACGTGGCCGACGTGGTCGACGGCCTCGCCAACTACGTGATGGCCTTCGCCGGCGGCCTCAGCCAGGAGCGCCTGCCCGACGGCTCCGGCTTCGCGTACTTCAAGAACTTCATCTACCTGGACCAAATCACCGACGTGCTGTGTTCGGCGCTGGCGGACACGCCCGACGACTTCAGCGCCTTCCGCGACGCGGTGCTGGCCCTCGGCGGCCCCATCGACTGCTCGGGCTACTTCTCGCCGACCGGGCCGCCGCTGCCGCCGGTGATCCCCACCGCGCAGCGCCCGGCCGCGGCCCAGCAGCTCGCCGACGACCTCTACGGCCTGACCGCGGTGCCGGACCAGAGCCGGCCCGTGCCGGTGAGCGCGCTGGTCGACAACGTGCTGGCGGCGGCGGGCGTCGCCCCGTCGGGCACCTCGACCGAGGGGGGTGCGGGGTGAGGCTCCTCGGCCGCCTCCGCCGCGCCGTGGCCGCCGAGGGCTCGGTGCTGCTCAAGCTCGGCATCTACACCCTGGCCTGCCTCCTGGTGCTCGGCTGGCTCATCTCGCAGGTCGGCAACGTGACGTTCTTCGCCGACCGCACCACCTACCAGGCCGAGCTCCACGACGTGACGGGCCTCGTGGTCAACGACGAGGTCAAGATCGCCGGCGTGGCCGTGGGCAAGGTCACGTCGATCCACATCGACCACGGCCGGGCCGTCGTCACCTTCAGCATCGACGCCGACGTGGAGCTCCGCGACGCCACCCAGGTGGGCGTGCGCTGGCGCAACGTGCTCGGCCAGAAGTACCTCTACCTGTACCCGGCCACCGAGGGCGAGGTGCTCGAGCCGGGCGGCACCCTGCCCATCGACCAGGCCGTCGACGGCGCCGACGTCGGCGCCTTCCTCGACGCGCTCGGGCCGGTGCTGCAGTCGATCGACCCCGGCGACGCCAACGCCTTCGTCCGGGCCCTCGACGAGGGGCTCCAGGGCAACGAGGCGAGGGTGCGGGGCCTCCTCACCGACGCGGCCACCGTGTCCGACACCCTCGGTGGCCTCGACACCCACGTCGGCAGCATCGTGGGCAACCTCGATGCCGTGATGGGCGCGCTCGCCGAGCGGGACTCGGCCGTCGACGCGACCCTGCGGAACCTGGCCTCGCTCTCGGACGACCTGGCCGCGCGCAACCAGTCCCTCGAATCGGTGGTCACCGACTTCTCCCGGGTCTCCGCCCAGCTCGACCAGCTCGTCCAGGACAAGCGGGGCGACTTGGACGTGACCATCGACAACCTCGAGGCGATCCTCGGCACGCTCGCCCAGAACCGCGACGCCCTCGCGGAGACGCTCGACACCCTCCCCGCCGGCGTGGCGCCGTACCACCTGATCTCGAGCTACGGGCAGTGGTTCCAGATCCGGGTCACGGTCGCCTGCCTGGCCGGCCAGACCACCTGCGCGCAGGAGGACCCGTTCACCGGTGCGGCGTCACCGCTCTCGGGCGCCGACGCCGGCAACCCGGGCCTGGCCGGCATCGTCGGCTTCGCCAACTCCGGCGGGAACAGCCCCACCGCCGGCCTCGGGGGCGGGAGCGGGGCCGGCGGTGGGGCGGGCGGGTCGCTGCCACCGGTGGTGGCCACGGCCGGCCGGACCGCGACGGGCGCGGGAGGCACGCCGTGAAGTCGTTCACCGAGCGCAACCCGATGATCATCGGGACCGTCGTCCTCGTCGTCATCGCCCTGGGCGTGGTCAGCGCACTGGGCCTGAACGCCGGCGTGTTCAAGGGGCGCTACAGCGTCAGCGCCCGCTTCAGCGACGCCGCCGGGCTGCGCCCGGGGGACCGCGTGCGGGTGGCCGGCGTCCCGGCGGGACAGGTCGCCTCGGTGCACGAGGAGGACGGCCAGGTCGAGGTGACGATGGACGTGGACGACGGCGTGGAGCTCTCGGGCGACACCCGGGCCGAGATCGTCGTCGAGACCGTGCTCGGCACGAAGTCGGTACGCCTCGAGACCGGCGACGACTGGGACCACCCGCTGCACGACGGCGACGTGGTCCGGGACACCAGCACGCCGGTCGAGGTCCTCGACCTGCAGAACATCGGGACCGAGCTGTTCACCGAGAGCGACGGCCGGGCCTTCGACGACCTGCTCGACAGCCTGAACCAGATCACCGAGGGCAAGCGCCGCGACGTGGCCCACATCGTCCGGGGCGTGAACCGCCTGACCGCCGAGCTCGACCGCCGGGATGCCGAGGCGCGCGACCTGTTCGACTCCGCGGAGACCCTCACCCGCACCCTCGCCGACCGCGACGACGACCTCGTCGCCGCGGTGGACGACCTGAACGTGGTCGTCGGGAGCCTGGCCGAGCGGCGTCAGGAGCTCGAGCAGCTGCTCGCCCGCACCTCCGCGGCGGCGGGCCGGCTCGCGGACCTGGTGGGCGAGAACCGGCCCGAGCTCGACGCCGTGCTCACGGACCTGCACGAGAGCCTCCAGGTGATCGGCCAGCACCAGGTCGACCTCGCCGCCGGCATCGGCTACCTGGGCGTGGCCATCGAGGGTTTCTCGTCGGTCGGCTACTCGGGCCCCGACGAGGCGCCGAACTCCTGGGCCAACATCTTCGCCCAGCTCATCGGCCCCGTGGCCCCCGACGGGATCATGGGGGCCTGCGGGCCCTTCGACCGCGCGCTGGACCTGGCCTTCGGGCCCGACCCGCTGCCGTGCGACCAGCGGGAGGGGCCGGTGCCGAACTCGTCGGGCTCGGTACCCACCGCGCCGGGCCTGCCCGCCGGCGGCTCCCCGCCGACCCCGCCCGAGGACCCGACCGGCGCCGTGCCCGCCACCCCGGACCCGACCACCGGCGGCGGCCAGGTCGGCCAGCTCCTCGTCCCGCTCCTGGCCACGGGCGGCTCGTCGTGACCCGGCGCCTGCTGGCCGCGACCGGCCTGGTCCTCGCCCTCGCGGTGGTGGCGCCGTCGTGCGCGCTCGTCGGCCGGCCCGACACCTACACGGTCGCGGCCGAGTTCCGCCGGGCCGTGAACCTGTACCCCGGCTCGCCGGTGCGGGCACTCGGGATCGAGGTGGGGAGCATCACCGACGTCGAGAACCGGGGCGACGTGGTCCGCGTGACCATGCACATCGAGGAGGGGACGGCGCTGCCCGCCGACGCCCAGGCGGTCGTGGTGCCCGTCACGGTGCTGGGGGAGCGCTACGTGCAGCTCTCGCCCGTCTACGCCGGCGGGCCCCGGCTGCGCGACGGCGACCTGATCCCGATCGAGCGCACCCAGGTGCCCTACGAGGTGGACGAGCTCCTGCGGGGCCTCGACGACTACCTCGGCCAGATCGACCCGCAGCGGGCCGGCGACCTGGTCACGAACCTGGCCGACCTGCTCGAGGGCCAGGGCCAGGAGCTCAACGACCTGATCCACCACGCGTCGGGCACGGTGGACCTGCTCGCCGACAAGGGCGACGAGCTCGGCGCCATCGTGGAGTCGCTGGCCCAGCTGACCACGACGCTCGGCGGCCGCACCGAGGCGGTCCAGGAGCTGATCCGCAGCTACGACCGGGTCACCGGCGTGCTCGCCGCCGACCAGGACGACCTGAACGCCTTCATCACCAACCTCGACCGGGCGGCGGTGGAGCTGGGCGGGCTCCTCGAGCGCCACCGCGACCCGCTCCGTCGCGACATCGGCACCCTCACGACGACCGGCCGCTCGCTGTCGCGGAACATCGACCGGCTCGAGCGGGCCCTGGAGGCGACCCCCCGCCTGTTCTCGGCCGCGGCCCGGGCCTACGACCCCGAGCGCAACGTCCTGCGCCTCAACAACCAGGTCGACTCCAGCCTGGTGCTCGACCTCTACCGGGCCCGGCTGCGGGACCGCCTGGCCGGGCTGTGCCGGCGCATCATCGTCGCCCTGGGCGGCCCGACCGCGGCGGCGGCCGCCGGCCTGGTCGCCGCCGATTGCGGCAACGCCCAGAGCCCGCTCTGGGACCCGCTGATGTCAGACTCGCCGGTGCCCGTCACGCCGCCGAGCCCTGACCAGCCGCCGCCGACCGTGCCGGTGCCCGACCTGCCCGTCGCGGCGCCGGACACGCCCCTGCCGGACCTGCCGACGCTCGCCGACGGCCTCGACCTGCTCGCCGGGCTGATCGACCCCGACCAGCTCGGGTCGCTGCGGGGGCTGTCGCCCCAGCTGCTCGACGCCATCGACGGGCTGTCCGACCGCCAGGTTGCCGCGCTCGCCTTCCTGACCCCGGACCAGCTGGCCGCGCTCCGCTCGGTGCCGCCCGACCAGCTGGGCGCGACCCTCGACCGGATCATCGCCGGCCAGCTCGACCCGGCCAGCCTCCTCGACCAGCCCTTGCTGCCGCCCTCGGGCGCCGGCACCGGGGGGAGCGGGGGCACGGGCGGCTCGGGGGGCGGCACCGGCTCGGGCCTGGGCGGCGATCTCGGCGGCCTGGTCGGGAGCGGGGGGTGAGCGCGGTGCGCGTGGTCCGGGAACCGGCGCGGGGCGCCCGGCGGACGGCGGTGCTGCTCGCCGCCCTCACGGCCGTGGTCGGCCTGGTCACCGGCGGCTGCTCGCTCGTCGGCGGTGCTGGCGACACCATCACGGTCCACGCCACCTTCGACGACGTGGCCGACATGGCGCCGGGCGCCCCGGTCCAGATGGCGGACGTGCGCATCGGGCGGGTCTCGCACATCCGGCTGTCCGAGGACGGTCAGCGGGCCGCACTCGACCTGACCATCGACGCGGACGCCGGCGTGCCCGCCGACGTGACCGGCCGGGTGCGGCGCACGAGCCCGCTCGGCGAGAAGTTCGTCGAGCTGCGGCCGGCCCCCGACGCCGGCGCCGACCTGCTGACCGACGGCGACGAGGTGGCCCAGACCGAGGTCGTGCCCGACTTCGAGCAGCTCGTGGCGTCGGGCACCGACGTGTTCGGCGCGCTCAGCGCCTCGCAGATCGCCACCATGCTCGACGAGGGCGCCCGCGGGTTTGGCGGCCGCGGCGGCCAGATCCGCCAGGTGCTCGACGGCTTCGCCGACATCGCCCACGGGTACGCGCAGCGCACCGACGACCTGACCCGGCTGGTGGAGGCGGTCGACGAGCTGGCGTCGACCACGGGGCCGGCGGCGCAGGCCCACGCCGACGCCATCACCCACCTCTCCGAGACGACCCGCATCCTCGACGAGCAGTCCGACCACCTGCTCGACCTGCTCGACTCGCTGTCCCGGGTCTCCCGGGAGAGCAGCGACCTGCTCGAGGCGCACTTCGGGGCCATCGAGCGCCAGTTCGACGCCCTGCGCTCGGTGACGACCGCGGTGGCGTCCGAGCAGGAGGCCCTGGCCCGGCTGCTGCGGTACGGGCCCGGCCACAACGAGGCCCTGCGCCTCGGCACCAACGGCGACTTTGCCCAGGTGCTGAACGACTTCGTCCTCTGCGGCCTCCCGGGTGGCGGCGACCAGCCGGGCGACCCCGTCAACTCGTGCAGCGGGAGGTAGGGCCGTGCTGTCCCGTCGGGTGCTGATCAACCTCGCGGCGTTCTTCGCCATCTCCTTCGGCCTGGTGCTCTACGGCGCCGTCACCCTGCTGGGGAACCCGCTCGCCGAGCGGCGGTCGGCCTACGCCGTGTTCCCGGACGCCTCGGGCATCCTCGCCGGCTTCAGCGCCTCCATGAACGGCGTGGTCATCGGCCACGTCACCGGCGTGCGCCTCGACGAGGAGGGCGCCCGCGTGGAGGTGTCGCTCGACCCCGGCCAGGAGCTGCCCGGCGACGTCCAGGCCAGCATCGTCCGGGCCAGCGCGGTGGGGGAGCAGCGCATCGAGTTCACCCCGCAGCACGGTGGCGACGCCCCGCCGCTGCCCGACGGCGCCGAGGTGCCCGTCGACGCCGACGCCGCGCCACCCGAGATCAGCCGGGTGATCGAGACCGTCGACGACCTGCTCGCGGCGATCCCGCCGGAGGACCTCAACACCGTCGTGCACGAGGGGGCCACCGCCCTGCGCGGCCGGGAGGAGGACCTGCGGGCCCTGACCCGGAACCTCGACGTGGCCAACCGCGAGTTCCTCCAGCACGAGGCCGGCTTCCGCCAGTTGCTGGCCACCTCGCCGGAGCTGCTCGACGCCCTCACCGAGGTGGCGCCCGAGATCGAGAGCGGCCTGGCCAACACCGCCGAGCTGACGCAGCTGCTCGCCGACCGGCGCTTCGACCTCACCCAGCTGCAGCGGGACGGTGCCGACTTCGCCGACGAGGCCAACGGCCTGCTCGAGTCGCAGTCGGCCGACCTGGCCTGTCTGGCCCACGACTTCGGGATCCTCTCCGAGCGGATCGGCAGCCCCGGCCCGTTGAGCGACCTCGACCAGTCGCTCACCACCAACCAGAACTTCTTCGGCCCGGTGAACAGCCTGGCGGTGCACGGCCACGCCGAGGGCTTCCCCGAGTACGGCAGCGTCGACCGCGAGGACCAGGGGTGGCTGCGGGTGCAGACCCTCATCCCGCCGGAGCAGCCGTCCGCCAGCCGCTACACCGGCATCCGGGGGACCCCGGACATCCGCCCGGGCAACGGCTGCGCCAACGCCCTGGGCGAAGGCGTCGGCCCCGCCTCCCAGCTCGACCCGCCCGAGCCGACCCGCCGTGGCGGCTACGCCGCGACCTCGACCGAGCGGATCGAGCTCGGCCCCATCGACGGCTCGACCGCGGCGTCGACGTCCGACACCGACGCCGCGAACGCCGGCACCGGCGACACCCCGCGCGCCGACGACACCGAGGCGTCGCGGGGCGGTGCCACCCGCCCCGGGCTGCCCACGCTGGCGGCAGCGGCGCCGATCCGCGCCGACCGCGCTCCCGGTGGCGGCGGCGTCGACTGGTTCACCGTCGGCGCCGTGGCCCTCCTGCTGCTCGCCGCCGCCGGCGTGGTGAAGGTCGTCGGCGCCGTACGACAGGCCCGGCGATGAGCCGGGACGCGACGACCGGCGATGACCCCTCCTCCGATGACCCCTCTTCCCCTGCCCCCTCGTCCCACGGGACCGACGACCCCAGGAGCGACGCCATGACGCCCACCGCCACCACGACCACCGGCCGCACCACCGCTGAGGCCGCGACGACCACGAGCCCGGGCGAGGTGCCCGAGGGCCTCGACGCCGCCGTCACCGGTGTCGTGGTCACCGACGACGAGCCCACCGACGGCGACGTGGCGGCGCAGGACGCCCACGACCGGCGTCGCCCGTCCCGCCGCCCGGACGGCGAGGACCGCGCCGGCAGCCTCGGGGGCGTGAACCTGCTGCTCGCCGCCCTGGCCATCGCCGGCCTCGCCGGCACGCTGTTCTTCGGGTTCCAGTGGAACCAGGAGCGCACCGCCGACGACGCCCAGGCGTCGATGGAGACGACGGCCTCCGACTTCCTCGTCGCCCTGTTCGACTTCGACGGTCGCACCATCGACGCCGACTTCGACAACATCCTCGACTACGCCACCGGTGAGTTCGCCGACCAGGCCGAGGCCCAGTTCGCCGACGACGACACCCGGGCGGCGCTCCGCGAGGTGCAGGCGTCGAGCCGGGTCGAGGTGCGCGACCTCTTCGTGCAGAGCTTCGACGGCGACCGGGGCCGGGTCTTCGCCGTGGTCGACCAGACCATCGCCAACAACCAGTTCCCCAACCCCCGCAGCGACCAGGTGCGCCTCGAGATCGGCCTGCGCAAGGTCGACGGCGACTGGAAGGTCGCCACCCTCGACGTGCTCGAGGCCCCCGCGGCGGCCGCCGCCATCGCCGGCGGCACCGTCCCGACCGGCGACGGGACCACCGCGACGACCGCCGGCGGCTGACCGGCGGCGCTCAGATCTGGGCGGTCGGGGGTGCGCCCTCGTCGCCGTCCTCGGGGACCAGCGCCGGCATGACGTCGTGGCGCAGCAGCCGCAGCTCCCCCCACAGGATCACGAGCGCCAGCGCGGTCAGGATCCCGCCCACGACGAGCAGCACCAGGTGCGGGAGGTCGGGCACCCGCCGACGATAGGCCGAGGCGCGCCGGTGGGGCCGCGTGGGGGCGGCCGTCACCGGCTTCGGCATTGGTCGCCCTCACCGATCCACTTCAAGCGACGTGCTCGCCTCGGGCCTGCAGTGCGCAGGGCGAAGGCGGCCGAAGGAGTGGCGTGGCAGGTGTCCCCGAGATCGACGGTTACCGAGATTCTTGTTGCCGTCACCTTCATCGATACGTCGAGTCCAGATGTGTTTCCATGCTGGCAGGTGGTGCCCCTAGGGGTCGGCGCCGATTCTGGGCACGGTTCTCCTCGCTATGCGACGAAAACCGTGCCCAGAACTGCTGGTGCCGGTTTCAGGCGCCGGCGGTGCGGCGCTGGTACCAGAGGACGGCCGCCGCTGCGGCGGTGGCGAGGGGGACCAGCACCCAGGGGGAGCGCTCGGACGGACCCGAGGTCTGGACGGGCGCCGCGGTGGCCGTGGCCGCCTCCGAGCCCGGCAGCAGGCAGCCGGTCGGGATGGGGAAGAGCGGGGTGCCGGCGGGGCAGAGGGGCAGGCCCGGGATGGTCGGCAGCGGGGGGATGGTGACCGGGGGGAGCGTGGGGGTGGGCCGCGGTGGCAACGGGACAGGGGTGGAGGGTGCGGCGGGGAGGGGCAGGGAACCGCCCCCTCCGGTCCCGGTGCCACCGCTGCCCGTACCGGTCCCCGGCGCCGGCGAGGGGCTCGCCGGCGGGACGGGGGCGGGCGTCGGGGCCGCGGGGGTGTCGCGGTCGTCGTCGTCGTCGTGCAGGTCCCGCCGGTCGGCGGCGGTGAGGTGGGGCGGCTCGCCGTAGGCCAGCGGGCCGTCGTACTCGGGCAGGATCGTGGCGGGGCCGAACTGGCCGAGGCCGAAGCGGTCGAGCACGTCGATCCGCCAGAAGCTGGTGGCGCCCTGGCCGCCGTCGATGTCGAAGCTGATGTGGACGTGGTCGGTGTGCGCGTTGGGCCCGTGGTACGGGCGCCAGCCGGCGGCGGCGTCGTAGGCGCTCCAGATGTGGCCGTTGAAGATCACGTACATGACGCCGAGGCGGCGGGCCATGGCGAACTGGTGGCCGTACTCGTCGGTGGCGAGCAGCCAGCCGATCACCTCGGCGGCGTGCTCCTTCTGCTCGGGGTCGTTCACGTTCACGCCCCAGTCCCAGGCCCGGCCCTCCTTGTGCTCGGAGCGCCCGCCCTGGGCACAGTCCCGGCTGATCCCGAAGTCACCCGAGTCGGGGTACGTCCGCAGCACCAGGTCGTGGAAGCCCTCGGTGCCCGGTTTCGGGCTGGGGGAGCACACCTGCTGGGGCTGGTAGTCGGCCAGCGGCTCGATCTCCTCGTCCCACAGGCCGACCCAGGGCGAGTCGGGGGCCATGGTGGTGGCGTCGACCAGGCTCGAGCCGGGCAGCAGGCCGGGGGCGCCCGCACCGATGTCGGGGACGTCGAGGGGGGCGTCGGTCGGCCCGGTGGTCGTGGTGGTGCCGCCGTCGGGGGCGTCGTCGTCGGAGGGGCCCGACGAGTCGTCGCCGGCGGTGCCGCCCGGGCCCTCGTCGGTGGCGCCGGACCCCGACGGGGCGGGCTCGTCGCCCTCGACCTCGTCGAAGCTCGGGACGATGTTGATGTCCCAGTGCCCGTCCTCATAGCGGGCGGTGAACCCGGCGTAGGCGAACTCGGACCGCTTGCAGCGGACGATGCCGTTCACCCGCCGGGTGCCCTGGTCGGGGGCGGGGCCGACCGGGGTGACGTGGGCGCCCCGGTGGAACTCGCCGGTCGGGTCCTCCCAGCTGACGTCGAGGCGGTCGTCGGGGCACGTGCCCCCGCGGCGCAGGGGCACGGCCTGGAGCTCGCTGGCCATGGCCACCGCGGAGCTCTCGGCGCCGTCGCGACCCGGGTCGGTGCTGCCCTCGGGCAGCGGGGGGCGGGGCCGCTCGTGGGCGACCGCGGGCTCGTCGCTGCTCGTCAGCGTCGCCGCCAGCACGGCGACGCCGCCGAGCAGGGTCACCAACACGATGGCGAGCGCCATCACGATCCATCGACGCTGTGCTCGCAGCACCCGAACGCCTCCCCGATCCCGATGCGCCGGTGGAGCCCGGCGTCCCTCTATGTTACATCACGACAGTAAATGTAACAAGATCAAGTTGGGAGCATCGGGTCGGGTGGTCGGCTCAGTCGCCGTCGGTCTGCACGACGATGACGTCGCACGGCGCGTGGTGGAGCACCGCCTCGGCGACGCTGCCCAGCAGGCGGCGGGCGCCGCGCAGTCCGACCGAGCCCACGACAACGAGGTCCGCGCCGTAGAGGCGGACGGCCTCGAGCAGGACGTCGCTCGGCGCGCCCTCGTCGCTCAGCGCGTGCACCTCCCAGGCGCCGGCGTCGATCGCGGCGCGCCGGCCGGCCGCCGCGGTCGCGTCGGCCTGGGCGCGGTCGGTGAGCGTCCACGCCAGGTCCGCGGGGGCCTGGGCCTGGCGGTTCGAGACGGCCGTCGCCGGCGTGCCCGCGAGCTGCGACATGGCGTCGGCGTGGTGGCCGGCGAACGCGGTCACCACGATGAGGCGGGCCCCGTGGAGGGCGGCGAGGCGCCCCGCCTCGCCCACCGCCCTGGCCGCCGTGGCCGAGCCGTCGGTGCCCACCACGATGGTGCCATAGGTCATGCGGACAGCCTAGACAGATCGACGTATACTGTCACTATGTCTAATCCTGGGGATCGCCCCTACCGACGGGTCCTCGTGGGCACCGACGGGTCGCCCACCGCCACCGTCGCGGTCGACCGGGCGGCGGCGGTGGCCAAGGCCCACGGCGCCGCCCTGACCGTGCTCTGCGCCGGTCGGGACGCCGAGCCGGTGCTCGCCACCGAGGCCGACCGCCTGGCCGGTGCCGGGCTCGACGTCCGCACCGTGGCCTGCACGGGCGACGCCGTCTCCGCCCTCGATGCCGAGGCGACCCACGGCGGCTACGACCTGCTCGTGGTGGGGAACAAGGGCCTGCACGGCTTCCGGCGCCTGAACCCGCTCGGGTCGGTGCCCGGCCGCCTCAGCCACCACCTGCCTTGCACCCTCCTGGTGGTCAAGACCACCTGAGCCGGCTGTTCTGGCTCCCGATCTCGGTGCCAGGACACCGAGATCGGGAGCCAGAAGCGGGCGGCAGGACGGTCAGCCGCCGGCGGACGCCGGGGCCGTCGTGGGGGAGGTGCCGGCGGCGCCCGCCGTGCCCGAGACGTCGGGGGCGTCGAGGCCCTCCTGGGTCGTGGCGAGGAAGGTGAGGTCGTCGGCCTTCCAGGCGCCGCCCTCCTTCTTCAGGTCGACACGCACGTACGAACCGGTCAGTCGGCGGGTGCCGATGGTGCTGCGGATGACGGCGTCGAAGCTGACCACGGCCGTGGCGGTGTCGTCACCGATCTCGCTCACGTAGACGTCCCGCACGTGGACCCGCCCCCGGGCGCGCAGCTCGTCCACCACGGGCTGGAGCTCCTCGAAGAAGGCGTTCTGGTACGTCTCGGCGTAGTCCCGGGTGGCCAGGTCGGTGACCGCGGCGAGGCTGCCCTCGAGGTCGCGGTGATCGTAGCTCATGGTCGCCGAAGCGAACCGTCCGGCCACCGAAGCGGCCGCCCGACGGTCGTCCTGCTGCGACGCCAGGTCGTCGGCCCGGAGCAGGGACCACGCCGTGATCCCGAGCAGGGCGACGGCGCACACGGCGACCGCGACGAGCACCCAGCCGGGGCGCCCGGGCGCGTCGTGGTCCTCGCCGGTGTCGGCGCGGTCGCCCCGCCGCGGTCCCGGCGCGGCCGCCGGCTCGTCGCGCCCGTCCCCCGGGACGAGGTGCGGCTCCTCCACCGCGGTCCTGTCCGTCGTGGTCCGCTCGGTCGTGGCCGTCGTGGTGCTCACGTCGTCGCCCTCCTGGTCGTCGGTGGTCAGGTCGTCGGTGGTCAGGTCGTCGGTGGTCACGGAACCGTCCTCATGCGTCGCCGCCGCCCCGGTGGGGCAACCAGCGCCAGGGCCGCACGGCGGCGAGGGCCGCCAGGGCCAGCAGCGCGAGCACGATGACGAAGGGGTTGAAGCGGTGCTCGTCGTCCTGCTGGTTCGAGGACGCCTGCTCGTTCGGCACGTCGACGGGCGCACCCGGGTCCGCGGCGGGGCTCCCACCCGTCGGGCCGCCGCCCGCGCCCGCCGACGCCGCGGTCGGGCTCCCGGCCGGCGCCGCCGCGGGGGAGCGGTCGGGGCAGGCCGCGACCTCGGGGACCGCCGGCAGCTCGTGCGGGTGGTCGTAGACCGGCACGGGGTCGGTGCCGCCGACGTTCAACGGGGGGATGGCCCGCACGTAGGGGCCGTCGTCCTCCCACGAGATGACGCCGCCCTGGTCGGCGGGGTCGAACACGTGGGCGGCCGCGGGCGCCGTCGCCAGCAGGTCCTGGATGGCGGCGTAGAGGTCGGGGCGATCGAGGCGGATGGTGAGCTCGCCGAGGTCACCGAGCACGCACGTCACCTCGGGCTCGGAGGCGGCCAGGAGGTCGGCGACCCGGTTGGAGAGGTGGTCGCCCTGGACGAGCACGCGCTGCAGGTCGGCGTTGGCCTCCGAGAGGGCGCTCGTCACCTCGGCGGCGTTGTCCAGGCCCTGGCCCAGGGCCTGGCGGTGGTCGGACATCGTGCCGACGAGGTCGGCCATGTCCCGCGTGAACGCCTCGATGAGCTCGCTGTGCTGGGCGAAGGTGTCGACCGCGTCGCTCGACCCGGTGATGAGGCGGCGCAGGTCCTGGGAGCGCCCGTCGAGGCCGAGGGCGAGCTCGTGGAGCAGCGTGGCCAGGTCGTCACGGGGAACGGCGCTGACCAGGTCGTCGAGGGCGTCGAAGAGCTCGGCGTACTCGAGTGGGGTCGAGGTGCGTTCGCGGGGGATGTGGGCCCCGGCGGCGAGGAAGGGACCGTCGGTGGACGCGCCCGCCGGCGGGACGACGTCGACGTAGGGCTCGCCGATGGCGGACTTGCGGCGCACCGCCAGGGAGGCGTCCGCGGGGATGTGGCGGCCGTGGTCGATGGCGAGCACGACGGACACGCCGTCGTCGTCGAGGGTCACGTCCCGGATGCGCCCGATCGGGGTGCCGAGGTAGCCGACGTCGAACCCCGGCTGGAGGCCGGGGGAGCTCTCGAACTCGGCCGTGACGGTGTACGGCTTGTCGACCAGCTCGATCTGGAGCACGTTCCCGACCGCCCACCACGCGAGGCCGAGGCCGAGCAGGCCGAACACGGTCAGGTTCAGCGCCACCCGCCGGTTCATCCGCCCACCCCCGGCAGCCCGAGCGGCGCACCGCCGCCCGACCCGCCACCGGTTCTCGATCCCGACCCGCCGCCGAGCACCGGCGGCACCGTGACGGTCGGCCCGCTGCCGGTCGTCGGGCCCGTGGACCCGCCCGTCGACCCGTCGGCGGGGCAGACCTGGGGGAGCTGGGCGGCCAGGCCGAAGGCCAGGGTGGCGTCGACGGTCTGGGTGAGGTGGGTGAGCTGGTCGCACACCTCGGGCGGCAGGGTGACGCCGGGCAGCGCCCCGAGCAGTCCGAGGATCGACTGCACCAGGTCCGTCACGTCGTCGAGGCCGGACCCGGGCGCGCCCGGTGCGGACGAGGCCGATGCCCCGACAGCGGGAAGCTCGGGGGACGGCGTCGGCGCGTCGCCGATGGTGCCCGACGGCGTGGCCACGCCGCGGGTCCAGATGTACTGGGCCTGGGCGGCGGCGCCGGTGTCGCGGGCGGCCACGTTGTTCGCGATGCGGACGAGGAACTGGTCGACGGTCTGCAGGAGCGACTCGATCAGCGGCCGCTGGCCGGCGACCGTGGCCACGATCGGGTCCAGGTCGTGCAGGGTCGAGATGAGGTCGTCGAGGTGGGGAGCGAAGACCTCGTCGACGGTGACCGCGCTCATGTCGCGGATGCCGTCGAGGGCGCTGATCATGCGGTCGCGGTTGGCGGCGAGCGTGACCGAGGCGCTGGCCAGGTCGTCGACGAGGCCGGCGACCCGGTCGTCGTTCGCGGCGAGGTCGTGGGTGAGGCGGGCGAAGCTGTCGATGGTGTCGGCGATCTGCCGGCGCTGGGAGTCGAGGTCGACCACGACCGCCGAGAGGTCGGCGATGAGCTCGTGGAGATCGCCGCCGCGCCCGCCGAGCACCGAGGCGCCGGTGCCCACGATGGTGCGCAGGTCCCGGGCGGTGACGGCGCCGAGGAACTCGACCGCCCGCTCGGTCACCTCCTCGAACTCCGCCTCGGTCGTGGTGCGGGTGATCTCGTCGCCGTCGTGCAGGAGGCCCCCGCCCGTCCCGCCCGACCCGGCCGCGCCCGGCGCCCAGCCGTCGGGCAGCCGGAGCTCCACGTACTGCTCGCCGAGGAGCGAGGTCTTGGCCAGCACCGCGGTGGTGCCGTCGGGGACGGGGTGGCCGTCGGCGATCGACATCGTCACCACCGCCCGGTAGCCGTCGAGGTCGACGCCGGTCACGGTGCCGACGGTGACGTCGGCCAGCTTCACCGAGTGGCCCACCACCAGGTTGTGCACGTCGTCGAAGCGGGCGGTGAGGGTGAGGTCGCCCTTGGGGGAGCCCGCCGTGCGCAGCGAGCAGCCGCCGGCGAGCAGGGCGACGACCAGGGTGGCGGCCACCAGGCGGGCCGCCCGCACGCGTCGGGGGGTCGGGGTCACGGGCACGTCACCCCCGGCTGGGGGACGCACGGCGGCTGGAGCTGGAGGCCGAGGGCCAGGAACAGCGGGCGGAGCGCCTCGGCGGTGATCGGCGTGAGGTTGATGCGCTGGACGAGGACGCCGAGCTCGGGGTCGTAGGCGCCGATGAGGCCGCGGGAGTTGCGGTCGAGGGCGTCGACCAGCAGCGCCACCGCGTTGAGGTTGGTGTGCACCGCCCGGGTGGCCCGGGCGAGCTGGGCCAGGTCCTCGGGCAGGTGGTCCTGGGCCGACCGCACGACCTGGTCGCCCTGCTCGGCCAGCTGGCCGAGGCCGGCGAGCAGGGCCTGGATGTCCTCGCGCTCGTCGGCGAGCACGCCGGAGGCGGTCGCGAACGAGTCGATCACGTCGCCGAGCTGGCCTTCGCGCTCGCCCAGCGTCGCCGCCAGCTCGTCGAGGTTGGCGGCGACGGCCACGAGGGAGTCGTCCTCGTCGGCCAGCAGCTGGGAGAGGTCGCCCATCTGCTCGAGGCCGTCGCCGAGCAGGTCGCCGCGGCCGTCGAGCGCCTCGGCGCCCTCGTGGACCAGGCGGGCCACCTCGTCGGGGTCGAGGCCGCGGGCCAGGTCGGTGAAGGCCTGGAGGGCCTCGTCGGGCTCGGCGGGCACCGTGGTGCGCTCGACCGGGATCACCGCGCCGTCCTCGGCCCGGGCGTCGCCCTCCTGCCAGGCGGGGAAGAGTGTGACGCTGCGCTCGCCGATGAGCGAGAGGGGCACGACCGAGGCGTGCACGTCGGCCGGCACCGGGACGTCGCCGTCGACGGTGACCTCGACCCGCACCCGGTCGCCCTCGGGCACGACCTCGTCGATGGTCCCGGCGGGCAGGCCGAGCACCCGCACGCTGGAGCCGGGGTAGACCGCGACCGCCCGGCGGAACAGCACGGTCAGGTGGGTCGCGTCCTCGCCCCCGCCGCCCCGTCCCGGGATGGCGCAGCCACCGCTGACGAGGGCGACGACCACGGCCAGCGCCAGCACCGCGCCGTGCGCCCGCCGCCGACCCGTCGCAGCCTGCCGCGCCGTCACGGCGTGCTCCCGTCGGTCGACGGCGCGGTGCCCACCGGCAGGCCCGCCGCCGGCTGGCCGAGGCCGAGCTGCGGGTAGAGGCGGGCGAGAGCGCCGATGGGGTCGGGCCCGAGGCTGGTGGGGAGCACGTCGATGTACGGGCCGTGCGAGGCGATCGCCGAGACCTGCTGGTAGGTGGGTCCCGACCAGGCGAGGATCGTGTCGATGTCGTCCTGGTGGGCGGCCACGGCGTCGGTGGCCACGTCGAGGTCGTCGAGGATGGCCTCGAGCTGGGCCCGTCGGTCCGTCACGATCTCGGCGAGGCGCCGGACCGCGTCCGAGCCGTCGCCCAGGATCGTGGCCAGCTCGGCGCGACGGTCCGAGATCTGGTCGAGCACCACGTTGCTCGCCTCGATGAGCTGGGCGATGGCCTGGTCCTTCTCCGCCAGCGTGGCGGTGAGGGTCTCGCTCTGGTCGAGCAGGTCGCGGATCGTGGCCTGGCGGCGGTTGAAGGCCCGGGAGACGTCGGTGAGCGCCGACAGCACCCGCTCGAGCCGCGGCCCGCTGTCGGTGGCGATGTCGGCGAACTCGGTGATCATGTGGTTGACCGCGTCGGTGTCGATGGCGTCGACGACGTCGGTCGCCTCGTTGAAGGTCTCGTTGACCGAGAAGGGGATCGCGGTGCGCTCGAGCGGGATCCGCCGGTCGGCCTCGGGGCGGTCGTCCAGCCGGGGCGTGCCCGCCACGTCCTCGAGCCGGATGTACTGGCCGCCGAGCAGGGTGGCGAGGGCCACCGTCGCGGTCGTGCGGGGGCCGAGGT
Source organism: Acidimicrobiales bacterium (assembly GCA_041908445.1). Lineage (GTDB taxonomy): Bacteria > Actinomycetota > Acidimicrobiia > Acidimicrobiales > DATDAH01 > JAEUJM01. Next base: position 199,138 of record JAYRFK010000052.1, on the reverse strand, counting down.
GCACGTCGTCGTCGACCTCGAAGGTCACCACGACCTGGCCGAGGCGGCGGTCGGCGTGCAGGCCGGTGACCTCGCCGACGTCCACGCCGGCGACCCGCACGAGCGACCCCGACTTGAGCCCGGCGGCGTCCTCGAACACCGCCCGCACCGTGTACCGGTGCTCCAGCAGGTCGAGGGAGCCGACGGCGAAGGCGGCGACGCAGAGGGCGACGATCACCGAGATGGCCACGATGCCGACCGAGCGCCGGTTCAGCTCGGTGAAGCGGATGTCGGCGAGGCGCGCCGGGACCAGGCGGCCGGCCGCCGCCCACACGCTCACGACCCACCCCCCGGCAGGAGGCCCTCGAGCGCCGCGGCGGCCGGGGTCTCGGGCGGGGTCGTGCCGTTCGGGCCGAGCGGCCCGAGCTGCGACAGCGCCGACGGGCCGGCGGCCACGGTGGTCGGCCCGGTGAGGCCCGGCAGCGACGTCGGGGTCGGGCACGGCGGCGGGCCGACCGCGAAGCACAGCGCCTGGATGACGATGTACTCGCCGCGGTTCGTGACCTCGTGCAGCGCCGACAGCCCGCCCGGCAGGTGGGCGAGCTGGTCGCCGATCACGTCGATGTTGTCGTCGACGGTGTCGGTCACCTCGGCGAGGCTGGCGATGAGGTCCTCGAGGTCGCCCTGGTTGGCGGTCAGGACCTGGTCGAGCGAGCCGGAGTAGCTCGCCAGCTCGGTGAGGGTCGAGCCGAGCAGCTCCTCGTTGCCGGCGAAGGTCTCGGTCAGGCGGCCGAGGTTGTCGATCATGGTGGCGATCTGGTCGTCACGGTCGGCCAGGGCGCGGCTGACGGTGTCGAAATCGGTGAGCAGCTGGTCGATCGTGCCCTGGCGCTCGGCGAGGGTCGTGAGCAGGTCGCCGGCGCTGTCGAGCAGGTCGGTGACCGCGGCCTCGTTCCCGTCGAGGGCCTCGCTGACCGCGGTCATCAGCGTGTTGAGCTGGCCCGGGTCGATGGCCGACACCAGCCCGCCGAGCTCGTTGACGAGCGCCCCGATGTCGACGACCGAGCGGGTGTCGTCGATCCGGTCGCCGTCGCCGAGGCGCTCGCCCGCCCGGCCGGGCTCCAGGTAGACGACCCGCTGGCCGAGCAGGTTCCGCCACCGCACGGCGGCGACGGTGTCGGTGGGCACCGTCACGTCGGCGTCGATCTCGAGGCGGACCTCGGCCCGGCCGTCCTCGGTGGTGTCGATCCCGGCGACCTGGCCCACCTTCACCCCGGCGACCTTCACGTCGTCGCCGTCGCTCAGCCCGGTGACGTCGTCGAAGGTGGCGGACAGGCGGTAGGTGTCGCCGAGCTGGATCTTGGCGATCTGGGCCCCGATGAACGCGGTCAGGCCGACCGTGAGGGCGGCGAACGCGGCGAACTTCGTCGCGGTCCGGATCATCGTGCGCGCACCGGGCTCATCCCGCGTCCGTCACCTGCGGGCCGGGGTCGACGGTCGGCAGCGAGCAGTCGGGCACGACGACGAGGGCGCGGCACGGGTCGGAGCCCAACAGGAACTGCTGGGTCGCCATGAGGTAGTCCCCGTCGGCGGAGGGGATCCGGATGACGTTGCCGATGGCGTCGCTGTAGTTCGAGACGAACCGCAGGTAGGCGACCAGGCCCGCCAGGTCGTCCGCGGTGAGGTTCGCCAGGTCGGCGCCGGCCTGGGTGGCCGGCCCCAGCGTCGGCCGGTTGGCCTCGAGCACGTCGGCGAGGTCGTGGGAGAGGCGCGACGTCCCGTCGAGCAGCCCGGCCAGCTCGTCCTGGTGCTCGCCGAGGGTCTCGGTGGGCTGGTGGACGCCGTCGGCCAGCCGCAGGATCGTCGGTCCCTCGTCGGCGAGCTCGCCCGCCAGCGCGGCGGCGGCGTCGAGCAGCCGGTGGCGGTCGTCGGTGCTGGCGAGGGTGGCGTCGAGCAGGGTCCGGGCGTCGTCGATGGAGCGCGACATCGGCTGGTCGAGGCCGTCGATGCCGTCCGCGAACGTGTGCAGGATGGTGGTGAGGTCCTGCGGGTCGACCGCGGCCATGAGCGCGTCGGCGTGGGCCAGCACGTCGCTCAGCTCCAGCGCGGTGGCGGTGTGGGCGATCTCGTCGCCGTCCCCGTAGAACGGGCCCCGCCCTTCGCCGTCCCCCGGCACGAGGTCGACGAACTTGGGGCCGAAGATGGAGATGGGGCGGATGGCGGCCACGGCCGTCCGGGGCACGTCGGTGCCCGGGTCGATGCGCATGGTGACCACGGCCCGGCCGTCGCGACCGACGTCGATGCCGGTGACCCGGCCGACGTTCACGCCGCGGATCTTCACGTCGGACTGGGTGTCGAGGTTCTGGCCCGCCTCGGCGAAGCGGGCGGTCAGCGTGTAGCCCGGGTCGTAGGCGCCGAACGACGCCTTGGTCGCGACCGTCACCGACAGGGCGAGGACCGCGGCGCACACGAGGCCGACGAGGGCCTGCTGGTTGCGGCTGATGCGCTCGAGCACGTCCGCCGCCTCAGCCGGTCAGGGTCACGGTGCTCCCGTCGCCCCAGAAGAGCAGCGAGAGCACCAGGTTGACGAGGACGATGGTGACGATCGACGCCCGGATGGCCCGGCCCACGGCCACGCCCACGCCCGCCGGCCCACCCGTGGCGTAGTAGCCGTAGTAGCAGTGGATCAGGGTCACGACGATCGTGAACACGACCATCTTGATGACGCTGTAGACGATGTCGATCGGCGGCAGGTAGAGCCGGAAGTAGTAGTCGTAGACGCCCGGGGAGAGGCCGTAGAAGACGGTCGTGACCAGCTTCGTGGCCCAGAAGCTGGCGATCAGCGAGACGAGGTAGATGGGGGTGAGCGCGACCAGGGTCGCCACCACCCGGGTGGCCACGACGTAGGACAGCGGCGGCACCGCCATGACCTCGAGGGCGTCGAGCTCGTCGCTGATGCGCATGGCGCCGATCTCGGCGGTGAACCCGGCCCCGACCTGGGCCGCCAGCGCGGTGGCGGCGATCAGCGGGGTCACCTCGCGGACGTTGGCGAAGCTGCCCACCAGGCCGGTGAAGGCCTCGGCGCCGATCTGCTCGAGGCCCTTGTAGCCCTGGAGGCCGACCTCGGTGCCGGTGAAGAACGACATGGTGAAGACCACGAAGACCATGCCGCTGCCGAAGATCCAGGCGCCGCTGCCGACCGCGATGTCGCTGATCTGGCGGGCGACCTCGCCGCGGTAGCGGAGGCGGCCGACGATGTCGGTGCCGACCCGGCCCAGCACCCGGAGGTCGAACACGAGGTGGCCGCCGAGCTCGGCGAACAGGTCGCGGGTGCCGCGGACGGCGCCCGTGACGAGCACGAGCGGGTTGCGGACGGCGGCGGCGGGGGCGGTCATCGTCCGGCTCAGACCTTGGCGGGGACGAGGACGAAGTAGAGGGTGGTGATGACGTAGTTCGCCGCGAAGATCAGGAGGAAGGTGAGCACCACCGCCTGGTTCACGGCCCGGCCCACGCCGGCCGGCCCCGTCTCGCAGTTCATCCCCTTGTAGGTGGCGACCATGGCGGCGATGAACCCGAAGATCCACGCCTTGAACAGCGAGGCGAGCAGGTCGCTCAGCTGGAGCAGCGAGGTGGCCCCCTCGAAGTAGGCGCCGGGGGTCACGCCCTGGAGCACGACGTTGAAGAAGTAGCCGCCGCCGACGCCGGCCACGATCACGAGCGACACGAGCAGGACGCCCACGGTGCTCGAGGCCCAGAGCCGGGGGGTGACGAGCCGGTAGATGGGGTTGACGCCCATCACCTCCATGGCCGCGAGCTCGTCGCGGATGCGGCGGGAGCCGAGGTCCGAGGACATGGCCGAGCCGCCGGCACCGGAGATCAACAGCGCGGTGGCGACCGGCGCCACCTCGCGCACGATGGCGAGCACGACCGCCGACCCCGTGGCCGACCCGGCACCCAGCTGGCGGGCGAGCTGGCCCACCTGGAGCGAGATGGTCGCCCCGAGGGGGATGGCGATGAGCATCACGGGCAGGGTCGTGACCCGGGCGAGGAACCAGCACTGCTGGAGCCACTCGCGCCACCAGCTCTTGACGTCCCAGGTGCGCCGGAACCCCTCGCCGGCGATGGCGAACATCGTCCCGGTCTCGTCGAGCGTCCGTTCGACACGCCCCAACATCGAGCCCTCCCCTGTCGGCGGGGTCACGTCGTCACAGATTGGCAGAAAGTGTCAATCCGTAACATCACCTCGATCCGAGTCCGTCGAGGTGAGGGTCGCGAGCGGCGCCGGGACGCGGATCGGGCCGCCCCCCGGAGGGGACGGCCCGATCCTGGCGCTGATCCTCGGGGGATCAGATCAGGGGCGGTGGGGACCCGGTCGGGTCGCTCGGGGCGCTGGGCCCCGACGGGGCCTGGTCGGCCACCTCGCTGCCGGCCCGGGTGGCCTGCTCGCGGACGTCCTGGGCCGCCTCGGTGGCGTGGCCCTTGACCTCCTCGGCCGCGTCCCGGGCGGACTCAGCGGTCGAGCCCGCCACCTGCCTGGCCTGCTCCTGGGCGGTCTGGGCGACGTCCTGGCCGACCTCCTTGACCGCCTGCTGCAGCGGCTCGACGACGGGCCCGTTCAGCTGGTCGACCACGGTGGCCTCGGCCCGGGTCGCCGGCGCCATCGAGCCGGCGAGCAGCCCGATCCCGAAGGCCACCGCGCCGGCGGCGAGGGGGTTGCCCTGGGTGCCCGCCTCCACGCCGTGGCCGATGCGGCCCGGCGCCTCGGCGACCGAATGGGCGGCCGTGGACGCGGCGTGCGACACCGAGTCGGCGGCGGACGAGGCCGCGTCCGACACCGAGCCGGCGGCGCTGCCGGCCGACTCCCGGACGCTGCCCGCGGCCCGCTGGGGCGTGCCCATGAGGCGCGAGCCCGCACGGGACACGGACGTCTTCATGCGGTCCACCCGCCGCTCGACGACCCGGCCCGGGCTGACCCGGTCACCGATCTCGTCGAGCGTGGTGCTCATCCGCTCACGGGTCATCTCGATGTCCCGCCTCAGTTCCGCTGTTCGCTCAGCCACTGCTTGTCCTCCTTGAGGGTCTCGATGGTCTGCTCCGGCACCGGTTCGATGGTCTGGAGCTGCTTCTTCCCGGCGAGGAACGCCACGGCGGCGCCGGCAGCCAGGAGGAGGGTCACGATGAGGAAGGCGACCCAGGTCGGCAGCACCTCGTCGAGCAGGAAGCCGAGGGTCATCACCAGGCCGACGCCGGCGAGGACGCCCGCGTAGGCGGCGGCGCCGAAGCCGCCCCCGGCCCGGGCGGCCTTGCGCACCTCGACCTTGATCTCCTCACGGGCCAGCTCGACCTCCTTGCGCAGGAGCGTCGAGAGGTCCTGGGTCATGTCGCCCACGAGCTCGGGCAGGCTGCGCTGCCCGTTCCCGTCGAGCGTCGCCCGGTCGGTGGTCGGCGAGGCCATCAGAACCCCTGGCCGCCGGCGCCGGTGCCCATCGGGCCCTGCGGCGGGAGAGACGGCGGCGGGGGGGTGGGCGGCGCGGGCGGCACCGGGGCACCCAGGGGGGCGACGGGCGCGGTCGGCGTGATCGCCGCGCTCCCGACCGGGTACGACGGCGCGCTCCCGAGGTCGTGCACGCCGGTCCCCATCGAGCCCGTCGAGCCGGTCGCGGCCTGCCGGGCCTGGGCCACGGCCACGCTGTCCTTGGTGACTCGGGCCAGGCGGCCGACCACGAGGCCGGCGCCGGCGGCGCCGGCGAGGAAGAGCAGCGGGCGGCGCCGGGCGAACTCGGACACCTCCTCGACCACGCCGCGGACGCCCAGGTCGTCGACCCGGTCGGCCATGGCGTCGAGCCGCTGGCTGGCCTTCATGGCGAGGTCCCGGGTGGTCCCGGCGTCCTCGGGGCGGCCCTCGGCGAGGGCCCGGAGCTCGTCGGCCCGGCTGCGTGCCATGGCGGCGGCGTCGCCCAGGCGCTCGTCGAGCTGGGTCTCGAGCTCGTCGGTGGTCGTGCTGAGCGCTCGGCGGGCCTGGTCACGGGCCTCGCCGGCGACCGTCTGGAGCTGCTCGCGGGCCTCGCCCGTCAGCTCCTTGGCGTGGTCGGTGGCGGTGCCGGCCACGGCCCGGCCCTGCTCGGCGGCGGTCCGGGCCGCCTCCCGGGCCTGCTCGGTGGCGGGTGGACCCTGGTCGCTGGTGGTCGTCCGGCCGTTGCCGGTCATCGTGTCGTAGCTCATGGTGTCTCCTGGTGTGCGGTTCGCGGTTCGGGTCGGGATGCTCGGGATCAGGGATGCTCGGGATCAGAAGGGCCGGGTGCCGCTGCGCTGGCGGGCCGCCCACTCCTCGGCCGTGTACCGGGGCCGGTCGGCCTCGCCGCCGGCGACGACGGGACGGTCGCGCAGGTCGAGGTCGTCGTGGCCGTCCCGGTCACCCGCGGGGGTGATGGCCTGCAGGGCCCGGTCGCGCTCGGCACGGCGATGGGCGTCGTACTCGGCGGCGGCGGCCCGGTCCCAGGCGTCGGCCTGGGGCCCGTAGGCCGGGTCGACCGCCCGGCGGGCGAGCTTGGAGTGCCAGCGCTCGCCCAGCCACGAGCCGAGGAGCGAGCCGAGCAGGATGGCGGCGAGCGAGACGAGGGCGCCGGCGATGGCCACCTCGTTCACCTGGTCCGTCGTGGTCGGGATGCCGATGCTGCGGAGGTTCTGCTCGATGTCGGCGTTGTCCGCGAGCGCGGTGACGAGGCCGCCGGCGATGGCACCCAGCACGAGGCTGGTCACGAACACGGCGAGGCCGTGCAGCACCGCGGCCCGGCGGGCCATGCGGCCCGCCACGTAGCCGCCGAACAGGTAGGCCACGAACAGCACGACGGCGGTGACGGCGGCGGCGCCGGTGGCGTTGCTCGTCCAGTCGTCGGTGCGGAAGTCGGCCGTGATGCCGAGTGCGTCGGTGACGGCACCGGCGACCGCGGCGACCACTGCGAACGTGCCGTAGGCGCACACGACGCCGGCGAGGACGCTGAGGGCCGAGAACGAGCCGAAGCCGGCGTCGCGGGCGATGTCCTTGTGGAGTCGCTGCTCCGAGTGGAGTCGCTGCTCCGAGTGGAGTCGCTGCTCCGAGTGGAGTCGCTGCTCCGAGTGGGCGGTTCGAGCCATGGGTCTCCTCCGAGCTCCGGATTCGTGGGAACGGGTCTCGGATGGCGGGCGTCGGTTCGCCGTCCGGATGCTGCCGGCCCCGCCCCCCGGCGACGGGATCCCTACCCGGGCCCCTCGGCAAATGACCGGTCTGTTCGGCCCGCCACGGGGAAAGGGGCGCCGCGATGCGGGAGCCGACGGAGCTCGAAGCGGCGGCGGAGGACGCCGGCCTCCACTACGTGTCGGACGCGGCGCCGGGCCTGCGGCGGGTGCGCCGGGGGCGGGGCTTCAGCTACGTCGACCCGGCCGGCCAGGCCGTCACCTCGGCCCGGGTGCGCGAGCGCATCGCCGCCCTCGCCATCCCGCCGGCGTGGACGGACGTGTGGATCTGCCGCGACCCGAACGGTCACCTCCAGGCCACCGGCCGCGACGCCCGGGGGCGCAAGCAGTACCGCTACCACCCCCGCTGGCGGGCGATCCGCGACGCCGACAAGTACGACCGGCTGCTCGCCTTCGGCGTGCACCTCGAGGCCATCCGCCGCCAGGTCGAGGAGGACACCCGGCGGCCCGAGCTCGACCGCGACAAGGTGCTCGGACTCGTGCTGCGGCTCCTCGACGAGACGCTGATCCGGGTGGGCAACCCGGAGTACGCGGAGGACAACGAGAGCTACGGTCTCACCACCCTCCGGCACGAGCACGTGCTGGTCGGCCGGCGCTCGGTCACCTTCGACTTCGTCGGCAAGGGCGGCATCGAGCACGAGATCGCGGTCTCGGACGCCCGGGTCGCCCGGGCGGTGCGGCGCTGCCACGAGCTCGGCGGCAAGACCCTCTTCGCCTACGAGGGCGCGTCCGGGCCGGTGGCCGTCAGCTCCGGTGACGTGAACGACCGCCTGCGCGAGCTGGCCGGCGGGGCGGACATCTCGGCCAAGGACTTCCGGACCTGGGGCGCGACCGTGTCCGTGCTGGAGGCGCTGGCGACGGCCGATCCCGCCGACGCCGACCGGGAGCGCGAGGCCCAGGTGCTGGCCGCGGTCGACGAGGCCGCCGAGCGCCTCGGCAACACGCGTGCGGTGTGCCGGTCCTGCTACGTGCACCCGGCCGTGCCCGCCGCCCACCAGGCCGGCACCCTCGACGCGCACTGGCGGTCGGCGCGGCGGACCACGTGGTACCGGCGGGCCGAGCGGGCCACGCTGGCGCTGCTCGAGGCCACGCCGGCGGTGGTGGCGCCGGCGGCCTGAGCCACCGGTGCCCGGCCCTCAGGGCGCCGGGCGGTGCAGAGGCTCGGAGTGGTCCCAGTCGGCCAGCAGGGTGCGCAGCGCGGTGAGCACGAGCAGCGGCTGGTCGAGCATCGCGTGGTGGCCCGCCTCGGGTAGCTCGATCACCGGTGCCACCCGGCCGAGCTTGTCGTACATCGAGCGGCCGATGTCCTCGGTGACGAGCCCGTTCTCGGAGCGCAGCAGCGCGAAGCGGCAGGTGAGCGAGGTCAGGTAGGGCAGGGCGATGGAGCGCATGCCCTGGTCGAATTGGGCGAAGATGCGCCGGTCGAACTTCCACTGGAAGCCCCCCTCGGCGGGCTTCAGCGAGCGCCGTCCGACGTGGTCCATCACGTAGTCGAGGTAGTGCTCCTGGGCGGGCACGGTGCGGAAGCGGGCGAGGGCCTCGTCGACGTCTGCGTAGGTGCGGGGCCGGCCGAAGGCCTCCTGGAGGCGGAACGAGGCGATCTCGGGGTCGGGCTCGGTGACCGGGCTGTCGCAGATGACCACGCCGGCGACCCGGTCGGGGTGCAGCGAGGCGGTGGCGATGGTGACGAAGCCGCCCATCGAGTGGCCGACGACCACGGGCGGGCCGGCGATGCCGCCGTCGTCGGCGACGGCCATGACCTCGTGGGTCCACTGCTCGAGGGCGTACGCGTCGCGGTGGCCGCTGTCGCCGTGGCCCGACAGGTCGAGGGCCAGCACCCGGTAGCGCTTGGCGAACGTGGCCGCCACGTGGGTCCACCAGTGGGCGTGCGCGCCGCCGCCGTGCACGAACACCAGGCCCCGCCGGCCGGGCTCGCCCCAGGCCAGGTAGTGGATGGCGGCGCCCTCCACCTCGACGGTGCGGTCCTCGAACGGCACGGCCAGGGCACGGCGGAACCAGTCGGGGGCGTCGGGGTGGATCGGCAGGTGCGGGGCGGGGCTCGCCGGCATGGGGCCAGTCAAGCCGACCGCCCGCGCGATGGCGCACTCCTACACTCGGCGGCCATGGCGGTGCTCGGCACGATCCCGCGGTGGGCCGACCGCGAGCAGGAGCTCCACGAGCGGGCCAGCGCCTGCGAGGGCGGTGCCGACGACTTCGGCGACCCCGCCTACCTGGAGCCGCTCCGCATCCTCCTCGACAGCTACGACCACGAGGCCCGCTTCACGCGCGCCGGCCGGGTCATGGCCGAGTACTTCCTCGTCAACATCCTGCGGGGCCGCCTGCGGGCCGAGCGGTGGTGGCACCTCCGGCCCGAGGCCCTCGAGGTGCTCATCGAGCGACCCATCGTCATCACCGGCCTGGTCCGCACCGGCAGCACCGCCCTGCACTACCTGATGGGGTCGAACCCCGACACCCAGTGCCTGCCCTACTGGCTGGCGACCCACCCCCAGCCCCGCCCGCCCCGCCACTCGTGGGAGGCGGCGTACGACTTCCGGGCGGCCGAGTCGGAGCTGCGCATGATCTACCTGGGCGGCGAGAAGCTCGAGGCCATCCACCACATGACCGCGCCGGGCCCCGAGGAGTGCCGCCACTTCCTGGCCCAGAGCTTCACCGACGACTACTTCGAGGTGGCCAGCACCGTGCCCACCTACGCCGAGTGGTACCGGACCCACCACCACGCCGCCTCGTACCGGCGCCACAAGCAGCTCGTGCAGCTGGTGGGCTCCTACGACGTGGGCACCCGCTGGCTGCTCAAGTACCCGGTCCACATGCGCCACATCGACGCCCTGCTCGAGGTCTACCCCGACGCCTGCATCGTCTGGACGCACCGCGACCCGGCCCAGGTGATCGCCTCCTACGTCGGGCTCTGCGAGGGCTTCCGCACCCTGCAGGAGCACCCGCCCGACCGCGGGCAGTTCGCCCACCACCAGCTGGAGGTGTGGGCCGAGGCCATGAGCCGCGGCCTGGCCGCCCGCGAGGGGCGCGAGCACCAGTTCCACGACGTCTGGTTCGACGACCTGCTCGCCGACCCGATGGGGACGGTCGCCGCGGTCTACGAGCGCTTCGACGAGCCCTTCTCGGCCGAGGCGGAGCGGACGATGGCGGCGTGGCAGGCGGACAACCCGCCGGGGAAGTTCGGCGAGCACACCTACGGCAAGGACGACTTCGGCCTCAGCGCCGGTGCCATCCGGGAGCGCTTCGCCGACTACGTCGACGCCTTCTTCCCCGACCTCGCCGGCGGGGCCTCGTGATCGGGAGCGCTCCGTGAGCGGGCTGGTGCCGCGGCGGCCGCAGTCCGAGGAGGAGGCGGCGCTGGTGGCCGCCGCAGCCCGGTTCTTCCCCGAGGGCACCCGGGGGCCGTCGCTCGACGACGCCCGCAAGTTCGTGGTCGACCGGGCCCAGGGCAGCCGGTTGTGGGACCACAGCGGCAACGAATACGTCGACTTCCTGCTCGGCTCGGGCCCGCACGTGCTCGGCCACGCCCACCCGGCGGTGCTCGAGGCGTTGGGCCGGGCGGCCGCGGGCGGGACGTCGCACCTCGTGCTGTCGGCCGCCGCGGTCGAGCTGGCCGAGGTGCTGTGCGAGACCGTGCCGTGCGCCGAGAAGGTGTCGTTCCACTCGACCGGCTCGGAGGCCACGTTCTTCGCGCTGCGCCTCGCCCGGGCGGCCACCGGCCGGGACAAGGTGCTCAAGTTCGAGGGCGCCTTCCACGGCATGCACGACTACGCCATGGTCAGCACCCAGTGGCGCTGGGACCCGCCCCCGTTCCCGCAGGCGGTCGCCGACACGGGCGGCATCCCCGCCGCGGTGGTGGGCGAGGTGCTGGTGGCGCCGTACAACGACCTGGCCGCGACCGAGGCGATCATCGGCGAGCACGCCGACGAGCTCGCGGCGGTCATCGTCGAGCCCATGCAGCGGACCTTCGTGCCCGCCCCCGGCTTCCTCGCCGGCGTGCAGCGGGCGTGCGCCGCCGCCGGCGCGGTGCTGGTCTTCGACGAGGTGGTCACCGGCTTCCGCCTCGCCCTCGGCGGCGGCCAGGAGCGCTACGGCGTCGTCCCCGACCTGTGCGCCATCGGCAAGACGATCTCCGGGGGCCTGCCCTTCGCCGCCATCTGCGGGCGGGCCGACCTGCTCGAGCTGGCCGACCCGATGCGGCGCCTCTCGGGCGAGGCCTTCACGATGCAGACGGGCACCTACTCGTCGAACCCGCTGGCGATGCACGTCGCCCTCGCGGTGATCGCCGAGCTGCGGCGGCCGGGCTTCTACGAGGGGCTGGAGGCGACGGGCCGTGCCCTGATGGACGGGATCGGGGCGGCCTTCGCCGACGCCGGCCGGCCGGTCCAGGTGCTGGGCGAGCCGTCGGCGTTCCACACCTGGTTCGCCGACCAGCCCGTCGTCGACCACCGCTCGTCGCTCGCCGCCGACGCGTTCGCCAACATCGTGCTCACCGACCTGCTCCTCGAGCGAGGCGTCCTGCGGGCCCACGAGAAGTGCTTCGTGTCGGCGGCCCACACCGACGAGGACGTGGCCATCACCCTGGACGCGTTCGCCGGTGCCGCCGCCGCCCTGGTGGAGGCGCTCCCGTGAGGCCCCTCGTCCTGGTCACGGGAGCGTGCGGGAACGTCGGCGCCGCGACCGTCGCGGAGCTCGTCGACCGCGGGCTGCGGGTGCGCGCCCTCGACCTGCCCACCAGGGCCAACCGGGCGGTCGCGGCCGGGTTCAGCGCCCGGGTCGACCGGTGTTGGGGCTCGATCACCGACCGCGACCTGCTCAGCCGGGCCCTCGGCGGCGTCGACCACGTGCTCCACCTGGCCGCGGTCATCCCACCGGCGACCGACGCCGACCAGCTCACCGCCTACGCCGTGAACGTCGGCGGCATGCGCACGCTCCTCGACGCCGCCTCGGCGGCCGCCACGCCGCCCGGGGTCACCTTCACCTCGACCGCCCAGGTCTACGGGCGCAACGCCGAGGCGACGGGTCCCCGGCGGGTCGACGAGGCGGTCCACCCCGAGGACACCTACTCGCGCCAGAAGGTCGAGTGCGAGGCCCTGCTGCGGGCGTCGGGGTTGCGCTGGACGGTCTTCCGCCTCGGCATGACCCCGCCCGTGGCCCTCGTGCCGATCATCCCCTTCGTGTTCGAGCTGCACCCCGAGACCCGCGTCGAGTTCACCCACCCGCGGGACGTGGCCGCGGCGCTGGCGGGCACGGTCGGCAACGACGCGGTCGTCGGGAAGGTGCTGAACGTCGCCGGCGGCGCCGACAAGCGGGCCCGGTACCGCGACTGGCTCAACGAGAGCCTGGCGGTCATGGGCGTGGCGCCGCTGCCCGCCGACGCCTTCGGGGACCGCCGCTTCTACACCGACTGGCTCGACACCGACGAGAGCCAGGCCCTGCTCGGCTACCAGCAGCGGTACTACTCGGACTACCTCGACGACATCCGCGTGCTGCTCGGCCCCCGCTTGGCCGCCATCCGGGCGGCGGCGCCGCTGGTGCGCCGCTTCATCCTGGCCAACTCGCCCTACGCCGCCGGTGTCGACGCCCGCCGTCCCGTGGTCGCGGCCCGCAGCCAACTGGCCCGGGCCCGGCGGGCGACCGCAGCGGTGGGCCCGTGGCTGTCCGACTACCGCACGCACCTCGACCCCCGCCGCTGACGCGCGCGGGTCACGCCCCCGGGCGCCGCCAGAGGTCGATGACCAGCACGGGGCGCATGCCGAGGCCGAGGTAGAGGTCGAGCGCCGGCGTGGGGTTGTTGGTGTCGACGTGCAGCAGGGTGCCGGCCCGAGCCCGGGCGGCGTCCGCCGCGAAGGCGGTGCGCAGGAGGTGCTGGGCCAGGCCCCGGCCCCGGAAGGCGGGGAGCACCCCGACGTGGCCGACGTAGCCGCACCCCTCGTCGGCCACGAACCCGTCGTGGGCGTGGAGCATCGCCGCCGGCTCGCCGTCGACCTCGGCCAGCCAGAGGTCGTCCCAGTGGCGGACCGGCGAGGACTCGACCTGCTCGACCCAGCGCTCGTAGGGCTGGTCGACGTGACCGAAGTGCTCGGCGAACGAGACCTCCCGGACCCGGTGGACGGTGCGGCGGAACGACTCGTCGCCGGGGCCCCGACGGACGGCGACGCCGGGCGGGGGGACGGGGGCCGCCCTCGGCGTCGCGTCGTCGTGGTCGATGCGCATGCGGTGGAACACGGTGGCGACCGTGAAGCCGTGCGCCGTGAGCAGCGCCTGCCGCTCGGCGTCCTCCCGGTAGACGCCGACGTCGATCGTCGCGGCGGGGGCACCCTCCGCCCGGGCCACCTCGTCGGCCCGCTCGGCGAGCGCGGCGAGGAGCCACCGCGCGACGCGGTCGTCGGTGGCGAAGACCTCGGCGCCCACCTGGCCGGCGCCCTCGGGTCGGAGGCAGCCGAACCCGACCAGGGCACCCGCACCGTCGTGGACGAGCCAGGCGCCCCGCTCGGCGTCGAAGCCGGGCTCGCCGAGCTGCTCGACCGCGTCGTCGAGGGTCCAGTCGGCGATCCCGATGACCGCTTCGTTGCAGGCGGCGACGAGCGCGAACACCGCCGGCGCCTCGTCCTCGGCCGCGCCGGGCCGCCGCCACGTGCACCCCTCGGGCAGTGCCGTCGTCATCGCCTCATCCGAGCAGGCCGGGCGTGCCCGGCTCCAATGATTTCGCCCGCGCCGGTGCCGGCGGCGAGGGGGCCCGCACCGCTACCGGAGGCCGGGGACGTGCTTGAGGAGGCGGAGGGCCTTGGTCATCAACCCGGCCCACTTCTCGACCGAGAGGCCGGCGAACGGGGCGATGGGGACGAGGTGCTGGACCGCCACGGTCTGGGCATCGGTGTACTTCGCGATGCCCTCTCGGCCATGGCGCCGACCGAGGCCCGACTCCTTGAAGCCGCCCATGGGAGCGTCGAGCGAGCCCCACGCCGCGGCGTAGGCCTCGTTCACGTTGACCGTGCCCGACTGCAGGCGGGCGGCGACGTCGCGGCCCCGCCGCGTGTTCTTCGTCCACACGCTGGCGTTGAGGCCGTAGTCCGAGTCGTTGGCCCGGGCGACGGCCTCGTCGACGGTCGAGAACCGGTAGGTGGAGACGACCGGGCCGAAGGTCTCGCTGCGGCACACGGCCATGTCCTCGGTGACACCGGTCAGCAGGGTGGGCTCGTAGAAGTAGGGCCCGAGGTCGGGGCGGTGGGTGCCACCGGCGAGCACCTCGGCGCCGGCCGCCACCGCGCCGTCGACGTGTTCGACGACGGTGTCGAGCTGCTTCTGCGAGACCAGCGAGCCCATCTCCGGCCCCCAGTCGAGCGTGGCGCCGAGGTCCATCGAGCGCACCCGCTCGGCGAGGCGGCGCACGAACTCGTCGTGGATCCCGTCCTGCACGAAGAGGCGCTCCATGGAGATGCACAGCTGGCCGCCATTGGAGAAGCAGGCACGGACCGCGCCCTCGACCGTCTTGTCGAGGTCGGCGTCGTCGAGCACGAGCATGGCGTTCTTGCCGCCGAGCTCCATCGACGAGCCGATGAGGCGGCCGGCGGCCTCGGCCGCGATGAGCTTCCCGGTGGCGGTGCTGCCGGTGAACATCACGTAGTCGACCCGCTGGATCAGCGGGCTGCCGAGCGACGACCCCTGCCCGGTCACCACCTGCACGACCTCCTCGGGGAGCCCGCACTCGATCAGGGCCTCGACCGCCCAGAGGGCGGAGAAGGGGGTCTGGCGATCGGGCTTGATGACGCAGGCGTTGCCCGCCAGCAGGGCCGGGAGCGCGTCGGCGATGCCGAGGACGAGGGGGTAGTTCCACGGCGTGATGAAGCCGATCACGCCCTTGGGGTGGTGGAGCTCGGTGGTGCGGGTCAGCGCCGGCAGGGCACCGCGACGGCGCTTGGGCGCCAGGTGGGCCCTGCCGTGGAACGCGTAGTAGCGGGAGGTCAGGGCGGCGTCGAGGACCTCTTCGAACGCGTGGCGCCGGGCCTTGCCGGACTCGAGCTGGATGAGGTCGAGGATCTCGTCCTGGCGGTCGAGCACCAGGTCGTGGAAGGCCAGCAGGACCCGGGCGCGCTCCTTCCAGGGGCGGGCGGCCCACGCCGGCTGGGCGGCCCGCGCCCGGCGCACGGCCTCGTCGATGTCGTCCTCGGTGCCGGCCCGGGTGCGGCCGAGGAGCTCGCCGGTGAAGGGGGCGATGACCTCGATCTCGTCGCGGGCGTCGCCGGCGACGGTGACCCGCTTGGTGAGGCGCTCGACCAGCTCGGCGCGGGCGTCGGTGACCAGGTCGGACATGGAAGGACCTCCGTGGTGGGCGCCAGCGACCCCCGCCGCGCCCGGCGGCGAGTGTACGTGGAGGCCCCGTCGCCACCCCAGGGGGCCGGGTGCCCGCCGCCGCACCGGTCGGTCCGACACACGGTGTACAGGGGTGTATCGTCCGGGCGTCCGGTACTGCGGGAGGCCCGGATGAGCGGGGGAGCGCGATGGGGCGAGGGAGCCGGACCAGGGCGTGGACGATCGCCGCGGTGGCCGCGGTGGCGACCGCCGTGCTGGTGACGGCCGCGCCGGGGGCCGGTGCCGCCCCCCGGGCCCGCGACGACGCCCAGGCCTCGTTCACCATCAACTGCGACCGGCCCGACACCGGGATCACCGCGGGGCTCTTCGCCAACCTGAACAACGAGATCCCCGACCCGATCGTCAGCAACTCGAACTTCCACGTCGTGGACACCGACCCGGCGATCTCCGGACGTCCGACCCACGTCGAGCTGCTCATGCCGTTCCCGGAGATGAGCTTCCCGCCGAACGACCTCGGGGTCAGCTACGGCACCTTCTACGTGAAGACCCTCGACATCACCATCCCGATCCCCGCCGGCCTCGACCCCGCCACCGCCAACCCGGTCGAGTCGCCGGACCGCAACTACGTCACGGCCACCCGGTCGGGTTCGAACATCGTCGTGCACGTGCAGAGCCCGGTCACCGGCTCGCGCGTCCGCATCAACACCGAGGTGGCCTCGCCCGTGGCCGAGGTGGAGACCTCGGCGGGGGTGTGGGTGCCGGTGGCCATGCCGACCATCGGCCTCGACCCGACGGTGACCGCGGCGCCCGGCGCCACCATCACCTGGAACCCCCCGACGTCGTCCAACCTCGTGGTCAAGTGGAACCGGGACTTCGGGTTCCTGATCGGCACGGTCAACTGGAACGACCTGCCCATGCCGTGCGTGCCCGCCGACCCCGCCGTCACCGTCGCCACCACGACCGTCGCCCGACCCGGCCTGGCCGTGTCCACCCGGGCCGACGAGACGGGCGTGGTCGCTGGCTCGCCGATCCACTTCCACGTCACGGCGTCCAACACCGGCGACGTCCCCCTCACCGGGGTCACCGTGACCGACGCCCGGGCGCCGGGGTGCGCGGGCTCACCCGGCACCCTCGCCGTGGGCGCCCGGGTGACCTACGACTGTGTGGTCACCACGACGGTCGCGGACGTGCCGTCGGTCACCAACACCGCCACCGCGGACTCGAACGAGACCGCGGCCGTGACCTCGACGCCGGTCCAGGTCACCGTCGCCACGGCCCAGTCGACCGGCGTGTCCGGCACGGTGACGGAGGCGGGCGGTGGGTCCCCGCTCGCGGGGGCCTGGGTCGCCGTGCTGCGCCAGGCCGACTTCACCATCGCCGCCGGCGCCGTGGCGGACGCCAACGGCGACTTCCGCGCCAGCGTCCCCGTCGGCCGCTACTTCGTCTACGGCCTCGACCCCAGCGGGCGCCACGCCGCCGGCTTCTCCGGGCCGCCGACGCCGGTCGCGGTGAACGCCGGGGCGATGACCGATGCCGACCCGGCGCTCTCACCGACCCGCGGCGCCGTGACCGGCACGGTGACCGAGCAGGGCACCACCACCCCCGTCGCCGGGGCGTGGGTGCTCGCCCTCGACGGGCGCACGGGCGCCCCCGAGACGATGACCACCGCCGCGGCGGACGGTCGCTTCACCCTGCCCGACCTCGCCGCCGGCAACCACTTCGTGATGTTCCTCGACCGCACCGGCGCCCACGCCCCCGAGTTCCTCGGCGACTCGCCGAACGCCGGCGGCGCCGTGAAGGCGAACGTCGCCGGCGGCGGTACCACCACGGCCGACGGCTCGCCGCCGGCACAGGCCACCGCGGGCACCGGTTCGTCGATCTCGGGCCGGGTGACCGAGGCCGGCACCGACCTGCCCCTCGAGGGCGTGTCGGTGATCGCCATGCGGGCCGCCGACTACGGCTTCGTCCGGGCCACGACCACCGACGCCCGGGGCGACTACACGCTGGCGCTCCCCGCCGGCGGCTACAAGCTCGTGTTCCTCGACGGGGCCGGTCGCCACCACCAGGAGTGGTACGACGACCAGCCCTACTCGGGGATCGCGTCGGCCCGGACCGCGACCGCGCCCGGCGAGGTCGACGCCGCGCTCGACCGCAACGCCGGGACGATGGCGGGCACCCTCACCGACGACCCGTCGGGCGCGCCGCTCGCGGACGCCTGGGCCGTGGCCATCGGGCCGGCCGGCGTCGCCGGGGGCGCCGTGACCTCGGGGGCGGGCACCTACGCCATCACCGGCCTGCCCGCCGGCACCTACCGGGCCACGTTCCTCGATCCGGTGGGCGGCCGCAGCCAGGAGTTCTGGAACAACGCCCCCTCCTACGCCGGCGCCTCGCCGATCACGATCGCCGGCGCGGCCACGACGACGATCGACGCCGCCCTGCGGCGACCCTGACGCCCGACGCCCGACGCCCGACGGCTGGCGCCGGACCGCGCCCGCAGCGGTCACCCCGGGTGGGTGGTCCCGCTCGGGACCAACGACCCTGGCCGGGCCCGGCCATCGCGACCACGATCGCGCCATGCAGCTCATCGACGACCGCACGGGGCTGGAGCGACTGAGCCGGGAGGAGTGCCTCGTCCGCCTGCGGGGCCAGCAGGTGGGCCGCCTGGCGGTGGTCTCGGCTGCCCGCCCGCTCATCTTCCCGGTGAACTACGCCATGGACGGCGAGGCGGTGGTCTTCCGCACGGCGCCCGGCACCAAGTTCGACGCCGCGGTGCGCGAGATGTCTGTGGCGTTCGAGATCGACGAGTTCGACATCGAGCGCCACGAGGGCTGGAGCGTGCTCGTCACCGGCCGGGCCGAGGAGGTCGTCAGCGAGGCGCACCGGAACCGCCTGGCCAATCTGCCGCTGCGCCCGTGGGCGGCGGGCGAGAAGGACAACTGGCTCACCATCACCGCGACCGCCATCACCGGCCGGCGGGTGACCCAGCCCGACTGACCGGCGCCCGGCGCCGGCCCCGAGGGACGGCTCGGCGAGGCCCCGGGCCATCCCCGACAGTTGTGGCGTAGCCTGTGCCACATGAACGACGTGTCCCTGCAGCGGGTCGCCACCATCGGCGCGCCCCCCGAAGCGGTCTGGGCCACGTTGGCCGACTTCGACGCCATCAGCGAGTGGGCCGGCAACGTCGACCACTCGTCGTCGACCACCGAGGCGACCGAGGGGGTCGGGACCGCCCGGCGGGTGCAGGCGGGCCGGATCGTGCTCATCGAGACGGTCACGGTCTGGGAGGCGCCCAGCACGCTCGCCTACACCCTGGACGGCCTGCCGCCACTGGCCCGCACGGTGACCAACCGCTGGGACCTCGCCGCCGCGGCCGGTGACGCCGGCGCCACCGCGGTGACCTTCACCACGACCATCGAGCCCCTCGGTGGGCCGCGGGGCCGCATCGGCCAGCGCATCCTCGGGCGGGTCCTCGGCAAGGCCGCCGACGACCTCGTGCAGGGCCTCGCCGCCCACGACCACACCGCCCCCGGGAGGGCCGACGCATGAGCGAGCACGCAGGCGGCAACGGCACCGCGACCACCAACGGCACGGCCCCCGGCCCCGTGGGCGCCGCCGACGGGCGCCCCGACGTCGTCGTCATCCTCACCGACGAGGAGCGGGCGGTCCCGCCCTACGAGTCACCCGAGCTCCTGGCCTGGCGGGACGAGGCCCTGGCCGGCCGGCGCTGGTTCGACGAGCACGGGGTGAGCTTCCGCCGCCACTACACCGGGTCGCTGGCCTGCGTGCCGAGCCGGCCCACGCTCTTCACGGGTCAGTACCCCGACGTCCACGGCGTCACCCAGACCGACGGCCTGGGCAAGCAGGCCGACGACTCGCGCATGCGCTGGCTGCGCGAGGGCGAGGTCCCGACCCTCGGGCACTGGTTCCGCGCCGCCGGCTACGACACCCACTACGACGGGAAGTGGCACATCAGCCACGCCGACCTGTTCGACGGGGACGGCGAGCGCATCGCCACCAACACCGATGCCGGCGAGCCGATCCCCGAGGGCGTGCGGGCCTACCTCGACGCCGACCCCCTCGACCCCTTCGGCTTCTCGGGCTGGGTCGGCCCCGAGCCGCACGGCGCCGGCGTGGCCGACTGCGGCGTGCGCCGCGACCCGCTCATCGCCGACCGCGTGGTCGCCTGGCTCGAGGACCGCTATGCCCGCCGTCGGGCCGGTGACGCCGAGGCCCTGAAGCCGTTCCTGCTGGTGGCGAGCTTCGTGAACCCGCACGACATCGTGCTGTTCCCCGCCTGGCGGCGGCGCAGCCCGATCTCGCCCTCGCCGCTCGACCCGCCGCCGGTGCCCGCCCCGCCGACCGCCGACGAGGACCTGCGCACCAAGCCCGCGGCCCAGGTCGCCTACCGGGCGGCGTACTACTCGGGCTACGGGCCGGCGCCCGCGGTCGAGCGGATGTACACGAGCGGCCAGCAGGACTACCGCGACCTCTACTACCGCCTGCACGCCGAGGGCGACGGCCCGCTCGACCGGGTGCGGCGGGCGGTCACCGAGGGCGGCTCGGCCGACGCCGTCCTCGTGCGCAGCGCCGACCACGGTGACCTGCTCGGCGCCCACGGGGGACTGCACCAGAAGTGGTTCCAGCTCTACGACGAGTCGACGCGGGTGCCGTTCACGGTCGTGCGCGTCGGGGCGCAGGCGACGACGGCGCGGGTCGTCGACGACGTGCCCACCTCCCACGTCGACCTGGTCCCGACGCTGCTCGCCGCCGCGGGCATCGACGAGGCCGACACCGCCGAGGTCCTGCGCCCGGCGTTCACCGAGCTCCACCCGCTCCCCGGGCGCGACCTGCTGCCGCTGGTCGACGGCGACGGCGACGCGGGCGCGGCCTTCGCCGACCGGGCCGCCTACCTGCTCACCCGGGACAACGTGCTCGAGGGTGACTCGGGCGCGTCCGGCCTGGCCCGGCGGCTGGGCCTCGACGAGCACCCGCCGCTGCCCCTGCGGATCACCCTGCCCGCCCACGTGGCGTCGAACTTCGAGGGCCTCGTCGCCCGCGTGCCCGAGGACGCCGCCGCGGGCGGGGCCGGCCACCTCTGGAAGGTGGTCCGTACCTTCGACGACCCGGCCACCTGGACCGAGCCCGGCCTGCGCCACCTGGCGGCCACCGGGCCCGGGGGCCACACCCACCGGGACCAGCCGCTCGCCGACGAGTGGGAGCTCTACGACCTCGAGGCCGACCCGATCGAGGCCGAGAACCGGGCCAAGGACCCGGCCGCGGCCGCGGTGCTCGCCCACCTGACGGCCCGGCTCGCCGACGAACGGGCCCGGTCGGTGCCCGAGCGCAACGTGCCGTGGCCCTACGCGACCAGCGCCGCCCACGCCACCAAGCGCCCGCCGCTGCCGGCGCGCCTGCTGCGCAAGGGCATCCAGAAGCTGGGCATGCACCCCGAGGACGAGGTCGCGCCCGACCCCCACCTGGACCTGGCCGGCCGCCGCGCCCTCGTCGTCTGCACCAACCACGGCGTGCTCGACGTGGGCAAGCCCACCGGCGTGTACGCCTCCGAGATGACCGTGCCCTACTACGCCTTCCTCGACGCCGGCATGGCCGTGGACGTGGCCAGCCCCCGGGGCGGCACGATCCCCGTCGACCCGCTGTCGCTCAAGCCCGTGCTACGCAGCCCCGCCGACGACCGGTTCCTCGCCGACGACACCCTGCGGGCCAAGGTCACCGACTCGCTCGCCATCGGCGACGTCGACGTCACCGACTACGACCTCGTGTACCTCGCCGGCGGGTGGGGGGCGGCGTTCGACTTCGGCTTCTCGGACGACCTCGCCGAGGCGGTCACCGAGGCCAACGCCGCCGGCAAGGTGATCGGCGGCGTGTGCCACGGGCCGCTCGGGCTGCGCAACGCCAAGGCCACCGACGGCCGCCCGCTGGTCGAGGGCCGCAAGGTCACCGCGGTGACCGACAAGCAGGTGCACGAGCTCGGCATCGACTCGACCCCGCACCACCCCGAGACCGAGCTGCGGGCCATGGGCGCCGACTTCGAGGCCGCGCACCGCTTCCGCGACCCCTTCGCCAACCACTGGGTGGTCGACGGCAACCTCGTCACCGGCCAGAACCAGAACGCGGGCCCCATGGTCGCCCGCGAGATGATGGCCCTCGTCGCCGCCGGCGCCCCCTGACCGACCCAGAACGAGGGTTGGGGCTAGGCGAGGAGGCGGGTGAGGGCGGTGCGCAGGACGCCGCGGGTCTGGGTCTCGTCGAGGCCCTGGGCGCGGCGCAGCTGGTCGATCGACTCGAAGCCGAGCAGCAGGTCGAGCGCCGGCGCCACGTCGCGGCGGTCGGCGGCGGCGAGCGCGGCGAGCTCGGGGGCGAACATCGCCTCGGTCTGCTCGGCCAGCGCCACCCGGGTGCGCTCGAGCTGCTCGGCGAGCAGCGGGTTGGACGGCGCCCGCTGGATCGCGGCCCGGCGGGTGGCGCCGATGGCCTCGAAGAGCCGGAGGCGGCTGTCGACGATGCGCTCGATGCGGTCGTCGAGGGGGCCCTCGCCGAGGTGGTCGATCTCGGCGACTGGGCCGAAGCGCTCCATCTGGCGGGCGATGGCGGCCCGGGCGAGCGCCTCGAGGTCGTCGAAGTAGCGGTACACCGAGCGCAGCGACACCCCCGAGCGCTCGGCCACGTCGGCGGCGACCAGGCCCACGTGGCCCTCGGTGAACAGCTCGATCACCGCGTCCAGCACCGCGTCGCGGTTGCGGTCGCGGCGAGCGGTGCGCCCGTCGACCGCCGGCTCGGCGGTGGCGGCGCTCGCAGGGGTCGAGGCGGGGGGCACCGGTCGTGGGCTCAGATCGTGAAGGCGAGGTGGGTGGCGAGCTGGCGGGCCAGGTCCTCGTCGCCGCCGAGGACGATGTCGCCGCCGAGGTGGGGCGTCGCATCCTCGCGCCCGGCGGTGAGGCGCAGCCAGAGCATCACGGGCATCGACAGCGCCACGGTCGGGTCGCCCGAGAGCTCGTCGACCACCTGGGCCCGCTCGGGGATCTCGACCAGGTAGGTGCGGCCCACGGCGCCCGTGAGATCGATGCGGACCCGTGCCCCGACGGGCAGGGCCGCCTTGCGGCCGACGATGTAGCCCAGGCCGGTGGCGACCTCGTCGACCGCCGAGGCGACGTGGTCGGGGTCGTCCCGGTCGGGCGCGCCCACCGCGGCGCGGGCGTCGTGCTCGTGCACGAAGCAGTCGTAGTGGCGGATCCGCATGAAGCGGCCGTAGGTCTCGTCGGGCCCGGCGGGCGTCCACGACGGGGCGTCGAAGTCCGCCTGGGTCATGGCGCCGAGCGCCTCGAGCCGGCGCCCGGTCACGTCCCGCCACCGGGCGAGCACGTCGGCGGGGGCGGTGGCGCGCAGGCTCTCGACCCACGCCTCGTTGGCCTGGGCGATCGGGTTGCGCAGGTGGTCGTACCCCGAGACGTCGACGTTCGGCATCGGCTCGCCGAGCAGCGAGGCCTCGGTGCCGAGCAGGTGGGTGAGCTGGTCGCGGACCGACCAGCCGGGGAGCGTCGTGGCGAGCGCCCACTGGTCGTCCGTGAGGCCCGAGTAGAGCTCGTCGAGGGCGGCGAACTCCTCGGTGAGGAGGCGGACGGCGAGGTCGCGGTCGATGATGGTGGCCATCAGGGTGTCTCCTTCTGGATGCTGATCCAGTCGCGGGCCTCGAGGTAGGGCCGGAAGGCCGCGGCGATGGCGGCGATGTCCTCGCGGCGCTTGGGGCGCTGCACCTCGTAGAGGTGGGGGAATTCGAGCCAGCCGAGCACCAGGTCCCAGAGGCGGACGGCGGCGGCGCCGGTCGGCGGGTCGATCAGCACGGGGCCGAAGATCGTCTGGTCGTCGTCGAACACCAGCGTCGGCACGCCCCAGCCGCCGCGCTCGGTGACGAAGCGGTAGTCGGCCATGACCTCGTCGTGGGTCGTGGGGTCGTCGATGGCCTGCTGCACCAGGCCGGGGTCGAGGCCCAGCTCGCCGAGCAGGGCTTCGGCGACCTCGGGCCGGTGGGGCTTGCGCCCGTCCACGTGCAGCGCGGTGCCGGCGGCGAGGTACCACCGGTCGAGCAGGTCCATGTCCGTCCGGCGCAGCAGCGCGCCGATGCGCATCATCGACCAGCCGTACGACCAGGGCCGCTCCCACGGGTGCTTCTTGCCCTCTTCGCGGTTGATGTCCTCCAGGCTGAAGAAGCGCCAGTCCACCGTCAGGCTGAGCTGGTCGCGCACGTCGCGCATCCAGAGGGAGGTCTGGTAGGCGTACGGGCACATGATGTCGAAGTGGAACCCGACCCGGCTCGGCCGGTCGGGGGCGCCGCCCACGGGCCCGCCCGTGGCGCCGATCGAGCTCGGGTCGCTCACTGGCGGGACATGGTCGAGCGCTGGTCCGCTTCGGCCTCTGCCGCGGCTTCGGCCGTCGCCGCCGACGCGGCGCCGGGCGCCACCAGGGCGATGTCGACCCGCTCGAGGGTGCCCTCGAAGGCGAACTCGTGGTCGTAGCTGCGGCTCACGGGCGACCCGTGGTCGTACCCGACGCTCGGGCCCACGCTGCTCATGATGCGCATGGCGAACGGGATGTCGACCGAGCCCGCCTCGGTGCCGTCGACCACGACGGTGGCGACCGCGGTGTCGCCGTCGCGGCGGAAGCGCACGCCCACCACCGAGCGGCCGGTGGGGACGGCCACGTCCGAGGTGACGATCTGGTGGTCGCCGAAGCAGTTGTAGTCGAACACCAGGTGGTCGTCCTGGACGAACAGCGAGAGGCCGGAGTTGGCCGTGCCGGAGGCGTAGAGCACACCGCCGGCGCCCTCGGGCCGGTCGATGGTGGCGTCGAGGTCCCAGCTGCGCCCGCCGATGGCGGCCGCCACCTGGGCGGGCAGCGGGGTCATCGGCGGGAAGTAGGTGTAGCGCCGGCTCTCCGGGTGGGGGGACTGGTCGCGGAAGCGGGTGCCGAAGAGCTCGATGGTGCGCTCGTCGAGGGGCAGCACGTTGTGGGCCTCGGCCTCCGACCACCACAGCTCGATGAGCTCGGCCAGCTTCTCGGGGTGCTCGGCGGCGAGGTCGTGGCACTCCGAGCGGTCCTCGGCGTAGTGGTAGAGCTCCCACGGGTCGTCGTCGAAGGGCACGCCCGTGGTGTGTCGGGTCACCGCCTTCCAGCCGTCGGCGTAGATCGCCCGGTGGCCCATCATCTCCGAGTACTGGACGCCCTTGCGGGAGGGCGCCTCGGCGTCGGCGAACGTGTAGTTCATGGCCGTGCCCGTGATGGGCAGCTGCTCGTAGCCCCGGTAGGTCTCGGGCGGGGTCACGCCGGCGAGCTCGTAGATGGTCGGGGCCACGTCGTTCACCCAGTGGAACTGGTCGCGCACGCCGCCGGCGTCGTCGATGCCCGCCGGCCAGTGGACGATGAACGGCACGTGGACGCCGCCCTCGTGGGTGTTCTGCTTGTACCACTTGAACGGGGTGTTGCCGGCCTGGGCCCAGCCCCACGGGTAGTTGGCGTGGCTGTTGGGGCCACCGATGTCGTCGATGCGTTTGATGGCCTCGTCCGGCGTCTCGATCAGGAAGTTGAAGAACTTCATCTCGTGCATGACGCCGAAGGGCCCGCCCTCCTGGCTGGCGCCGTTGTCGGACAGGAGGACGATCACCGTGTTGTCGAGCTCGCCGAGGCGCTCGAGGGCGTCGACCACCCGGCCGATCTGGTCGTCGGTGTGGTCGAGGAAGGCGGCGTAGGCCTCCTGGAGGCGGGCGGCGAGGCGCTGCTGGACCTCGGGGAGCTCGTCCCACGGCTCGACGCCGGGGTTGCGGGGCGCGAGCTCGGTGCCCTCGGGGACGAGGCCGCGCTCGACCTGCTTGGCGAACCAGCGCTCGCGGGCGACGTCCCAGCCCTCGTCGTACCGGCCCCGGTACTTCTCCAGGTACGACTCGGGGGCCTGGTGGGGGGCGTGGGTGGCGCCGAAGGCGAGGTAGAGGAAGAACGGTCGGTCCGGGCGGATCGACCTGGTGTCGTGGATGAAGCCCACGGCGTGGTCCACCAGGTCTTCGGAGAGGTGGTAGCCCTCCTCCGGCGTGGCCGGGGGCTCGACCATGTGGTTGTCGTAGACGAGCTCGGGGTGGAACTGGTCGGTCTCGCCCTCCATGAACCCGTAGAAGCGGTCGAAGCCCCGCTGGCACGGCCACTGGTCGTACGGGCCGGCCGCCGAGGCGTTCTCCATGGCGCACAGGTGCCACTTGCCGACCGCGAAGGTGGTGTAGCCCTCGTCGCGGAGCACCTCGGCCATGGTCGTGGCGTGGTTGGTGATGTGGCCCCGCATGTGCGGGTAGCCGCTCGAGAAGTTGGAGATCGAGCGCATGCCCACCTCGTGGTGGTTGCGCCCGGTGAGCAGCGCCGCCCGGGTGGGGGAGCACACCGGGGTGACGTGGAAGTTCGTGTACTGCAGGCCGCCGGCGGCGAGGCGGTCGATGTTCGGGGTCTCGATGTCGGACCCGTAGCAGCCGAAGTGGCTGTAGCCGAGGTCGTCGATGAGGATCACGACGACGTTCGGGGCGTCGTCGCCGGGGTGGGGCGGGGTCGGCCACCACGGCGTGGACTCGGCGTGGGTGCGGTTGATCTCACCCTCGAACGGCTCGAACGGCTGGAAGCGCGCCATGGGCGAATCTTATGACACGCCCAGCGACAAAAGATAGGGCCGTCGCGCCACGGGCGGCGGCGACCGCACGGGGCGGCGGCCGGGCTCAGCCGAAGGTGGCGCGGACGATGCCGACGATGGCCTCGACGTCGTCGTCGGTGGCCACCAGCGCCGGCTTGAACTGCAGCACCCGGGGGTCGAACGAGGCGAAGAACGCGTAGATGCCCGCATCGAAGAGCGCCTTCATCGCGGTCATGCCCCCGTGCTCCTCCTCGAAGACCAGGGCGAGGAGCATGCCCCGCCGGCGCACGGCGAACGGGAGGTCGGCGAACGCCTCCTCCAGGCGGGCGCCGACCGCCTGCACCCGCTCGGCGAACCCCGGTGCCGTGACGAGATCGACCACCTCGGACGCGGCCACGCACCCCAGGTCCGCGCCGCCGAAGGTGGAGACCTGGCAGAACGGGTGCTCGCCGAAGAAGCGGTGCACCTCGGCGGTCATCAGGGTGGCGGCGATCGGGTACACGCCACCGGACAGGCCCTTCCCGGTCACGAGCACGTCGGGCGTCACGCCCTCCTGCTGGAAGTACCACGTGGTGCCCGTGCGGCCGAGGCCGGTCTGCACCTCGTCGAGCACGAACAGGGCGCCGACCTCGTCGCACGCCGCCCGGATGGCGGCCAGGTAGCCGGGCTCGGGCATCGGGAAGCCGGCGGTGGCGGGGATGGCCTCGAGGATCACCGCCGCGGTGCGCTCGTCGATCGCGGCCACCATGGCCTCGGCGTCGTTGTAGGGCACCCGCACGAACCCCGGCAGCTCGTTGTGGAACAGGGTGCGCTCGCTCCCGCTGCCGGCGGCGAGGGCCAGGCCGGTGTGGCCGTGGTAGGCGCCCTCCACCGAGACGATCGTGTCCCGGCCCGTGTGGGCCCGGGCCAGCTTCAGGGCCAGGTCGACGGCCTCGCCACCCCCGACCGAGAACACCACACCCGGCAGGGCGCCGTCGGTGGTCGCGGCGAGGCGCTCGGCTGCGGCGGCCCGGTAGGGGCTGACGAGGTGGTGGTTGCCGACGTCGGCGTGGTCCATCGCGGCGCGGACCGCGGCGATCACCTGCGGGTTCCGGTGGCCGAGGTTGAAGACGCCGCCGTTGCAGTGGCAGTTGTAGAACCAGCGGCCCGAGTAGGCGTCCTGGAAGCGGGCGCCCTCGCGCTCGCCCATCACCAGTTGCAGGTCGCCCAACCGCCAGATGTCGACCTTGCCGGGGTCGACGTGGGCGGCGACCGCGGCCTCGAGCGCCTCCCGGTCGGGGTAGTCCTGCGGGCCGATCACGCCCCGATGCTACGACCCGGCCGGCGTGGGGCTGGACGGTGACCGCTCCGGGGCGTTGACTCTGGCGATGGACGAGCCGGCGGCGTCGGGGACCGGAGGGGGCCCGGGGGCGCTCGCGGGCCCGCGCCCCGGCCCCGGCCCCGTGCACGCCGCGGCCCGCGAGGCGGCTGGCTGGGGCTGGTCGGTGGTGCCGGTCGACCCGGACGGGCCCGCGGCGCTGGTCGACGTGGAGGCCGCCACCCACCACCGCGCCACCACCGACGAGCTCGACCGCTGGTGGGGCCGCTGGCCGCACGCCCGCGCCGGGGTCGTGACCGGGATGCTGTCGGGCGTGCTGGTCCTCGAGGCCGACCTGCTCGCCGGCGGCGACGGCGCGCTCGCCCACCTCGAAGCCGGGTTCGCCCCCTTGCCACCGACCGTCGAGGCCCGCCTCGCCGGCCACGGCCGCCAGTGGTGGTTCCGCCACGACGGGCCCCGCCTCGCCGGCGGCCCGGTGGAGGCGGGGCTGGCGGTGCGGGCCGACGGGGACCTGGTCCTGCTGCCGCCGAGTCCCGGCGGCGCGGGGGAGCCCGCCCACCGCTACGAGTGGGCCGGTGAGGTCGAGCCGGGCGGCCACCTGCCGCCGCCCCCCGACTGGCTCCTCGACCTGGCCCGCCACCCCCACGTCGAGCGCCCGCCGGTGGTCGAGCAGCTCCACCTCGCCATCGACCCCGACCCGCTCCTCGTCGCCCCGGCCGGGCCCCAGGCGCAGGTCGCCACGACCCTGCCACCCGGGCCGGCGGTGGCGGTGGTGGGGGAGTCCCGCCACCAGCGCGAACTGCTCGACCTGGTCGGCGGCCGCCGCCCGCACGGCGTCGACCGGGCGGTCACCGCCGAGCTCGTGCCCTTCGACGGCGACCCCCGCGACCGCCACGCCCTCGGTGTGCTCGTCCACGGACTCGAGGTGGGCCGGGTCGTCGGCGCCGACGCCGAACGCTGCCGGCCCGCGGTCGTCGCCGCCCTCGGCCGCTACGGCGTGGCCAGCTGCGCCGCGCGCATCCGCGGCGGCTGGGACCACGGCCGCCACGACCGCGGCCGCCTCGGCATCACCCTCTACCTCACCCCCGAGCTCCCCCCCGACGCCTGAGCCCGAGCCTCACCCCGACCCACTCTCGTTCTGGCTACGAATTCGCGAGGTCAGAAGACCTCGCGTTTCCGTGACCAGAACGGTGGGAAACGGGCTGGCGACGGTCAGACGCGGTCGAGGAAGGCGGCGATCTCGGCGGTCAGGCGGTCGGGGAAGATCCGAAGCTCGGCGGCGTTCTGGGCGGGCACGAGCTCGGCGTCGGGGAGCTGCTCGACCAGGTTCTCGGCGTCGCTGAAGGGGTGGATCAGGTCGCGCTTGTGGGCGATGACGAGCGTCGGCGCCTTGATGTGGCTCCGTTCGTCCGCCGACGGCGCCACCGGCCCCACGAGCACCCCGTGCAGGACCGATGCCATCGAATCGGGCGGCACCGAGAAGCCCCGCACGACGCTGTTGAGGGCGCCGAAGGGGGTGGTCGGGAAGCGGGCGGCCACCGCGGCCACGGCCCGGAAGACGGGTCGGGCGTAGTGCAGGCCGAGCACGAGCGGGGTGAACAGCATCGCCGCGGCCGGCACCGCCCACTCCAGCACCGGCATCTCGAGGATGAGCGCGGTCACCCGCCCGGGGTCCTTCACCGCCAGGTGCAGGCTGACGTTGGCGCCGAGGGAGACGCCGCCGACCACCGCCTCCTCGATCCCGAGGTGGTCGAGGCACGCCGCGACCTGCAGCGCGTAGGTGTCCATCCGGTACTCGCTGGCGTGGGTGGGCTTGTCGCTCTGCCCGTGCCCCAGCAGGTCCAGCAGGATCACCCGGTGGCCCCGCTCGGCCAGCGCCGTGGCGAGGCCGCGGTTCATCTCGGAGTCCATGAGGATCCCGTGCAGGTAGAGCAGGACGCGGTCGCCTTCGCCGTGCTCTTCGTACGCGAGCCGACGACCCTCCCAGAGGAACGTGCCGGTGCGCGGCGTGGTCGGGGTGGTGGCCATGGTTCCAGTGTGCTCCTCGGGCGCCGCCGCGCCCATGGACGAAGGTCCCGAGGGGCCCTAGCCGTTGATGGGCGCGATCATCTTCTCGCCGAAGGCGGCGAGGTCCTCTGCCGGGTTCCCGAGGAAGATGAACGAGGGAACGATCACCCGGTCGACGCCGATCGCCGCCAGCTCCTCGACCTTCTCGGAGCCCGGCACGGTCATCAGCTCGGCGTCGCCGTAGGTGATCTCGATGGCCTCGGGATCGCGGCCGTGGTCGACGGCGGTCTGGCGGACGATGTCGACCAGCTCGGCGATGTCGCCCTTGCCCGGGAAGAAGCCGTCGCCGAGGCGCCCGGCGCGCTCGGCCGCGGCCCGGCTGTGGCCGCCGATGTGGATGGGCACCCGCCCCTGGGCGGGCTTCGGGTTGCTGCTCACGTCGTCGAACGAGACGAACTCGCCTTCGTAGGCGGCGTGGTCGCCGTCCCACAGGGCCCGCATGGCCTCGATGTACTCGTCGGTGCGGGCGCCGCGGCGGGCCCACGGGACGCCGAGTGCCTCGAACTCCTCCTTGAGCCAGCCCACGCCGATGCCGAACTCGACCCGGCCACCCGAGAGCGAGTCCAGCGTGGCGAGCTCCTTGGCCAGGATCACCGGGTTGCGCTGGGGGAGGATCACGATGCCGGTGCCGAGGCGCAGCTCGGTGGTGGCGGCGGCCACGAAGGCCAGCCAGATGAGCGGGTCGGGCATCGGCGTCGAGGCGTCCGCCATCATCTTCCCGCTCGGGTCGTACGGGTACGACGACTCGTAGCCCTCGGGGTAGATCACGTGCTCGATCGTCCAGAGCGACTCGAAGCCGGCGGCCTCGGCGCCCTGGGCCAGCGTGACCAACCCCTCGTGCCGGGTGAAGGTGACGATGTTGGCGAAGGCGATCCCGAACTTCATGGCGGCAACGTACTCCGCGTCAGCCGGCGGGGATCGAGGACTGCGCCGCCGCGGCCTTCACGTTCTCGGCGTCGGCCTCGAGCACGGTCCCGGCGGCGACCGCCTCGTCCACCGCGGCGTCCCACGCCTCGACGAAGGCGTCGTGGTCGGCGTAGCGCTCGGCGAGCTCGGGGTCGGTCAGCGGGCGGGTCGTCCCGAACAGCGAGCAGAAGCTGGTGCCGCCCTGGCCCAGGCCCGAGAGCACGGCGACCGGGACGTCCACGTGGGGTGTGCGGATCCCGCCCGTGGCGGTGCCGATGGCGTCGACCTCGAGGGCGGCGTCGTCCGCGGTGGTGTCGAGGCGGGGCTGCTCGCCAGGGGGCTCGCCGGTGGCCGCCCACTCGTCGATGGCGGCCAGCGCGGCGCGGAACACGTACTGCTGCGGGCCGGCGTTGACCGGTGTGTCGCAGGTGAACAGGCCGGCCGCCACCTCGGCGGGCGGGTCGAGCATGAGCTCGAAGGCGGCCACGTCGCCGGGGCCCGTGCCGTCGTCCTGCGAGCTGGTCTGCAGGCCGTAGGCGTCGTAGTGGGCGGTGCCGGCCACCTCCCAGCCCCGGATGCCGTCGGTGTCCTCCTGGCGGGCGGCGGCGTACCCGAGGCCGTCGCCGGCGACGTCGGTCTCGGTGGAGAAAACCAGCACCGGCACGTCGAGGTCGGTCCGGATCAGCGTCGGCACCGGGGCGGCGATGTCGGCCTGGGGCGCCTGGGAGAGGGCCGCACCCCCGTCGGACCGGCTGTGGATCAGGAAGGCGTCGTACGCGTGCACGGTCGGTGCCACCGCATCGACGTAGGTCGTGAGCCGGAACGCCGACTGCGACTCGCCCATCGCGATCACCCGTTCGGGCTCGAGGCCGCCGAGCACGGGGTCCGCGTGGGTGCGCACGGCGGCGCCGGCCTGGGCGTACAGGTCGTACGAGAAGCTGTCCCCCGGGTGCGAGAGCGGGCCGTACCGCACCGGGTCGGCGTTCTTCAGGCGCAGGGCCGCCGCCAGGCCGCCCTCGCCCTCGATGCCCTGCTGCTGGGCCGAGACCCCGACCCACGCCGCTCCCGCCCGGGCGATGCCGACGCCACCGAGGCTCCACTCGGGGCTGGCGTCGACGCCGCCGCTGACGTTCAGCCACTCGACGTAGACGGTGCCGTTGAAGGCGGCCGGATCGGCGGGGCGGCGCACCAGCATCCGGGTGGTGTACCCGGCGGTGTCGGCGGGCTCGACCGTCCACTCGCCGTCGGAGGTCAGCGGCTCGGCGCTCGTGTACGAGGACGCCGTGCCCGAGACGAAGAACTCCTCCTCGGTGTAGCCCATGGCGTCGAGGTCGGCGCTGGGCGGGTTCACCACGGCCCGGCCGTTCCCGGTGGTGATCGGCCCCTCGACCGTGGTGGCGCCCACCGAGTCCGGGTCGAAGGTCGAGGTGACCGCCGTCGTGGTGGTCGGTGCGGTGCCCGGCGACGCGTCGTCACCCCCGTCCGACGACGACGAGCAGGCGGCGGTCACGAGGACCGCCGCCAGCACTGCCATGAGGACGACCCGGCTGTGGCGCACCGCCAGACCGTAGGCGACGACCCGACCGCCTCGAACCGGGCTCACGACCGGTGACGTTGACCGCCGGAGGCGGGCAGCGCTGCGGATGACCCTGATCGCCGAAGGCGCTCCGACGAAGGAGGAGCCAGTGTCAGGCGCTACGACGGAGGCGGAGCTGGTGTCAGGTGAAGATGATCTGGCCGCCGGCCGCCATCTCGTAGAACTCGCCGACGGTGATGATGTCCTCGACCTGCTCGATCAGGTCGTCCTTCTCCAGGCCGAAGAGGTCGACCGACGCCTTGCAGGCGTAGAGGCCGGCGCCGGTGTCGGCGATCATCTCGACGAACTCGGGGATGGAGGGGATGTCGAGCGCCTCCATCTTGTGCTCCATGTAGTGGGTCATCACGCTCGACATGCCGGGGAAGCCGCCCGCCCACGTGGCGAGGTGGAGGCCTGGGTTGCCGACGGTCGAGATCTTGATGTGGTCGTGGTGCTTCTGGTGCACCGCGTCGAGGCCGAAGAAGGTGAAGAAGAGGTTGGCCTCCATGCCCTCGGCGCGGGCGCCGTTGGCCATGATCAGACCGGGGTAGATCCCGTCGAGGGATCCCTTGGAGATGATGATCGAGACCTTCTCGATCGGTTGGGCGTCGCCCATGGCGACCTCCTAGTGGTGGTGGTGGTGTGGCGGCGGGTGCCGCCGGTGGACGGGGGAGTTGCTCGCTCGCCTCAGATGCAGCCGCGCGGCTTGGGGATGCCGGCGATCTGGGCGGCC
Source organism: Acidimicrobiales bacterium (assembly GCA_041908445.1). GTDB lineage: Bacteria > Actinomycetota > Acidimicrobiia > Acidimicrobiales > DATDAH01 > JAEUJM01. The sequence goes on along the minus strand of JAYRFK010000052.1, from coordinate 166,320 downwards.
ATCTTGGCGGGGCCCTTCGGGAACAGCTGGTAGAGCTCCTTGACGCTCACGCCCGAGGTCTTGCCGAGGACCCGGACCGTGGGGCCGGTGCCCTTCTCGAAGTACTCGGCGCGCATGAACTCGAGGACCTTCCAGTGCTCCGGGGTGAGCTCGTCGATGCCCGCCTCCTTGGCGAGCTCGACGGCCACCTCGGCGTTCCACTGCTCGGGCTCGGTGAAGAAGCCTTCGTCGTTCACGTCGACGGTGGTGCCGGCGATGGTGCGGGTGGTCATGGTGACCTCCTGGTCGGATGGGGGGAGGAACGGGTCAGGAGACGGACTGCTGGTCCTTGCCGGCGGTCGGCATGTCGGCGCCGATGCCGGGGATGTCGCGGCCGGGGAGCAGGGCGTGCCAGTAGAACCACTGGAACATCAGCTTCCCGAGGTGGTTCATGCGGGACTCCTTCAGGAGCGGCATGCCCACCGAGGCCGGGAAGTGGCCGGGGAGCGGCTCGGTCTCGTAGTTGAAGTCGATGAGCAGGGCCTTGTGGAAGCCGGTCTCGATGAAGCAGTTGGCGTGGCCGTCGTAGCCCGCGTCGAGCTCCTCGCCGGCCAGGAACCGCTTGATGTTCTCGACGAGCACCTCGCCCTCGAAGTGGGTCACCGAGCCCGCCTTGGAGGCCGGGACGTTGGTGGCGTCGCCGATGGCGAAGATGTTGGGGGCGACCTTCGACTGCAGGGTGCGCTCGTCGGTGGGCACGAAGTTGAGGTCGTCGCCCAGGCCGGGGGAGCGGCCGACGTAGTCGGCGCCGCTGTGGAGCGGGATCACCACCGCCAGGTCGAACGGGACCTCGCGCTCGTCGTAGCCGACGAGGCGCCCGGCCTCGCCGTCGACCTCGCCGGTGTTGAACTCGGTCACGAGCCGGATGCCCTTCTCGGCGAGCAGGTCGCTCAGGCGGGCCGAGGCCACGGGCTTGGTGAAGGCGCCGTCGAGGGGGGTCGCGTACGTGATCTCGATGGCGTCGCGGACGCCGCGCTCACGGAAGTACCAGTCGGCGAGGAAGCAGAACTCGAGCGGCGCGACCGGGCACTTGATGGGCAGGTCCACCACGTTGACGACGAGGCGGCCCTCCCGGAACGAGGCCAGCGCGCCCTCCAGGGCGGCCGCGCCCTCCGGCGTGTAGAAGGTGAAGACCTTGTCCATCCACCCGGGCCCGTCGAGCCCGGGGGTCTCCTCGGGGGTGAGGACGGCGCCGGTCGCTACGACGAGCACGTCGTAGTGCAGCGTCGAGCCGTCGGCGAGGTGGACGAGCTGGCCCTCGACGTCGACGTGGTCGACGGCGTCCTGGCGGTAGTCGATACCGGCGTGCAGCTGGCGCCGCCGGGAGCGGACGATGTCCTCCGGGTGGGTGAGCCCGAAGGGCACGAAGAGGAGGCCGGGCTGGTAGACGTGCGAGTCGTCCTGGTCGACGACGGTGATCTGGACGTCGTCGGGGAGCTCGCGCCGCAGGCGGTTGGCACCGAGGGTGCCGCCGGTCCCGCCTCCGAGGATCACGAGGTGGCGTGTCATGCCTGCAGCATCGCCGTCGGCGATTGCTCTGGCAAGGACCGAAGGTCCCTACTCCCGGGGGTATTCGGCCCGGGGTGGGCCCGGGACCCGGGACCCGGGCGCCTGGAGCGCCGGTGGTTCAGGAGAGGCTGAGGAACATCTTCTGGACGTTCTCCAGGTCGTAGCCCTCGGCGGCGGAGCGCTCCGGGTCGGCGAGGCACCACGAGAGGCCGGCGGTGATGAGCACGAAGCCGGTGCGCTGGAGGGCCTTGGTGGCGGCGGCGAGCTGCTGGGCGACCTCACGGCAGTCCCGGCCGTCCTCGAGCATCTGCTGGACGCCCCGGAGCTGGCCCTCGGCGCGGCGCAGGCGCTTGAGCAGGTCGTCGACGGTCTCCTCGGGCAGTTCCACGGATCCTCCAGGGGGGTGCGGTGGCGGCTCGGACATTATACCCTAGGGGGTATGCACTTCACCCAGTACTACTTGGACTGCCTGTCCCAGGCCTCCTACCTCATCGGCGACGAGGGTACCGGTCGTGCGGTGGTGGTCGATCCCCGCCGTGACATCCAGGAGTACCTCGACGACGCCGCCGCGGCGGGCCTGACGATCGAGCTCATCATCGAGACCCACTTCCACGCCGACTTCCTGTCGGGGCACCTCGAGTTGGCCGAGGCCACGGGCGCGGCCATCGGGTTCGGCGAGGTCGCCAAGGCCGACTTCCCGATCCGGCCGCTGGCCGACGGCGAGCGGATCAGCCTGGGCGACGTCACCCTCGAGATCCGGGCCACGCCGGGCCACACGCCCGAGTCGATCAGCGTGGTCGTCTACGAGCGGGCGACCGACGAGGTGCCCTACGGCGTGCTCACCGGCGACACGCTGTTCATCGGCGACGTCGGCCGCCCCGACCTGCTCTCGTCGATCGGTGTCACCGCCGACGACCTCGGTCGCCGGCTCTACCACTCGCTCCACGAGAAGCTGCTCACGCTGCCCGACGTGACCCGGGTGTTCCCCGCCCACGGCGCCGGCTCGGCCTGCGGCAAGAACCTCTCGACCGAGACCCAGTCCACGATCGGCGAGCAGCGGGAGACCAACTACGCCCTCAGCCCGATGACCGAGGCCGAGTTCGTGGCGGTGGTCACCGAGGGCCAGCCCTCGGCGCCCGGCTACTTCGTCTTCGACGCCACCTTGAACCGCAAGCAGCGGGAGCTGCTCGACGAGACCGAGCCGCCCACCCCGTTGACCCTCGACGAGGTGCTGGCCCGCCAGGCCGAGGGCGCGGTCGTCCTCGACACGCGGGAGGCCAACGACTTCTCCATCGGGCACCTGCGGGGCGCCCTCAACGTCGGCGCCGGCGGCCGCTTCGCCGAGTACGCCGGCAGCGTGGTCGACCACGACACGCCGATCGTGCTCGTCACCGACCCCGGCGGCGAGCTCGAGGCCCGGGTGCGGCTCGCCCGCATCGGGTTCGACACGGTCGTCGGCGTCCTCGCCGAGCCGCTGGCCGCCTTCCTCACCCATCCGGAGGTGGTCGAGACGAGCGCCCGGGTGACCGCGGTCGAGCTCGAGCAGGGCCTCGACGGCGTGACGCTCGTCGACGTCCGCAACCCCGGCGAGGTCCAGCTGGGCATGATCGACGGCGCCCGCCACATCCCGGTCGCCGAGCTGCGTCGTCGGCTCGACGAGCTCGATCCGTCGGCGCCGACGGTCGTCTACTGCGCCGGCGGGTACCGGTCGATCCTCGCCGCCAGCCTCCTACGCTCGGCCGGCTTCACCGACGTGGCCGACCTGCTCGGCGGCTACGGCGCCTGGACGGCGCACGTCAGCCGTGACGTCGCCGGGGCCGGGGCCGGCGCGTGAGGGGCCTGCTCGCCTCGCCGCTGGGCTTCCTCATCGGGCTCTCCCTCGGGGCGCTCGGCGGGGGTGGCTCGATCCTCGCCGTGCCGGTGCTCGTCTACGTGGCGGGGGAATCCGCCCAGGCGGCGACGACCACGTCGTTGATCGTCGTCGGCCTCGCGTCGCTGGTGGGCATGACCGAGCACCTGCGGGCCGGGCGAGTCGAGGTGCGGGCTGGCCTGCTGTTCGGCCTGGCCGGCATCGGTGGGTCCTTCGCCGGGTCGGCGCTGAACCAGGGCCTCGACCCCGACGTGCTGCTGCTCGCCTTCTCGGGGCTGATCCTGGTCGCCGCGTGGCGGATGGTCACGGGCTGCCCCTCGTGCACGAAGGTCGGTGCGGACGCCGCGGTCGACGCCGCCGTACCGCTGGGCGAGGGCGACGCCGTCCCGCCGGTGGGCGGGGTGGGTGGGGGCGGGACCGCGGTGCACCGCGGGCTCGACCTGCGCCTCGACGCGCCCACGGTCGTGAAGTTCGTGCTGGCCGGCACCGTGGTCGGCCTCTTCACCGGCCTGTTCGGGGTGGGCGGCGGGTTCGTCATCGTGCCGGCCCTCACCCTCCTGCTGGCCTTCCCGATGCCCCAGGCCGTGGGCACCTCGCTCCTGATCATCTCGATCAACTGCGCCTGGGCCCTCGTGGCCCGGGTCGGGCACCAGCCCATCGACTGGCAGGTCACGGTGCCCTTCGCGGTCGCCGCCCTCGCCGGGGTGATCACCGGCACGCGCCTGGCCGACCGCCTGCCCGCGCAGACCCTCCTGCGCTGGTTCGCCGGCCTGCTCGTCGCGGTCGCCGTCTACACCGCCACGACGTCGCTGTTCGCGCTCACCTGATCCGATCCGACCGAGCCCGGACGGCGCCACCCGGGGTCGACCGGGCCCCGGTTGGTACGATCCGCGCCCGAGCGATCGGGGCGCGGCCCCGGGGGAGTGACGATGTTCCGACGGTGGAGGCGAACCCACGGTGCCGGCGAGTCCACCACCGCGACGGCCGAGCCGGTCGCGTCGCCGGCCGCCGCGCCGCGCTTCTCGACGCCCGACGGGCTGCCCACCTGTGCTGCCCCACACACGGTCCTGCGCTTCACGCCCGACGGTCGTGTACTCGTGTGTTGTGCCAACGACCAGTACGCCCTCGGCCTCGTCGGTCAGGACAGCCTTCGTGAGGCGTGGGACAGCGACGAGCGCCGCCGCGTGGCCGAAGCGCTGGACCACCTGGACTACTCCCTGGGCTGCGACGAGTGCGGCGCTGAGCGGGCCATCGGCAACCGGGCGGGGAGCATCGAGGCCATGTGGGACCACCTCCACGACCCGCCGGGGCCACACACGTACCCGCGGCGCATGGAGTTCGCGATCTCCAACACGTGCAACCTCCAGTGCGTGCAGTGCAACGGGGACCGTTCCTCGGCCATCCGCTCGCAGCGGGAGCACCGGCCCCCGATGGCGTCGCGCTACGACGACGCCTTCTTCGAGGAGCTGGTCGAGTTCCTGCCCCACCTGGACTACGCCAGCTTCGCCGGCGGCGAGCCCTTCCTCGCCCGGGAGACCCGGCGCATCTTCGACCTGCTCATCGAGAACCAATGGCACCCGAAGGTCGACGTGGTCACCAACACCACGATGTGGGACGACCGCGTCGAGCACTACCTGCGTGCCCTGAAGATGGACGTCACCCTCTCGATCGACGGCGCCACCCGCGAGACCTTCGAGTCGATCCGGGTCGGTGCGGCGTACGACGAGTGCTGGACCAACGTCGACCGCTACCTCGCGGTCACTCGCGAATACGGCGGGGTGGTGACCATCAACTTCTGCCTGATGCCCCAGAACTGGCACGAGTTCGGCGACCTCCTGCTCCGTGCCGACGCGCTCGACGTCCAGGTCGACGTGATCCCCGTGACCTTCCCCCACCGCTTCGACATCTCCCGCCTGCCGGCGGACGAGCTGACGACCGTGGTCGAGTCGCTCGGTTCCCAGGACGAACAGATCGGTCCCCTCCTGGGGCGGAACCGACCGGTGTGGGAGGCGAGGCTCGCACTGCTTCGTCGGCGGCTGGACCTGACCACCTCGTCGGGCACGGCGGTGACGATCGGTGGGGTGGCGAGGGCCGCCGCGGCGGTCGACACGCCGTCACGTCTCGAGTCGCTGCGCGCCGAGCTCCGAGACTGGGCGGGGCAGGACCCGATCGTGTTGCACCTGAAGGACGGTTTCGTCGAGAAGGTCGAGTCCCCGGACTGGGCGGAACCGCTCGACCCCCGTCGTTGGGTCGGCTGGGCCAACGAGGTACTCCTCGCAGACATGGTCGACCGGTTGGGTCGCTTCCGCGACTTCGAGATCGAGGCCGACGGCGAGGTCCAGCGCGCCTCGTACTGGTTCGAGGTCGCCGGCCAGCGGGTTCCGTTCCGGTCCTACATCGGTGACGAGTGGGTGCTCGGCGCCTGTCCGGTCGCTCTGGACGAGCTGGCGCCCACGCTGCGGTGACCGAATAGCCTCCAGCGGTGCTCTCCTCCGTCAAGCGCTTCGTCAAGCAGAAGGCGCGGCCGATGATCACCGGCATCGCCCAGCAGGTGTGGGTCGAGCAGGGCGAGGCGTCGGTGGACGAACGCGTCGACGCCCGCCTCGCCGAAGCGGTCTCCGGGACGCTCGTTGCGCTGGTCGATGAGCGGATCGACCGGGCGCCGAAGCTCACCGCGCGGAACCTCCCGATGGCGCCCGATTCGGCTGACCTGGTGGTCCCGATCGGTCGGCGTGACGACGGTGAGCTGCCCGTGCCGCCTCGGGAGATGTGGCAGATCGACGTGCCCGACGACGAGACGTACCTGGCCACGGGCCGGGAGCACCTGGCTCGGATGGTCGAGATCCTCGATGCCAACGGTGCACCGCAGGAAGACTGGGGTGCGGTGCTGGAGCTGGGCGTGGGTTCCGGGCGCCTGCTCCGTCACCTCGCCGACCACGCCGCCGAACACGAGGTGTGGGGGGTGGACGTCGACGAGGCTGCGGTGAACTGGCTCTCCGAACACCTTTCGCCGCCGTTTCGGTTCGCGCCGTGTTCGACCGAGCCGCACCTCCCGTTCGACGACCGATCGTTCGGTCTCGTCTACGCGGGCTCGGTGTTCACCCACATCGCCGAGCTGGTGGACACCTGGGTCCTCGAGCTGCGACGCGTCACCCGGCCGGGGGGTTGGCTCTTCATCACCTTCCAGGACCAGCACTGGGTCGATGAGATCCGTGCCCTCGACGACGACCACTGGATCGGTCGACGCTTGGAGGCCGGCCGTGCCCACGTCGACCGGCTGGGCGTGGACGCCTGGATGGTGTCGCTCGGACGGGCCAACACCGGGGCGATGGTGATCCACGATCGGGATGCCCTCGTCCGGCGATGGAGCCGCTTCTTCGACGTCGTGGCCGTCGAGCCCGAGGCCCGATCGCTCCAGAGTGGGATCCTCCTGCGCCGACCCGGCTGACGCTGCGGTCGAGGAGGGGCTCGCGTATCGTGCGCTGCATGGGGGTCGTGCCATGACCGGTGTGCGTGATGCCATCGTGAGATTGCGCTCGGCCGGCGCGAGCCGCCGCGCGACGGATGACCGCGCGAATCCGAGCATTCGACCGCACTCGGCGTGCTACGCGCCCTCGATCCAGCTCTTCTTCCAGCCCGACGGCGACGTCCGGGCGTGCTGCCACAACATGCACCACTCGCTCGGCAAGGTGGGCAGGCAGTCGCTCCGGGAGATCTGGGACGGCGAGGCCGCCGAGGCGCTCCGGGCCGCGATGGCGGTGGACGACTACTCGCTCGGGTGCCAGGGCTGCGGCAACCAGGTGGCCATCGAGGGCCGGGGCGCCTCCATCCCCGCCCGGTTCGACGCCTTCGCCGGCCACCTCACCGAGGATCCGGCCTCACGGCGCTGGCCGCGCCTCGCCGAGTTCAACCTGAGCAACGCCTGCAACCTGCAGTGCATCCAGTGCAATGGCGACCTGTCGTCGTCCATCCGCGCCAAGCGGGAAGGACGGGCGCCCCTCCCGAAGCCCTACGACGATCGGTTCTTCGACGAGCTGCGGGACTTCCTGCCCCACCTCGTTCGGGCGCAGTTCGCGGGCGGTGAGCCCTTCATGGCGTCGGAGAACTACCGGGTCTGGGAGCTGATCGCCGAGCTCGGCCTCGACTGCGAGGTCTTGGTCGTGACCAACGCGACCCAGTGGAATCGACGGATCGAGGAGATCCTCGAGCGGGTCCCGATGTCGTTCTGCTTCTCCGTGGACGGCATCACCAAGGAAACCTACGAGGCCATCCGGATCGACGCCGACTTCGACGAGATGATGGCCAACCTCGAGCGCTACCGCGCCTACGCTGAGCGCATGGGCACGTCGGTGGCCATGAACCACTGCCTCATGGTGCAGAACCACCACGAGTTCGGCGCCTACCTGCGGTGGGCCGAGGAGCGGGGCATCCCGGTGAACGTCTCGGTGGTGCGCCAGCCCGGCCACTGCAGCATCGCCCGCCTGCCGGCGGCGGAGCTCGAGGCGGTGCTGGCGGCCATGGAAGCGCAGGACCCCGAGGTCCGCCCCCACCTGGACCTGAACCTGGCGGTGTGGGACCGCGAGCTCGCCCGGATCCGGGACTGGGCGAGCGTGGGGGCCGGCGTGGACGACCCCTCCGCCGAGTTCGGCGCCGCCGCCTACAAGGTCATGTCGTTCCAGCGGGCGGGCTCGGCGCCGTGCCGCGACGACGAGGCACGGGCCGAGCTGGCGACGCTGGCCTCCGACGGGATCGTGCACTCGATCCGGGTCGCGCCCGACGACCGGGTCACCGAGTGGTCGCCCAGCCTCGTCGACCTCCTCGGCCAGCCCGCGCTCTCGCTGACCGGTGGGGTGGTCCACGACCTCCAGGGCCTGTCGACCTCGGCGTTCGGCACCATGCTCGACCACACCGTGCTCCACCAGGACGCGGACCGCATCGACGCCGTGGTGACGTACCGCCACGCCGTGTTCCGCCTCACCACCCTGGCGCTGCGCAACGACGAGGGCTGGGCGGACGAGGCCGAGATCCTCATCGCCGCCGAGCGCGTCGACCGCCCCGCCTCGTAGCCCCTGCTGCGCCTGCCGGCCGGGCCCAGCGGACTCAGCGGCGGGCGGCCTCGAGCAGGAGGCGGCGCTCGGTGGCGGCGAGGACCCGGCGGGTGGCGGGGACCGCGTCCGGGGTGACCGACACGGACGTGATGCCGAAGCGCACGAGGTGCTCGGCGAAGGCGGGGTCGTTCGACGGCGCCTGGCCGCACAGCGAGCTGGTGAGGCCGTGGGCCCGGGCCTCGGTGATGATGGCCTCGATGGCGGCCAGCACGGCGGCGTCCGAGGCGTCGAAGAGCTCGGCGCAGATCTCGGAGTCCCGGTCGACCCCGAGCACGAGCTGGGTGAGGTCGTTCGAGCCGATGGACACGCCGTCGATGCCCGCTCGGGCGTAGTCGCCGATGCGGTACACGACCGACGGCACCTCGGCCATGACCCAGCGGTGCAGGCCCCGCTGGCGGCCCAGCGGGCTGCGGTCCACCAGCTCGAGGCACGCCTCCAGCTCCCAGAGCGTGCGCACGAACGGGAGCATGAGGTGCAGGTTCGGCGTCTCCTCCCGGACGCGAGCGAGGACGTCGAGCTCCATGGCGAACACGTCGGGCTCGCGGACATAGCGGTAGCAACCCCGGTAGCCGATCATCGGGTTGCTCTCCTCGGGCTCGTACTCGGCGCCGCCCTCGAGCCCGCGGAACTCGTTCGTCCGGAAGTCCATGGCCCGGTACACGACCGGGCGGGGGGCGAAGGCGCGGGTGACCTGGGCGAGCGAGGCGGCCATGGCGTCGACGAAGTCGGCCCGGCGGCCGTCGGCCAGCAGCTTCTTCGGGTGCACGCCGCCCAGCGCATCGGTGATCATGAACTCGGCCCGGAGCAGCCCCACGCCGTCCACGGGCAGGGCGGCCGCCTCCTCGGCTCGGGCCGCCATGGCCAGGTTCACGTAGAGGCGGGTGGCGAGGGGCTCCTCGGCCGCGAGCGCCGCGACCGGTGGCGCGCCCGCGGTCGCGGTCGCCGGCGGGGCCCCCGCCACGCGCTGGGCGCGCACGTCGCCGACCCAGACCTCGCCGGTGGCGCCGTCGAGGGTGATCAGCTCGCCGTCGCGGAGCGCCGTCGTCGCGGTGCGGGCGCCGACCACGGCGGGGACCCGCAGCTCCCGGCTGACGATGGCGGCGTGGCACGTCATGCCGCCGCCGTCGGTGACCAGGCCGGCGGCCCGGCGGATCGTCGGCACCCAGTCGGGGTTGGTCATGGGGGCGATGAGGATCTCGCCGTCGGCGAGGCGGCGGCCCTCGTCCACCGAGCGCAGGACCCGAGCCAGCCCCACCGCGATCCCCGGTGCGGCGGCGAGGCCCCGGACGACCGGGGCGGCACCGGACGGGGCCGCCCCCGGGGCCCCGGCGACGGGGGCCTCCTCGCCGAGGGTGGTGATGGGGCGTGATTGCACGAGGCGCAGGTCCCCGTCCGGGGTGATCACCCACTCGGTGTCCTGGGGCGTCCCGTAGTGGGCCTCGACCGCCCGACCCAGCTCGGCGATGGCCTGGACCTGGTCGTCGGTGAGCACGCGGCGGCTCGCCTCCGCTCCCGAGAGCTCGATGGTCTGGTCGCGCCCGTCCGGTCCCCGGACGATCTTGTGGCCCTTGATCCCGACGTGGGCGTGGCGCACGTGGAGGGTGTCCTTGGCCACCAGGTACGAGTCGGGCTCGACCTGGCCGCCGACGACCACCTCGCCCTGCCCGGGCGCGCCCTCGATGACGATGGTGCTCCGGTCGCCGTCGGCGGGGTTGGCGGTGAACATCACACCGGAGGCCACCGCCTCGGCCATCTCCTGCACGACCACCGCGATGGCGGGCTCGTCCCCGATGCCCTGGCTCGCCCGGTAGGCGAGCACGCGGGGGCTGAACGCCGACGCCCAGCAGTCGACGACGGCGGCGATCAGCTCGTCGTCGCCGGCGACGTTGGTGAAGGTGGCGTTCATGCCGGCGAACGACGTGCCGGCGGTGTCCTCGGCGGTGGCGGAGGAGCGCACGGCGACCGCGACCCGGTCGCCGAGGCCGTGGTAGGCGTCGAGGATCCGGGCCCGCAGCGGGTCGGGCAGGCCCGCCTCGTGGACCAGGTGCCGGGCGCGGGTCGCTCGCTCGTCGAGCACGGCGTCGTCGGTGCCCGTTCCTGTCGCCCCCTCCGAGGCGAGGCGCACGAGCTCGTCGCGCACGCCGCCGTGGTCCATGGCCGCGAGGTAGGCGTCGGCGGTGATCACGAACCCGGGGGGTACCGGGAACCCGGCGCGGGTCAGCTCGCCGAGGTTCGCGCCCTTCCCGCCGGCCACGGGCACCGAGGTGCGGTCGAGGTCGGCGAAGGCGACGACCGGCGCGGTCGGGGTGTCAGTGGCCATGGGGGTGCCTCCAGATCCGGTGCGAGGTGGTGGGAAGCGGTGGGGGTGGCGGGAGCGGCCGTCGTGGCCGGGCGGCCGCCGTGCTCGGCTGGTCGATGAGGTGGACGACGTCGTCGAGGGCCAGCGACCCCAGGAGGCGGCCGTCGCGCTCGACGGGCAGGGTGTGGTGGGGTGCATCCTGCAGCAGGTCGATCAGGTCGTCCGTCACGGGCTCGTCGGGGTCGAGCACGGCGGCGGCCACCGGGTGCGGGCCCAGGCGGACGACGGGGGACGCTCGCATGAGGTCGGCCACGCGGTGGCCCTGGAGGCGGACGTGCAGCGTCGTGGCCGTCTCCTCCGCGGCGCTTCCCACGTAGACGAACACGGCGATGAGGATGAGCCAGAAGTTGACGAGCACGCCGGCCACGACGAGGACGACGGCCACCGCCCGCCCGAGGCGCGCCGCTCGGTGGGTGGCCTCCTCGAGCCCCATCCGCGGCTCGAGGAGGGCGCGGAGCACCCGACCGCCGTCGAGCGGGAAGGCGGGCAGGAGGTTGAACGCCCCGATCACCAGGTTGAACCAGAACAGGCGGACCACGATGGCGCCCACCGAGAGGGTCGGGGGGAGGAGGGCCACGCCCATGGCCGCAGCGACGACGCCGGCGAGGAGGGCGAGGGCGAAGCTGGCGAGCGGGCCCACGAGCGCGATCACGAGCTCGTCCCTCGCCGACTCGGGCAGGCGCGCCATCCGGGAGACCCCGCCGATGGGAAGGAGCAGGATCTCGTCCACCTCCACGCCGCGCCGGCGGGCGACGGCGCTGTGGGCGAGCTCGTGCACGAGCACGCAGGCGAAGACCAGCGCCAGCCACACCAGCGCCGCGGGGACGCCCCCCTCCACCGCGCCCGCCGTGGCCAGGACGAGCAGCACCAGGAGGAGGAACGTGGCGTGCACGCGCAACTCGATGCCGAGCACCCGTCCGAGGGGAAAGGACCATCGCGAGCGTCGGCGTCCCCGCCCCGCCGGCGACGCCACGGGCCGCCGGCTCGGGTCCGAGGGTCGCGGCGCCGGGGTCATGGTGCCCGGTGGACGACGACGGAGCACGGGGCGTGGGCCACCACGTGGGTGCTGACCGAGCCGAGGATCACCCGCCCGATGGGGCCGCGCCCGTGACTGCCCACGACCACGAGGTCGGCGCCCAAGCGGGTGGCCAGCTCGCACAACGTGGGGCCCGGCTCACCGGTCTCGATGCGCACCTCGCCGGTGACGCCCAGCGCCACCGCCAGGTCGAGGGTCTCCTGCTCGGCCGCCCGGAGGGCGCGGTCGACCTGGGTGCCATCGAGCACCGGGGGATCGAGCCGGCGGAGCGCGTCGGGCTCGGAGCCACGGGGCGACACCACCCGCACCAGCTCCCAGCGGTGCCCCGGGCCGAGCAGCTCGACGGCCCAACGGGCGGCCTCGTCGCCGAGGGCCGTGCCGTCCACGGCGAGCAGGATGGTGGCCACGGCAGCTCCTCGGGGTCGGTGGCTCGTTGCCCACTCGCGATGGAAACCCGGTTCGACGGGATGGGGAAGGGGAGAAGGTCCCGGCCCGGGTGGACGGCAGGCCCCCGGGCGCGGGTCCGATGGTCCCTGGCCCCTCCGGGGGTGGCGCGGGAGAGTGGGGTCGTGACCGAGTCCGCGCGCCCCGACGCACCGGCGCCGGCGGTCGGGCTCACGTCGGCGGAGGTGGCACGCCGCCAGGCGGAGCACGGCCCGAACGTGCTGCCGCCGCCGCGCACGGTTCCCGCGTGGCGCAAGCTCCTCGCCGAGCTGTTCAACTTCTTCGCCGGGATGCTGTGGGTGGCCAGCGGCCTGGCGGTGGTCGCGGGCCTCCCGGCGCTGGCGGTGGCCATCGTGCTGGTGATCGTCCTCAACGGCGTCTTCGCCTTCGGGCAGGAGTGGCGGGCGGAGCGCGCCGCCCAGAGCCTGCGCGACCTGCTGCCCCGGCGGGCGACCGTCGTCCGCGACGGCCGCCACGTCGACGTCGACGCGGCGGAGCTCGTCGTGGGCGACGTGGTCGTGCTCGAGGCCGGTGACCGGATCTCGGCCGACCTCGTGCTCGACGTGGCCCACGGCGTCCTGGTGGACACGTCGATGCTCACCGGGGAGAGCGTCGCCGCCGGCGCCGGCGAGGGCGACCCGGTCTTCGGGGGCACGTTCCTCGTCGAAGGGGCCGGCGTGGGCACCGTGACCGCCATCGGCGTGCACACCCGGCTCGCCTCGATCGCCCGGCTGACCACCGAGGCGAAGCGCCCGCCCACCCCGTTGCACCGCGAGATCCAGCGGGTCGTCCGGACGCTCGCCACCATCGCCCTCGGTGTCGGCGCCCTGTTCTTCGTGCTCTCGCTGCTGCTCGGCCAGCCCGCCCGCGACGGGTTCCTCTTCGCCATCGGCGTCACGGTGGCGCTCGTGCCCGAGAGCCTCCTGCCCACGGTCACGCTCTCGCTGGCCCTCGGGGCGCAGCGCATGGCGGAGCGCCAGGCCCTGGTGCGGCGGCTCGAGTCGGTCGAGACCCTCGGCTCCACCACCTTCATCTGCTCCGACAAGACCGGCACCCTCACCCGCAACGAGATGGCAGTGGTCACCGTGTGGACGCCGGCGGGCCGCAGCCGCATCGAGGGCGAGGGCTACGAGCCGGAGGGCGAGGTCCGGTCGGACGAGCCGGCGGCCCGGGACGCCGCCACCGCCGCGGCCCGGGCCGCGGTCGTCTGCTCGACCGGGCACCTCGTGGCACGCGACGGGGGGTGGCGCCCCCAGGGCGATCCGATGGAGGTCGCCCTCGACGTCCTCGCCCGTCGCCTGGGGCTCGACACCGACGGGCTGCGGGCGGCGGCGCCCGACCGGGTGTTCCCCTTCGACCCCCGTCGTCGCCGGATGTCGGTGGTCCGCGACGGCTGGATCCTGGTGAAGGGCGCACCGGACACCGTCCTGCCCCGCTGCACGGACCGCGCCGGCGCCGACGCGGCGCTGGACGAGCTCTCGAACCAGGGCCTGCGGGTGATCGCCGTGGCCCGGCGGCCCGACGACGGCGCCACCGAGGCCGAGATCGCCGAGCAGGGCCTGGAGCTGCTGGCCCTGCTGGCCCTCGAGGACCCGCCGCGCGTCGGCGCCGCCCACGCGCTGGCGGCGTGCCGGCGGGCCGGGGTCGCCGTGGCCATGATCACCGGCGACCACCCCGCGACCGCGAGGGCCATCGCCGACCAGGTCGGCCTGCGCCGGCCGCACGACCCGGTGCTGACCGGCGCCGAGCTGCCCGAGGACGACGCGGTGCTCGGCGCGCTGCTCGACCACGACGGGGTGGTGGTGAGCCGGGTGGCACCGGAGGACAAGCTGCGCATCGCCCGCGCCCTGCGGGCCCGGGGTCACGTCGTGGCCATGACGGGCGACGGCGTGAACGACGGGCCCGCGCTCCAGGAGGCCGACATCGGCATCGCCATGGGGCGCTCGGGTACCGACGTGGCCCGCGACGCCGCCGACCTCGTCCTGCTCGACGACGACTTCGCCACCATCGTGGCGGCCATCGAGCAGGGGCGGGGCACGTTCGCCAACATGCGGCGGTTCCTCACCTACCACCTGACCGACAACGTGGCGGAGTTGACCCCGTTCGTCGTCTGGGCGCTCTCGGGCGGCCGGTTCCCGCTCGCCCTCGGCGTGCTCCAGGTGCTGGCCCTCGACGTCGGCACCGACACCCTGCCGGCGGTCGCGCTGGGCGGGGAGCGGCCCGCGCCGGGGGTCCTCGACCGGCCGCCGAGCAGCGGGCGCCTCATCAACCGCACCGTGGCGTTCCGGGTCTTCGGCGTGCTCGGCCCGACCGAGGCGCTCTTTTCGATGTCCGCCTTCGTGGCGGTCTTCCTCGCGGCGGGCTGGCGTCCCGGGGACCCGTTCCCCGAGGGCCAGGTGGAGCTCATGGCGTCGGGGGCGGCCTTCACCGCCGTCGTCGCCGGCCAGATGGCCAACGCCTTCGCGTGCCGGTCCACGACCCGCTGGCCGGGGGCGCTGGGCTGGACCAGCAACCGCCTGCTGCTTGGCGCGGTGGCCTTCGAGATCGTGCTCGCGGCCTGCTTCGTGGCCGTCACGCCCCTCGCCGACCTGCTCGGCCAGGCGTGGCCGAGTGCCGCGGGCTGGCTGGTCGTGGGCCTCGCGGCCCCGGCGCTGCTCCTGGCCGACACCACCGCGAAGGCCGTCCTGCGCCGGCAGGCGCGCCGGCGCCGCCACGGCCTCGGTCCGGGTGACCCCGCCACGCGCCGTGATGGGTGAGACTCGGGACGTGCCGGCGCCCGCAGCCCTCCGTGCGGTGATCTTCGACACCGACGGGGTGATCACCGACACCGCGGTCGTCCATGCCGCGGCGTGGAAGCGGCTCTTCGACGAGTTCCTCGCCGGGCGGGGCGAGCGCGAGGGGCGCTCGTTCGAGCCCTTCGACGAGGTGCGGGAGTACCTCGCCCTCGTCGACGGCAAGCCCCGCTACGACGGCGTGTCGGCCTTCCTGGACGCCCGCGGCATCACCCTCCCCGCGGGCGCGAGCTCGGACGGGGCCGACGCTGGGACGGTGTGCGGGCTCGGCAACGCCAAGGACGCGTACTTCCGCGAGGCGCTCGCCGCCGGCGGCGTCGAACCCTTCCCCGACACCGTGCGTCTGCTCGACCGCCTCGATGCCGCCGGCGTGGCCGTGGCGGCGGTCTCGGCCAGTCGCAACGCCCGCGAGGTGCTGCGCCGGGCCGGCGTGTTGGCGCGGTTCGCGGTGGTCGTCGACGGTGTGGACAGCGACCGCCTCGGCCTGGCCGGCAAGCCCGACCCGGCCCTCTTCCTCGCCGGGGCCGAGACGCTGGGCGTGGCGCCCGGGGACGCCGCGGTCGTGGAGGACGCCGTCGCCGGGGTCGAGGCCGGCCGGCGGGGCGGGTTCGGCCTCGTCGTCGGCGTCGACCGGGTCGGGCACCGCGCCGAGCTCGAAGCGGCCGGCGCCGACCTCGTGGTCGCCGACCTCGACGCCCTCGCGCTGCCGGGTGGTGAGACGCTGGAGGCGCCGGTCGCCGGACGCGCCGCCCCCGACCGGGTGGCCGACGGCGGCGGAGAGGAGCTGAGAAGGTGACCAAGTCCTGGCCGACCGACCGGCCGCCGCACGAGGGCCACCGGTGGACCCTGCGGTTCGAGGGCTTCGAGCCCCGGGCGGAGGGCAAGCGCGAGGCCCTGTGCGCGCTCGCCAACGGGTACCTGTCCGTCCGGGGTGCCGCCCCCGAGTCGGCGGCCGACGGCGTGCACTACCCCGGCACGTACGTGGCCGGCGTCTACAACCGCCTCTCCGACGACGTCCAGGGCCGGACGGTGACCAACGAGAGCATCGTCAACCTGCCCAACTGGCTGTGGCTCTCCTTCCGGGTGGAGGACGGGGACTGGTTCGACCTCGGCTCGGCGGAGCTGCTCGCCCACGAGATCGAGCTGGACCTCTTCCGCGGCGAGCTTCGCCGGCGTCTGAGGTTCCGTGATCCGGCGGGTCGCACGACGCGGGTCGAGCAGCGCCGGCTGGTGCACCTGGGTGAGCCGCACCTGGCCGCCCTGGCCACCACCTTCCTGGCCGAGGACTGGTCGGGCCGGTTGACGGTGCGCTCCGGCCTCGACGGCCACGTGACGAACGGCAACGTCGACCGCTACCGCTCGCTCTCGTCGCAGCACCTCGAGCCGGTGCTCGAGGCCGAGCCCGACGACGAGACCGTGCTGCTCGAGGTGGTCACGACCCAGTCACGGGTGCGGGTCGCCCAGGCCGCCCGCACCCGGGTGTTCGGCGGTGAGGTCCGGCTCGACCCGCCCCGTGGCCTGCACCGCGAGCCCGGGCGGATCGCCCACGAGCTCGAGCTGGGCCTCGACGCCGACGTGCCCTGCCGGGTCGAGAAGGTGGTGGCCGTGTTCACCTCGCGGGACCAGGCCATCACGGAGCCGGCGGTGGACGCCGCCCGGGCCCTGGCCGCGGCTGCGGACCACGACGCGCTCGAGCAGACCCACCGCATCCACTGGGAGCACGTGTGGTGGCGGGGCGACATCGAGATCGACTTCGACGACGGGCACGACGAGCCGGCCCCCGAGCTCGCCCTCCGGTTGAACCTCTTCCACGTCCTCCAGACGATCACCAAGCACACCGCCGACCTCGACGTGGGCGTGCCGGCGCGTGGCCTGCACGGCGAGGCCTACCGCGGGCACGTGTTCTGGGACGAGCTGTTCGTCTTCCCCTACCTGAACCTCCGCTTCCCGAAGCTGACGCGTGGGCTGCTCCTGTACCGGTACCGCCGGCTCCCGGAGGCCCGGCGGGCGGCGGCCGCCGCAGGCTTCCAAGGCGCCCTGTTCCCGTGGCAGAGCGCCAGCAACGGCGAGGAGGAGACCCAGACCTGGCACCTCAACCCGCGCTCGGGTCGGTGGCTGCCCGACGCCTCGCACCTGCAGCGCCACGTGAACGTGGCCGTGGCCTACAACGCGTGGCAGTACTACGACGCGACCCACAACCAGGAGTTCCTCTCCTACTACGGGGCGGAGCTGCTCTTCGAGATCGCCCGGTTCTGGGCCAGCGCGGCCACGCCCGCGGCGGACGGCCGGTACGACATCGTCGGCGTGATGGGCCCCGACGAGTACCACGAGGCCTACCCGGGGGCCGACCGACCGGGCCTGCGCAACAACGCCTACACCAACGTGATGGCGTCCTGGGTGTTGAGCACCGCCCTCGAGGCGTGCGACATCCTGACGGACCACCGGCGGCGGGAGGTGCACGAGAAGCTCGGCATCGACGACCGTGAGCTCGAGTCGTGGGACGCCGTCTCATGCAGGCTGCGGGTGCCGTTCCACGACGGGGTGATCAGCCAGTTCGAGGGCTACGGCGAGCTCGAGGAGCTGGACTGGGAGGCGTACCGGGCGCGCTACGGCGACATCTCCCGACTCGACCGCATCCTCGAGGCCGAGGGCGACTCGACGGACCGCTACCGGCTCTCCAAGCAGGCGGACGTGCTGATGCTGCTCTACCTGCTGTCCCCCGATCAGGTCTGCGCCCAGCTGGCCCGGCTCGGCTACGAGGTCGACGAGGGCCAGCTGGCGGCGAGCGTCGAGTACTACCTCGCCCGCACCTCCCACGGCTCGAGCCTCAGCGGTGTGGTCCACTCGTGGCTGCAGGTCAACGCCGGGCGCGAGCCGTCGTGGCCACTGGTGAAGGCGGCCCTCGCCGGCGACCTCGCGCGGAACGAGCACCCGTGCACGGTGTGTGAAGGCATCCACCTCGGGGCCATGGCGGGCACGGTGGACCTGCTGCAGCGGGGCTATGGGGGGGTCCGGCCCCGCGACGGCGTCCTCTGGGTCGAGCCCGCCCTGCCGCCCCAGATCACCCGCCTGTGCTTCAACGTGGGCTACCGGGGCGCCTCGGTGGCGATCGACGTCGCCGACGGGCACTGCACCGTGACCGCCCACCCCAACGTCGGGCCGGTGCGGGTGGGTCTCGCCGGCGAGGTGGTGGAGCTGGCCCCGGGCGAGTCCCGCCGCGTCCCGGTCAGCCGTCGCTGAGCGCACCCTCAGGGGCGCCACGGTGGGGCGCGGGTCGCCCGCAACGCCGCGCTGGACGCGCGGCGCAGCCGGCAGCGCCGCGACCGCCTGACCCGGCTCAGCCCCGGGGCGGGCCGACGTACTCGAAGTGCCCGGGGTCCGGCACCAGCCAGCCGTCGCCGCTGGCGAAGCCCCAGCGGGCAAGGACGTCGACGAGGCGGTCGTCCTGGATCGAGCTCACACCGGTGCGGTTGCCCCCGAAGTTGAGGTCGACCGCGGCGCCCCACGCGTGGCGCGAGACCGAGTCCCGGCCCGCGACCCGGCGCGGGTTGTAGCAGCCGTCGTAGGTCTGGACGAGGCCGGCCAGGTTGCGCTCGGCGAGCTCGGTCATCGCGCCCCGCAGGGCCGGGATCAGGTCCCGGTGGCACCGCACCTCGCCGAGGACGGGCACCTGGGCGGTCACGATGTTCGCGGCGACCCAGGCCGGGTCCTGGTGCAGGGTGCCGTCGGGGCCCGCGGCGTAGGCCCACGCCCCGAACGTGGCCTCGATGCGCGACTGCGGGAGCACGGCGTCACTGCTGCGCAGGTAGGGGCTCTCCCCCTCGACGCGGACCCGTTGCGGCCGGTCGCTGGGCAGGGCCCGGATGGCGGCGGCGGCGTCGGCGGCGCTGGTCGCGGGCCGGGCCAGCACGTAGCGGGGTGTGGTCACGCCCACGGCGGTGGCACCGGCCGCGGGCAGGACGAGCCCGGCCGCACCCACGGATCGGTCGGCCACGATCCCGACGACCCGGACGGCGGCGCCGGCGCGCACGCGCAGCTCGTCCCCGACGGCCAGGCCGTGCACCGCGGCCGAGGTTGCGCCGACCGCCGCCTCGCCCGGGGCCAGGGCC
Organism: Acidimicrobiales bacterium; assembly: GCA_041908445.1. Classification (GTDB taxonomy): domain Bacteria; phylum Actinomycetota; class Acidimicrobiia; order Acidimicrobiales; family DATDAH01; genus JAEUJM01. Next base: position 147,054 of record JAYRFK010000052.1, on the reverse strand, counting down.
CGCAGCAGGCGCCGGTCGGCCCGTTCGGCGAAGGCCGGGTACGTCGCCGGATCTATGGCCACGGTGTCGAGGCCCACGACCATCCCCGGGGGAGGCTGCGACGCTCGTCGACCGTCGGGGCCGAGGACCTCGGTGACCTCGACGAGGTCGCCGGCCACGACCGTGGTGGCCGCCACCGCGTCCAGGGCGTCGACGGCGGCGGCGAGCGCGCCGGGCAAGCCGCCGGTGGTCCAGGACAGAACCGTGCGGGGGCGGGCCGCGACCGGCGCCGGCACCGGGGCGGGGGCGGGGGCGGGGGCGGTCGTCCGGCTCCAACCGACGGCGTCGATCGCCGGGTCCGGCCCGGCGGTGGGCCCCGGGGCGGCCCGGTCCTCGGACGAGGCCGGAAGGGCGAGGCCGACGAGGGCGCCCACCACCAGGCCGGCCACCCCGGCGAGCGCGAGTCGCACGGCGCGGGTCACGCCGGCGCCAACCGGTCGGCGATCGCCACGAGCTCGGCGCGCCCGAGGGTGAGGCTGCGCAGGCGCAGGACGTGGCCCCGCTCGAACCACTCGAGCTCGCCCCGTTCCAGCACGAACCGCCCGGCTCGGCCCCGGACCTCGACCGGCGCGACGCCGTCGGCGTCGACGGGCGGCGGCAGCTTCGCCGCGCCCGACTGCTCCAGCACGAAGCGGCGATCGCCGGCGCCGGTGAACGACGCCACGACCGTGCCCCCGTCGACCCGCAGGGCGGGCGCCGCGAAGCCGTCGAGGTCGACCGGGAGTAGCAGTGGGCGCACCGCCTGGCGAGCGGTGGCGAGGTCGGCGGTCGTGCTCTCGGCCCAGTCGCCCGGCACCGGTCGCCCGACCACGCCGAGGCTCGTCGCCGCGGCCAGGAGCTCGGTGCGTCCGACGCTGCCGGCTACGACGAGGTCGCGGCCGTCGGCGTGCAGCCCGACCCGTTCGCCGTCCTCGCTCAGGTAGCCGGTGCCGGCGGGGCCGAGGTCGAGGGGCCGGACCCCGCTCCCCAGCTCGCCGAACAGGCGGCCACCGGGCCACTCGTCGGTCGCCGACACCGAGAGCCAGGCGCGGCCGTCGCTCCAGGTGCGGGTGTGCACCGTCGGGCCGTCCGGGGTCGTCGTCGTGCCCGAGCGGTGGGGGCGCAGGCCCGGGGGCAGGTCGGTGGGCGCGGGCACCGCGCCGTCCGGGAGGGCCTCGTCCCGGAACCCGCCGTCCGTGGGCGCCGCCTCGGCCACCGCGCCGTGGACGCGCGCGCGGACGGCATCGGCCCCTGGCCCCTCGGGGAGGTCCAGATCGCTGACGGTGAGGTCCAGCACGGTGAGGCCGGGCCGGTCGTCGTAGCCGCGCTCCTGCGCCCACGCCGCTCGGCCGGGGTCGGTGCCGACCCGAACGGTCACCCGGACCGGCACGAGCGTGGCCTCGTCCAGCCGGAGCCGGACCGGGTCGGCGGGGTGGACCTGGCGCAGGTTGCCCGCGGGACGGAGCGCGTCCAGCAGGGGACCGACTTGCGCCGCGGTGGTCTCGATGCCCACGGTGGGCCGGCCGTCGACGGTCGCCGGGGGGAGCGACACGGCCGTGCCGGCGAGGGCGAAGCTCTGCACGGGCATCACCAGCTCGAGCGGTGCCGGGGCGGCCGCCGAGAACGGCGCCCGGCCGGTCTGCGACCGGCGGTCGGGCTCGGTCGGCGTACACGCCGGCTGGGCCGGGCTCGGGCAGTCTCGGACCCCCTCCACGCTCCACCGGTCCTCGTCCACCACGAGCCGGAGGTCGCTCGGCTGCCAGCCGCCGGCGGGGTAGCGGGTGCGGTCGACCAGTCGGAGCTCGAGGGACTCCGGGGCCGCGTAGCGGAGCGCCCCGGTGAACCGCCGCTCCGGCACGGCGGCGTTCCACCCGCGCTCGACGACGGTGAGGTGGGCCGTCAGGGCCGACACCTCGTGCTGGGCGGCCACGACCCGTGCGGGCAGGTCGGCGACCGCCACCCCGTCGCCACCGGGGTCGGTGGCGGTGTGGACGAGCACGGCCGCGGCCAGGGCGGCGGCGACGAACGCCGCCGCGGCCGGGACCCCCGAGCGCCGATGTCCGGACCGCACGACCCGTCCCCGTCGGCCGACCGTCGGGGCCGAGCGGAGCGGCAGGGGCACGACGACGGGCTCGCCGGCGTCGGGGCCGGCCTCGGCCCGCACCCGGGTGAGCACCGCGGTGGCCAGGTCGGGGGCGCCGGGGGGTGCCGCCACCTCGGCGAGCAGGTGTGCCCGGGTGGCGGCGAGGTGGCGGGAGAAGCGACCGCAGTCGGCGCACGCGGCCTCGTGCCGCCGGGCCACGGCCATCGCCGCGGCGTCGTCGCCGGCCTCGCCGTCGAACGCCGCGGAGAGCAGCACCTGCGTCGTCTCACAGGTCACGGGCGGGCTCCTCGGTGGTGAGCCAGCGGTCCAGCGCACGCCGGGCGGCGAACACACGGCTCTTGACCGTCCCCTCCGCGGTGCCGAGCACGGTGGCCGCCTCCCGGTAGGTCAGGCCGTAGACCTCGACCAGCAGGAGCGCCTCGCGCGGGGCGGCGGGCAGGCTGGCCAGTGCCGCGGCGACCTCGGCGGCCCCGTCCGGCGCGGCCGTGCGCGACGCCACCTCCTCGGCCCGCGCCGGGGTCACCGCCTCGGCCAGGCGGTCGCGGCGCTGCCGGCTGCGCAGCGCGTCCAGCGCGGCGTTGCGGGCGACCTGGAACACCCAGCTCGAGAACGACGAGCGGAACCCGAAGCCGGGGAGTCCGCGATAGACCCGCACGAACGCCTCCTGGGCCACGTCCTCGGCCAGGGTGGCGTCGCCGAGGAAGTGGGCGAGGAAGCGCCGCACATGGGGTTCGTAGTGGCGGACGAGCCGCTCGAACGCGATCGGGTCGCCCGCCGCGGCCGCCCGGACCACGTTCTCGGTGGGCTCCTCCACGCGCCGTCCCCTCATGGGCGCTCCCGGCGGGGGCGCCCGCCGTCATCGTGGCGTCCCTGCCCTGGCCTGTCCACCGTCCCCCGACCGTCGTGCGCGCACGGAACAGGAGACGTCCGCCGGGCCGCGATGGTTCATCGCCGCTCCGGGATCCGATCGGGTGAACCATCGGGCCGGTGCGGGCGTCTCCTCGCGTGACGCGACGAGGAGGTCGGCGATGCGAGGAGGGGCGATCGGCAGCGGGGTCGGGCGGGTGGTGCTGGTGGCGGTGCTGGCGGTGCTGACGGCGGGCACGGTGGTCGCAGCCCGGGGACGGTCCGCGCCGGCGACCGTGGGCGTCGCGACCGTGGTGCGCCCGCCGCTCGCCTTCGTGCGCGCCGGTACGTCGCTCGTCACGGTCGACGTCGAGCGACGGGAGGTCGCGCTCACGGCCGAGGGCGCGGTCAGCAGCCTCGACGGCGCCGAGCTGTTCCGCACCCGGGACGCGGGCGCCGGCGCCGAGCTGGAGGCCCTCGACCCTCGGACGGGGGACGTGCGGTGGCGGCGCCCGGTCGCCCGCGGCCTCGTGCCACGGGTCGCCTCCTACGACGGCTCCCGGGTCGCGCTCATGGCGCCGGCGGCCGCCGCCACCGGCGGCTACCCCGAGGGGCGGGCCACGACCGACCTCGTGGTCGCCGGGCCCGAGGGGCGGCCGCAGCGCCACCACCTCCGGGGCAACCTCGAGCCGGAGGCGTTCGGGCTCGACGGCCGACACCTCTACCTCATCGAGTACGTCCCGGCGACGGCGCCGAGCGGCTACAAGGTCCGCCGGCTGGACCTGGCCACGGGACGCGTCGGCCCCGTCGACAGCCCCGACATCGCCCCGGACACTGTGATGGGCGGGTCGGCCCGGGCCCAGGTGATGGCGCCCGACGGCGCCCGCCTCTACACGCTCTACAGCGTGCCCGCCGGCGTCCCCGACGGGCTCCACGGCACCGACCACGAGCGTGGCCGGGCCTTCGTCCACGTCCTCGACCTCGAGGAGGGGTGGGCGCACTGCCTGCTGCTGCCCGACCCGATCGGCGTGCACTCGCGGGCCTCGGGCCCGTTGGCGGTGAGCCCGGATGGTCGCACCCTGGCCGTCGTCGACACCGAGCCGCAGACCGGTCGCTCGTCCTACCTCGCCGTCGACACCGAACGGCTGGACCCGGGCCCACTGCGGCCGGTGGGCGCGCGGTGGGCGACCGCGGCCGCGATCGACGCCGACAGGTCCCTCTACGTGTCGGGCACCGGGCGGGTCGGCCGGCCCCGGGTGGAGGTCCTCGACCTCGCCGACGGCACCCGGCGGCGCCGCTGGGAGACGCCCACGCTCGTGTCGTCCCTGAGCGCCGAGCCGGACGGCTCGCTGCTCCTCGCCGAGCCCGAGCGCGAGCGGGTGGTGGTCATGCGTCCCGGCGGTTCGGGTGGCCGATCGCTGCCGCTGCCCGGTGGTGGCGCGGTCGCGGTGGGGCCGGCGAGCGTCACCCTGCCCGGACCGCGAGACGTGCTGGAGTGCGCCTGCTGAGCGCGCCGGGGGACCGGTCGCGCCCGGACGGGTCAGCGGGTGCGGCGGTCCCAGTTGGCGCGGCGGTACGAGCCCTGCATCGCGGGGGTCCACGCCGAGCCGTCGATCGAGGACTCCATGCGCATCGTGAGGGTGTCGCCGTCGCCGAGGGGGGCGCCGAAGGCCACCCGCACGCGGCCCTGGCGGGTCGCCCGCTCGAAGACGAGGTCGTCGCCGTGCCAATCGCCGTGCGCCGGCGCGCCGGGGTCGTCGCCCCGGTCGTCGAACCAGTGCAGGGTGTAGCGGCCGCTCGCCTCGTCGAAGCCGAGCACGGCGTGGACGAGGCGGGTGATCGAGCCGAACTGCTCCTGCTGGTAGTCGACGACGAGGAAGTGCCCGCCCAGGCCCATGTTGGTGCGGAACCGCCCCGTCGTCTCACCGGGGGTGCCGCCGACCTCGTGGTACACGGATTCGCCGCCGGCGTAGGCGCCCGCGAGGCGGGCGAGACGGGCGTGGGTGGGCCGCAGGGTCGCAGTCTCCATCCGCAACCCGTCGGCAGTACCGTCGGCCCCATGAGCGACTCGACCACCCCGGACCTGTTCGGACTGGCCGCCTCGGACTTCGGCGCCGACTTCGTGTGGGGCGTCGCCACCGCCTCGTACCAGATCGAGGGCGCCTGGGACGCCGACGGGAAGGGCCGGTCGATCTGGGACACGTTCACCCACCGGACCCGCCGGCCCGTCCCCACGGTGATGACGGGGGAGGACGGCGACCGGGCCTGCGACTTCTACCACCGCTACGAGTCCGACCTGGCGGTCATGGCCGGCCTCGGCGTGGGCGCCAACCGGTTCTCGGTGTCGTGGCCGCGTGTGCTGCCGGACGGCACGGGGCGGGTCAACGAGGCCGGCCTCGACTTCTACGAGCGGGTCGTCGACAGCACCCTCGCCAACGGCATGGAGCCGTGGCTCACCTGCTACCACTGGGACCTCCCTCAGGCGCTCCAGGACCGGGGTGGCTGGGCGAGCCGGGACGTCGTGGGCTGGTTCGAGGAGTACGTCGGCGTGCTCGCCGAGCGGCTCGGCGACCGGGTGAAGCACTGGATGATCTTCAACGAGCCGCTGTCGTTCGTGTACGGCGGCTACCTGATGGGCGCCCACGCCCCCGGGATCCTGTCGTTCAAGGGCGCCGCCGCGGCGGTCCACCACGTGAACCTGTGCCAGGCGGCGGGGGCCCGGGCCATCCGGGAACACGTCGGCGACGCCGAGGTCGGCACGACCCACGTCATCAGCCCGATGCACACCAGCAGCCCGATGGGCGTTTTCCAGGAGGCTCGGCGCAAGGCCGACGCGCTGGCCCACGGGGTGTTCCTCGAGCCCGGCTTCGGGATGGGCTACCCGCAGGACGCCGGCATCTTCGTGGCCGAGATCGAGCGCAACGTGCGTCCCGGCGACGAGGAGGCCATGGACGCCGGCTTCGACTTCATCGGGGCGCAGTACTACTCGGCGATGAAGGCGGTGCCCGTGCCCCTGATCGGGGCCCTGCCCGTGCGCCAACCGCTGCCCAAGGGCACCGACCGCGACCAGATGGGCCACTGGAACAACCCCCAGGGCCTCTACGACGCCATCGAGGTGGTGGCCCGCTACGACGCCGTGCCACGGATCTACGTGACCGAGAACGGGGCGTCGTTCCCCGACGTGGTCGAGCAGGAGGCCGACGGCCCCCACGTCCACGACCTGCGCCGCATCGACTACCTGCGCAAGCACCTCGGGGCGGTGCGCCGGGCGCAGGCCGACGGGATGCCCGTCCACGGCTACTTCTACTGGTCGTTCATGGACAACTTCGAGTGGGCCCTCGGCTACCGCCCCCGCTTCGGTCTCGTGCACGTCGACTTCGACAGCCTCGAGCGGGTGGTCAAGGACTCCGGCCACTGGTTCCGGGCCTTCCTCGCGGCCTGACTCCTCCGTCCGGCCCTCCCCGATCGGGGGGAGGGAAATAGATAGTGACAAGTCACTTTCTAAGTTGTAGGGTGCCCGCATGGAGCACCTGCTCGTCCTCGTGATCTCGATCCCGGTGTACCTGGGCGGCATCGCCGCCGAGGCGGTCGTGCTGCCCCGGCAGCGGGCCGCCGGGCGCGACGTGCTCGGCTACGAGCGCCGCGACACCGTGGCCAGCATCGCCATGGGGGCGGGGTCGCTCGTCATCGGCATCGTCTACGCCGCCGCGGCGACCGCCCTCGCCGAGGTGCTGTTCCGGTACCGGGTCGTGGACCTGCCCAACGCCGCCGTGGCGTGGGTCGTCGCCATGGTCGGTTGGGACCTCGCCTACTACTGGACCCATCGCTGGGAGCACGAGGTGCGCTTCCTCTGGGCGGGCCACGTCAACCACCACTCCAGCGAGCGCTACAACCTGTCGACCGCCCTCCGCCAGCCGTGGACGCCGTTCCTCACGGTCGTCACCTTCCCGCTGCTCGCCCTGGTCGGCGTCGAGCCGTGGCTCATCTTCATGGCCGGCGGGCTCAACCTCCTCTACCAGTACTGGATCCACACCGAGGCGATCGACCGGCTGCCGCGCTGGTTCGAGGCGGTCATGAACACGCCGTCGCACCACCGGGTGCACCACGGCTCGAACGGCCGCTACCTCGACAGGAACCACGGCGGGGTCCTCATCGTGTGGGACCGCCTGTTCGGCACCTTCGAGCGGGAGGAGGAGCGGGTGGTCTACGGCCTCACCAAGGACATCCGCTCGTTCGACCTGCGGGTCATCGCCTTCCACGAGTACGCCGCCATCGGTCGGGACCTGCGCACCGCCCGCACGTGGGGCGAGCGCCTCGGCTACGTGTTCCGCCACCCGGGCTGGCGGCCGGCGGGCGCCCCGGCGTCCCCGGTGCCCGACGGGCTCGCCGCCCCGGTCGCCGCCCCGGTCGCCGCCGTGGAGGCCGTCCCCGCGGCATGATCGCCCGGTGACCCCTACTGCCTCCGCCGCACCGCCGCCCCGGCGCACGCAGGCGGAGCGGCGCACCGCGACCCGCGCCGCGCTGCTCGAGGCGGCGCTGGAGACGCTCGTGGCGGTCGGGGTGGCCGGGTTCACCACCACCGAGGTGGTGCGCCGGGCGGGGACCAGCCAGGGGGCGCTGTTCAAGCACTTCCCGACCAAGGCCGACCTCTGGACCGCCACCATCGAGCACCTCTTCGCCGCGCTGCGCGACGACTGGGAGCGCGAGGTGCAGGCGGTCCGACCGGAGGACCGCAGCGCCCACCTCGCGGTCGACCTGCTGTGGCGCCAGATGCACGACGTGCGCATCGGCGCCGCCTTCGAGCTCTACACGGTCGCCCGCACCGACGAGACCCTGCGCGCCAGCCTCGAGCCCGTGGTCCGTGACCACGTGGCCCGGCTCCACGAGCTGTCGCTGCTCGCCCTGCCCGCCGACCTCGGCGACGCCGACGCGCTGGGCGGCCTCGTCGACCTCGTGGTGCTGGCCATCCAGGGCCTCGTCATCGACGACATGGCCGCGCCCGACCACCGCGCCGGTGAGCGCCTCCTCGCCACCATCCACGCCCTGGTCGACGGCGTCCTGCCGGGCCCGCCGCCGGGCTGAGCGCTCCTTGGTTGACCCAGCCCGGACGATCTGGCGTCATCGGCGCCCGGTGGGCGGGCATCGCTGACGCCAGAACGGGTGGGTCAGGGCGCGTCGTCGCCCGGCGGGCCGAGGAAGAAGTCGAACATGAGGGGGGTGGCCTCGATGTCCATGGTGGTGGGGCCGAACTGGGCCTCGAACCCCGGCGTCGGCCGCCCGGGCCACGTGTGGCCACCGCCCTCGACCACGTAGAGCACGGTCTCGGCCTCGCAGTCCGCCCACGTGTAGCGCACGACCTCGTCCGAGATCCGCTCCTCCTCGCGGCCCGGCTCGCACCCGTTGTGAGCGGCCCAGTTGTCCATTGCGGTGTCCACGCCCTCGTGGGCCGGGACGTCGTCGGGGGCCTCGCCGTGCCAGTAGTGCAGGTTGGCGATGGTGGCGGCGTTCAGGCCGCCGCCCTCGTAGGTGACGATCGGGTCGGCGGTGCCGTGGAAGGCCATGACCGGCACCGGGCGGTCGTCGCAGACCGCCGGGTCGGCGGGGAACTCGACGCCGGCGATCGGCGCCACCGCGGTGATGCGGTCGCTCACCTGGCAGGCCAGCAGGGACGACATCTGGGCGCCGTTCGACTGGCCGGTGGAGAACACCTTGCTGGTGTCGATGCACAGGTCGGCCTCGAGCTCGTCGAGCAGCGCCTCCATGAAGGCCACGTCGGGGTTGTCCGGCACCGGCGCCGCCATCCAGAAGGAGGTGCCGTTGTCGACCAGGTTCGACGGCGACACCCCGATGAAGTCGTACTGCTCCTGCATCTCGGGGAAGCCGGCGCCGGCGGGGACGAACGTGTAGCTCACGGTGAGCGCATGGAGCCCGAACACCAGGGGGAGCGGGGTCGTGCCGTCGTAGCCCTCGGGCACGAGCAGCTGGTACCGGCCCTCGTTGCCGTCCACCACGATGGTCTCGTCGGTGGTGCCGGGCGCCGCCACCGGGGTGGCTCCGCAGCCCGCGGAGGGCGTCGGCCCCGGCGCGGTCGTGGTGGTGGGCGCCGCAGAGGTCGTCGGGCCGGTGGCGGCATCCTCACCCGCAGGCCCGTCGCTCCCGGAGGAGCAGGCGGCGAGCAGGAGGGCGCCGGCGACAACGCCGGCGGTGAGCGTTCGGGTCAGGCGCACGGGTCCCCCTCGGCGCGAGCCGGGTCCGTCCCGCCCCTCGTCCGTCCGCAGTTGTAGCCGGACGGGCCGCGGAACGGGGACCCCGGCGGCCCCACGTACCATCGGTTGGCGAACCGAGGAGGCCCCCCATGACCGACTACGCGCCCGTCCCCGTCCTGTCCACCGATCCCCGCGGTGCGATCTTCATCACGCCCACGATGTTCGAGGACATGACCCGGTGGCACGAGATCGCCGAGGAGATCCGGCGGGACGAGCCGATCATGCGGGTCGAGGCCGAGGGCTGGCCGGCGTTCTGGGCGGTGACGACCCACCCCGAGGTGTTCGAGGTGTCCCGCCGCTCGGACGTCTACTGGAACACCGAGAAGTCGGCCCCGGGGCCCGACGCCACGTACGACCTGCTGCAGGCCATGGGCTTCGACCTGCCCCGCACGCTGGTCCACATCCACGGCGAGGAGCACCAGAAGTACCGCAACGTCACCAACGACTGGTTCAAGCCCGCCGCGGTGCGCCGCCTCCAGCCCACCATCGACGCCATCGCGGACGAGTACGCCGACCGCCTCCGCGACCTCGGGGGCAGCTGCGACCTCGCCCAGGACCTCGCCGTCCCGTTCACGTTGCACGTGATCATGTCCCTCTTCGGCGTGCCCGAGGAGGACGAGGCGCTCATGCTGCGCCTGACCCAGGGCATCTTCGGCGCCGGCGACCCCGAGTACCTCGGTGACTTCACCGACCCGATGGCCTTCCTGGCCGACACGCTCGGCACCTTCACCGAGTACTTCAACGCGCTCACCGAGGACCGGCGTCGCCACCCCGCGGAGGACCTCGCCACCGTGCTCGCCAACGGCACCGTCGACGGCGGCCCCCTCGGCGAGACCGAGCTGCTCTGGTACTACATCATCGTCGCCACGGCCGGGCACGACACGACCTCGTTCGCGTTCGGCGGCGGCATGGAGCAGCTCCTGCGCCACCCGGACCAGCTGCGCCTCGTCCAGGAGAACCCCGACCTCGCCGGCAACGCCGCCGAGGAGATGATCCGCTGGACGAGCCCCGTGCGCAGCTTCTTCCGCTGGGTCCAGGAGGACACCGAGCTGCGCGGCACCAAGATCGCCAAGGGGGACGTCGTGCTCACCTCGTACCCCTCCGCCAACCGAGACGCCAGCGTCTTCGCGGACCCGATGCGCTTCGACGTGACCCGCACCGACGCCGACAAGACCCTCTCGTTCGGCCTCGGCATGCACTACTGCCTGGGGGCCCAGGTGGCCCGGCGAGAGGTGCGCACGCTGCTCACCAAGGTGCTCGAGCGGGTGGACACCATCGAGCTGGCGGGCGAGCCCCGATGGCAGTCCGCCCACTTCGTGAGCGGGGTGAAGCACCTGCCCGTGACCTACACGCTGCGGTGACCGCCTCGGACGACCGGACGCCGACGCTTGCCAGGGCGCTCGCCTCGATGAACACTGTTCACCCGTGGCCACGCTGACCACCAACCTCTTCTGGGGCCAGGGCGAGAAGGACCACCGCCTGCAGGTCGTCGAGGGCCACTGGCCCGACGACGTCGCGGGCGCGGTGTTCATCGTCGGCCCCGACAAGCGCCGCCCGGGCGGCCACTGGTTCGCCGAGCACGGCCTGCTCGAGAAGATCCACCTGCGCCCTGACGCCGACGGCCGCATCCGGGTCGAGCACCGGCGCGTCGCCACCCGCATCGAGCGCCTCCGCCGGCGCTGGCCCTCGCTGTTCCGTCGGGTGGCGTTCATGGAGGTGTCGCCGTTCGGGGTGTCCAACCTGGCCAACACGAACGTGGCGGGCATCGACGGCCGGCTCTTCGTGGGCTACGACGCGGGGCGGCCGATCGAGGTCGACCCGGAGACGCTCGCCACCCTCACGCCGGTGGGCGCGAACGACGAGTGGCTCCAAGCCGCGCCGGGGCTGGTGGAGCCGCTCTGCGCGGTGGCCGCCCACCCGGCGCCGGATCTCGACGAGCAGGCGCTGTGGTTCGTGAACTACTCGCTCGTGTCGGCGCCGGGCGTCGCCCCCGAGACCCACGTCGCCCGCTGGGACCTCGACGGGCCCGTGCGGCGGTGGCGGGTCGAGGGCCTCTCGCCCTTCGACTCGATCCATGACATCAAGGCCACCGCCCATCACCTGGTCTTCAGCGACCTCCCGTTCGTGGTCGAGCCGGCCGCGTTCGCCGGCCGGCCCCGCACGCTGCGGGCCCAGTCGCACACGAGCCTCTGGTTCGTGGCCAAGGCCGACCTCGCGGCGACCCCGCCCGGGGGCACGGTGCGGGCCACCGAGGTGCGCCTCCCGATCCCGACCGGGCACCTCTACGTCGACCACGACGAGGTGGACGCCAAGGTGCGGGTCGTGGCCCAGCACGCGCCGCTGGCCGACCTGACCCTGGTCCTCGCGCCGGACGACACCGACCACCGGGGCGGCCGTCCCCTCCCGCCGGCCTACGAGGGGATGATCACGGTGGCGGTGCAGCCCTCGGTGATCGGCCGCTACGTCATCGATCCGGCGACGGGCGACGTCCACGACGCCGAGGTCGCTCACGACACGGAGCGGGTGTGGGGCGGCGTCCTGCCGACCACCGACATCTACTCCGAGAGGGCCCGGGCCCACCAGCGCCAGCTCTGGTACGTCGGCGCCGGCTACGACCCCGACCTCGTGCCCGAGTCGTGGTGGCGCCTCTACGGAGACGCCACCGACGGCGTGGTGGCCCCCGACGACCTGCCCGACCACGCCATCCCCGGGTCGCTGGCCCGGTTCGACCTCGAGGCCATGAAGGTGGCCGAGGTCTGGTCCTACGAGGACGGGGCCTTCCCGTCGCCGCCGACCTTCGTGCCGCGGGCGGGGGCGGAGGACCCCGAGGACGGCTACGTGCTCGTCGTCGTGCACCGGGACGGCCCCAAGGAGCTCCAGCTGTTCGACGCCGGCCACATCGAGGCGGGCCCGCTGGCCCGGGCCACGGCCCCGGGCTTCAACCCGAGCCTGCTGCTGCACTCCACCTGGCTGCCCGACCGCGTCGGGCCCCGGCCGAGCGACTACCGGGTGCCGCTGTCCCGCGACGTGCGCGGTGCCCTCCGCGGCCTACCGGGTGTGCTGCGGCGCATGGGCCGCATGGTGCGCGACTCGGCCCGCGCCTGACCGCCCGCCCCGTCTGACCGTTCCTCCAGCAGAAACGCGCGGTGCCACCACCCGCTTCTGCTGGAAGAAGCGGGGTGGGGGTCGGTGACTCAGGCGTCGAGGCCGGTGCGGAGGCGGTCGAGCACGTCGGTGAGCAGGGCGGTGAGGTCGCCGTGGCCACCGTCCTCGGCCCACAGCGCGGTGGCCACCGACAGGGCCGTGGCGCTGGCGGCCACCGCGAGGCGCAGGTCGAGCTCGCTCGTGCGGTCGGCCCAGCCGCCCTTGCGGAGCTCGGCGGTCACCGCGTCGGTCCAGCCGTGGAAGCGCTCGGCGGAGCGGCCCCGCAGCGACGGGTCGGCGGCGACGATCCGCTCGCGCAGGAGGGCCAGCTCCCGATCGTGCTCGAGCTCGCCCGCCACCGAGAGCACGGCGCCCCGGAGGGCGGCGAGCACGCCCCCGTCCCGCGGCTGCTCGGCCAGGGCGGCGAGCAGGCGCCCGCGCGCCTCGTCGGCGTCGCCGAAGAGGGCATCCTCCTTGGTGGCGAAGTAGCGGAAGAAGGTGCGGGGGGAGACCTCGCAGTCCTCGGCGATCTCCTCCACCGTCACGTGCTCGAAGCCGCGCTCGGCGAACTGGCGCAGGGCCGACCGCACGAGGGCGTCACGGGTCTTGGCCTTCTTGCGCTCGCGCAGACCCACGGTGGCCATGGGTCCACCGTGACCTCCGCACGTCAAGAAAGTGTCAGTGTGTGCCGTATTTCACAGTGTGACACTGGGCAGTGACTGCCATGCTGGCCCGATCGATCGCGAAAGGGCACCCATGGCCGTACCGACCACCACCGAGCACCCGGACGACGCCGCGGCGGCCGACGTCGTCACCCCCTACGACAAGCGGTGGTGGACCCTCGGCGTGCTCTGCCTGAGCCTGCTCATCGTCTTCGTGGGCAACTCCAGCCTCAACGTCGCGATCCCCACGCTGTCGCGCGAGCTGGACGCCAGCACCTCGCAGCTGCAGTGGGTCGTGGCCTCGTACTCGCTCGTGTTCGCCGGCCTGCTCTTCACCGCCGGCGCGGTGGGTGACCGCTTCGGTCGCAAGGGCGCCTTGCAGGCGGGCCTGATCGGGTTCCTCGTCGCGGCGGTGCTCGCCACCTTGGCCACCTCGATGGGTCAGCTCATCGCGGCGCGCGCCCTCATGGGCGGCTGCGCCGCGTTCATCATGCCGTCGACGCTGTCCATCCTCGTCAACGTCTTCCCCGCCGAGGAGCGGGCCAAGGCCATCGCGGTCTGGGCGGGCGTCACGGGCGCGGCCGGCGCCATCGGCCCGGTCGCCAGCGGCTGGCTGCTCGGGCACTTCTGGTACGGCTCGGTCTTCCTGGTCAACGTGCCCATCGTCCTCGTGGCGCTGGTGCTGGGCGTGTTCTTCGTGCCCCGCTCGAAGGACCCCGAGGAGGCGCCGATCGACTTCGTCGGTGCCGGCCTCTCGATCGTGGGCCTCGGCTCGCTCGTCTACGGGCTCATCCAGGCGCCCGACGTCGGCTGGCTGAGCGGCGAGACCGTCGCCAGCTTCGTCGTGGCCACCGTGGCCATCGTGGCCTTCGTGGCGTGGGAGCGGCGGCGGGACGAGCCGATGCTCGACATCTCGTACTTCCGCAACCGGGCCTTCAGCACGGCCACCGCCGGCATGGTGCTCGTGTTCCTGTCGATGTACGGCGTGATGTTCCTGGTCAGCCAGTACTTCCAGCTCGTGCTCGGCTACACGCCGCTCTCGTCGGCCGTCCGCTTCCTGCCGATGGCGCCGATCATGATCATCGTGTCGCCGCTCACGCCGCGGCTCGTGGCCCGCTTCGGCGCCAACCGCACCGTCGCCGCCGGCATGTCGCTCGTCGCCGTCGGCTTCCTGCTCTTCTCCCGGCTCGACATCGGCACCTCGTACCCCTACGTGCTGCTCTGCGTGTTCGCCCTGGTGAGCGGCATCTCGCTCACCATGTCGCCGATGACCGCGGCGATCATGTCGGCGGTGCCCGCCCGCCGGGCCGGTTCGGGCTCGGCCATGAACGACGCCAGCCGGGAGGTCGGCGCCGCCCTCGGCGTCGCCGTGCTGGGCAGCGTGGCGGCGTCGCGCTACGCCACCCACGTCGCCTCGTACGTGGCCGACCTGCCGGTCGCGCTCCGCGGCGAGGCCGAGAGCTCCCTGGTGGGCGCGCTCCAGGCCGCCGCCCAGCTGCCCCAGGAGGCCGCCGGCCGGCTGGTCTACGGCGCCCAGGAGGCGTTCGTCTCCGGCATCCACGCCGCCTCGATCACCGGTGCCCTGCTGGCCTTCGCCGCCGCCGCCGTCGTGCTGCGCTACCTGCCCCCGCCAGATGGCGGCCCACGGGGCCATGCACAGCGGCGTCGAGGCGGCCGAGGCGACCGCCGAGCTCGGCCTGGCCGGGATCCCGCCCCGCGTGGCCGACGACGAGCCGGACGACCGGTCCGACGGTGCGGCCGACCCAGGCGTCGCGGTCGCCACCCCCTGATCGCCTCGTGATCACCCGTCGGTGACGGCGACCACCCCAGGTGGCACGCTGGGGCCCGTGGCCGGCGGAACCCCCTACGACGAGCGGCTCTACCACCTCGACCTCTGCATCCTGAGCTACCAGCTCTACACGCAGTCGCTGCTGTGGCCCATGGACCCGTACAGCGAGCAGATGGCCCGGCCGTGGACCAACCGGCGCGACGCCTTCCTCGCCCGGGCGCGTCGCCGCTTCGCGGAGCGCCGGGTGCCGGGCCACCTCGACCCGATCCTGACCGACCTGCGCCGCCTCGGCCCGCTGCGACCCTGCTTCATGAAGCCGGAGCGCCTCGGCACCTGGCAGGTCTTCGACGCGCCCGCCCCCATCGCCGACCGCATCGGCGAGATCTGGGTGACGAGCTACCGCTCGAACGAGCCGGTGCTGCTGTGGCGGGCGCCGGGGGGCACGGCGGGCCGCCCCGACCGCCTCTACTGCTTCGAGGGCCGCACCGGGCAGGTGTGGCGGCGCGACGGCCACGGCAGCTTCCTCGGCTTCGTCCTCGAGCGCGACCTCGGGGCCGACGGCGGTGCCGCCGGCGCCGGGGACTACGACCTCCACGTCGTGTTCCGGGGGAGCCGCAGCGGCTGGGTGGTGCGCTCCGCGATGCGGGGCCTGGTCGCAGGCCAGGGCAACCCCGACTGGACCACGGCCATGGACCTGTTCCGCCAGGTTCCCGAGCCGCGCATCTCGGCCACGGGCCGGTCGAGCCGTGGGTTCGGGCGCTCCGTCAACGAGACCCTGCCGAACATCGCCATCTGCCTGGACGCCCTCGACCACCCCGGGCCGCCGCGGGCGATCCACGTCAGCGGCCACAGCCTGGGGGGCGCGCTCGCCGCCCACTTCGCCGCGGCGATGGTGCTGGCCGCTCCGGAGGGGTCGGCCCGGGCGCGCACGGCGGGCGCCACCGGGTGGCGCTCGTGGCCGTGGGACAACGTCGAGCTGCGCACCTACGGCGCGCCCACCGTCGGTGACGCCGCCTTCCGGGCCTCGCTCGAGCTGAGTGTGTCCGCCGACCGGTACTGGGTGGCGGGTGACCCCGTCGTGACGAACCGGGTGGAGCGCTTCGGCGTCCACGTCGGCCACGAGCACCCCGTGCCGCCGCCGGCCGCGCTGCGCCCGAAGCCGCGGCCGTGGCAGCGCGACGGCGGCGAGGTGAAGCCGCGGGTGCAGCAGCAGTTCCACCGCCCCCAGGTGCTCCGCGACTCGCTCCTCGAGCTGCTCGAGGCCGAGGGGGCCGACCTCGGCCCGGTCCCCGCGGCGACGCCCGGCGCGCCCGACGAGCCCTGGAAGAGCTACGAGTCGCTCGGGGCGCTGCTGCGAGAGCATCGGCGGTTCCGGGGCCAGCCCGCCAACCTCGAGGCCGCGCTCCGGGGCATCAGCGCCCAGCTGATCACCTACCTCGAGCTCGCCGAGTGGGTGCTGGGCAAGCGCCGGGCCTACCCCTTCCACCTCAAGAGCGCGCGCCAGCGCCGCCTCGTCGCCGGGGCGGTGCGCCAGGTGATCGAGGCCATCCGGGCCATCGAGGACGATCCCCGCGACCCCGCCGCCAGCGAGCGGGTGTGGCTGCGCATCACCGACGCCGTGAACGACGTCGTGTTCCACCGCTACCTCGGCCAGTGCCTCGTCCTGGCCCACCTGGCCAAGGTCCCCGACCTGCCGGCGACGGCCTTCGGCGAGCTCGCGATCTGCCTCGACGAGCTCTGAGCGCGCCGCCCGGCAGGTTCAGCGGGGCCAGACGGGCAGGCAGGCGGGCAGCCCCAGGGGGTCGCCCGGGGCCAGGGCCGCATGGTGCTCGTTGAGGGGCACGCCGGGGCGGGGCTGCCAGGTGACGCCGTCGCCGCAGTAGCGGACCGACAGGGCCCGGCGCCGCCGGTCGGCGGTGGCGTTGGCGGGCGCGCCGTGCAGCGTGCGGGCGTGGTGGACGGTGAGGTCGCCGGGCTGCAGGTCGAAGCGGAGGATGCGGTCGGCCAGCTCGGGGTCGGCGAGGACGTCGGGGACGACCTCGCCCTCGGTGCCGGGGATCGGGTCGGTGGCCACGAACAGGTTCGGGCGGAAGTCCTGCTCCCAGCGGTGGCTGCCGGCCACGAAGCGCAGCGTGCCGTTGGCCTCGTCGGTCGGGTCGAGCGGCACCCAGAACGTGCACATGGCGTCGCCGGCGGCGTGGAAGTAGGCGGCGTCGGTGTGGAACTCGGTACGCAGCGAGCTGCCGGGCTCCTTCACCAGCACGCTGTCCTCGTAGAGCCAGACGTGGGCGCTGCGCAGGAGGGCGGCGGCGATCGCGGGCAGCGGCGACTCGGCGGCGAAGGCCCGCAGGTCGTCGCTCGTGCGCCAGTGGTCGGTGCCGGCGACGAAGCGCCCCGAGCCGCCGGTGCCGGGTGCGGCCAGCACGCCGAGGTCGGCCGACTCGCCCGAGTGCACGGTGGCGTCGACCGGCCCCTCGATGCGGCCCAGCCAGTCCGCCGGCACGACGCCCCGCAGGCACACGACGCCGTCCCGCCAGAACGCCTCGACGTCCCCCTCGTCCACCATCCCCCGACCCTACGCGTCCGCCGCGCTCGCAACCTCCAGCAGAAACGCGCGGTGGTACCGCGCGTTTCTGCTGGAGGAACGGTTCAGGAGAGGAGCTGGGCGACGGCGTGGAGGACGAGGCCGGCGAGGGCGCCGACGACGGTGCCGTTGATGCGGATGAACTGCAGGTCGGGGCCGAGGAGCAGCTCGAGGCGCTCGGCGGTCTCCTCGGCGTCCCAGCGCTCGATGGTGCCGCTCACCAGCCCGACGATCTCGCCGTGGAAGTGCTCGACGAGGTAGGCGGCGCCGGTGGCCACGGCGTCGTCGAGGCGGGCGGCCAGGTCGGGCTCGCGTTGGAGGCGCTCGCCGGTGGCGACGACCACGTCGGCGAGGCGCCGGCGCAGGTCGGAGTCGGCGTCGGCGGCCTGGGCCCGCAGCTGGGCCTTGGCGTCGGCCCACAGCGCCGCCACCCACTCGCCGACCTGGGGCTGGGCGAGCAGCTCGGCCTTCAGCTCCTCGCCCCGCTCCCGGTACGCCTCGGAGTGCTGCAGGTCGTCGGCCAGCTGCACCAGGCGCTCCTCGAAGCGCAGGCGCAGGTGGTGGCCCTCGTCGACGAGCATGGCCTGGAGCAGGGTGTGGGCGCCGTCCACGAGGCGCTCGAAGAGGCGGTCCTCGGCGGCGCCGGGCAGCCACCAGGGCGACTTCGTGCCGAGCTGGGCCCGCAGCTCGGGCCCGTGGTCGATCAGGTAGCGGTCGAGCTCGCGGATGCCGACCGACAACGCCTGCTGGTGGCGGCCGTCCCGGATCAGGAAGTCGAGGGCCCGGCCCGCCATCGGGGCGACGGGCACGGTCTCGAGCCGGTCCCGCACCACGCCCTGGAGCACCCGGTGGACGTCCTCGTCGCGCACCAAGTCGCTGACCTGGACCGCACCGTCCATGACCTCGGCGGACACCCGCACCGCGTTGGCGGGCTCGACCAGCCACGCCGCCACCCGGTCGCCGACGTTCGCGGCCCGGATGCGGGCCGTGACCGCGTCGGGCGTGAGGAAGGCGTCCTGGATGAACTCGCCGAGGGTCTCGGCGAACTGGTCCTTCTTCTCCACGATGATCGCGGTGTGGGGGATGGGGATCCCGAGCGGGTGGCGGAACAGGGCGGTGACCGCGAACCAGTCGGCGAGGCCGCCGACCATGCCGCCCTCGGCGGCCGCCTGCACGTAACCCGCCCAGGTGGCGTCACCGCCGAACGCGGTCACCACCACGAACAGCACGGTGGCGCCCAGCAGGAACAGCGACGCCCGCCGCTTCATCACCACCAGGCGGCGCTTGCGCTCGGCCTGGGCCGAGACCTGGGGGAGCGCGGCGCCGCCGCCGCCGGCGGGCGGCGGCGCAGGCGCGTGTGTCGGGGCGGTCACGGCGTCGGTCTCGTCCGGGTCGTCTGGCTCGGGGTGGGCGGCGGCAGCGGCGTGAGGGCGTCAGCCCTCGAGGGCGTCCTTCACCCGCTCGATCGTTCCCGGATCCAGGTTGGCGTAGACCAGGTCGGCGCCGGCGAAGCGCTTCACCTCGGCGACCAGCGCATCGGGGTCGAGGTCCTCCACGAGCAGGGCGACGATCACCCGCCCGGGGTCCACCGCCTGCTTGAACCAGTCGACCCACTCGTCGGGGATGCCCAGGTCGATGACCTTGGCGGTGACCGCGCCGGCGCCGGCGCCGACCGCCAGGCCGGCGGCCCACCCCACGGGGCCGCCCAGGATGAGCCCGAACAGGCCGGCCCACATGGCGCCGGTGAGCGCGGTGCGGCCGGGGGAGGGGTCGATGGTCTCGTGGACGTGGGCCCGGCCCTCGTCGGTCTTGCCCACGAGCACGGCGTCTTTCAGGGTGAACGCCTTCTTGGCGGCCAGGCCCTGCGCCGCGGTGAAGAACTCCTCGGCCCGGAAGGTGTCCTCGAAGGAGATGCCCACGAGCGTGGGGGCGACACCGTGGTCGTCGGGCTGCTCGGGGGTGTCCTCGGGCGCGTCCTCACCGGCGTCGGCGGGGTCGGGCACGGTCTCGTCGGGCACGGGGGTGTCCACGGCGCCCAGCCTAAGGTGCAGGGCGATGACCGACGCCGCCGACGCCCCTGCCGACGACGAGTCCTTCGAGGCGTTCCACCGCCTCCTGCTCGACCGGGCCGAGCGCCGCCCCGAGGGCTCGTCGACCGTCGCGGCCCTCGACGCCGGCGTCCACGAGATCGGCAAGAAGGTGCTCGAGGAGGCCGGCGAGGTCTGGCTGGCGGCCGAGCAGGGCGAGCGCGACGACCTCGCCGAGGAGATGAGCCAGCTCCTCTACTGGGTGCAGGTGCTCATGGTCCACGCCGGGCTCACCCCCGACGAGGTGGTCGGCTACCTGTACCGCCCCCGCTGAGCCCGTTACCCGTTTGCAACGGGGGCAGGTCACCGGTACACACTCTTGTGCGCCTCCAGAGGCGCGCGCGCTGCCGTAGCTCAGTTGGTTAGAGCGCCGGGTTGTGGACCCGGAGGTCATGGGTTCGACCCCCATCGGCAGTACTGACGGCCCACGCGACACGTCGTCGCCGGAAAACGGAGCCCCCACGTGTCCACCGATCGCCCCAGCGCCCGGCTCCCGAGCGGCTTCGCCGACGCGAGGGCCGACGACGTGCTGGCCCGCCAGGCCATGGTCGAGCGCATCGTCGCCGTCTACCGCCTGTACGGCTTCGAGGCCCTCGAGACGCCGGCGCTCGAGTACCTCGACGCCCTCGGCAAGCACCTGCCCGACCAGGACGCCCCGGACGAGGGCGTGTTCGCCCTGCGCGACGACGACGACCAGTGGATCGCCCTGCGCTACGACCTGACCGCCCCGCTGGCCCGGTTCGTGGCCCAGGCCGGCCAGCACCTCGTGCGTCCCTTCCGCCGCTACCAGGTCGGCCCCGTGTGGCGCCGGGAGAAGCCCGGCCCCGGCCGCTTCCGGCAGTTCACCCAGTGCGACTTCGACACGGTGGGCAGCGCCTCGGTGGGCGTCGACGCGGAGGTGTGCGCCGTGCTGGCCGCCTCGCTCGAGGCCATCGGCATCGACCGCGGCGACTACGTCGTGCGGGTCAACGACCGCCGCATCCTCACCGGCATCCTCCACCGCGCCGGCATCGACGACGCCCGCGCCCAGCTGACGGTCCTGCGGGCCGTCGACAAGCTCGACCGCCTCGGCGTCGACGCCGTGGGCGAGCTGCTCGGCGAGGGCCGCACCGACGCCTCCGGCGACCGCACCGAGGGCGCCGGCCTCGCCCCCGCGCAGGTCGACGCCGTGCTCGCCTTCGTGCGGTCGGGCGGCGGCACCCGCACCGAGGTGCTCGACCGCCTGGCCGACCTCGTCGGCGACGAGCCCACCGGCAAGGCGGGCCTCGACGAGCTCGCCACCATGGCCGGCCTCCTCGACGCGATGGGCCTCGGCGGCGACCAGGTCGTGTTCGACCCCACCGTCGTCCGGGGCCTCGCCTACTACACCGGCCCGGTCTTCGAGGCCGAGCTGACCTTCGAGACCCTCGACGAGAAGGGCAGGCCGCGGGCGTTCGGCTCGGTCGCCGGCGGCGGCCGCTACGACGACCTCGTCCAGCGCTTCACCGGCGAGCAGGTGCCGGCCTGCGGCGCCAGCCTCGGCGTCGACCGGCTCCTCGCCGCCCTCCGCGCCCGGGCCGGCGAGGCGGCGGCGCCCCGCGGCCCCGTCGTGGTCACGATCATGGACGGCGAGCGCCTCGCCGACTACCAGGCGATGGTCACCGAGCTGCGCGACGCCGGCATCCCCGCCGAGCTGTACCCCGACCAGCGCTCGTTCAAGGCCCAGCTCAAGTACGCCGACCGCCGGCGCTCGGCCGCCGCGGTCATCGCCGGTTCCCGGGAGTTCGACGCCGGCGAGGTCGTGGTGAAGGACCTCGCCCTCGGCGAAGAGCTGGCCAAGGGCATCGCCGACCGCGACGAGTGGCGCTCGGGCCAGCCCGCGCAGCGCTCCGTGCCCCGCGCCGACCTCGTGGCCACCGTCGCCGAGATCGTCGGCCGCGGCACCGCGCCGGGCGGCGAGGGCTGAGGGCGGCGACGATGGCCACCACCGAGCCGGTCTCCGGCGCCTTCGACCTCGCCGAGGAGCAGGCCGTCCGGGCCGAGGCCCTCGCCGAGGCGTCCCGGGCCTGGTTCCGCGGCGCCGGCTACGGGCCGGTCAAGCCGCCCATCCTCGAGCGGGCCGCCCCCTTCCTCGACCGGTTGGGCGAGGAGATCCGCAGCCGCATGTACATCTTCACCGACCCGGGCGGCCACGAGGTCTGCCTGCGGCCGGAGATGACCATCCCGACCGCCCGGCTCTACGCCGACAGCATCCACGGCCGCGACGAGGTCTTCCGCTGCTACTACGTCGGCTCGGTCTTCCGCTTCGACTGGCCCCGTGAGGGCCGGTACCGCCAGTTCACCCAGGCCGGCGCCGAGCACTTCGGCGACGAGGACCGCGCCGCGGCCGACGCCGAGATCCTGGCCCTGGCCCACGGCCTGCTCCGCTCCTACGGCCTCGACGGCCTGCGGGTCGAGGTGGGCGACGTGTCGTTCTTCGGGGCGCTGCTCGGCGACGAGCGCCTGTCGCCCGGCTGGCGGGTCCGCCTCACCCGGGCGGCCCCCGACTGGGCTGCGCTCGAGCGCGAGCTGGCCGCCTCCCGCGAGGCCGCGGCCGGGACCGGCGCCGACGGGGCGGCCGGCGACGGGGTTGCGGGCGCCGACGGCGGCGACGAGGTCGTGGCCCTGCTCGACCGCACCCCGGCGGCCCAGCGCGACGCCCTGCTCGGCCGGATCCTCACCGCCGCCGGGCCCGAGCACGTCGGCGTGCGCACCCCCGAGGAGATCGCCCGGCGCCTGCTCAGCCGGGCCGAGGCCCGGGGCCCGATCGAGCCGGCGATCGCCGAGGCCCTCGCCGGCGTGCTCGCGGTCGACGCCCCGCTCGCCGAGGGCCTGGCCCAGATCCGCACCATCGCCGAGCGGGCCGCGTCCCCGGCGCTGGCCGCGGTCGCCGACGACTGGGACCGGCGCGCCGAGCTGCTCGCCGAACGGGGCCTCGACCCCGCCGCCGTGCGCCTCCGGCCCCGCATGGGACGCGGCATCCACTACTACACGGGCTTCGTGTTCGAGATCCACGACGGCACGGACTCGACCGAGAGTCAGCTCTGCGGTGGCGGTCGCTACGACGACCTCGTCGAGTCGGTCGGTGGCACCGCGCCCGTCCCCGCGGTCGGGTTCTCGCTCGGCCTCGAGCGGGTGCAGCTCCAGCTCCACGGCTCGGTGGTCGGCGACGAGTCGGGTGCCGCCGGCGAGGAGGAGGAAACGTGAGCGACGACGTCCTCGTCCTGTGCGTGGTGGCCAAGGGCTCGCTGCACGACGGCACCCTCGACCTGCTCGACCGCTGCTTCATCCCCATCAAGCGGGGCGGCCGCTCGTACGCCGCCCGCATGGCGGGCCTGCCGGGCGTCGAGGTGCTGCTGTCGCGCGCCGACGAGATCCCCGAGCTCATCGCCTCGGGCCAGGCCCACGCCGGCATCACCGGGCTCGACCTGGTCAGCGAGGCGGCCGCCGAGCCGGGCGCCCCGAGCCCGGTCGACGTCGTCATCGAGGACCTCCAGTTCGGCCGGGCCGACCTCGTCGTCGGCGTGCCCGCCATCTGGCTCGACGTCGCCACCATGGAGGACCTCGTCGAGGTCGCCGCCGACATCCGCCACGACCACGGCCGGGTGCTGCGGGTCGCCACCAAGTTCCCCAACCTCACCCGCGCCCACTTCGCCCGCTCGGGGTTCGGCGACTACCGGATCGTGGCCTCGCTCGGCGCCACCGAGGGGGCGCCCAAGGCCGGCACCGCCGACATCATCGTGGACCTCACCTCCACCGGCACGACCCTCGACGCCAACGGCCTCAAGCAGATCGAAGGCGGTCGCGCCCTGCGCTCCCAGGCGTGCCTGGTGGCCGCCGCCGACCCCCTGATCTGGACGCCGACCCGGCGGAGCGCGTTCACCCAGGTCGTCGACCTCGTGGAGTCGGCCCTCGCCGCCGGCGAGACGCGGGTGGTGCGGGCCCACTTCCCCGAGGCCGACGCCGGGACGCGCGCGGCGCTCGACGGCGTGCTGCTCGACAGTGCCTGGATCGAGGCCGAGCGGGGCACCGAGCTCGACGGCCACCTCGCCATCGCCGATGTGCACGAGGTGCTCCGCCTCCTGCGCGAGCACGGTGCCGAGAACGCGGTCATCGAGAAGGTCGACCTCATGGTGCGCCCCAGCCACCACTTCGCCGAGGCGTTCTTCTCGGGCGTCGACGCCCGCCGCTGACCAGCGGCTGACCTGCTGACCTGCTGAGCCGGCTGACCTGCGGAGCGGCGGCCCGCCGGTGGTCGTTCAGCGCCGGTCGTGGACGACCACGACGGGGACGGGACTGTGCTCGACCACCTGATGGCTGACCGAGCCGAGCAGCAGCTCCTTCACGCCCCCGATCCCGCGGGCGCCGACGACGACGAGGTCGGCGTCCTCGGCGGCCGCCAGCAGGGCCCGGGCGGGCAGGTCGTTGACCGCCGCGATCTCGACGTCGACCGCGGCGAGCGCCGGGTCGGCGGCCCGCACGCCGTCCACGATCCCGGCCACCGC
This sequence comes from Acidimicrobiales bacterium, assembly GCA_041908445.1. Classification (GTDB taxonomy): domain Bacteria; phylum Actinomycetota; class Acidimicrobiia; order Acidimicrobiales; family DATDAH01; genus JAEUJM01. Next base: position 123,031 of record JAYRFK010000052.1, on the reverse strand, counting down.
GGCCTGGGCGGCGGCGTCGTCGAACGCGGGCGTGAAGTCGTGGCCGGTCAGGGCCGCCTGGTCGGTGTAGCTCCAGGCGCCGACCACCTTCACGGTGTCGCCGCGGAGCGCTCCCTCCCGCAGGGCCCAGACCAGGGCGCGGCGGGCGCACTCGGAGGCGTCGACCCCCACCACGATGCGTCCCATGGGTGCCACCTTAGGAGTCGAGCACGGAGGCGTCGCCCCACGCCGTTCCCGGGTCAGTAGAGCCAGAAGCGGTCGCGGCGGTCGGGGTCGCCGTGGAAGAGCACGTCGTCGCGACCGTTGCCGTCGACGTCGCCGGCGGCCACCACCCCGAACGAGGCGTCCATCGTCACCGGGTTGCCGACGAAGCCGCCGTTGGCAGTGCCCAGCCAGATGGTGTCGCCCGCGGTCCCGCGCCGGTACCAGAAGACGTCGGTGCGGTGGTCGGCGTTGTAGTCGCCGGGCACGGGCACGGCGTCGTACGCGACCGAGGTCGACTCGGGGACGAAGCGGTTGCCGCTCGTGCCCCGCCAGATCGCGTCGGGCCGGGTGCCGGGGCCGTACCAGAAGACGTCGTCGCGACCGTCGCCGTCGAAGTCCCCGGCGAAGGGCTGGTACGACCCGTCGGCCCGCTCGGTGCGTCCCACGAAGCGCCCGTAGAACGTGCCGAACCAGACGGGGTCGGTGCCCGCGCCGGGCCGGTACCAGAAGACGTCCTCGGCCCGGTCGCCGTTGAAGTCGCCGACGACGGGCCAGTAGTCCCCGTTCACGGTGACGTCGAGGTTCCGGAACGTGCGGGAGGCGCCGCCGAGCCAGATGTGGTCGCGTGCGGACCCGGGCCCGTACCAGAAGATGTCGTCGCGGCAGTCGCCGTTGAAGTCGCCGGTGAAGGCCCGGTAGTCGCCCCCGACGTGGCGGACGTCGTCGGAGAACCGGCCGCCGCCGGCCGACCACCAGACGTGGTCGTCCTCGCCGCCGGGCCGGTACCAGAGCAGGTCGTCGCGCCCGTCCCCGTCGAAGTCGCCGGTCTGGGCGCGGTCCCACGCCGGGTTGGCGTGGAGGCCGACCACGTCGCGGTCGCCGGCCCGGAAGGTGGGGGCGTGGTAGGTCCGGGACCAGTAGCTCACCCGGCCGGCGCCGCCGTCCCGGGTGAGGCTGAAGTGGACGTGGTCGGTGTGGGGGGACGGACCCGAGTACGGCGCCCAGCCCCGGTCGGTGTCGTAGAGCCGGAACATGTGGCGGTTCCAGATGATGTACATCACGCCGAGGCGGCGGGCGTTGGCGAAGGGCTCGCAGTTGGCGTCGGTGGCGAACAGGAAGTCCATGACCCGCTGGACGGTGGCCCGGTCCCGGGCGCTGCCGGCGTTCATGGCCCAGTCCCAGGCCCGGCCCTCCTTGTGCTCGCTGGTGGAGCCCACGCTGCACGCCCGGCCGACGCCGAGGCTGCCCCCGCCGTAGTGGGACTGGACGAGCCGGCGGAACGCAGCCATCCCCGGCTTCTCGTTCGGGCTGCACGTCGACTGGCCGTCGTACTCGGGGAAGGGCTCGGGCCCACCGTTGAAGGGGGGCGCCACGGCGTCCTCGGTGGGTGCGCCCGCCCCCTCGCCGGTGACCCGGAACGAGCGGCGGGCGTAGGTGACCGGGTCCTGCTCGTCGTAGCCGGGGGAGGCGCAGACCGCCTTGACCCGGTAGTCGCCGCGGGGGACGCCGGCCAGCACGACCAGCTCGCCGGCCCACCGCCCGTCGCCGGCGACGGGGACGGTCGTGTCGGCGAACACCGCACCCCGCTGCACCAGGGTGACCACGACGCCGTCACCGGGCTGGTCCGTGCCGGGCAGGAGGCAGCCCGCGCCCGCGACCTGGATCCGGGTGCCGGTGGCGCCCTCGGCCGGCGTGCTCGTGAACCCCGGACCGGCCTCCGCTCCCGCGCCCGCCTCCGCGCCGGATGGGGCGGCGGTGGTCGTCGTGGGCGCGTCCTCGGGCACCGTCGCCGGCACCGGCGGGGGCGTGCTGCCCGGCTCGAGCGCGGTGGCGGCCGTGGTCGTGGTCGGTTCGGGCTCGGTCTGGCGGGCGGTGGCGCCGGCGGGCGCGGTGGCGGTGAGCACCACCGCGACGGCGCCGACGACGGTGACGGTCCACCACGGGTGGTGCCGCCCCTGGGTCGTCCTCACGTCGCGATCTCCTGGCAGGTCGTCGGCGCCCCGGTCCTGGGTGCATCGTCCGGCGCAGGCCGTCCCCTGAGGCCCGGCTGGACGGCGGCGTCCCTACCCTGCTCACCTGCGGTCAAGAATGGGGGCCTCCGGGCACCCCGCCCGCCGCCGCCGCCCGAATCGAGGCCCCATGGACCCCAGCGCCGCCCCCGAGCCGTTCGCCCCCGCCCAGCTGGGCCCGATCACCCTACGCAACCGCATCCTGAAGGCGGCGACCTTCGAGGGCATGACCTTCGACCACGTGGTCTCCGACCGGCTGATCGAGTTCCACCGCACCATGGCCGCCGGCGGCGTGGCCCTCACCACCGTCGCCTACTGCGCGGTCTCCCCCGAGGGCTGCGGGACGCCCAACGAGATCATCCTCAGCCGCGAGGCGGTGCCCGGGCTGCAGCGGCTCGCCGACGCCGTGCACGCCGAGGGCGCCAAGGTCTCCGCCCAACTCGGCCACGCCGGCGCGGTCGCCGCGGGCGCCGGCTACCAGGGCCTCTCCCCGTCGGCGATGTTCAGCCCCCTCGCCATGCGGCGCACCCGGGCGGTCACCGCCGACGACATCGACCGCATCACCCGGGACTTCGCCGACGCCGCCCGCATCGTCGTCGACGGCGGGTTCGACGCCATCGAGATCCACCTCGGCCACGGCTACCTCCCCAGCGAGTTCCTCAGCCCGAAGATCAACAAGCGCACCGACGAGTGGGGCGGTCCCCTCGAGAACCGGGCCCGCTTCCCCCGGGCCATCGTCGAGGCGGTGCGCGAGGCCGTCGCCGCGTCGGGTGCCGAGGTGGCGGTGCTCGCCAAGGTGAACATGGACGACGGCGTGCCCGGCGGCTTCTGGCTCGACGAGAGCGTGCCCTTCGTGAAGCTGCTCGAGGCCGACGGCCACCTCGACGCCGTCGAGCTGACCGGGGGCAGCTCGCTGCAGAACCCGATGTACCTGTTCCGGGGCGAGGCGCCGGTGCGGGAGATGGCGCGCTCGATGCCGAAGTTCGTGCGCCCCGCGTTCAAGGTGCTCGGCAAGCGCTTCCTGCCGTCGTACCCGTTCGAGGAGGCGTACTTCCTGCCCTACGCCCGCCAGTTCCGCGAGGCGGTCGACCTGCCCCTCGTCCTGCTCGGGGGCATCACGAAGCGCGAGACCATCGACCAGGCCATGGCCGAGGGCTTCGAGTTCGTGGCCATGGGCCGCGGCCTGCTCCGCGAGCCCGACCTGGTGAACAAGCTCGCCGCCGGGGCGACGAGCGAGTCGCTGTGCGTGCACTGCAACAAGTGCATGCCCACGATCTACCGGGGCACCCACTGCGTGCTGGTCCCCGAGGACCAGCGCGCCTGACCCGGTGAACGCAGCCCGGGCGCACCGCAGGGCGAGCACGGAGCCGCCGGACGAGCTCAGTCGGCGGCGGGGGTGTCCTTGGCCGTCTGCTTGGCCCACCGGTAGTCCGCCTTGCCGCTCGGCGAGCGGGTGATGGCGTCGACCAGGTGGAGCTCGCGGGGCACCTTGTAGCCGGCGATCTTCGTGCGGCAGTGCTCGGCCAGGTCGGCCAGCGTCGGGGTCTCGCCCGGGCGGGGCGCCACGACCGCGGTCACCCGCTCACCGAAGCGCTCGTCGGGCATGCCCACGACGATCGCGTCGAACACCTGCGGGTGGCTCTTCAGCGCGGCCTCGACCTCCTCGGGGAAGATCTTCTCGCCACCCGAGTTGATCGAGACCGAGCCGCGACCGAACAGCGTGATCGACCCGTCCTCCTCGACGGTGGCCCAGTCGCCCGGGATCACCCAGCGCACGCCGTGGCGGTCGACCTTGAAGGTCTCCGCCGTCTTGGCCTCGGCCTTGTAGTAGCCGAGGGGGATGTGGCCGGTGCGGGCCAGCAGCCCCCGCTCGCCCGAGCCCGGCTCGATCGGCTCGAGGTCCTCGTCGAGCACGTTGGTCGAGGGGGTGACCGCGAACTGGGGGTGGCCCTCGGCCGACGCGCCCACCGCGGTGCCCTGCGCCCCGGTCTCGGACGCGCCGAAGCTGTCGTTGATGATGAGGTTGGGCAGGACCTCGAGCAGCTGCTGCTTGACGCCGGCGGAGAGGATGGCGCCGCCCGAGCCGAGGGCGAAGAAGTTGGACAGGTCGTAGTCGTCCCGGTTGGCCACCAGCTCCTCGACCAGCGGGCGGGCCATGGCGTCGCCCACCACGGTCATGGTCATGACCTTCTCGTCGCACACGGTGCGCCAGATCTTCGCCGGGTCGAACCGGTGGGTCGACGGCAGCACCATCGCGCTGCCCGAGTGCAGGCAGATGAACGTCGCCCACTGGGCGGCGCCGTGCATGAGCGGCGCCGCGGTGGCCATCGTGAGGGTGCCGCCCGAGAGCTTCACCCGCTCGGCGAGGTCCTCCGGGGTCTCCGGCTTCGGGGCGACGCCCATGGCCGAGCCGTCCATCGCGGCGAAGAAGATGTCCTCCTGGCGCCACATCACGCCCTTGGGCATGCCGGTCGTGCCGCCGGTGTAGAGGATGTAGAGGTCGTCGCCCGAGCGCTCGGCGAAGTCCCGCTCGGTGGACTGCTCGGCGAGGGCGGCCTCGTACTCGGCCACCGGGTGCGCACTCGTGTCGAGGCCGGAGATGTCGGCGCCCGAGCCGTCCTCCACGTAGAGGAAGCTCGTGACCCCGGGGACCCGGTGGGTCACCGCGGCGATGGTGGGGGCGAACTCGCGGTGGTGCACCACCGAGACGAGGTCGGCGTCGTCGAAGAGGTAGACCAGCTCGTCCTCGACGTAGCGGTAGTTCACGTTGACCGGGACGGCCCGGATCTTCCAGCAGCCGAGCATGCCCTCGACGTACTCGGTGCCGTTGTGGAGGTAGAGCCCGACGTGGTCGCCGGCGCCGACGCCCCGGGCGGCCAGGGCGTGGGCGAGCTGCGTGGCGCGGTCGTCGAGCTCGCGGAACGTCAGGCGCCGGTTCTCGGTGATGACCGCCATGTGGTCGGGCACGGCGTCGGCGATCACCTCGATGGTGTCGGCGAAGGTGAAGGGTCGGGCCATGGCGGGAACGGGCTCCTCGGTCGGTCGGCGGCTTCGACACTTTGGCACGGGGGCCCGTGTCCCACCCATGTGGGGGTGTCGGTAGCATCGACTGAAACCTGTTCTACGGAGGAGCACCCGAAGCCCATGGAAACCCGCGACGTTCTCTTCATCGGTGGCGAGTGGGTCGCCCCCGCCAGCGACAAGACCTTCACGGTCACCAACCCCGCCAGCCTCGAGACCGTGGCGGTCGTGCCCGAGGGCACCGAGGCCGACATGGACAAGGCCGTCGCCGCCGCCCGCGAGGCGTTCGACCACGGGCCCTGGCCGCACACGTCGGCCAAGGAGCGCGCCGAGGTCCTCCGGGCCCTCTCGCAGGGCATCCAGGCCCGCATGGGCGAGTTCTCCGAGACCATCACCAAGGAGAACGGCGCCCCCGCCACCTTCTCGATGATGGGCCAGGTGCTGGCCGCCACCATGGTGCTCGACGGCTTCGCCAACGCCACCGAGTCGTTCCCGTTCGTCGAGGAGCGCCAGGGCATGATGGGCCAGGTCCTCGTGAACAAGGCGCCGGTCGGCGTGGCCGCCGGGATCATCCCGTGGAACGTGCCGCTGTTCATCGCCTCGATGAAGCTCGGCGCGGCGCTGGCCTCCGGCTCGACCATGGTGCTGAAGCCCGCTCCGGAGACCCCCTTCGACAGCTACCTGCTGGCCGAGGTCCTCGAGTCGATCGACCTGCCCAAGGGCGTCGTCAACATCGTGGCCGCCGGCCGTGATGCGGGCGAGTACCTCGTGCGCCACCCGGGCATCGACAAGGTGAGCTTCACCGGCAGCACCGCCGCCGGCCGCAAGGTCGGCGCCATCTGCGGCGAGCAGCTCAAGCGCTGCACCCTCGAGCTGGGCGGCAAGTCGGCCGCGGTCATCCTCGACGACGCCGACCTCGACGCCGCCATCCCCGAGCTCATGCCCGCCGCCATGATGAACAACGGCCAGGCCTGCGTGGCACAGACCCGCGTGCTCGCGCCCCGCAGCCGCTACGAGGAGGTCGTCGACGCCCTCGCCGCCGCCGTGGGCGCCCAGAAGGTCGGCGACCCGGTCGACCCCGAGGTCGAGATCGGGCCGCTCGTGGCTGAGCGCCAGCGCGATCGGGTCGAGGGCTACCTCGAGGCCGGCCGCAAGGAGGGTGCCCGCGTCGTCGTCGGTGGCGGTCGCCCGGCGGGCATCGACAAGGGCTGGTTCGTCGAGCCCACCGTCTTCGCCGACGTGACCAACGAGATGACCATCGCCCGCGAGGAGATCTTCGGCCCCGTGGTCTCGGTCATCGCCTACGAGGACGAGGCCGACGCCGTGCGCATCGCCAACGAGTCCGAGTACGGCCTGTCCGGCTCGGTCTGGACCGCCGACCGCGAGCGCGGCATCAACGTGGCCAAGGGGGTCCGCACCGGCACCTACGGCGTGAACACCGGCGTGGTCATCGACCTCCACAGCCCCTTCGGCGGCTTCAAGGCCTCCGGCGTCGGCCGCGAGCTCGGCCCCGAGGGCATCGAGGAGTTCACCGAGGTCCAGACCATCGTCCTCGGCGGCTGACGCCGGCCCGCCGACGGCGACCCGTCACCACGCGATGAGCGATCCCGCCAGCCCTGCGGGGCCCCAGGGCCCCCAGGGCTGGTTCGGGAGGGCGATGGCGAAGCTGTCGGCCACCCGCGCCTTCGCCAAGGTCGCCCCACCCATCGTCACCAACCTCGACCGGGCGGTGTACAAGGTGAGCGGCGGCCGCTGGGTGCTGACCAGCAGCAAGGACGTGCTGCCCATCCTCATGCTGATCACGGTCGGCGCCAAGACGGGGGAGCAGCGGCGGGCCCCCCTCGCCACCATCCCCGACGGCGACGTGCTCTACCTCGTGGGCAGCAACTTCGGCCGCGAGAAGCACCCCGCCTGGACGGGGAACCTCCTCAAGACGCCGCAGGCGACGGTCACCTACGAGAAGGAGACCTTCCCGGTCACCGCGACGCTCCTCGGCCCCGACGAGAAGGCAGCGGTGTGGCCGAAGCTGCTCGCCAAGTGGCCGAACTACGACGGCTACCAGGAGCGCAGCGGTCGCGACATCCGGGTGTTCCGCCTCGAGCGCACCGACGGCGGCACGATCCCGACGGCCTGAGCGGCCTCGAGCCCGACAGCACGTGAGCCACGTGCCGGTGGCCGGCGCTAGATCGTCGAGACGATGTAGCTCATGCCCGCCCCATGGCGGACCGTCCGCTCGGCGAAGCCGGTGCCCCGCGGGTAGTTCATCTCACGGACACGGACGTCGAACGCGCCGTTCCGCAACGGGGTGATGCCGAGGACGTACCCGACGTGGCCGACCGCGCCGTACTGGCTGCTGGCTTCGAAGACCACGATGGCTCGTGCGTGCGGCACCTTCGAGACGAACCAGCCGTTCGCGCGGGCGTTCTCGTCCCACGCGCCGGCATCGCCACCCCAGAACGGGTAGTAGCCAGCGCGGTCTTCCCAGAGCTCGAGGGCGCCGTAGGTGCACTGGCCGGGGTCGCCCCAGTTCCCCTGCGGTTCCGCCGCGACCGTGCCCTGTGGCGGCCAGCGGCACTCGTCGGTCGAGTCGTAGCAGCGGGCGTTGAGCACGCGGTTCCCACGGACCACGGTGCGTCGAACGGAGACGTTGAGCGACCGCGGGGCCGACCGCGTCCCGCCGCACCCCACCCGGAGGCCGACCAGCGTCTCCGCCGTGGTCGTCGAGAAGCGGTAGCGGTAGTACGCGAGGTCGGGATGGCCGGCCGCCCGCCACAGGCCGGCGGAGCCGCCGTTGCCGTTCGAGCTCGTGACCGCGACCTGGACCACCGATCGCCCGGACATGCAGCGGACCGTGCCGCTCACCACCCGGGTCGACACGGCGTGGGCCGTGCCGCTGGAGAGGACGATCGTCGCCCCGAGGATCACGGCGACCGTCGCCAGTCTCGAGACGCGCTCCGCTACGTGCTTCACCATGCTCTCCCGCCGATCATCCGCCCCCGCTGACCCCTGGACGATAGGGAAGGCCAGGGGGACGGGCAAGCGAGCCCGACGGTCCGCTACCCGGCGGGTGGTCACGACGTCGCCGGCTCGGCAGCGCACTAGCGTCGGCCGCCGACCACGGGGACCACAGGGAGGGCACCGAGTGGCCAGCGAGCGACTGCACCTGGAGATCGACGGCCCCGTCGCCGTCCTCACCAACGACAACCCGGACAAGCACAACGCGTTCGACGACGACATGGACCAGGCCCTCTTCGAGGCGCTCGAGGAGCTGCGGGGCCGTGGCCCCGAGGTGCGGGCCATCGTCTGGCGGGGCGAGGGCAAGTCGTTCTCGTCGGGCCGCGACGTGGCGTCGATCGGCAACCACACCGTCGACCTGCCCCACACCGAGCTGATGCGGCGGGGCCACCGGGGCATCCAGCAGCTCTGGGAGCTCGACGCCCCGGTGATCGTGGCCTGCAAGGGCTGGGTCATGGGTGGCTCGTTCCAGCGGGCCCTGCTGTGCGACATCCGGGTCGCGGCCGAGGGCACCCGCTTCCGGCTCCCCGAGCTGACCCACGGGGTGATCCCCGACACCGGCGGCGTCGCGATCCTGCACCACATGTGCGGCCCGGGCGTGGTGAGCGACCTCGTCCTGACCGGCCGGATCATGGACGCCGACGAGGCCTACCAGCACGGGGTGGTCAGCCGGATCGTGCCCCCCGAGGGCCTCGACGAGGTCTGCCTCGAGATGGCCCACCAGATCGCGAAGGCGCCGCTGCTCACCGTCCGCCTCGCCCGCGACGTGATCCGCCACCTGACCGTGCCCGACGTGAAGACGTCCATGGCCGACGAGGCGGTCTACCAGACGATGATCAACCGCAGCGACGACTTCGCCGAGTTCCGCGCCGCCCACGCCGAGGGGCGCGTGCCCCGCTACCAGGGGAGCTGACCGTGGCCGAGAAGATCGGGCTGACGCCGCCGCCGGCGCCGGGGGCCACCGCGCTGGTGCCGGGCACGTTCGACGGCGTGGCCGTGTTCGTGACCGGCGGGGGGACCGGCCTGGGCAAGGCCATCGCCGCCGAGTTCGCCCGCCTGGGCGCCTCGCTGGTCGTGGCCAGCCGCAAGCCGGAGCACCTCGAGGCCGCCGCCGAGGCCCTCAGCGCGCTGGGGGCGCCGGTGACGACGGTCGCCTGCGACATCCGCGACCCCGAGGCGATCGCCGCCGCGTTCGACGCCGCCGAGGAGGCGTACGGCCTGCCGGGCGTGCTGATCAACAACGCCGCCGCCAACTTCCCGGTGCCGGCCGAGGACATGTCGCCGAACGCCTGGCGCACCGTCGTGGACATCACCCTGAACGGCACGTTCTTCTGCGCCCGGGAATTCGGCCGCCGCCACCTGGCCGCGGGCACACCGGCCTCGATGGTGAACATCGCCGCGTCCTACGCGTGGACCGGCGGCCCCGGCTTCGCTCACTCGGCCGCGGCCAAGGCCGGCGTGGTGAACCTCACCGAGACGCTGGCGGTCGAGTGGGGGCCCTACGGCATCCAGGTGAACGCCTTGGTGCCCGGGCTGTTCCCCCACGAGGACATGACTGCCGACATCACCGGCAGCCTCGACCGCACCCACGACAAGGACGTGTGCCAGCCGGCGCTGCGGGTCGGCCAGCGCCAGGAGCTGGGCTGGGCGGCGACGTTCCTCGCCTCGCCCTTCGCCCGCTTCATCAGCGGCCACACCCTCGTCGTCGACGGCGCCAACTGGCAGCGCCGCACCCTCACCAACCCGCCCGTGGTCACCGTCCGCGACCAGATGGGCCTCGGCGACTTCGAACCGGGCTGACCCCGAGCTCGAGGCAATGACCCCCCGGCGTGTCGTTGGAGAAGCGCCAGGGGCTAGTGCGTCGAGAACGCGGGGCGCGGCGGGAGGTGGATGGTGATGTCGGTGTCGGGGTGGCCGAACGCGGACTGCGCCGGCTGGCCGGGGCGGACGAGGCCGAGCGCCTCGAACTCGGCCACCCGGGCCCGCTCGGCGTGGCCGGCGACCACGCCGTCGTCGAACGCCACCGAGAAGCGCCGCACCCCGCCCCGCCCCTGGAACCAGCCCACGGTCGCCGACGCCACCTCCGGTGGGGCCGCCGGCGCCCCACCGGGGCAGGCGGCCACGGCGAGTTCGATGCCGGCGGCGGCGACCCGCACCTGACCGGCGGCGTCCTCGTCGATGGTGACGGCACCGCGCGCCCACGGCATGCCCCAGAGGCGGCGGGGGAGAGTGGCGAGCGCACTGTCCTGGACGGTGCGCAGGAACCACACGCCCCGCTCGTCGCCGACACGCACGTAGGCCCGCAGGTGGACCTGGTCGCCGGAGAGCCGGGGGGTGGGGAGGCGGTGCAGCCCGAGCCCGACGTACCGGTAGGCCACGGCCGAGACGAGGGGCAGGTCGACCGCCACCCCGTCTGGCAGAAGGCGGCGGAGCGCGTCCGCGTCGGCGTCGAAGGTCACCACCGCGAACCGCTCGAGGCGCGCGGTGGCGAGCACGGTCAGCCCGGGCCGGCTCCGGCGACCGCGCCGGCCGGCGTCAGGCCCGCCGCGGTGGCGAGGAGCTCGGCGGACCGGCGGCGCTCGTCGACGTCGGTGACCATGGTGGAGACCATCAGCTCCTGCACGCCGGTGCGCTCGACCAGCGCCGCGAGCTCCGCCACGACGTGCTCGGGATCGCCGACGACGTGCGAGCCGGTCCAGCCCCGGATGGCCTCCTTCTCCGCCGGCGTGAGCTGCCGGGCTGCGGCCTCCTCGGGGGTGGGGTAGCGGCCGGGCCGCCCCTGGCGGAGGCGCAGGAAGGCGAGGCCGCCGGGCGCGGCCAGCCAGCGGCCGTGCTCGTCGGTCTCGGCGCACACCACCGAGACCCCCAGCATCACGTAGGGCTCCGGGCAGTCGTCGGACGGGTCGAACGCCGACCGGTAGGCCGCCAGCGCCGTCTCCAGGCCGGCGGGGGCGAAGTGGTAGGCGAACGAGAAGGGGAGGCCGAGGCGGCCGGCGAGGGTGGCGCTGAAGTCGCTGGAGCCGAGCAGCCAGATGGCGGGTCGGTAGCCGTGCGCGGGCGTGGCCTCGATGCGCGAGAAGGGGTGGTCGTCGGGGATGGAGCCGTCGAAGTAGCCCACGAGCTCGGCGAGCTGGCTCGGGAACTCGTCGGGCCCGTCGAGGCGCTGGCGGCGGATGGCGTGGGCGGTGACCGGGTCGGTGCCCGGCGCCCGGCCGAGGCCGAGGTCGATGCGACCGGGGTGCAGCGCCTCGAGCATCCCGAACTGCTCGGCCACGACGAGCGGGGCGTGGTTCGGCAGCATCACGCCGCCCGAGCCGAGGCGGATCGAGTGGGTGGCGGCGGCCACGTGGGCGAGTAGCACCGGCGGGGAGGAGCTGGCGATGCCGGGCATGCCGTGGTGCTCGGCGACCCAGTAGCGGTGGTAGCCGAGGGCCTCGACCGTCCGGGCGTAGTCGGCCGTGGCGGCGAGCGCCGCGGCCGGCGTCGACCCCTCGGCCACGGGGGCCAGGTCGAGTACGGAGAGCGGCACGCCGAGGGAGGTCATCCCCCGGTCGAACCCCGCGGGCCCCGCTCGTGTTCCGTCACGGGGCGTCGTCGCTGGCGTGGCGGGCGGTGTCGACGGGGTTGGCGGCGTCGACGGCGGCGAAGTCGGGCGGGCGCCGCTCGAACATCGCCGTGAAGGCCTCGGTGTTGGCGGGCTGGCCGAGGAGGCGGACGAAGGCGTGGTCCTCCCGGGCCCGCGCCGCGGCCACCAGGTCCCGGAGGCCGGCGGTGTACGTCCGCTTGGTCTCGATGAGCGACGCGATGGGCTTCGACGCCAGCAGCTCGGCCCGGGCCATGGTCTCCGGGAGCAGGTCCTCGGGTGCCGTGATCTTCCACGCCAGACCCATCTCCTGGCACTCCTCGGCGCTGAACCACTCGGAGCTGAGCAACACCCACGCCGCGTCCTGGCGGCCGAGCAGGGCGGGGAAGGTCACGCTGCTGGCGGCCTCGGGCGCCACCGCCAGGTCGGTGAACGGGCACCGGATGCGCGCCTCGGTCGACATGAGCACCAGGTCGGCGTAGCCGAGCATGGTCGCCCCGATGCCCAGGGCCAGGCCGTTCACGGCGCACAGCAGCGGCTTGGGGAAGGTGACGAGGGCGTCGACCAGGCCGGGGAAGCCGTGGGCCTCGCCGGAGGACTCGCCCGACGCCAGCGCCGACATCTCGGTCACGTCGGTGCCGGTCGAGAAGGCGCGGCCCTCGCCGGTGATGACCACCACGGCGACCCCGGGGTCGGCGGCGGCGGCGCGCAGCGCCGCCGAGGTGGCGTCGTACAGCGCGTCGTTGAAGGCGTTCAGCTTGTCGGGCCGGTCCAAGGTGAGCAGGCGCACCCGGCCCACGTCGTCGGTGCGGATCATCTCCCCAGCATGACCCGTCGACGCGGGTCGAGGCTCAGCCGGCGGTGGTGGTGGGAGGGCTGATCGAGCAGTCGGCGAGCTCGTTGCCGGCGCTGACGACGAGGGAGTCGACGGCCTGCACCACTGCGGTGATGCTGTCGGTGAGCGCGGACACGGTGTCAGCCACGCTGGCATCGCCACCGAGGTCGCTGACGGAGGACTGCAGGTCGTCGAGCGTCTGGGTGAGGGTGTCGACGTCGCTGCTCAAGGCGTCGCCGGCGACGTCGCCGAGCTCCTGCACCGAGGACTCGACGTCGGACAGGGCGGCCTCGATGGTGTCCCGGCCCCCGCCGAGGGTGTCGGAGCTGATCAGGGTGGCGACCGAGTCGGCGACGCCCTGCACGGCATCGCACGTGCTGGGCACGGTGGTCGTGGTCGCGTCGGCGGACTCGTCCGACGACGAGCAGCCGGCGAGGGCGAGCACGGCCACGACGGCGACGACGGCGACGAGGGCGACGGGCGTGCGGGCGAAACGGGACATCGAGGCCTCCGGCGAGATGTGGGCAGCGGCTCGCACCCTACCGGCGGCCTCCCGCCCCCCTGTGCCCGCCACCGGACCCGCCGGCGGCGACTGGATCACCCCCAGGCACCCTCCTAGGCTCGCCCGGTTGTCCTCCACCGATGAACCCACCGCCGAGGCGCCCGACGCCGCCGATCCGGCCGCCGACGAGGCGGCGGAGGCGCCGTCCGACGGGCCGCTCCACATCGACGCCGACCCCGACGACTTCGCCGAGCGCGACGCCGGCGACGCCCGCAGCTACTACCTCGAGATCTTCCTCGTCTCGATGGCGGGCCTGCTGATCGAGATCTCCTACACCCGGATCATCTCGTACAAGCTCTTCTACTACTGGGTCTACCTGGTCATCGGCCTTGCCCTGCTGGGCATCGGCTCGGGCAGCGTCTTCGTCACCATCTCCAAGCGCCTGCGTCACTCGGCCACCCGCCCGATCATGATGTGGGGCTCCCTCGCCGGGGCCCTGAGCGTGGGCATCGGCTACCAGATCCTGGCCCGCACGCCCATCGACACCCTGCGCATCTGGGACTACGGCACGGGCAGCTCGTTCAAGAACCTGGCCGCGCTCGTGCTCATCTCGCTGTCGGTCTACGGCTCGTTCGTGGCCATCGGCATCATGATCGCCACGCTGTTCGGCCGGCGGTCCGACCGCATCGGCCGGCTCTACTTCGCCGACCTCGCCGGCGCCGCCCTCGCCTGCCTGGTCGTCGTCTACCTCGTCGCCACCATCGGCCCGCCGTCGGTGGTGTGCCTCGCCGGCGTGCTGCTGGCGGTGGTCGGCCTGCGCCAGGCCGGGAAGGGGTCGAAGGTCGCGCTCGGCGGCGGCGTGGTCCTGCTCGCCGTGCTCGGCGCTGGCGTCGTCGCCCCGAGCCTGCTCCCGAACCTGTCGCTGGACGCGGTGAAGGAGGACGTGTCGGGCAAGGAGAACGTGGTCTCCGAGTGGAGCCCGGTGTTCCGCGTCGACGCCGTCCAGGTCAACGAGGACACCAAGCTGCTGTACCACGACGGCACGCCCGGCTCGGCCATCTACCGCTACGACGGCGACCCGGCCAGCCTCACCCGCTTCGACACCGACCCCCGCTCGCTGCCCTTCGCGGTCGTGGGCGAGTCGCCCGAGGACGTGATGATCATCGGCGCCGCCGGCGGCAACGAGATCCTCGCCTCGATCTACTTCGACGCCCAGCACGTCGACGCCATCGAGCTGAACCCCGTCACCTACGACATGACGGCGAACCGGTTCGCGGACTACGCGGGCCACATCGCCGACGACCCCCGGGTCAACTACGTGAACGGCGACGGTCGCTCGTTCCTGGCGCGCAGCGACGACACCTTCGACATCGTCTGGTTCCCCGCCCCCGACAGCTACGCCGCCACCAACGCGGCCAGCTCGGGCGCGTTCGTGCTCTCCGAGAGTTACCTGTACACGCAGGAGGCGATCGAGGACAGCCTCGACCACCTCGGCGGCGACGGCATCCTGGCCGCCCAGTTCGGCGAGTTCGACTTCGAGAACCAGCCCAACCGGACGGCCCGCTACGTGGCCACCGCCCGCGCCGCGCTGGCAGAGCGGGGGGTCGAGGACCCGACCGACCACATCATGGTGGCCACCACCCCCGCGGTCGGCTTCGGCCAGCAGCTCTCCACCATCCTCGTGAAGGAGCAGCCCTTCACCCCGGAGGAGGTCGAGGCCTTCACCACCGGGCTCACCGACATCGAGGGGTCGAAGCTCCGGTACGCGCCGGGCGAGCCGGTGGACGGCGAGGCCATCACCGAGCTCGTCCTCGCCCAGGGCGATGAGCTCGACCAGTTCTTCGCCGACTTCCCCAACGACGTCCAGGCCATCACCGACGACGGCCCGTTCTTCTGGCACTTCACCTCGTTCGACACTGTACTCGGCGACATGGTCCACCCGGTCGATCCGGGCGACCTCGAGCTGTTCGAGGTCGGCATCGGCGAGCGAGTGCTCCTGCTGCTGCTCGTGGTGGCCACGTTCTTCGCCGCCGTGTTCCTGCTGCTGCCCTTCGTGGCCATCCGCGGCATCTTCACCGCCCTGCCCCGCAAGGGCCGCTCCGCGCTCTACTTCGCCTCGTTGGGCTTCGGGTTCATCTTCATCGAGATCACCCTGATCCAGAAGCTGACGCTGTTCCTCGGCTACCCGACGTACTCGCTGACGGTGACGCTGGCGTCGATCCTGCTGTTCACCGGCGTCGGCGCGCTGCTCAGCGCCCGCTGGGCTGACCGCCCCCGCAAGGCCGTCCCCGTCCTCGCCGGCGCGATCGTCGCGCTCACCCTCTTCTACGCCTTCGTGCTGCCGCTGCTCACCGACGCCCTGCTCACCACGCCGCTGCTCGTGCGGGTCGTGGTGGCCTTCGCCGTGCTGGCCCCGCTCGGCATGTGCCTCGGCACGTTCATGCCGCTCGGCCTCGGCGCCGTGGCCGGCCTCACCGACCACCCGTCCGAGTACGTGGCGTGGGGCTGGGCCGTGAACGGGTTCGCCTCGGTGGTGGGCTCGGTGCTCACGACCATGCTGGCCATGGCCTTCGGCTTCCAGGTGGTGCTGTTCGTGGCCTTGGCCATCTACCTGGTGGCGCTGCTGGCGCTGCGGGGCCTGGCCGGCCCCGACCGGGCGGCGGTCGGGGCCTGACGCCTACCGTGGCGACGTGAGCGACGCCACCGACCCCACCCGCAACGTCAGCACCGACCCCGACGTCATCACCGTCGAGCGGGTGATCCCCGCCGAGCCGGCCGCGATCTTCGCGCTGGTGGCCGACGCCAACCGCCACAAGGACATCGACGGCTCGGGCACCGTGGTGGCCGCCAAGGGGGAGCCCGAGCCGCTCGCTCTCGGCGCGACCTTCGGCATGGCCATGAAGATGGGCGTGCCCTACTCGATGGTCTCGACGGTCATCGAGTTCGAGGCCGACCGCCGCATCGCCTGGCAGACCACCGGCCCGGGCAAGGTCGGCGGGATGGTCGGTGGCCGGATCTGGCGCTACGAGCTCGAGCCGGTCGACGGCGGCACCAAGGTGCGCGAGAGCTGGGACATCAGCAAGGAGAGCTGGTTCACCAAGCCGGTCGTGAAGGCGTTCGCGGCGAAGGAGACCGCCAAGAACATGGCCAAGACCCTCGAGCGCATCGAGCAGGTCGTCGCCGAGGGCTGAGCGGCCTCAGTCGTTGTAGACAGGGTCGCGGCCCTCCTTGCGGCTGCGGATGTACTCGTCGAGGTTCTGGGTGGTGAGCCGCACGAGGAGCTGGTTGCGGTTCTCCATGTCGATGGCCGCCTCGAGGCTGCCGACCTCCAGCGAGGACCACAGCACCTTCTTGGTCATGGCCACACCGTGGGTGGAGAACCCGCAGATGCGCTCGGCCAGCTCGTAGGCGGCATCGAGCAGCTCGTCGTCGGGCAGCGTGCGCGACACCAGACCGATCCGCTCGGCCTCCTCGGCGTGCACGTCGCGGCCCGACAGGCAGATCTCGAAGGCCCGGGAGGCGCCGATGGCCCGGGTGAGCGTGTAGCTGAGGCCCAGCTCGACCGCCCCGAGGCCGTTGTTGATGCCCGCCGCCCGCCAGTAGGCGGACTCGGCGGCGAGGCGGATGTCGGCGCCCATCGACAGGCACATGCCGCCGCCGATGGCGGGCCCGTTGACCGCGGCGATCACCGGCTGGGGGAGACCCCGCATGATCGGGATCAGATCGCTGAAGTGCTCCATGGCCCGGATGGCCAGGCGGGACAGCGGCAGGCCGTCGGTGCCGGGCGGGATGCCGGCGTCCTCGAGATCGAGGCCCGAGCAGAAGCCGGCGCCGGCGCCGGTGAGGATCACGACCCAGGTGTCGTGGTCCTCGCCCGCCTCCCGGAGGGCGTCGCGCAGCGGCGTGACCGTGTCGAACGACATGGCGTTCATGCGCTCGGGCCGGTTGAGCGTGAGCTGGCGCACGTGGGGGCGCGGCTCGGACACCTCGAGGTAGCTCGTCATGGGGCGGGACGCTACCCCTCGGTTTCGATCAGTCGATCAACGCCTGTTTGACGAGCTGCTTGAACTGGGCGCGGAGGTTGTGGGTGCTGGAGGGGAGGAGCTGGGTGAGGAAGACCGCGGTGATGTCCTCGACGGGGTCGACCCAGAAGCCGGTCGACGCCGCCCCGCCCCAGGAGAACTCACCGATCGACGACGGCACCTTGGCCGTGGCGGGGTCGATCACCACCGCGAAGCCGAGGCCGAAGCCCACGCCGTCGTAGGCCGTCTCGGAGAACGTCGACTGGCCGTAGTGCTCGAGGTCGACACCGCCGGGCAGGTGGTTGGTGGTCATGAAGTCGACGGTGCGGGGCCCGAGCAGGCGGACGCCGTCGAGCTCGCCGCCGCGGCGGAGCATCTCGCAGAAGCGCAGGTAGTCGTGGGCGGTGGACACCAGCCCGCCGCCGCCGGACGGGTACGACGGGGGGCGCAGGGCGGCCTTGCCGATCGGGTCGTAGCGCAGGATCTCGCGGTGCTTGCCGTGGGGCACGTACAGCGCACCCAGCCGCTCGGCCTTGTCGCCGTCGGCCCAGAACGCGGTGTCGTGCATCCCGAGCGGGCGCAGCACCCGTTCGGTCAGGAACTCGTCGAAGGGCACGCCGGCGATGACCTCGACCAGCCGGCCGAGCACGTCGGTGGCGTGCGAGTAGTTGAAGCGGGCACCGGGCTCGTTGACCAGGGGCAGCGTGGCCCAGGCGTCGGTGCAGGCGGCCAGGTCGTAGCCCCGGGGCGGGCCGAAGTCGAAGCCGGCGTTGCGGTAGAGCTCGTCGGTGGCGTGGACGTGGTGGAAGCCGTAGGTGAGACCGGCGGTGTGGGTGAAGAGGTGCCAGATGCGCACCGGTCCGGTCGCCGGGGCGGTGGTCGGGTTCTCCGCGGTGCCGCCGGTGAACACCCGGGCGTCGGCGAACGAGGGGATCCACCGCTCGACGGGGTCCTTCAGCTCGAAGGCGCCCTCCTCGTAGAGCATCATCGCCGCCACCGAGGTGACGGGCTTGGTCATGGAGTAGATGCGGAAGACGGTGTCGTCCTCGACCGGCAGGCCGTTCTCGACGTCGCGATGGCCGTAGCGGGCGACGTGGACCCGCTTGCCGCCCCGGGTGAGGGCGAGCTGCCAGCCCGGCAGGAGACCCTCGTCCACGTAGCGGCGGAAGTGGGCGTCGATGCGGGCGAGGCGGTCGGCGTCGAAGCCCGCCTCGGCGGGGTCGACCTCGATGGTCAGCTCGGTCACGCTCGGGACCGTAGCCACCCCGGTCAGCGGCCGTTGGCGCTGAAGTGCTGGAAGTCCTTCAGGCTGGACCAGTCGCCGCCCCAGCCCCAGCCGATCGAGGCGAAGGCGCCGACCACCGGGTCCCCGTCGTGGAGCACGCCCGGGTCGGTGCGGGCCCGGTCGGTGTAGGCCGAGGCCAGCTCGGGCAGGACGAGGTCGCCCTTCACGTACGGGTTGAGGAACGGGTTCACGTCGACGGCGAGCCCGTAGGCGTGCTGCGACCAGGAGGTGGCACCCCGGGTGGGCCGGCAGACGAAGGCGCTGGTGTTGTTGCCGTCGCCGGTCGGCGGGAGGTCGAGCTCGTCGGCCCGCACGACCCGCATCTCCTCGATCGGGTAGCGGGCCGCGTCGAGGGCCCGGAACACCTCCACCAGGTCGTCGGCCGCGGCGGCGCTGACGAGCAGCTCGCCCCGGTGGTGCTCGCCGTCGAACCCCCAGAACGTGACGGTGACGTAGCGCAGCTCGTCGAGGGTGACGGGGCAGGCGTCGGACCACGTCGATCGGGCCACGACGTCGGCGGGGACCGGCTCGACCGTCGACTCGAAGGCGTCGCCGGCGGGGGCGGGGAGCACGTCGGGCTGCTGGATGCGCCGGGGGTCGAGCTCGGTCGGCGTGGGCTGGATCTCGCCGAACCCGTCGGGACGGAGGGGCAGGACCCGGGTGCCCAGCCACGCCGGCGGGGCGAACGGGTCGACCGTGGTGGTCGTGGCGGGCGCTGCGGTGGCCGTGGCGGCCGTCGTGGCCGGCGCTGCCGATGTCGTGGTCGCGGCGGCGCCCTCGTCGCCGTTGCCGGACGCGGCGCCGCACGCCGCCAGGGCGAGCGCGCCCACGAGCGCGAGCGCGACGAGGCGCAGGTGGTGCCCGGGGCAACGGTGGGTGGGGCTCAGGGGAAGCCGGTGCGGGTCTCGCAGGTCTGGTGCGTGTCGGTGCCCCCGTTGCCACGGCAGGTGTCGTTGCCCTTGCCGCCCACGACGCGGTCGTTGTCGGCGCCGCCCTTCAGGACGTCCGACCCCTTGAACCCGAAGATCCGGTCGTTGCCGGGCCCGCCGTCGACGGTGTCGCCGCGGTCGCCGCCGCAGATGCGGTCGTTGCCGGCGAGGCCGTTGATGATGTCCGGCCCCGGGGTCCCGAGGATGACGTCGTCACCGGTCGTCGGGACCTCGCCCTGGTTCAGGTCGACCGTGACCGGGAGGCCGTCGCAGGTCGGCGGGTTCACCTCCACGCGGGCGACGCGATCCGGCGACCCGCCGGCGGCCGCCCACAGGGTGTTGCCGGGGCCGGGCGCGATCTCGTGGGGGCTCGGGCCGAACGACAGGCCGGTGGCGGTGAAGGTGGTGTAGCCGGTGCCGCTCGGGCTGATCCGGGCGATCGTGTCGGTGTTCCCCCGGATGAACCAGAGGTTGCCGTCGTCACCGGCGGTGATGCCCTTCGGGTTGCTGCCCGCCGGGATGGGGAAGTTCGTGAAGGTGTTGGTGCCGATCACGTAGCGCATGACGCCCGGTTGGGCGAAGCCCGTGTGGGTGAACCAGAGGTTGCCGTCGGGGCCGATGGTCAGCTGGCGCGGGCCGACGTTGCCCTGGGGGATGGCGAAGGCCTGCGTGTTCCCCGTCGTGGGGTTCACCTGGAGGAGCTCGTGGGGGCCGTTGCTCTTGGTGATCCACATGTTGCCGTCGGGCCCACGGGCGATGTCGCCGGTCGTCCCGCCGGTGGCGGCCGTGACGCTCAGCGCGCCGGCGGTGCCCGTGCCGCCGGTGTGCATCCGCTGCGCCACGCTGCCGCCGCCGGTGAACCAGATGCTGCCGTCCGGCGCGGTGGCGATCTTGAAGGGGAAGACGACGCTGCCCGGCGAGAAGAACGTGAAGGCGCCGGTGGTCAGGTTCAAGCGGCCGATCCGGCCGGTCTGCTGGCCGGGAGGACCGGCCGTGGTGTCGGTGAACCAGAGGTTGCCGTCGCCGCCGATGGTGACGTCGGCGGGCCCGTCGATGTCAGCGTGGGTGTGGAAGGTGATGGCCCCGGCCGGCGTGATCTCGCCGATGCCCGTGGTGGGCGCCGGCTCGAAGGTGTCGGGGTTCGCGAAGTACACGTGGCCGTCGGGGCCCTCGACGATGCCACCGGTGGGGAACAGGCCGGACGTGGACGCGCCGAACAGGGTGATCGCCCCCGTCGCCGCCTGGGCGGATGGGCCCGGCCCGCTGACCAGCAGGAGGGTGGCGGCCAGCGACGCGAGCGCCATCACCGCGACCGAGCGTGCGTTGCTCCGTGTGGACATGGGCCCCTCCCCATTCGCCGTTGCTGACGAGGCTACCGAAGGGGGGTGTCCGGTTTCAGGCGGTCTTGGAGAAGGTGAGCGCGAACTCCATCGTGCCGCTGTCCTCGACCTGGGCGGGGCCGCCGCTGGGGTCGTTGATCTCGAAGTCCGACCAGGTGATCGGCACGGACCCGGTCACCTCGATGGCGTCGCCGTTGCGACGGGCGACGAGGTCGACGGTCACCGAGTTGGTGACGCCGTGCACCGTGAGGTCGCCGGTGGCCTCAACGGTGATCTCCTCGAGGTCGGCGGGCTCGGTGCCGAAGTCGACGGGCTCGGTGAGCTCGAAGGTGGCCGTGGGGAACTGGCTCGTCTCGAGGATGCGGCTCTGCACTTGCCCGTCGCGGCGATCCTCGTCGCTGGTCAGCGTGGTGAGGTCGACCTCGAAGGTCGCTTCCGTGGCGCTCGTGCCCTCGATCACCATCGTGCCGGTGACGTCCTCGGTGCGGCCGGCGCCCTCGGTGCTCTGGCCGAACAGGACCTCGGTGGCCCGGTACCCAGCGGTCGAGCCCGCGGCCACCTCCCACGTGCCCTCGATGCCGTCGCTCACCGGGGTGCCGCCGTCGTCGGCCGCCGTGGTGTCGGTGGCGCCGGCGGTGGTCGAGGTCGCCGTGGCGATGTCGTCGAAGTCGAGCGGGTCCGGCGCGTCCTCCTTGATGAAGTTGATGTAGACGAACGGCCCCACCACGACGGCGAGGACGATCACCACGGGCACGGCGATCAGCCAGAACCTCGGCTTGCGGACGGTCTCCGAGAACGACATGGCCGACAGCTTGGCCCGTGAACCTCAGAGCACGCTGGGAATCCCTCGCATTCCGTGGGTTTTCGTGGGAAGCCGGGTCAGGCGATCAGAGCGATCAGAGGTGGACGAACGACGTGACGAGCTGCGGCTGGCTGATCGCCAGCGCCGCCGCCACCGCCACGACCGCCCCGACCACCGCGAGGACGTGTCGACGCAGTGCCATGGCGCTTCCGTCGGCCGCCGGCGCCCCGTCCTGAGAGCCGGGGCGCGGGGGTCACGACTCGCCGGTCGGTCGGGTCGTGAAGGTGCAGACCGGGTGCTGGCTCGGTGCGAGCGCCACCGTCGCCCGCCGGGCGGCGAGGTCGGTCGTGAAGACGCCGGACGAGCACCCGATCGCGACGACCTCGCGGTCGGGGTCGTCGTCGAGAGTGATGGCGTACGTGCCGGCGGGCACCGGCCCGGACGACACCCGATCGGCGTTGGTGGCGTCGGTGAAGTCGTCGTCGTCGAGGGTGAAGCCCCCGCAGTCCGCGCCCACGAGGCAACTCGAGAAGGTGTGGTCGCCGCCTGACCCCGCGAGGTCATCGACCACCACGGTGAGCCGCTCGGTCTCGACGGTGAACCGGCACGACACGTTGTCCGACGGTTGGTCGACCACGATGATCACGCGCTGCCCGGGCAGGTCCCGCACGGGGGTGCCGCCGCAGATGATGTTGGTCACCGTCCACAACGGGTCGCGCTCGAGCGTGACGGTGTACGTGCCGAAGCGGAGGTGGCTGGCCCGGACCGTGCTGGGCGTCGCCGAGGTGGGGTCGCCGTCGAGCACGAACGAGCCGCAGTCGGCGTCGAGGCACCCGGTGTAGGTGAAGTCGCGGGCGTCGTCGGGGCTGGTGTCGTGCACCACGTCGATCCACGGCGCCCACGACTTGAACGTGCAGGTGACGGCGGCCCCGTCGGTGAGCTCGATCGTCGCCCGTCCGGCAGCGAGGTCCGTCGTCCCGCCACCGACGCAGCGCAGGCCGGTGAGCGTCCAATCCGCCGACGGGTCCTGGGTGACGGTGTACGTGCCCGGCGCGAGCCCGGTCGCCGTGATCCGGTCGGGGAGCGTGGCGTCGGTGCCGCCGTCGTCGTCGAGGGTGAAGCGCCCGCAGCCCGAGCCGAGGCAGCCCGTGAACCCGACGTCCACCCCGTCGCTCGGCGCGGTGTCCACCACGATCGTGAGCGAGCCGGTGGTCGCCGCCTCCGCCGGGGGAACGGGGGAGGCGAGCGTCGCTGCCGCCGTCGCCACGCACGCGAGGAGGACGAGGATCGGCCGCCGTCGCATCCCTTCCCATCGGCGACGGCGGCGTTCCATTGAACGCAATCCTGGCGTTCGAGGGGCCCCTCATTTCGGGATGGTCGGGTGCGTCCCGCCGCCGCACCGGCGGGTCGGGCACACTCGTCGGCGGGCATGATCAAGTACCTGGGGTCGAAGCGGCGGCTGGTGCCGGTGCTGGGCGAGCTGTACTCGGCGGCGACCGGGGGGCGGCCGGCGACCGCGCTCGACCTGTTCACGGGCACGACCCGGGTGGCGCAGGAGCTCAAGCGCCGCGGCGCCCACGTCACCGCCGTCGACACCGCCCGCTACAGCGAGGTGTTCGCCCGCTGCTACGTCGAGCTCGACGCCGGGACCGTCGACGAGCGGGCCCTCGACGCCGCCCTCGCCCACCTCGCCGCCCTGCCCGGCAGGTCGGGCTACTTCACCGAGACCTTCTGCGTCGCGTCCCGCTTCTTCCAGCCCTTCAACGGCGAGCGGGTGGACGCCATCCGCGACGCCATCGCCGCCGACTTCGCCGGCGACCCCCTCGAGCCGGTGCTGCTCACCAGCCTCATCGAGGCCGCCGACCGGGTCGACTCCACGACCGGCGTGCAGATGGCCTACGTGAAGCAGTGGGCGCCGCGGTCGTTCAAGGCCCTCGAGCTGCGCCGCCCCGAGCTGCTCCCGGGCCCGGGCCGGGCGCTGCGGGCCGACGCCCTCGAGGTGGCCGGCTCGCTCGGTCCCTTCGACGTCGCCTACCTCGATCCGCCCTACAACCAGCACCGCTACTTCACGAACTACCACGTGTGGGAGACGCTGGTCGCCTGGGACGCGCCCGAGCACTACGGCGTGGCCTGCAAGCGCGTCGACGCCCGGGACCCGGCGACCAAGAGCGCCTTCAACGCCAAGGGGGCCGGGCCCGACGCGCTGCGGTCGGTGGTTGCCGACGTCGACGCCCGGGTGCTGATCCTCTCCTACAACGACGAATCCTGGCTGACCCTCGACGAGCTGGTCGACGCGTGCCGGGTGCGCGGTGCGGTCGAGGTGCTGGCCTTCGACTCGAAGCGCTACGTCGGCGCCCAGATCGGGATCCACAACCCCGCCGGCCAGCGGGTGGGGGAGGTGTCGCACCTACGCAACCTCGAGTACGTGCTCGTCGCCGGGGCCCCCACCGACGTGGCCCGCACCGTGGGCGCCTGACAGACCCACGGTCTGCGGGCCAGAATGGCGCCGTGCGGGGGCAGACGAGGGGAACAGGACGCGCGCGCCGGGCGAGGCGCGTCGCGGCACTGGTCGTGCTGGCGCTGTCGGCGTCGCTGCTCGCGGTTGCGGGCCCCACGCCGGCGCCGGCCGGGGCGGCGGACAACGACGACTACGTCGCCCTCGGGGACTCGTACACGTCGGGCCCGCTGATCCCCGACCAGGACGGGCAGCCGGCGGGGTGCCTGCGCTCGAGCCGCGACTACCCCCACGTCGTGGCCCAGGCCCTCGGCCTGTCGCTGACCGACGTGAGCTGCAGCGGTGCCGAGACGCCCGACATGGCCAACGCGCAGGGCGTCACCCCCGGCCCGAACCCGCCGCAGTTCGACGCCCTCAGCGCCGACACCGACATCGTCACCCTGGGCATCGGCGGCAATGACATCGGGTTCTCCGAGATCATCAAGAACTGCGTCGCGATCATCCCGCTGAGCGCCGTGTGCCGGCCCGACTACGTGCGCAACGGGGTCGACGAGATCAGCCAGCGCATCGCCGCCACCGCCCCGGACGTGGCGGCGGTGATCCAGGGCATCCGCCAGCGGGCGCCCCACGCCCGCATCTACGTCGTGGGCTACCCGGCGATCCTGCCCGAGTCCGGTGGCGGCTGCTGGCCCTCGGTGCCCCTCTCCAACTCGGACCTGCCCTGGCTGCGGGCGAAGAACAAGGAGCTGAACGCGATGCTCGCGTCGACCGCGGTGGCCAACGGCGCCCGCTACGTCGACGTCTACACGCCGGGGATCGGGCACGACGCCTGCCAGGACGACGGCGTCCGCTGGGTCGAGGGGATCATCCCCCGCCTGCTGCAGGCCGCGCCCATCCATCCCAACGCCACCGGGATGGCCGGCATGGGGGTGGTGGTCGCCGCCCGGATCCAGGCGACCCCGAACCTCGCCACCGCCCCGCAGTCCGTGGTGGCCACGCCCGGCAACGGGCAGGTCGCGCTCTCGTGGACCCCGCCGGCGGACGACGGGGGCGGCGCCATCACCGGCTACCGCGTCTACCGCAACGGCACCCTCGTCCACACCACGCCCAACGGGGCCACGCGCTCGTTCACCGACACCGGGCTCACGAACGGCACGACCTACCGCTACCGGCTGTCGGCGCTCAACGCCTCGGGGGCGGGAGCGCTGACCGACCCCCTGGCGGCCGTGCCCGTCACGGTCCCGTCGGCGCCCGCGGCCCCGGCGGCGACCGCAGCCGACGGCTCGGTGAGCGTGGCCTGGTCGCCGCCGGCGGCGAACGGCGGCAGCGCCGTCACGGGCTACCGCCTCTACCGCGACGGTGTCGTGCTGCCGACCGCCTTCACGGCCGGCCAACGCTCGTACCTCGACGAGGACGTGGCCAACGGCGTCACCTACCGGTACTCGGTCGCCGCCCGCAACGGCGTCGGCGAGGGCGCCCGCAGCGCGGAGACCGCGGCCACGCCGGTCGCCGACTTCGTGTGCTGCCCACCCAACGGCTACGCCGACGTCCCCACCTCGCTCGACTCGGCGGTCGACTGGGCGACCTGGTTCGACGTGGCCGCCGGCTTCCCGGACGACACCTTCCGGCCCACCCGCAACCTCAAGCGCAGCCAGGCCGTGGCCTTCCTCTGGCACCTGCTCGACGAGCCCGGCGCCCCGCACCGGTCGTTCTCCGACGTGCCGGCCTCGGCCCCCTACGCCGGTGCGGTCGACTGGGCGGTCGCCACCGGCGTGCTCACCGGGTTCCGGGACGGCAGCTACCGCCCGAAGGACCCGGTCACACGCGCCCAGCTCGTGGTCATGGTCTGGAAGGCACTGGGGTCGCCGACGGTCACCGACCACCACGGGTTCACCGACACCCGGCGGGGCGCCTACTACCAGGCGGCCCTCGACTGGGCCGACCACCACGGCCTCGTCGACGACCCCGCCGCCGGCCGCCGCTTCCGCCCGAAGGACACCGCCACCCGCGGCGTGGCGGTGACGTGGCTGTACCGCCTCGCCTGGACCACCGACGCCTGGTCCGCGACCGCGGCCCGCCCCGCCGCCATCCTGTTCTGACCGCCGCCTCCGGCGGCTACAGGCGCAGCGGCTTGATGGGGTTCATGATGAGCTCCGGGTTGTTCACCCAGTCGACGCCCGGCACGTCGATGTAGAGCTCGATCTCGTTGCCGTCGGGGTCGTGGATGTAGAGGCTGTGGGTGACCGTGTGGTCGCTCGCCCCGGCGATGGGCACGCCGGCGGCCTGGATCGTGGCGAGGGCCTCGCGGAGCTCGTCGTCGCTGTCGCCCACCTTCAGGCCGAAGTGGTAGAGCCCCACCCGCCGGCCGGCGGGGAGCGGGGCGGCGTCGTGGCCGACCTCGATGAGCAGCAGCTCGTGGTGGGTGCGGCCGCTCGAGAAGGCCATGGCCGGGAAGGGCAGGTCGGCGTCGGGGAAGGCCGGCTTCCAGCCGAGCACGTCGCGGTAGAAGGCGACCGACCGCTCGAGGTCCCGCACGTAGAGCACCAGGTGCCCGAGCTCTTTCACTTCCATGGTCGGCTCCTCTCGTCCGTCGCCCCAACGCCGGGGCGCGCCCCCGTATGCCCGGGGCGTGCGAGCATGCGCCATGCCCCGACTCCGTGAGATCCCCCGCAGCGAGGTGACGGCGCCGATCGTCACGATGATGTACGACCACCTCTTCGGCGAGCGCGACCCGGTGGCCGAGCCGGGGACGACGACGGGGACGCCCGGCGACTGGTGGACCGTCTTCGCGGCGGCGCCCGAGGTGTTCGAGCACGCCGTCGCCGGCTTCGGCCTCTACCAGAGCCCGAAGCGCACCCTCGATCCCGTGCTCCGCGAGCTCGGCCAGACCCGCGCCGGGTGGGCGGTGGGCAGCCAGTTCGTGTTCTCGCAGCACTGCAAGTCGTGCCGGGTGCTCGGGATGCCCGAGGCGAAGATCCAGGCCATCGCCTACTGGGGTGCGTCCGACGAGTTCACCGAGGTGGAGCGTGCCGTGCTGGCGTACACGGATGCGCTGGCGTTGCAGGGCGGCCGGGTCCACGACGCACTCTTCGCCAAGCTGCGCGAGCACCTGAGCGACGTCGAGATCATCGAGCTCACCTACATCACGTCGATGTACGTGATGCACGCGATCATGAGCCGCGCCCTGCGCACCGAGTGGGACGACCGCGACGACCCGATCGTCGAGGTCGCCGGCCCCGAGGGCTTCTCCGGCTACGACGTCGGCGCCGGCATCAGCCGCCCCGACGCCGACTGACCTGCCCGTTCTTGCGTCATTGCCGCCCGCATGGCGGGCGCGAGCGACGCCAGATCACGAGTCCGGGAACCCCGGTGGGGTCAGCCGGCGGGGGTGACGGTGACGGGGACGCCGTTGAGCACGGCGTTGCCCGACAGCGGGTCGAGCTCGCCGTCGTCGGTCAGGAGGTTGACGTTCACGCCGGCGTGGCGGGTGGCGACCGCCATGCGGGTGGCGGGGTCGTCGTGGCCCCACCCGTGGGGCAGCGACACCACGCCGGCGAGGATCTCGTCGGTGACCTCCACGGGGGCGACCACCTTGCCCACCCGTGACGCGACCTCGGCCTGACCGCCGTCGGTGAGGCCGAGGCGGGCGGCGTCGTCGGGGTGGACCTGCAGGGTGCAGCGGTCCTTGCCCTTCACCAGCACCTCGACGTTGTGCATCCACGAGTTGTTCGAGCGCACGTGGCGCCGTCCGATCAGCGTCAGGTGGCCGTTCGGCTCGGCGGCGTCGTCCATCGCGTCCACCAGTCGGGGGAGGTCGGCGAGGAAACCGTCGGGGGCGAGCTCCACCTGGCCGCTCGGGGTCTTGAGCACCTCGGGGAGCCGGGGCTCGAGCGCGCCGAGGTCGAGGCCGTGCGGGTGGTCGAGCAGGGTCTGGAAGGTGACGCCGTCGGGGTTCGCCCCGAAGCCGTCGCCGTAGGCGCCGGTGCGGATCATCCCCTCGAGCACCTGCTCGGGGCCCTCGTCGGCCGTCATCATCCCGATCAGGTCGGCCGTGGTCTTGCCCTCGGCCACGCCGCCGGGCTTGGTGGCCCGGCTGAGCACCCGGTCGAGCACGAGCCCGTCGATGATCGCCGGGTCCGCCGTGGCGCCCATGCCGCTGAGCACGAGGGCGAGGCGGGCGAGGATGGTGTGCTCGGGGAGCTGCTCGACGGGGTCGGTCGGGAAGACCGCCGGCGAGTAGTTGGCCACGTTGCGCACCGACAGGGTGGTGAAGGCCAGGTCGTAGTGGCTCTTCTCGAGGGCGTCGGGCGGCGGCAGGATCACGTCGGCGTGCCGCGTCGTCTCGTTCAGGTACGGGTCGATGCAGACCATGAAGGTGAGCGACGCCAGCGCCGTCTCGAGGCGATCGCTGTTCGGCGCCGAGCGCGCCGGGTTGCCGGCGAGGGTGATGAGGGCACGGACCTGGCCGGGCCCCTCGGTCTCGATCTCGTCGGCGAGGGTGGCGATGGGGAACTCGCTGCGGACCTCGGGGTGGCCCTTCACCCGGCTGGTCGAGCGGCCGGTGCTGAAGCCACGGCCCTTGGCCGAGCCCTTGGCGCCGGTGAGGGCCAGCGGCCACATCATCCCGCCGGGCCGGTCGAGGTTGCCGGTGAGGGCGGAGACGAGGTCGGACGCCCACGAGGCGACGGTGCCGAAGGCGACGGTGTTGGTGCCGATGCGGCCGTACACGGCGGCGGACTCGGCGGCGGCGACCTCGCGGGTGAGGCGCCGGATGGTCTCGGCGTCGATCCCGGTGTGCCCGGCGACCGCCTCCGGCGAGAACGGTGCGACGGCCTCGCGGAGGGCCTCAGCGCCGGCGTAGAGGGCCGGGTCGAGGTCGAGGGCGAGGCCCTCGTCGAACAGCACGTGGACCATCGCCAGCAGCAGGTGGCCGTCGGCGCCGGGCCGGATGGGCACGTGCTCGTCGGCGTTCTTGGCGGTGCGGGTGAGGCGGGGGTCGACCACCACGACCTTGCCGCCCCGCTCGCGGATGGCCTCGAGCCGACCGGGGAAGTCGGGGGCGGTGCAGAGGCTGCCGTTCGACTCGTAGGGGTTGGCGCCCAGCATGAGGAGGTGGCTCGTGCGGTCGAGGTCGGGGACGGGGATGGCGTCGGGGCTGCCGTACATGGCGCCGCACGAGACGTGGCGGGGCATCTGGTCGACCGTGCTGGCCGAGTAGAGGTTGCGGCTCGCGAGCGCCGTGATCAGGGCCCGGGCGTAGATGCCGGCGCCGAGGTTGTGGACCGTGGGGTTGCCCAGGTACAGCGCCACGGCGTCGCGGCCGTGCTCCTCGATCAGGGGCAGGAGGCGGCGCTCGATCTCGGCGAAGGCCTCGTCCCAGCCCACCTCGGCCCAGGTGGCGTCGGCGCCCTCCCCGGTGCGGACCATCGGCCGGCGCAGGCGGTCGGGGTCGGTGTGGAGCTGCTTGAGGGTCGAGCCCTTGGGGCAGATGAACCCGTGGCTGAACACGTCGTCCCGGTCGCCGCGGATGCGCACCACCTCGTCACCCCGGGTCGTGATCTCCAGCCCGCAGGTGGCCTCGCACAGCGGGCAGGTGCGGTAGTGGGTGGTGGTGTCAGCGGTGTCGGTCACGCTCGTCCCCCTCGGTGGCGTGCCCCGATCCTGCCACCGCCGCGGCCGAGCGCGCCCACCGGCGACGAGCGACCGTGGGCGTCAGGGGGTCGGTGGGGTCAGAGGAGGAGCTGGCGGGCGGGGGCGGCGATGGTGGGGTCGGGCGCCGCGGCCACGGCCGGGTCCTTGCCGTCGTAGTCGAGGGCGTGCAGGACGTGGCGCACGGCGTGGAGGCGGGCGACCTTCTGGCGGTTGGCGTTCACGCCGGTCCAGGGCGCCCACTCGGTGTCGGTGGCCTCGAGCATGGTGCGCAGCGCCTCGGTGTAGGCGTCGTACTTCTCCATGGCCACCTCGTCGATGGGGCTGATCTTCCACGCCTTGAGCGGGTCCTCCCGGCGCTCCTGGAGGCGCTCGGCCTGCAGGTCGCGGTCGACGTCGAGGTAGAGCTTGAACAGGCGGATGCCGTCCTCGACGAAGGCCTGCTCGACCTCGGGCGCCTGGCGCAGGAACAGCCGGTGCTGCTCCTCGGTGCAGAAGCCCATGACGGGCTCGACGCCGGCCCGGTTGTACCAGGAGCGGTCGAAGAAGACGATCTCGCCGGCGGTCGGCAGCTGGGCCACGTAGCGCTGGAAGTACCACTGGCCCTTCTCGGCGTCGCTCGGCTTCGGCAGGGCCACCACCCGGGCCTGGCGGGGGGCGAGGTGCTCGCGGAAGGCCTCGATGGTGCCGCCCTTGCCCGCCGCGTCGCGTCCCTCCAGCACGACCACCAGGCGCTGACCCGTGGCGATCACCCACTGCTGGAGCTTCACCAGCTCGAGGTGCAGCGCGTGGAGCTGGTCGTCGTAGTCGTCGCCGTCGATCTTGGGCGGGCGCGTCAGGGCCACGGCGGGCTCGTCCCCTCGCTCGTGGCCGTCAGCGCTGGCCGCGGATGAGCCGGCCCGGCCGGGCGCCGGTGTCGACGCCGTGGCGGCGGGTGACCGTGCCGGCGACGACGGTGGCGGTGTAGCCCGCCGCCTCCTGGAGCAGGCGGCGACCCCCACCGGGCAGGTCGTGGGCGAGCCGGGGCGAGCGCAGGGTGAGCGCGGCGTGGTCGATGACGTTGAGGTCGGCCCGCTTGCCCACCTCGACGGTGCCGCGGTCGCCGAGGCCGTAGAGCTGGGCCGTGCGCTGGGTCTGCATCTGCACGACGGACTCGAGGGGCAGCTTCGGCCCCCGGCTGCGGTCCCGGGCCCAGTGGGTGAGGCCGTAGGTGGGCAGCGACGCGTCGCAGATCATCCCGCAGTGGGCGCCGCCGTCGCCGAGGCCGAGGGCGGCCCGCGGGTGGGTCATCTGCTCGCGGAGCACGTCGTGGTTGCCGTGGGTGTAGTTGAACAGCGGCAGCATCAGCAGGGCCCGGCCGTCGTCCTCGCAGAGCAGGTCGTAGGCCTGCTCGTCAGAGGTCAGACCGGCTTCCTGGGCCAGCGCCGCCACCGACTGGTCGGGCGTGGGCTCGTACTCGGGCGGGTCGCCCATCACGAACAGCTTCTGGGGGATGGTGCGCAGGAACGGGGGGAGCCCGTCCCAGAGGCCGCCGTCGCCGGGGACGTCCTCCTCGGTGAGGATGGCCGTGCGGACCGCGGGCTCGCGGAGCCGGCGGATGCGCTCGTCGAGCGGCAGTGCGGCGAGCGACCGGTACGTCGGGCGCAGCGCGAACGGGTGGTGGGTCTGGAAGCCGATCAGCATGCCGAAAGGCCGGTTGGCGATCTGCGGGTAGATCTCCGCCCCCTCGTCGAGGGCCTTCACCGACTCCTCCATCTGCATCTTCCAGAGGTCGGGGGCGAGGTCGACCTGCAGGACGATGAAGGTCACGGGGCGTTCGATCTCGCCGGACAGGCGCCGCATCCAGCTCATCTCGGCCGCGGCGGGCGACAGGTCGAGGCCGTCGACGCCGGCGGGGGCGAGCTCGAAGATGGAGGCGCCGCCTCGCGCCATGGCCCGGCCGATGCCGAACAGCTCGTCCTCCGCGGCGTAGGTGCCGGGAACGGGCTCGCCGTCGATGGCGCGGTGGGCGATCGTGCGGGAGGTGGAGAAGCCGAGGGCGCCGGCCTCGATGGCCTCCTGGACGATGTCGGCCATGGCCGCGATGTCCTCGGGGGTGGCGGGCTCGTTGCGGGCCCCACGGTCACCCATGACGTAGCCGCGGACGGCGCCGTGGGGG
This sequence comes from Acidimicrobiales bacterium, assembly GCA_041908445.1. Classification (GTDB taxonomy): domain Bacteria; phylum Actinomycetota; class Acidimicrobiia; order Acidimicrobiales; family DATDAH01; genus JAEUJM01. Next base: position 91,222 of record JAYRFK010000052.1, on the reverse strand, counting down.
ATCTGGGCGCCGATGTCGACCGCGAACCGCCGCTGGTCGAGGGCGTCGAGGTACTCGGGGAAGGTCTCCCACCCCCAGGTCATGCCCTCGGCGAGCGCGGTGCCGGGGATGTCCTCCACACCCTCCATGAGCTGGATCAGCCAGTCCTCCTGGCCGGGGTGGACCGGCGCGAAGCCGACGCCGCAGTTGCCCATGACCAGGGTGGTCACGCCGTGGCCGGCGGACGGGTCGAGGGAGGTGTCCCAGGTGGCCTGGCCGTCGTAGTGGGTGTGGATGTCGACGAACCCGGGCGTCACGAGCTGGCCGGCGGCGTCGATGGTCTCGGCCGCCTCCGCCTCGATCGCGGGCGCCACCTCGGCGATGACCCCGTCCTTCACCGCCACGTCGGCGGTGCGGGCGGCGGCGCCCGTCCCGTCCACGACGGTCCCACCCTTGACGACCATGTCGAACATGCCAGGAGTCTTTCAGGTGTCGGGGCCGTCGAGGGGCTCGGGCTCGTGGTCGATGCCGGTGGCCGCGTAGCCGTCCATGATGTGCTCCATCCACCAGATCGGGGCGGCGTCGAGCAAGCCCTGCAGGTCGGGGTAGTCCCACCACCGGGTGATGTGGCCGGCGAGGTCGATCTCGTGCACCGAGCAGAAGCGCACGGTGAAGCGCTCACCGGTGGGCCAGTGCCACTCCTCGGCGTGCTCGGTCATCACGGTCTGGTCGTCGGCGACGATGCGGCCCGGGTGGTGGATGATGTCCTCGAGGGGCTCGAGGCCGAGCCGGAGGCGGGCGGCGATCTGGGCGGGCCCCACCGCCACGTCCTCGTCGGGGGTGAAGACGTCGGTGTACTGCCCGTCGGGCGTGAAGTAGGCGCCGACGGCGTCGAAGTCCCGGCGGTACAGGTCCTCCCAGAACCGCTCGATCAGCTCCCGGTTGAGATCAGCAGTGCGCACGAGCGCGAACCGTAACCGCGGCCCACCGGTGCCGTGGCGGCTGTCGGCGAGCGACGTCGAGCGGGGCGCGCACGTGGGAGGCTGCGCAGCGGAGCGGAGCAGCGCCGCGGACGAACCGGATGGCGACGCCGTCCCGACGAAGGAGGGACACAGCAGATGGAGAAGGTGATGTACGTGGTGCGGGACCCGGCGCGGGGGCACGGGGACGGGCTGCGTGACGGCCTGGTCGGCGCCACCGAGCGGTTCGTGGCCGCCGGCGCCCTCGCGGTCACCGTCGACGTGGACGATTCGCAGTCCGACGTGCCGCCGGCGCTGCCCGCGCCCGAGGACGAGCCGACCATCCGGGCGGTCGTGTCGGTCTGGCTCCACAACTACCAGCAGCGGGGCCCGGTCGAGGCCCTCCTCGACGAGCTGGTGCCCGACTACGACGGCTACCTCGTGGTCGAGTCGCTGTACACCGACTACGGCGGCAACGCCCACGCCGCGCCCCGGGACTGGCCCGACGGCGAGCGCTCACCGGGGTTGCTCACCGTGACCTGCCTCGAACAGGCCGCGGACCTCACCTACGAGGCGTGGATCGAGCACTGGCACGGCTACCAGTCGCCGATGTCCGAGGAGATGCAGCCCCGCTCCCGCTACGTGCGCAACGAGGTGGTGCGGCCGCTGACGCCGGACGCCCGGCCCTGGAAGGCGATCGTCGAGGAGGCCTGGCCGAGCGCCGAGCACGTCACCGACCCGTTCCTCTTCTACACGGCGTCGTCGCAGGAGGAGCTGGACGCCAACATCGGGACGATGGTGACGAGCGTCAGCAAGCTCACCGACCTCGGCACCCTCCGGGTCAACACCATGAGCGAGTACCTGCTCAAGAGCCTGCCGCTCCCGGGCTGACCGGCGGGCCGTCGGGCGCGACGGGGGGCACCGCCGCCAACCAGTCGCAGGCGGCGGGGAGGTGGCCCCCGGGCGCGCGGTCGTCCCTCGTGGCCCCGGCCGACCGCAGCGCGTTCGCCAGCGCGTGGGCGACGTCGGGACGGGCGGCCAGCACCCCCAGGGGCACCACCTGCACGCGGATGGTGAACAGCACCGCCCCGGTGCGGGGCAGGCGCCGCAGGGTCTGGCGCTCGCTGCGCAGCCACAGGCGCTCGCCGGCGTTGGTCGCGTCGATGCCCTCCTGCCACGGGGGGTAGGTCGGCACGAAGAGCGTGGGGTGGTCCTGGATCGTCCAGTTGCGCCGCTGGGCGATCCGGTCGTGCGGGAGCCGGTCGAGGTAGCGGTCGACCTTGGCCTGCAGCTCCTCGCGGTAGCGGGGGACGGGGCCGTGGATCGCGGCGGCGGTCCCGCCGATCTTGTCGGCGAGGCGCCAGTGCGAGGGGAAGCACAGCGAGGCGGCGACCAGGCAGACGTCGTCACCCCGCCGGTCCATCACGCACAGGTCTTCCTGCACCAGCCGTCCGGCCTGCTCGAGGGGGTGCGCGTCCTGCGGCCCGGAGGCCGAGGTGGGGGCGAGGTCCGGGCGGTGGTCGGCGAGCCAGCCGGTGACCAGCGCGAGGACCTCGGCGCCGGCGGCCTCGGTGCCCGGCAGGGCCGCGAACACGTCGTCGTGGCGCTCGGCGAGGAGCCGGGCCTTCTCGGCGAGCTCGGCGGGCCGGCGCTCGTCGGGCACGAGCCAGTCCGCCTCGGGGATCGTGCGGAGGCCCATGTGGTGCAGGGGCGGCCCGGGCTGGAGCACCAGCTCGTCGAGCCAGGCGGGTGCGGCGGCGTGCGACACTGGCAGGCCATGACCACCCCGCACGTCCCCGGCGTCACCGTCAACCACGTGGGGCAGTGTGTCAGCGATCTCGACCGTGCCCGCTCGTTCTACGTCGACGTGTTCGGCTTCGCGGTCGTGCGGGAGCTCGCGGTGCCCGACGGGTCGGCCCGCCTGCTCGGCCTCGAGCCCCCGCTCGGGATGACCGCGGTCTACCTCGAGCGCGACGGGTTCATCCTCGAGCTCCTGCACTACGCCGACCGGGAGCTGCCGGCGCCCGACGGCCGCACCATGGACCGCCCGGGGCTGACCCACGTCTCGCTCGGCGTCCCCGACCTGGAGGCCGCGCTCGCCGCGGTGCGCGAGCACGGGGGCGAGGTGCTCGACGACACCCACGTGGGCGTCGCCTGCTTCATCCGCGACCCCGAGGGCCAGCTCGTGGAGCTCCTGGCGGGCTGGACCAAGCCGACCCGCTGAGCGGGCCGCCCGGTCGGGCGGGGATCAGGCGCCGAGGGCCTTCAGGGCCTTGTCGGCGTGGACGTTCATGTTGAGCTCGCTCGTGACGACCTCGACGATGGTCTGGTCCGTGCCGATCACGAAGGTCGCCCGCTTGTTCGGCAGGGGCCCGCGGCGGGACACGCCGAAGGCGTTGGCCACGGTGCGATCGGGATCGGACAGCAGCGGGTAGCCCAGGCCGTGCTTGTCGTCGAACTCCGCCTGCTTGTCGACGGCGTCGGCGCTGATGCCGATGCGCTGGGCCCCGACCGCCTCGAACTCGCCGGCGATGTCGCGGAAGTGGCAGGCCTCGCGGGTGCACCCGGCGGTCATGGCCTGCGGGTAGAAGAACAGCACCACCGGCCCGTTCGCCAGGAGCCCGGTGAGGGTGTGGGTGGTGCCGTGCTGGTCGGAGAGCTCGAAGTCTGGGGCACGCTCGCCCGGTTTCAGCGCCATGGCGCGAGGCTAGGTCGCCGGCACCCCGGCCGGGCCATCCGGTGACCGGCGGTCCACCCCGCCCGCAGGTCGGTGGCGTCCGCCGGGCCCGTGCGTTGACGCCGTCGGTACCCTGGAAGCGATGTCGCGCCGAGCACGGATCCTGGCGATCGCCCTGGTCGGGCTGCTCGTCGTGGGGACCACCATCGCGGTGCGCCTCGGCTCGGGCTCGTCGGTGGAGTCGTCCGCGCTGGCCCAGAGCCTCGCCGACGTGGAACCCACCACCACGGTGCCGCCCACGACCACCACCACGATCGACCCGGCCGAGCAGGGCTTCGTCGCCGCCCACGCCGGGGTCCCCTCGGTGGACCTGTACGCCTCGGCGACCGACCCGAACCCGATCGGTGCCCTGGCGAACCCCACCGCCGAGCAGGTGCCCCTCGCCTTCCTGGTCCGCGACGAGCAGGGGACCCGGTTCAAGGTCGCGATCCCCGAGCGGCCGAACGGTGCCGAGGCCTGGATCGACAAGGCGGACGTGGTCACGAACGCGGTGCCCAACCGCATCGTCGTGGAGGTCGGCGCCCGGCGCCTCACCGTCTACGAGGGCCACAGCGACGAGGCGGTGATGTCCGCCGCCGTCGCGGTCGGCCGGGACAGCACGCCGACGCCGCTCGGCCACTTCTACGTGGACATCTCCGTCGCCCAGAACACCTACACGCCCTGGATCCTGAGCGTGAGCGGCTTCTCCGAGGTGCTCGACAGCTTCGGTGGCGGCCGTGGCCAGATCGCGATCCACGGCTGGAGCGACACGTCGGTGCTCGGCCAGAACGTCAGCAACGGCTGCGTCCGGGTCAGCTTCGACGACCTGTGGCGCCTCCGCGACCTCGCCCCGGTGGGCACGCCGGTCGACATCGTCGCCTGAGCCCACGACCTGCGTCGCGCGGAGGGCCGGTCGAGCACCGGGTGACGGGGCGGATCGTGGCGGAGGACGCGGGTCAGGCCACGGCGCCCGGACCGGTGCCGGGTAGGACGAAGCGGTAGCCCTCCCGGCGCAGGGCCGTGATCACGTACGGGAGGGCGTCGACGGTGGCCTGGCGGTCGCCGCCGCCGTCGTGGAAGAGGATCACCGCACCGGGCTCCACGGACGCGACCAGGTCGGCCACCATCGTGGTGGGCGCGGGCCCGGCGTAGTCGTCGGTGTCGACCGCCCAGCCGAGCGCCCGCAACCCGACCGCGTGGGCCTGCGCCACCACGGCGTCGGTGAACGCGCCGTAGGGGGCGCGGAACAGGACCGGCCGCTCGCCGGTCAGTGCGGCGATCCGGTCGGAGGTCGGGCCGATCTGCGCCGTCAGTTGCTCGGGGGGCGCGCCGTCGAGGTCGAGGTGGCCCACCGTGTGGTCGCAGAGGCGGTGGCCCTCGTCGGCGATCCGGGCCACCAGGTCCGGGTGCACGTCGACCATCTCGCCGACCACGCAGAACACCGCCGGCACGTGGCGACGGCGGAGGATGTCCAGGATCCGCGGGGTCCACTCGGCGTGGGGCCCGTCGTCGAACGAGAGGGTGACCACCCGTCCCGGGATCCGGGCCGCGGGTCGGGGTGGGGTGACGACGGTGGTGCGCACCTCCTCGCCGCTGTCGGCGCCGACGACGGTGTGCCGGGTCCCGTCGGCGCCCGGGCGCCACGCGTAGGTCTCGACCGCGGGCAGGCCGTCGGTCGGGATCGGGTCCGTACGGGTCACGGTGCGCTCCACCCAGTCGCGGCCGTCCCGGGTGAGCAGGACGTCCCCGTCGTGGACGTGGTCGGGTCCGGCGGCGGGGATGCCGTTCCGGAGGACGACGCCGGGGTCGACCGCGCCGGGTACCCGGGTCCCGCTCACCACCGCCCGGAGGTGGCCGTCACGGGGGCGGGCGCCGACCGCCGCCAAGGCGCGCTCGACGGTCGCAGGCTGGCCGATGGTGACCGGCGTGCCGTCGACCACGACCTGGATCCGGACCGGGCCCGAGGGGGCGACGGTCACGCCGAGGACCAGCAGGGCGAGGGGTGCCACGAGCCAGCCGGCCCACGCCCGCCGCTCCACGGCTCAGCGCGGTCCGACCTGCTGGCCGCAGTACGGCCACGGGCCGGCGCCCCGCTCGTCCCAGAGGGCCCGGGCCATGGCGTCCTGCTCGGCGGGCGAGGCCTTGTGGGGGCCGAGGCCGTCGAGCCACGGGTAGTAGCGCGACGCCACGTCGTTCCAGGTCGCCCGCGAGAACTGGTAGGCCCCGAAGTAGCGGCGGTTGGCGCTCTTGGCCTGGTAGTCGTCGCCCGACTCGCACTGGCGCAGCTTCCGCAGCTGGCGGTCGCTCAGGGCGTCGCGGTGCTTGGGCTCCTCGGCGAGGAAGGCGGCGAGCTGGGACGAGGTGCACGCCGACAGCCCGAGGGTGAGGGCGATCAGCAACAGCACGGCCCGCCCGGCGCGCGAGAGCGTCGGTCGCGTCTCGTTCATGGGGTGTCCGTCGGCGGTCCGGTGGGGAGCTTGAGCCGACGGTGCCTCGCTAGGGTCACCCCGGCCGCACGCGACGGCCCGGCGAGAGCGGGAGCGCACCACCATGAGCGAGACGACGACCATCCAGGAGCTGCTGATCGGCGGCGCCCGGCGCCCGGCACGGTCGGGGGCCACGTTCGAGGTCAACGAGCCGGCGACGGGCCGCCCGATGGCGACCGTCGCCCAGGCCGGCACGGCGGACGTGGACGACGCCCTGGCCGTCGCCACCCGGGCCTTCGAGGACGGCCCGTGGCCCCGCATGACGGCGGTGCAGCGCGGCCGGGTCCTGCTGCGGGCCGCCGAGCTGCTGCGCGAGCGCAGCGAGGAGTTCGCCACCGTCGAGGCCCGCAACGCCGGCAAGCCGATCGGGGACGCCCGCTGGGAGGTCGTGGAGGCGGCGGCCGCGACCCTCGAGTACTTCGGTGGGGCTGCGGACAAGGTCAACGGCGACGTGGCGCCGATCAGCGCCCCAGGGCTCGGCGTCGTGCTGCGCGAGCCCGTCGGCGTGTGCGCGCTGATCGTCCCGTGGAACTTCCCGCTCATGATCGCCACCTGGAAGATCGCCCCGGCCCTGGCGTGCGGCAACCCCGTGGTGCTCAAGCCGGCCTCGTACACCCCGCTGTCGGCCCTGATGCTCGGCGAGCTGCTGGTCGAGGCGGGCGTGCCCGAGGAGGCGGTCTCCGTGCTCCCCGGCCCCGGCGGCGAGGTGGGCAACGCCCTCGTGGCCGACCCGCGGGTGGCGAAGATCTCCTTCACCGGGGAGACCGGCACCGGCACGTCCATCCTCCAGGCCTCGGCGCCCAACATCGCCCGGGTGTCGCTCGAGCTCGGCGGGAAGTCAGCCTGCATCGTCTTCGCCGACGCGGACATCGACCGGGCGGTCGACGAGCTCGCCGGCGCGGTGTTCGGCAACGCCGGCCAGGACTGCTGCGCCCGCAGCCGGGTGCTCGTCGAGCGCCCGGCCTACGACCGCTTCGTCGAGGCCTTCGCCCGGCGCACCGAGGCCATCAAGGTGGGGACCCCGCTCGACGAGGCCACCGAGATGGGCCCGCTCATCTCGGAGAAGCAGCGCACCACGGTCACCGGCTACGTCGACTCGGGCCGTTCGGAGGGCGCCACCGTCGTCACCGGTGGCACCCCGCCCGACGACCCCGCGCTGGCGGCCGGCACCTACCTGCGGCCCTGCGTGCTGAGCGGCGTCGACAACGACATGACCGTCGCCCGCGAGGAGATCTTCGGCCCGGTGGCCGCGCTCGTGCCCTTCGACACCGAGGCCGACGCGGTCCGCATCGCCAACGACTCGATCTACGGCCTCTCGGGCTCGCTCTGGACCCGCGACCTCGGTCGGGCCCTGCGGGTCGCCAAGGGTGTGCGCACCGGCGTGCTCTCGGTGAACTCGAACCGCAGCGTGCACCCGCAGATGCCCTTCGGCGGTCACAAGCGCAGTGGCCTCGGCCGCGAGCTGGGCCTGCACGCCATGGCCGCCTACACCGAGGTCAAGAGCATCTACCTCTCGGACCAGTGAGCGCCGGCACGTCGTCGGGCGAGCGGCGGGGGTCGGGTCCCGACGGCGCGCGCACGGCCGACCTGCGCCTGCTCTTCTACAACGCCTTCCTGCTCCGGGCCGGCCGCGTGCCCTGGCCCGGCCGACCGCGCTACGTCCACGCCGCGCCGGCGGTCGACGCCCGGGCCCACGAGCTGGGCCGGCGGCTGGCGGGGCGCTACGACGTGGCCGCCCTCAGCGAGGTCTTCGACCTCGCCGAGCGCCGGGCGGTCGTGTCCGGTTGGCGCCACGCCCGGCCCGGGCGGCGCCACCACCACCGGCTGCGCACGGCGGTCGGCCCACCGCTGCTGCGGCGCGTGCCGCTGCTCAAGACCAGCGGCCTGTTCACGGTGGTCGACGGCCCGGCGCTGACCCGCACCGCGACCCACCTCTACCGGTCGCGTGGCCACCGCTTCCTCGACTCGGACGCCTGGGCGCACAAGGGGGCCCTGCTCGCCCAGGTGGACGTCGGGCTCGAGGCCGACCTCGAGATCTACAGCACCCACCTCATCGCCGGCGGCGACCTGCTCCTGCCCCGCGAGCGCGGCCACCGGTCGGCGGTCGCCGACTTCCGCCAGGCCCAGGCGCACGAGCTGCTCGACTTCGTGCGCCGGACCCACCAGCGGGGCAACGCGGTGCTGCTCGTCGGTGACTTCAACATCGACGCGCTCGACCCGAGCCCCGCCTACGCCGACCTGGCCGCGGCGATGGACGACGCCGGCTACGACGACGTGTGGGCCGCGCACGGCGAGGGGCCCGGCCCCACCTGCGACCTGCGCTCCCTCGCCCCCGGCCGGGCCGCCCCCGACCCCGAAGACCCCGACCTGTGCCTCGACGGCGATCTGGACGGCGAGCCCGCCGGCGGGCGCATCGACCACGCCTGGCTCCGGCGGCCCCGGGAGGGCGACGGCGTGGCCGTCGAGGTGCGGGCCGTCCGACGGGCGGCGTTCCCCCGCGACCCGGGCGCCGAGGGCCACGAGCAGCTGGGCTTCCTCTCCGACCACCTCGGGCTGCACCTCGAGCTCCGCCTGCGCTGACGACCCGGCCCGGGTCGTTCCGGGTCGTCGTCGAGGCGCGTCGTCAGGCGGCGGCGCGGGCGCGGCGGCAGACGAGGGCCAGGCCGGCCGCAGGCACGACGACGGCCGCGGCGATCACCACGAACGGCGCCAGCCAGGGGGCGAAGCGGCCGTCGGGCTCGTCCTCGGGGATCGGCAGGGGGTGCAGCGCCCGGCCGGCGGTCACGGCGGCGTCGGCGTCGACCAGCCCCAGCCCGAGGCGGGGATCGTCCTGCGGGTTCTGCGCGGTGGTCCAGAGGACCGAGCGCACCTCCTCGGCGGAGAGGCCCTCGGCCACGAGCAGGGCGGCGACGCCGGACACCAACGCCGCCGACATCGAGCTGCCGTCCATGGGCTCGTAGCCGTCGGTGCCCGTCGGCCAGCGCGCGGAGGGCCCTTCGGGGGCGGTCGAGACGACGTCGACCCCGGGGGCGGCCAGGGCGCTCGGGTCACCGAAGGTGGTGAAGGGCGCCGGCGCCCCCGACGGCCCGCTGGCGTTGACGACGAGGGCCGGCGTGGTCGGCCGGTAGGCGTCCTCGTCGGTCGCGTCGTTGCCGGCCGCGGTCACGACCACGACGCCGCGGCTCGCGGCGTTGCGCACCGAGCGGCTGAGGGGGCCGTTCTCGAACAGTGCGGGGGCGAGGCCGGCGCCACCGACCGAGAGGTTGATCACGTCGGCCCCGTGGGCGGCGGCCCAGTCGACGCCGTCCGCGAGGGTGCGGGCGGACCCGGCGCCGTCCGCCCGCAGGGCCCGCACGGGCAGGAGGTGGGCCTCGGGGGCCGCTCCGGTGATGCCGATGCCGTTGCCCCCGACCGCCGCGACCAGGCCCGCCACGTGGGTGCCGTGGCCGTTCGGGTCGTCGGGCTCGTCGTCGCCGTCGATCAGGTCGACGCCGGGCAGCAGGTGGTCGACGAGGTCGGGGTGGTCGAGGTCGACGCCGGTGTCCACGACCGCGACGACCGCACCCTCGCCCTGGCTGCGGGTCCACGCCGCCGGGAGGTGGAGCGCGCCCAGGGCGTACTGCTCGTTGCGCAGGGGGTCGGCGGCGCGGCCCGACCGTGCCGCGGCGCCCGCCGTGCCCGAGCCGGGGCCGGTGGTGAGGGCGACCAGCGCGACGGCGAGGACGGCGAGCGCGTGGCGGGCCACCCCCTTCCGTCGGCGGTTGGGCCCGCCGGCTGAATCAGGCGGCTTCGCGGTGGGCGGGGGCGACGACGGGGGCGGCGGCCTCGGCGGGCTCGTCGTCACGGAGGCGGTCGAGCGTGCGCTCCCAGGCGAGGGTGCGCGAGAGCCAGGCCTGCGCCTCACGGCGTGCGTCCTCGGCGGACTTCGTGATCTCGTTCACAAGGTCCAAGGTACCCAGTAGAACGTGTTCTAGCCATCGTGGGGCCCTGTGATCCTTGTCACAGCAACGACCATGACGGGGCGGTGCGAAGCGGGTCCGGCGGATGGTGGGACCGGTCGACGCGAAGCAGCCCCGGCCGGACGCCGGGGCTGCTGCACTCCGTGGCTGATCGTGGGTCCGTCCGGACCCGCCACCCCCGCCGGGGCGATCGGGGACCGCAGACGATCAGGCGGCGTCGCCGCCCACCAGGTGGTGGGTGGTGAGCTGCGACGTGACCCACCGCACCTCACCGGACTCCGAGACCTGCAGGCGCCGGTCCTGCAGGAGTGCCCCCCGCGCGATCAGCGTGGAGACTCGAGGCACCATCTCATCGGCGACGTGCTTGTCGCCGAGTACGAGGTGCGTTCCCTCCTCTGTCCGCATGTTCTCCATGACTGCGAAACGGCCCGTGCGGGCGGGTGCTGAAGGCCATTGGGTCGGGTGACTCAGGCAAATGATCCGTACGACCCATCGATCGTGTCCGCCTGCGCACGACGTCGTCGCACGCCCCGTCGCCGCAGGTGTTCACCCACGCGCCAACCGCCCGTCGACGGGGCCTCGGACGCCGGTCAGACCGGCTCCGTACCGTCGGCGGCATGGACTCCACCGATGCGATCAGCACCCGTCAACGCCTCGTCGTCGTGGCCCTCGCCGTGGCGGTCACGGTGCTGGCCATGCTGCGCCCGACGCCGGACCTCTCGGCCCACACCGATGGCGTGAACACCGTGCCGAGCGGCGCGAGCGCGCTGGCCTCGGGGCGCTGATCCCCGGCGTCAGGCGCCGCGCTGGCGTCGCTTGCGGCGCAGGGCCCAGCTCAGGGCGAAGACGAGGGCGGTGAGGGCCACGCCGGCCCCGACCTTCTTGGCCGGCAGGCGCCGTGCGCTGCCGCCGACCTGCGCCGGCGCCGGGCTGGCGTCGGCCACCACGGCCGGGCTCGGCGCCGGCTCGGGCTCGGGGGTGGGCTCGGGCTCGGGGGTGGGCTCCGGCTCGGGGGTGGGCCCCGGCTCCGGCTCCGGCGCCTCGTCGGCCACGTCGAGCAGGTCGTCGACGGGGGCGGGCTCGTCGTCGGCGGGCTTGGGGCGGGAGTGGCCCCGCTGGGGGTCGTAGGTGGCCATCAGGCGTCCTTGGGGGAGAGGTCGGGCACGACCTGGGCGAGCAGCGCGGTGAACTCGGCCGCCGCGATCTCGGCGCCGGCGCGCTGGCCGAGGGCGTGCAGGGGCAGGGACTGGGCCGACGCCTCGGCGATGGCCGCCCGCAGGTGGATGGGGCCGACCACGAGGTCCTCGTAGCTGGCCACCAGCTGCTCGTGCCAGTAGCGGGCGTCGCGGGTGCGGCCCAGGCGGTTCACCACCACGCCGGCGGTGACGAGCTCGGTGCGCTGCCGGTCACGGACCCGCTCGATGGTGCGCAGCATCTGGGCCACGCCGTCGGAGGCCCAGGCCGCCGGCTCGCTCACCACGACCACGCGGTCGGCGGCGACCAGGCCGTTGACGGTGAGCAGCCCGAGCGAGGGCGGGCAGTCGATCACCACGAGGTCGTGGCCCACACCCTTCAGTGCGGTGCGGAGTCGGTCCTGGGCGCCGACCGCGTCGGTGGCGAGCTGCACCTCGCGCCCGGCGAGCGCCGGGGTGCTCGGGGCGACCTCGGGCACCGTGCCGGCGTCGGCCGCCGGCCACGCCGCGGGGACCACGACCGCCTCGATCGCGCCCGGCTGGTCGGCGGCGAGGGCGTCGTCGACCGTGTGGGTGGCCTCCCAGATGCCGAGGCCCGTGGTGGCGTTGGCCTGGGGGTCGAGGTCGACCACGAGCACCCGGTGGCCCGCCGCGGCCGCGGCCGCGGCCAGGCCCAGGGCCACGGTGGTCTTGCCCACCCCGCCCTTCTGGTTGGCGACGGCGACGACGGGCATCGACACAACGCTACCGCCCGGGGTCCGCGGAGCCGGTGACCCGGCAGGTGCCATGATCACGGCGATGCGGGGGCTCGTCGCGGTCGGGTTGGCGCTGGCCCTGCTCGGCGCGGCCTGCAGCAGCGACGGCGGTGGCCGTGGCGGGGAGGCGACGGCCGACGACGGCCCTGACGCTGCGCCGGAGGCCGCCTGCGACTGGCCGATGTGGGGCCGGTCCCCGAGCCGGACCTTCGCCTACCCGGCGGACTGCGACACCGCGCTGGCGCCCGAGACCGTGGGCGACCTCGCGGAGGCGTGGTTTTTCAACACCGAGGACGTCGTCACCGCCACCCCGGCCGTCGTGGGCGACACGGTGTACGTGGGGGACTGGACCGGCCGCTTCTACGCCCTCGACCGCGACGACGGCTCGGTGCGGTGGACCTTCGACGCCCCGCCGCACGAGGTGGTCTACGCCGGCCAGATCGTCTCGAGCGCGGCGGTGGCCGACGTCGACGGCGCGCGCATCGTCTACTTCGGGGGCGGCAAGACGCTCTACGCCCTCGACGCGACCACGGGCGAGGAGCGCTGGCGCCACGAGCTGAACCCCGACGGCCCCGACGACGACCCCACCGAGATCGAGACGTCGCCGCTCCTGGCCACGGGGTCGGACGGCCGGCTGCTCGCGCTCGTCGGCTACGACGTGCACAACGCCCCCACCGCCCGGGCCGGCGTGGTGGCCCTCGACGCCGCCACCGGCGAGGAGGCCTGGACCTTCGACCCCGACGCCGGCCGCGAGCCGTCGGGCTGTGCCGACGTGTGGTCGTCGCCGTCGGCGGACGAGGAGCGGGGGCTGGTCTTCTTCGGCACCGGCAACTGCAACAGCTCGCCCGAGGGGTGGACCCGGTTCAGCGACGCCCTCGTGGCGGTGGACCTGGACGACGGCTCGCTCGTGTGGCGGTACCAGCCCCACGAGCCCAACAACGACGACCTCGACTTCGCCGGCAGCCCGAACGTGTTCAGCGCGGGCGGCCGGGACCTCGTCGGGCTCGGCAACAAGGACGGCCGCTACTACGCCGTCGACCGGGAGACCGGTGAGCCCGTCTGGGAGGCCCACGCCACCGAGCCGGGCCTGACCGAGCCGGGCGCCAACTTCTCCACCGGCGGCTTCATCGGCCCGACCGCGGTCACCGACGGGGGCACCATCGTCGGCGGCACCGCGGTGGGGCCGTGCCCGTGCCTGCACGGCATCGCGGCCGGCGACGGCGCGATCGAGTGGCAGCAGGACATCGCCGCGCCCACGTACGCCGCCACCGGCGCGGTGGGCGACGTGGCCTTCACCGGCGGCACCGACTTCACCCTCCGCGCCGTGCGTGCGTCGAGCGGCGAGGTCCTCTGGGACCACGAGATGGGCGGGCCGGTCTCGGGCGGGGTGGCCATCCAGGGCGACGACGTGTTCGCGGTGGCGGGCATGCGCGAGCCCGGCCAGGACACCCGGGCCGAGAACAGCGGCGTCTACCGGTTCTCCCTGCCGGGCGAGGGCGACGAGGCGGCCACGACCACGGCGGCGCCGACGACCGCGGCGCCCACGGCCACGGTGTCGTCCTTCGCCCCGACCGACCAGGCGTGCGTCGGCGACCCGTGCGACTTCGACTTCTCGCTGAAGGACCCGCCGTCGGGGACCGACCCGACGATGTCCCTGCGGGTCACGGCCGACCCGGCGTCGGTGACGGTCCACGCGGACGGCCTCGGCGAGCCGGCCGACTGGCTGCGCCCCGGCAGCCCCGCCGATCAGGCCGGGGCCACCAGCTACGCCGTGTTCCTCTCCCAGGGCGTCGACAACCCCAACGGCGCCCTCGTGTGCGTGCTCGCGCCCGTCGACGACACCGCCGGCGACGCCGACACCGGGCCCGAGGCCCTGGCCTGCGAGTCCGACGCGATCCCCGACGTCGGCGCCGACTTCGACCGCCTCACCGTGCTCGCGGTCGACGACCCGTCGAGCCTGCCCCCCGTCGCCGAGGGCTTCGACCGCCTCGTCGACACCATCGCCTTCGACCCCCCGCTCCGACCGGAGGACCCGTGACCCCCCTTCCCCCCGTTCTGGGACCAGCCTCATGTGCGACAGCACAACAGCGTGGTCCCAGAGCGAGACGTCGCCGCCCACTCGCCGCTGCCCTGGTCGTCGCGGCGCTCCTGGCCGTCGCCGCGTGCAGCAGCAGCGACGACGCCGGGGTGGCGGAGACCGGTGACGCCGCCACCGCCGACACCACGACCACGGCGGCGCCGGCCACGCCCGTCGTGTTCAGCGGCCAGGGGAACGACCTCGTGGCGTACGCGACCGACGGCTCGGGCGACTCCCAGCGGGTGTTCACCAACCAGGAGGACGACCCCGAGACCGGCCGGGACATCAACGCCCAGATCTGCTTCTTCCCCGACGACCCGCACCGCTTCGTCGCCGGCGAGGACACCAGCCAGCCGGACCCGCTGCAGGGCTGGGGGATCTTCGAGCTCGAGGGCGACACGGTGGGCGACCTCACGGCGACCCAGGTGGGCAAGCTCACCCCGACCTACCAGGGGTCGGCCGACAACGCCGAGAACTACGGCTGCGGCTTCCTGCCCGACGGCCGCATCGTGACCAGCGACGTCGGCAACCAGGCCAACGGCGACGGCGACGGCCAGCTCATCGTGTGGTTCCCGCCGTTCACCGGGGGCGAGTACGTCGACGGCGGGGACAACGCCGGCTTCGACGACGTGGCCTTCTGCAAGGTCGACGTCGGCATCGCCACCGCCGGCGGCCTCTACGTCGACGGCGAGGACGTGTACGTCGGCTCGGCCCGGCCGCCCACCGCCGGCGTGCTGCGCTACTCGGGTGACTGGCCGACCGGCCCGGACGCCGACGGCGGCTGCGGGCGCACGGACGGCACCGGCGCCCCGCTGGTCGACGAGGGGGCGGTGACGAGCGAGGTGTTCATCCCCGCCGGCGAGCACGGGCTCTCGACGCCCCACTCGATCGCGGCGGCGCCCGACGGCGGGTTCTACGTGACGAGCGTGATCACCGGCGTCATCGACGAGTACGACGCCGACGGCGCCTTCGTGCGGACTATCCTCGAGCCGCCCGACGGTGAGGAGCTCGGGCCCGAGCCCTTCTCCACCGGCACACCCCTCGGCCTCGGCGTCGCCCCCGACGGGACGATCTACTACGCCGACATCGGCGTGGTCGCCGACCCGGTGAACGGCTTCGGCCCCGGCGACGGCACCGGCTCCGTGCGGGCCATCCACTTCGAGGCCGGCGAGCCCCAGGCCCCCGAGACCCTCGACGAGGGCCTCGACTTCCCCGACGGCATCGGGATCTACGTCCCGTGAGGGTGGTGGTGATCGGCGCCGGGGCCATGGGGTCCGCCTCGGCGTGGCAGCTCGCGAAGGCGGGGGCGGACGTCACCCTGCTCGAGCAGTTCGAGCGCGGCCACGATCGGGGGTCGTCGCACGGCACCGTGCGGATCTTCCGGCTGGCCTACGCGGACGACCTCTACGTCGGCATGGCGGCGGCGTCGCAGCCGCTGTGGGCGGAGCTCGAGGCCGAGGCCGACGAGGAGCTGATCGAGCGGGTCGGCGCCGTCGACCACGGCGTGCCCGAGCGCATCCACGAGGTCGCCGCCGCCCTGGGGCGGGCCGGGATCCGGCACGAGCTGCTGGGCCCCGAGGAGGCGGCCGAGCGCTGGCCGTTCCTGCGCATCGAGGGGCCGGCGGTGTTCCAGCCCGACGGCGGCATCTCGTTCGCCGACCGCACGGTGCGGGCCGCCCAGGACGTGGCCGCCGGCCTCGGTGCCGAGGTCGCCCACGAGGAGCCCGCCCGGGCGATCCACCTGCGCGATGGCGGGGTGGTCGTGGTGACCGACCGGCGGGAGCTGCGGGCCGACGTGGTCGTGGTGTCCGCCGGCGCCTGGGCGGCGCCCGTGGTCGGCGACCTTGTCCCCCTGCCGCCGCTGACGGTCACGTTCCAGCAGCCGGGCTGGTTCGCCCCCCGGGACCCGACCGCGGTGTGGCCCTCGTTCATCCACTACCGGGACACGTCGAGCGCGTCGGCGGCCTCGTTCGGCGCCTATGGCATGGGCGACCCGGGCATCGGCGGCCGCCGCACGAGCTTCCCGGGCACGGCCGTGAAGGTGGGGGAGGAGAGCGTCCCCCGCGTCGTCGACCCCGCGGACGGGCCCTTCGAGGTCAGCCAGGAGGCGCTGCGCCGCCTCGCCGACTACGTGGAGATCTGGCTCCCCGGCCTCGACCCCGTGCCGCTGCGGGCCGAGACGTGCCTGTTCACCCAGACGCCGGACGACGACTTCGTGCTCGACCGCCGCGGCCCCGTCGTGGTGGCGTCACCGTGCTCGGGCCACGGCTTCAAGTTCACGCCGCTGATCGGCAAGCTCGTCGCCGACCTCGTGCAGGCGGGCCCCGACGCGACCGCACCCGACCCGCGCTTCGCCCTCCCGTCCTGACCCCCCCCACCTCGTTCTTCCAGCAGAAACGGAAGGTTCCACCTTCCGTTTCTGCTGGAGGAAGCAGATTCAGGCGCTGAGGAGGTTCCTCGCGATCTGGGAGACCTGGATCTCGTCGGTGCCGGCGTAGATCTGGAGGACCTTGGCGTCGCGGGCGAGCTGCTCGACCTGGTACTCAGCCATGTAGCCGTTGCCGCCGAAGACCTGCACGGCCTCGAGGGCCACCTCCATGGCCGCCTGCGCCGAGTAGAGCTTGCAGGCCGACGCCTCGGTGAGGTCGAGGCCGGTGCCGTTGGCCGCCATCTCGATCTGGCGGAAGACCAGGTTCTGCACGTTCAGGCGGGCGACCTCCATCTTCGCCAGCTTCAGCTGGATGAGCTGGAACTCGCCGATGGGCTTGCCGAACTGGACCCGCTCCTTGGCGTAGTCGACGCACAGCTCGAGGCAGCGCTCGATGATGCCGAGGGCCATGGCGGCCACGCCGGTGCGCTCCATGGAGAACGTGTCCTTGGCGCCGGCCCGACCCCCGGAGGGCAGGTCCTCGGTCTCGCCGAGCAGGCGGTCCTTGCCGACCCGCACGTCGTTCAGGAAGAGCTGGCCGGTGGGGGAGGAGTGCATTCCCATCTTGCGCAGCGGCTTCGACTGCTCGAGGCCCGGCATGCCCGAGTCGAGCACGAAGCTCAGGATCTTGCGGTCGGCGGGGGCGTTGCCCTCGTCGAGCTTGCAGATGAAGACGATGGTGTCGGCGTAGGGGCCGTTGGTGATGAAGGTCTTCGAGCCGTTGAGCACGTACTCGTCGCCGTCGCGCTTGGCGGTGGCCTTCATCGAGCCGAAGGCGTCGGAGCCCGAGTCGGGCTCGGTGATGGCCCACGACCCGATTTTCTCCATGGTGAGCAGGTCGAGGGCCCACCGCTCCTTCTGGGCGGTGGTGCCCTTGGACATGATCGCCGAGGCGGTGAGGCCGACGCTCACGCCCATGGCCGTGACCATCCCGGGGCAGTAGCGGCAGAGCTCGATGATGGGGATGAGGGTCATCGACCCGTCGCCCCCGCCGCCCCGCTTCTCGGTCGAGGCCTCGGCCTCCCCGGCGGCGACGGCCTTCTCCTTCTCCATCTGGCGCTTGAAGCGGTCGCGGGCGGCGGCGTCCATGCCGAAGGTCGACCAGAGCTTGCGCAGCACCTCGTAGGGCGGGGTGTCGCCGTGCTCGAGCTCCTCGAGGTTGGGGACGATCTCGGCCTCCACGAACCGCCGCATGGCGTCCCGCATCATCAGGTGCTCTTCGCTCCACTCGTACATACCCCCAGTATCGGACGCCCCCAGGGCTCCCGGCCAGCCGCCGCCCGCCGCAGGAGCCTCACAGCGGGGCGGGGAGCGGCCGATTGGTCCATATGGCCCATGGCGCGCGCCTCGTGGTTGTGGTGGGGGTCGTCGTGGCCCTCGCCGCCGCGGCCGGCTGCAGCACCGACTCGGGCCACGACATCGAGGCGCTCGCGAACCCGACGCCGACGACGCTCGAGCCCTACGTGGAGCCCGAGTTCGCCGACACGTCCCACGTCGACCTGGCGGCGGTCGCCCCGGGCCCACCGCTCGCCTTCCCCGTCACGATCCGGGGCGGCGACGCCTCGCTGAGCGGCACCCTCACCGGTCCGGACGGGCCGGTCGCCCGCGGCCGGGTCCGGCTGGAGCGCTTCGTCGGGCAGACCTCCGCCGAGCTCGAGGTCGCGACCGACGGCCAGGGGCGCTGGAGCGCCAAGGGGATCCTCGGCGGCCGCTACCGGGTGCGGGGCTGGCGCCGGCCCGACGTGGCCATGAACTCGTCGAACCTGCTGTTCCTGGGTGCCGAGGAGGACGGCCACGTCGACCTCACCGCCACCGCCCAGGGCGAGGTGGACGTCCAGGCCGCGCTCACCTCGACCATGCCGACCATCGACCAGCCCACCACGGTCATCGCCCTCATCACCCGCCACGCGGTCGACGCCGACGGCGTCGTCCAGGGCGTCCCCCTCACCGGCACGGTGGCCCCCGTCACCGCCGGCGCCGGCTGGGACCTGCCCATCCCCGAGGTCACCGTCGATGCCGCCGGTGGCGCCCAGTTCCGCGTCACCTGCCTCGTGGCACGGCCCGCCGACCTCGTGATCACCGCCGGTGAGGGCTCGGCCCGCATCACCGTGCCCGCCTGCCAGGCGCGCGTCGACCCCTCGCCGACCACCACGGAGCCGATCGACGAGCCCGACGCCGACTTCGCCGTCGGGTCGACGTTCACCCCGCCGTTCGCCGGACCGCTCCCGGCCGGGACCTACGAGGTGGTGGACGCCCCCGCGTCCTGCGCGGTCGTGTTCGAGGTGTGGGAGGACGGCGCCTGGAGCCCCGACCGCCGCACCGCCACGGGCACCGAGGCCCTCGTGCTCGACACCTTCGCCCGCAACCTCGAGACCGTGGGCGACGCGCCGGCCTGCACGTACGAGCGGACCGCCTGATGGCCCGCCGCGCCACGGCGCCCCGGGTGCGGGCCTACCCGCCGGCCAAGCGCCGCCGGGTGTGGTGGGGCCTGCCCCGGATGACCGTGAAGCTGGTGCTGCTGGTGGCCGTGATCGTCGGCGTCTGCGTCCCCGCCGCCGCGGCCACCGCCTTCTGGACCCTCATCAAGGCCGACGTGCCGGGCGCGCTGCCGGACGACCAGAACCCCCGCATCCGCTCGATGCCCACGACGGTCTACGACGCGGCGGGCAACCCCATCACCCAGTTCCGCGAGTTCGAGCTGACGGTCCGCACCCGGCCCGAGGACATCCCCCAGGTCCTGAAGGACGCGGTGGTGGCGGTGGAGGACCAGAACTTCTGGACCCACGACGGCGTCGACCCCGAGGCCATCATCCGGGCCGCGCTGTCCAACTTCGAGCACGGCGACACCGTCGAGGGCGGCTCGACCATCACCCAGCAGTACGTGAAGAACACGTACACGACCGGCGAGCGCAACCTCAGCCGCAAGCTCCGGGAGGCGCTGCTGGCCAGCCGCCTGGAGCGGGAGGTGGACAAGGAGACGATCCTCTTCCGCTACCTCACCTCGATCTACTTCGGCGACGGGGCGTACGGCGTCGGCGCCGCCGCGGAGTCGTACTTCCGCAAGCCCGTGTCCGAGCTCACCGCCTCCGAGGCGGCCATGCTGGCGAGCACCATCTCGTCGCCCAACAACTTCAACCCCCGGGGCAACGCCGAGGTCGCCGAACGGCGCCGCATCGAGGCCCTGCGCAAGATGCGCGACCAGGGCTACCTGACCCTCGCCGAGTTCCGCGAGGCCCGCGACCAGCACCTCTGGTACGCCCCCTTCGGGCCGCCGCCGGGCCCGGCGACCGTCGTCCACCCGCCGCCCGAGGACGACGTCCAGACCATCCACCCCTACTTCGTGGACTACGTGCGCCGCTACCTGCTGGAGCACTTCGACCACCGCACCGTCTACCGGGGCGGGCTGCGGGTCGAGACCACCCTCGACCCGAACCTGCAGATCCAGGCCCAGCAGGCGGTCAGCCGCACCCTCGACGGCACCGCCCCACCGCTCGAGATGTCGCTCGTCACCGTCGACCCCACCAACGGCCACGTGCGGGCGATGGTCGGCGGCCGCGACTTCGCACAGAACCAGGTGAACCTGGCCCTCGGCGGCACCCTCGGCCTCCAGCCGGGGTCGTCGTTCAAGGCCTTCGTGCTGGCCGCGGCGTTCGAGCGGGGGATCACCCCCGACGACGAGTACCCGGCGCCCGCCTCGCTGACGCTGCCGAACTGCACCGGCCAGTGCACGATCTCGAACGCCGAGCCGGGCAACGGCGGTGTGGAGGACCTGCGCCAGGCCACCGCCCACTCCGTGAACACGGTGTTCGCCCAGCTGATCCAGGACGTGGGCCCCCAGAACGTGGCCGAGCTCGCCCACCGCCTCGGCGTCGGGTCCATCGACCCGGCCACGACCCAGTACGGCGTGTCGCTCGCCCTCGGCGCCTACGAGGTGTCGCCGCTGGAGATGGCGGCCGGGTACTCGGTGTTCGCCAACCACGGCGTGCGGGTGCCGGCCACACCGATCCTGCGGGTGCTCGACTCCCGCGGCCGGGTGCTGATGGACAACTCCGTCCCCCAGGGCGAGCAGGTGCTCGACCCGGCGGTGGCCGACACGGTGAGCCAGCTGCTCGGCGGCGTGATCACCGGGGGCACCGGTCGGGCCGCGGACATCGGTCGTCCCGCGGCGGGCAAGACCGGTACCGCCCAGGAGCACCGGGCGGCCTGGTTCGTGGGCTACACGCCACAGCTCTCGACCGCGGTGTGGATGGGCTACTCGGACGTGCCCCGCCCGCTCTACGGCATCAAGGGGGCGTCGCGGGTGTTCGGCGGCGGCTTCCCCGCCGAGACGTGGGCCGACTTCATGCGCAACGCGCTGGCGGACCAACCCGTGATCGGCTTCCCCGCGCCCGGGCCGCTCCCGGCGCCCGTGGCCCCGCCGCCCGCAGTGGCGCCGGCCGCCGACCCCGCGGCGCCACCCACGACGGTGCCCTTCGTGCCCGAACCGGGGGCGCCGATGGCACCCGACGTGGTCGCCGACGACTGCGGCGGCCCGTGTGACCGGACCCCGACGCTGGAGGACCCGTGACCATGGCGGCGGCGAGCGGTGAGGGCATGGGCCGTTCGGCTCAGGCCGAGGCGGGTCCGGCCGATGAGAGGGGGATGATCGACCGGTTCTCGCACGCCGAGACGCGCCGGTTGCAGCGCGAGCTGCGGTCCCCCCTCCCCGACGCGGGCGACATCGACGTGGGCGTGGACCACGTCGACGAGCTCCGTGAGCTCTGGGACGGCCTCGTGGCCGAGAGCACCCTGGTGGAGCCCGCGGTACCGCCGGTCCCGCCTCTCCCGCCCCTCCCCCCGGTGGCGCCGGCCGCCCCCGCCGCCGGCGCGGCCCCCGTGGCCCCGTCGCCGCAGTGGCCGATGGTCGCGTCCGCCGCCCCGATCGCCGACCCGGTCGCCCCGCCCGAGTGGCCCGCGGTGGGCCCGCACGTGGGGACGCCGCCGGCCCCCGCCGCCGACCCCCTCATCGTCCTCCCCGGCGCCACACCGACGATGCCGGGCGCCCCGCCGGTCACGCCGGCGCCGGCCGTCGCCGAGCCGGTCGGGACCGAGGACGCCGCCGACGAGACCGCCGACGCCGACGCCACGCCCGACCCCGAGCGCCCGTCCCGCCGGGAGCGCCGGCGGGCCAAGCGCCGGGCCAAGGACGAGGCCCGGGGCGCCCGCCTCGAGCTGCGCCGGCACCGGATCCTGCCCCGCACCTTCATCGGCATCAGCCTGCTGCTGCTCGCCGGTGCGGTCGGCGCCGCCTTCTCGGGTGCACTGCTCTACGCCTACTACGACTGGCGTCTGTCCACGAACGAAGACCGGGTGGGCGTGCTCGCCGAGAGCCTCCAACAGCGCCTCACCGACGCCGGCGACTCGATCGACCAGGCCCAGCAGCAGGCCCTCGCCGAGCTGCAGCAGCGGGCCGGCCCGCTGATCGACCAGAAGAGCGACGCCGTGGCCATGGCCGACCTCACCCCCGTCGTGCTGCCCTCGACCTTCTTCGTCTCGACCCTCGACGAGAACGGCCAGCCCTCCGTCGGCACCGCCTTCGTCGTGTCCTCCGACGAGACCTCGAGCCTGCTCGTCACCTCGTACCGGGCGGTCGCGGCGTCGACCACCCAGCCCGGGCCGGCGATCCAGCTCACCAACAACGGCGGCGACCCGGTCGACGCCCGGCTCTACAGCTGGGACCCCGAGCACGACCTGGCCCTGCTCTCGATCGACCGGGGCGGGCTCCCCACCCTCACCTGGGCCACCGGCGACGACGCCGCGGTCACCGGTGAGCGGGTGTACGCCGCCAGCGGCGTGGGCGCCGCCGGCATCACCTTCAGCCCCGGCACGGTGCTCGACCAGAGCGCCGACGGCATCCAGATGACCGCACCGGTGGGCAGCGCCTGGCAGGGCGGCCCCGTCGTCACCCAGGACGGCAAGGTCATCGCGGTGGCGTCCCTCGCCTACCAGCCCCTCGGCTTCAACCCCGGCCAGGTGCCCTTCGCAGCCCCGGTCAACGCCGCCTGCGACACCCTCCTCGACTGCGGCGCGTAACACGGGCTCCTCGTCCCTCGGAGCGGCTTCGCCACGTCGGCGGGCCTGGCGGTCGGTTCGCCGGCGCCGCGGCTGCGCTCCGCTCCGCCACGTGACCGCCCCCACGGGCCGTGCGGCGTTGGTGCCTCAGGGCGCCGTCGTGGTCGTCGTGACCGTGCCCGTCGTGGCGGTGGTGGCGCCGTCGGGGAGGTCGGCCTGGATCGCGGCCCAGATGGCGTCGGCGGCCCGGTCGCCGCCGGCGCGGGTGAAGTGGATGCCGTCGTCCTGGCGCATCCCGACGAGCTCGCCGTCGGGCGCGGGCAGGTAGTCGCTGTAGTTCCCGCTCTCGTCCTGGAACAGCTCGTAGAGCGAGACGATCGTGGTGTTCGGGTGGTCGGCGGCGACGTCGGCGAAGATGCCGTTCATCAGCTCCATCTTCCGGGAGTACTCGGCGTCCCGGGCGATGGGCTGCGCCACCCAGTAGACCCGGACGCCCTGCTGCTCGAGGTACGTCATCACCGCGTCGACCCGGCGGGCGTACTCGGCGTTCCACTCCGGGTCGCCGGGCTGGAAGACGCCGCTGTCGAGCTCCATGCCCTGGCCGTCGTTGGCGCCGAACACGGCGACGACGGCGTCGGGGTCGTTCTCCTCGACGACCCGCTGGATCTCGGCGGGCCAGTTGTAGAAGTCCGGGCGCGTCAGCCCGCTGCTGAACTGGAAGTCGAGGGTGGTGTCGACCACGCCGGTGGCGGTGGACTTGTCGATGAGCGACTGGCCGAGCACCTGGGCCTGGGAGTCGCCCACGATGAAGACCTCGAGGGGGTCCTCGGCGGTGGGGGTCGGCAGCTCGGTGGCCGGGATGGAGGCGGGCGGGCCCTCGGCCTCGGTCAGGTCGTCGAAGGCGCTGGCGTCGCCGTACTCCCGGTCCAGGGCAGCGTCGGCGGCCTCGCGGGGACGGTCGAGGAACAGCAGGTGGCCGAGGCCCTCCACGGGCTTCACGAGGGCGATCTCGACCGTGCGCTGCCACCCGAAGGGCTGGCGCTCGACGATGCGCAGCAGGCTCGAGGCGTTCATCAGGGTGAACAGCCCGAAGGTGACGACGCCGACGATCGTCACCTGGCGCACGGACAGCGGGCGCGTCGGCGGGGCGGGCGGCGGCTCGGTCGGGCGCCGGGGGGGCGGGCCGGGCGGGGGAGCGGGGTCGTGGGTCTGGGTCACGGTCAGAACTGGAAGTAGATGAACGGGGCCACGCCGACGGGGCCGAGGGCGTCGATGCCGACGAAGGCGACGGCCAGCACGACGCCCTGGAGGACGGGCGCCATGCGGGAGAAGCCGGCACGGCTCCAGTCGCCGATCCAGCGGGGGGAGAACTGGGCGACCAGCATGCCGACCACCACGGCGACGAGCAGGAGGGTCGGGCCGGGGAAGAGGTCGGTGAGGTCGAAGATCCCGGCGATGAGCTCGAAGGCCCGGGAGAACGACTCGGCCCGGAAGAAGATCCAGGCGAAGCAGACCAGGTTGAACGTGGCCAGCCACGCCAGCACCGGGCGCAGTTGCGGCGGGATCCGGGACGCGACGGCCGTCCCCGCCTCCTCCTGAGCCGCCCGGCGGGTCGACCGCCAGTGGCCGACGCACTGGTAGAGGCCGTGGAGGGCGCCCCACACCACGAACGTCCACGAGGCGCCGTGCCACAGGCCGCCGAGCACCATGGTGAGCATCAGGTTCCGGTAGGTGCCGGCCTCGGTGCCCCGGCTGCCGCCGAGGGGGATGTAGAGGTAGTCCCGCAGCCAGCGCGACAGCGTGATGTGCCAGCGCCGCCAGAAGTCCTGCACCGAGAGCGCCGAGTACGGCCGGTCGAAGTTCTGGGGGAAGCGGATGCCGAGCAGCAGGGCGATGCCGATGGCGATGTCGGTGTACCCGCTGAAGTCGGCGTAGATCTGCATCGCGTAGCCGTAGACCGCGAACAGGATCTGCAGCGCCGAGAAGTTGCCGGGCACGGCGAAGACGGGGTCGACCACCTCGGTGCCGAGCCAGCTGGCGATCACGACCTTCTTGAACAGGCCGAGGACGATCAGGAAGAAGGCCTCGGCGGCGGGGATGCGGTGCTCGTCGGGGCGCCGGCGCAGCTGGGGCACGAACTCGCTGGCCCGCACGATCGGACCCGCCACCAGGTGGGGGAAGAACGACAGGTACATCCCGAACTCGATGGGCGTGGCCGGCTCGAGGTCGCGGCGGTAGATGTCCACCACGTAGCTGATGGCCTGGAAGGTGAAGAACGAGATCCCGATGGGGAGGATGATCCGCAGCAGCGGCGGGTCGGCCCCCAGCCCGAGCTTGGCCAGGCCGTTGGTGACGCTGACGACGAAGAACTCGTAGTACTTGAAGAAGCCGAGCACCACGAGGTTGCCGCCGACGGCGAGGCCCATGAGGAGCTTGCGGCGGGACTCGTCGTGCGAGCGGAAGATGGCCGTGCCCAGGACCTGGTTGAACCCGGTCGAGGCGGCGATGAGGAACACGAACCGCCAGTCCCACCAGCCGTAGAACACGTAGCTGGCCGCGAGCGTGAAGGCCATCCACGCCCGCCGGTTCGGGCGCAGGCGCCAGCTCACGAGGAACACGACGATGAAGAAGATCCCGAACTGGGCGGTCGGGAAGAGCATGGGGTCGGCGCGGCTCCTCGGGCTGCTGCGGGCCGAGCCTAGGCCCGGGGGGTCGGTGCCCCGGGGCACCACGGGTGGTGGCGGACCGGCGAGTACGCTCCCGCCCGATGAGCGAGGGGGTGCCCGACGAGGGCGAGCGCCAGGGCGGTGACGCCGCAGCGGGCCCGTCCGGGCCGGTCCTGCCCGAGGGCGCCGAGGGCGTGCTGCCGAGCCAGCTCCTCGAGCGCGCGGTCGCCGCCGGGTGGGTCGGCGCCACCTACGAGAAGATCCCCACCGACGCCATCCAGCCCGCCAGCCTCGACCTGCGCCTCGGTGAGCGCGCCTACCGGGTGCGCGCCAGCTTCCTGCCCGACGACGAGACGGTCGAGGCCAAGCTGTCCGACCTCGTCGTGGACGAGCTCGACCTCCGCGACGAGGGCGCGGTCCTCGAGACCAACCGCCCCTACCTGATCCCGCTGATCGAGGAGCTCGCCCTCCCCGACGGCGTCCGCGCCCGCACCAACCCGAAGAGCTCGACGGGCCGCCTCGACGTGTTCACCCGGGTCATCACCGACCACAGCTACCGCTTCGACGAGATCGACGCCGGCTACCAGGGCCGGCTGTGGCTCGAGGTCGTGCCGCTGTCGTTCACGGTGCGGGTGCGCCACCGCCTCGCCCTCAACCAGCTCCGCCTGGTCGCCGGCCGGGCGGAGCTGACCGACGCCGACCTGCACGAGCGCCACGCCCGCGAGCCGTTCCTGTTCCGGGGCGACGAGCCGGTCTCCGACGCCGAGCTCGCGACCGCGGATGGGCTGTTCCTCAGCCTCGACCTCGAGGGCGATGCCGCCGGCCGCGTCGGCCACCGGGCCAAGGGCAACGCCCCCCTGCTCGACATGGGCAAGGTGGGGGCCCACGACCCGGCGGACTACTGGGAGCCGGTGCTGCGCGAGGGCGGCGACCGCATCATCCTCGACCCCGAGCGCTTCTACCTGCTGCTCTCGGACGAGAGCGTGCGGGTCCCGCCCGATCTCGCCGCCGAGATGACCGCCTACGACCCCACGAGCGGCGAGCTGCGCACCCACTACGCCGGCTTCTTCGACCCCGGCTTCGGCTACAGCCGCGACGGCGCGATGTGCGGCTCGCGCGCCGCGCTCGAGGTCCGCGCTCACGACGTGCCCTTCCTGATCGAGCACCGCCAGCCCGTCTGCAAGCTCACCTTCGAGCAGATGATCGAGCCTCCGGCCAAGCTCTACGGCGCCGACATCGGCTCCAATTACCAGGGCCAGGTCGAGACCCTGGGCAAGCACTTCCGCCACTGAGCGCGGCGCCGCTCCGCAGCTCTACCTCACGCCCCAGGCGTAGGTCTGCTTCTCGAGGTGGAGGTAGGGGAAGGCATCGGCGGAGCGCACGCCGGGCAGGGTGCGGATGCGCTCGTTGAGCAGGGCGAGCAGGTCCTCGGTGTCCTCGCACACGGTCTCGGCCAGCAGGTCGTAGCCGCCCGAGGTGATGACCACGTAGTCGATCTCGTCGATGTCGGCGAGGGCCTTGGCCACCGCGCGCAGGTCGCCGTCGGCGCGGATCCCGATCATGGCCTCGAGGTTGAAGCCCAGCGCCAGGGGGTCGGTGACCGCCACGACCTGCATCACGCCCCGCTCGATGAGGCGCTGCACGCGCTGGCGGGCCGCGGCCTGCGACAATCCCACGGCGGGCCCGAGCCGTGCGTAGGGGAGCCGCCCGTCGATCTGGAGCTCGGTGATGATCGCCTTGTCGATCTCATCGAGCGCTACGGGGTCGAGCGCCGAGGCCATCGAGACAGATTGTCACAGCTGGGCTAGTGTATGGCGAGCGATTCACTCGTCTGATCTCCGTTCGACGAGCGAATCCGTCGTCCAGGCGAGTGCGGCGCCGAGCGGCGCGGCCAAGAGCGAGACCCGGAGGGGACATGCCCGACCAGAACTTCATCGGCGGCGAGTGGGTCGCGGCCGCCAGCGGCGCCACCGACGCCGTGCTCGACCCGGCCACCGGCCGCTCGCTCGCCGAGGTGGCCTCCAGCGACAAGGCCGACGTCGACGCCGCCGTTTCTGCCGCCGCGGCGGCGTTCGCCGGCGAGTGGGGCCAGACCACGCCGGGCGACCGCAGCAACGCCCTCTGGAAGCTGGCCGAGGTGCTCGAGGAGCACGCCGACGAGCTCGGCACCCTCGAGAGCCAGAACGTGGGCAAGCCCATCAACACCATGGCCGACGAGATGGGCCAGATGGTCGACCACCTGCGCTTCTTCGCCGGCGCCGCCCGCACCCTCGAGGGTCGGGCCGCGGGCGAGTACATGGCCGGGTACACCTCGATGCTGCGCCGCGACCCCCTCGGCGTGGTCGGCTCGATCACCCCGTGGAACTACCCGCTGATGATGGCGATCTGGAAGATCGGCCCGGCGCTCGCGACCGGCAACACCGTGGTGCTCAAGCCGTCCGAGCTCACCCCCCTCACCACCCTGCGCATGGCCGAGCTCATCGCCGAGCACGACATCCTCCCCGCCGGCACCCTGAACGTCGTGACCGGCCAGGGCGAGACCGCCGGCGCCTCCCTCGTCACCCACCCCGAGGTGCGGCTGATCTCGCTGACCGGCAGCGTCGGCACCGGCAAGGCCATCGCCAAGGCCGCCTCCGACAGCCTGGCCCGCGTCCACCTCGAGCTGGGCGGCAAGGCCCCCGTGCTGGTGTTCGACGACGCCGACCTCGAGACGGTCGTCGAGGCCATCAAGATCGGCGGCTACTACAACGCCGGCCAGGACTGCACCGCGGCCTGCCGCGTCGTGGCCGCCCCCGGCATCTACGACGACCTCGTGGCCGGCCTGGCCGACGCGGTGTCGTCGCTGCCCGTCGGCGACCCCACCGACGAGGCCATCGACCTCGGCCCGGTGATCTCGAGCGCGCAGCGCGAGCGCATGGCCGGGATGGTCGAGCGGGCCAAGGAGGCCGGCGCCGAGGTCGTCACCGGCGGCGCCAAGGTCGACGGTGACGGGTTCTTCTTCGAGCCCACCGTCGTGGCCGGCCCCGCCCAGGACGCCGAGATCATCCAGAAGGAGGTCTTCGGCCCGGTGGTGAGCGTGCAGCGCTTCGCCGACGAGGACCAGGCCGTCGCCTGGGCCAACGGCGTCGACTACGGCCTCGCCGCCAGCGTCTGGACCCGCGACGTGGCCCGGGCCATGCGGCTCTCGAAGGCCCTCCAGTTCGGCACGGTGTGGGTCAACGACCACATCCCCCTCACCCCCGAGATGCCCCACGGCGGCTTCAAGCAGTCGGGGTACGGCAAGGACATGTCGGTGTACGCCCTCGAGGCCTACACCGAGATCAAGCACGTGATGATCAGCCACACCTAGGAGCGACAGCGACATGATCGACAACGACCGCCTGATGGCGCAGGCCAAGGCCATCATCGAGCGCGAAGGCGCGCGCATGCAGGAGCGGACGCCGAAGTCCGCCGCCCTCTACGAGCGGGCCGTGCGCTCGCTGCCCCTCGGCGTGGCGTCCTCGTTCCAGGCCGCCGACCCGTACCCCATCTACCTCGAGCGCGGCGAGGGCAGCCACGTCTGGGACGTCGACGGCAACGAGTACGTCGACTACCACTCGGGCTTCGGCGTCAACGCGGTGGGCCACGCCCACCCGAGGATCGTCGAGGCCGTGTCCGACGTGGTTCGCCGGGGCACCCACTTCGCGGTGACCACCGAGCTCACCGTGGCCTTCGCCGAGGAGCTGTGCCGGCGGTTCCGCCTGGACCAGGTCCGGTTCTGCAACTCGGGCACCGAGGCGACCATGGACGCCATCCGGATCGCCCGGGCCTACACCGGCAGGGACAAGGTCCTGAAGATCGAGGGCTCGTACCACGGCCACCACGACACCGTGATGTTCTCCGTGGTGCCCGACACGAACGAGATGGGCGACCGGGAGAACCCCCAGTCGACGCCGATGTCGCTGGGCATCCCTGCGGAGATGGCCCAGGACACCCTCGTCGTGCCCTACAACGACGCCCCGGCCCTCGAGCGCATGCTGGCCGAGCGGGGTGGCGAGATCGCCTGCCTGATCATGGAGCCGGTGATGATGAACATCGGCCTCGTGCTGCCCGACGACGGCTACCTGGCCGAGGTCCGGCGCATCTGCACCGAGCACGGCGTGGTCCTCATCTTCGACGAGGTGAAGTGCGGGGCCACCATCGCCGCCGGCGGCGCCACCGAGCTGTTCGGCGTGCAGCCCGACCTGGCCTGCTTCGCCAAGGCCATCGGCGGCGGCACGCCCACCGCCGCCTTCGGTGGCAAGGCCGAGGTCATGGACGTCATCGCCAACGGCGCCGCGCAGCAGGGCACCTTCAACGGCAACCCCCTGGTCGCCGCGGCGGGCATCGCCGCGCTGACCGAGGTGCTGACCCCCGACGCCTACGAGCACATGGCCAAGCTGGGCTCCCGCCTCGCCACCGGCTGCCGTGACGCGATCGCCGAGCACGGCATCCCCGCCAACGTGGTCGACCTCGGCTGCAAGGGCTGCGTCTGCTACCGCGAGCAGCCGCTGCGCAACTTCCGGGACTTCCTCGAGACCAACGCCACGCTGTTCGCGGCGTCGTGGGCGTGGGTCATCAACCGGGGCATCTTCATGACCCCCGGCGACGAGGAGCAGTGGACCATCTCGGCCCAGCACACCGAGGCCGACATCGACCAGTACGTCGAGGTCTTCGGCGCCTTCTGCGCCGAGCTCGCGAGCTGAACGACCGCCCACCCGCGACCACGTTCCGTGGTCGGGCCGGCACCTGCTGCGTCAGCGTGCCGGCCCACGGGTAGGCTCGGCACCGTGAAGGTCCGGCGCACGCCCCTGGCGATCGCGCTGGTGGTCCTGATCGGCGGGCTGGTCGCCAGCGCCATCGCGGCAACCGTGTGGCGCGACGCGCTCCGCGACGACGCCCGCACCCACTTCACGGTCGCCGCCCGCGCCGTCGACGAGGACGTCGACGCCCGCCTCGACGAGCTGGCCGCCGTCGGCCGCGACACGCGGGACGCGCTCGCCGGCGAGGACGTCGACCAGGAGGGCTTCGTCCACGCCGCCACCGACGCCATCGCGGGCCTGCCGGCGGACGTGATCGCCAGCGTCGCCTACGTCGTCCCCGTCGAGGGGGCGGACGGGCTCGACGCCCTGCGCGACGACGTGCGCGCCAACGGGGTGCGCGGCTTCGAAGTCAACGACCCGGTCCACGGCGGCGAGCACCTCGTGGCGACCTACGAGGCCCCCGCCCGGGGGGTCACCGTGCTCGACGGCCTCGACCTGGCGCGGGTGCCGTCGGCCCGCATCGCCCTCGACCAGGCCCGGGTCGAGGCCCGGGCCACCGTGAGCGACACCTTCGAGCGCCTGCCGCGTGAGACCGTCCAGGCCTACCCCGCCCTCGCCCGGTCGGGGATCGCGGTGGCCGTCCCGGTGTACCGGGGCGCCGAGCCGCCGGTGAGCTCGGCGGAGCGCATCGCCGCGCTCGACGCCTGGGTGGTCGTGGTGGCGTCGGCCCAGGACATCCTCGACCAGGCGGTGGCGCCGAGCGGGGGCGAGCTGACCGCCCAGCTCGAGGAGCTCGCCGACCCGGACGCCCCCACCGCCACGGAGGGCACGATCGTCGCCTCCACCGCGCGGGACGGCTCCGGCGACCCGCAGGTCCTGAGCGGGGGCGACGCCGACGCCATCGAGCGCAACTCCATCGAGCGGCTGGGCCAGCACTGGCTCCTCACCGTGGCGGACCTCGACGGCCTCGGCGGGGCGACGTCACGGGAGCCGCTCTGGATCCTGGCCGCCGGCACGGCGCTCTCGGTGCTGCTGGCCGCACTCGTCTACAGCCTGGCCAACGCACGGGCCACGGCCCTGGCCATGGTGGCCGACGCCACCGCCGAGGTCCGTCGCACCGAGGCCCGCTTCCAGGCCCTCGTCCACAACCTCCCCGACCTGATCGTGGTCACCGAGGACGAGCACACGATCTCCTACGTCAGCCCCTCGGTGACCGCCCTCCTCGGCTGGGACGCCGACGACGCCGCCGGCGCCGACCTGGTGGCGGCGGTGCACCCGGACGACCGCGGCCGCTTCGCCCAACTGCTGGCCGGCGGCGCCGGCGACCTCGGCACCGCCATCCGGGTGCTCACCGCCGAGGGCGACCACCGCTGGTTCGAGGGCGCCATCACCGACCTCTACGACGATCCCGCGGTGGCGGGCCTCGTGATCACGGCCCACGACGTGACCGCCCAGAAGGCGGTGGAGGATCGCCTCGCCCACCAGGCCACCCACGATCCGCTGACCCACCTGCCCAACCGCGTCATCGTGCACGACCGCCTCGACCACGCCCTCGCGCGCGGCCGGCGGGACGGATCCCGGGCGGCCGCGATCTTCCTCGACATCGACGAGTTCAAGCAGGTCAACGACACCTGGGGCCACGCCGCCGGTGACGAGCTCCTCCGCCAGGTCGCGGCCCGGGTCCAGCGGGCGGCACGGGCCGCCGACACCGTGGGCCGCTACGGCGGCGACGAGTTCGTGGTCATCTGCGAGGACCTCCCGTCGGCGGCCGAGGCCCTCGTCGTGGCCGAGCGCATCCGTGACGAGGTGGCCCGGCCCACCCAGATCGACGGCACCGAGGTGCTCGTCGGGACCTCCATCGGCGTGGCCCTCACCGCCCGTGACGACGAGGGCACCGGAGAGCTCATCGGCCGCGCCGACGCCGCCATGTACGAGGCCAAGGCCCGGGGTCGCGGTCGGATCGTGGTCGACGCCGCCGCCACGCTGCTCAGCGAGGGCTGAGCCTCCTCCTCCTCCTCCTCGTCCCGTCGGTCGCCCGCCGTCGAGGCGCTCGGCCGGTCAGGCGTTCGGCCGTCCCGCAGGCCGGGCCGTCAGGGCGTGAGCGCGTCAGGGCGTCAGGGCGTCAGGCCCAGGCGGGCGATGCGCACGGCCGCGAGGGCGACGCCCACGAGGGCCAGGCCCAGGACCAGGCCGAGGGGCAGGGCGGCCCACAGTCGGTCGGTGAAGGGCGGCAGGGGGGTGATGCGGTCGGCGGCGGTGAGGTCCTCGCCGTCCACGAGGGGGCTGCGGCCGAACGGGTCGATCGCGGTCGTGGTGGGTGCGGCGGGAGCGTCCGTCGCCAGCGTGGCCGCGTCGGCGCCGCCGGTGGCCGCCGTGGCGGTCGCGCCCGTGCCGCCGGTGGCCGCCGGGGCGGGGGCGGGGGCGGACGCGGTACCCGTGGCCGTGCCGTTGCCGGCCGTGGTGCCGCCGCCGGTGGCGCCCCCGCCGGACCCGGTGGCGTCGTCGCCCGGGACGTCCACGCTCCCTCCCACGGTCGTCGGCGTGGGGGCGTCCGTCGTGGTCGTGGTGGGCGGCTCGGTGGTCGAGGTGGTCGGCGGTCGGGGCTCGATCGCGCCCGGGCGGCAGTGCTCGTCGCCGTCCTCCTTGTTGCCGTTCCCGTTGCCGTTGTTCCCGTTGCCGTTGTTCCCGTTGCCGTTGCCACAACCGTCGCCGTCGGCGATCACGCCGTGGCCGTGACCCACCCGCCAGGTCGGCGGCGTCGTGGGCGGCTCGGTCGTGGGGGGCTCGGTCGTGGGGGGCTCGGTGGCCGGCGGGGCCGTGGTCGGCGGCTCGGTCGTGGGGGGCTCGGTGGCCGGCGGGGCCGTCGTGGGCGGCTCGGTCGTGGGGGGCTCGGTGGCCGGCGGGGCGGTCGTGGCCGGGTCGTCGCCGGGGCGCACCAGCGTCGTGGGCACGGCCGCGGGGTCGACCGGGGCCTGGTCGTCGGCGAGGGCCACCGCGGTGCTGGCGCTCAGGGCCACGAGCAGGACCGCGCCCCCGAGGGCGGCGGCACGCCGCAGGTGGCCGAACGGGCCGTGCTCGGGGGTGCTGCGCGGAGCCACGTCGCGGACTCTACCCCAGTGCCACCGAAAACTACACCCCGAGTTTGACTGACCACGCAGAGTGGTGTACCGGGTCAGACACACCACGCGACGTGGGGATACGACCGCAGATCGTGGGCGCGCTCCCTACGGCTGGCGGTCCCGGATGCGGTACCACTGGCCCACCACGGGCAGGTAGGCGCCCCGAAGGCGCCAGAGCGGGATCGACGGCTGCTTCAGCGCGGCGAACGGTGGGGGCTCGCCCCCGAGGGCCCACCGGGCCGTGGCGCGACCGAGCCAGGTGTTCAGGGCTACGCCCGAGCCGTTGCAGCCGGTGGCGTAGTGGACGCCGTCGAGCACGCCGGCCTGGGGCATGCGGTCGAAGGTGATGGCGACGTACCCGCCCCACGCGTGGGTGACGGGCACGCCGGCGAGCTGCGGGTGGACCCGGACCATCGACCCGTGGAGGAAGTCGCGGGCCTCGGGCACCGTGACCGGCGACAGGCTGCGCCGCCCGCCGAAGACCATGCGGCCGTCGGCGGTGAGGCGCCAGTAGAAGAGGAAGTTCTTGGTGTCCACGAACATGCGCCGGTTCGGGTTGACCGCGGCCTGCTGCTCCGGGCTGAGGGGCTCGGTCGCGATGATGTAGCTGCCCACGGGCATGGTGCGCCGGCGCAGCCGGGGCGAGAGGCCGTCGGCGTAGGCGTTGGTGGCGAGGATCACGTGCTCGGCCCGCACCGTGCCCCGGCTCGTCTCGACCCGGAAGCCGGCGCCGTCCGGGAGGATCGCGGTGGCGCGGGTCCGGTCGTGCAGCGCCACGCCGGCGGCGTCGGCCCGCGCCACGAGGCCCGCGTGGAACCTGGCCGGCTGGAGCCCCCCGGTGCGCTCGAGCACCAGGCCGGCGTGGTACTGGTCCGAGCCGATCTCGGCGGGCAGGTCGTCCCGGGCCACGAAGCGGGCGGGGGAGCCGGCCGCGCTCATCTCGTCGGCCTCGTGGCGGAGGTGGTCGACGACCCGGGGGTGGTGGGCCAGGTAGAGCTGACCCGTGCGCTCGTAATCGCACGCGATGCCACCGTCGCCGACGAGCGACTCGACCAGGTCGAAGGCGTCGTTCACCGCGGCGAACAGTTCCCGGCCCAGGGCGCCGTAGCGCTGCTCGAGCCCCGCCGGGCCGACCTTGAGCTCGGGGATCACCATGCCGCCGTTGCGGCTGCTGGCGCCCCAGCCGAAGGCCTCGGCGTCGAGCACCACGGCGGCGCGGCCCTGCTCGGCGACCTCGGTGGCGGCGGAGAGCCCGCAGTACCCGCCGCCCACGACCACCACGTCCGCGTCGGCGGGGAGCGCGGCGACGGGTCGTTCGGTCGGCGGCGCGTCGTCGGTCCAGAAGACGGCTTCTCGGTAGCCGTCGGCGAGCGGCGCGGTCACGATCACGACGGTAACCGGCGGGATCGTCGCGGCGAGAGCGGCGGCAGGGGCCGACGCCCCGCCGGTAGCCTCCGCGCATGAGCGAGATCACGCCGTTCCGGATCGGTGACGAGCGGGTGGGGGCGGCCTCGGACGACGACGTCATCGTCGTCACGTCCCCCTACGACGGCCACGAGCTCGGCCGGGTCCCCGCGGGCACGACCGCCGACCTGGACCGCGCCGTGGCGGTCGCGCTCGCCCGCCACCGCGAGGGCGCCCCGCCCGCCCACGAGCGGGCCGCCGTGCTCGACCGCGCCGCGGCCCTCCTGGCGGAGCCGTCGAACCAGGAGCGCTTCGCCCGCCTCGTCGCGTCGGAGGCGGCCAAGCCCATCAAGACCGCGCGGGTGGAAGCGGCCCGCGCCGTCGACACCTTCCGCTTCGCCGCGGCCACCGCCCGGTCCTTCGCGGGCGAGGTGGTGCCCCTCGACGCCAGCAGCGCCGGCGTGGGCAAGCTCGGCATCGTCCAGCGGGTGCCGATCGGCGTGGTCGGCGCGATCAGCCCGTTCAACTTCCCGCTCAACCTCGTGGCCCACAAGCTCGCCCCGGCCATCGCCGCCGGGTGCCCCGTCGTGCTCAAGCCGGCGTCGGCCACCCCGCTCACCGCGGTCGCCCTCGTCGAGCTGCTGGTCGAGGAGTGCGGCCTCGAGCCCGGCTGGATCAACGTCGTCACGTGCTCGGGGCGCGTCGCCGACCACCTCGTCACCCACGACGACGTGGCCATGATCACCTTCACCGGCTCGCCCGACGTCGGGTGGGGGATCCGGGCCCGGGCGCCGCGCAAGCGCGTCAGTCTCGAGCTCGGCAACAACGCCCCGGTCATCATCGAGCCCGACGGCGACTGGGCGGCCGCCGCCCAGAAGATCACGGTCGCGGGGTTCTCCCACGCCGGCCAGTCGTGCATCTCGGTGCAGCGGGTCTTCGTGCACCGCGACGTCGCCGACGACTTCGTCGGCGCGCTGGTCGCCGGCGTGTCCGGCCTCACCGTGGGCGACCCGCTCAACGACGCCACCGACGTGAGCGCCCTCATCAACCCGGGCGAGACCGACCGGGTCGAGTCGTGGATCCGCGAGGCCGTGGCCGAGGGCGCCGAGGTGCGCTGTGGTGGCGAGGTCGAGGGGGGCGTGCTGGCGCCGACCGTGCTGACCGGCGTGCTGCCCGACATGAAGGTGTGCAACACCGAGGTCTTCGGGCCCGTCGTGGGCGTGGCGGTCTACGACGACTGGCACGAGGCGCTGCGGCTGGCCAACGACACCCGCTACGGCCTGCAGGCGGGGGTGTTCACCCGGGACGTGGGCCGGGCCCTCGAAGCCGGCCACGTGCTCGACTTCGGAGGCGTGCTCGTCAACGAGGTGCCGACGTGGCGGGCCGACCACATGCCGTACGGCGGCGTCCGCGACTCGGGCAACACCCGTGAGGGCCCGCCGTACGCCGTGCAGGAGATGACCGAGCGCCGCCTCGTGGTCCTCCAGGGCTAGTCCCGACGCGGGCCCGCCGGGCGGCGCCGCGCCGGACCCCGGGGTGACAGGCGCGGACTAGCGTCGGGACATGGCGCTCTCCCCGTTCCTGCACCCCTTCGCCCCACCGGCCAAGGACGAGTCGGGCTTCGTCACCATCGTCGGGGGCGAGGGCGCGGAGGTCTGGGACGACGTCGGGAACCGCTACGTCGACGCCATGGCCAGCCTCTGGTACTGCAACGTCGGCCACGGTCGGGCCGAGATCGCGGACGCCATCGCCGAGCAGCTGCGCACCCTCGCGGCGTACCACTGCTTCGACCCGTTCACCAACGAGCCGGCCGAGCGCCTGACGGCCGAGATCGCCGCTCGTGCGCCGTTCGAGGGCGCCCGGGTCTTCCTGACCTCGTCGGGCTCCGAGGCGGTCGACACCGCCCTCAAGCTGGCCCGGTTGGCGCAGGGCCTCGCCGGCCACCCCGAGAAGCACCTCGTGGTCAGCCGCGACCTCGCCTACCACGGCGTCACCTATGGCGGCATGTCCGCCCAGGGCCTGCCCGCGAACCAGGCCGGCTACGGCGCGCTCGTCCCGGGCCACCTCACCGTCCCCAACAACGACCTCGAGGCCATGGCCACGCTGTTCGCGCAGCAGGGTGACGAGATCGCGGCGGTCATCGCCGAGCCGGTGCAGGGCGCCGGTGGCGTGTTCCCGCCGGCGCCGGGCTACCTCGAGGGGCTGCGCCGCCTGTGCGACCAGCACGGCGCCTACCTCATCGCCGACGAGGTCATCACCGGCTTCGGCCGGCTCGGCCAGTGGTTCGGCACGGCCCACTTCGGCATCCGCCCGGACCTCATCACCTTCGCCAAGGGCGTGAGCTCGGGCTACCTGCCCCTCGGCGGCGTCGTCGTCGGGCCCGCGGTGCGCGAGCCGCTCGAGTCCACCCCCGACTTCCTCCTGCGCCACGGCCACACCTACTCGGGGCACCCGGCGTGCTGCGTGGCCGGCCTCGAGTCCATGGCCATCACCGAGCGCGAGGAGCTGTTGCCGGCGGCCGAGCGCATCGGCCTGCGCCTCAGCTCCGGCCTGCGGGCCCTCGAGGCCGACGGCCTCGTCGCCGAGGTGCGGGGCGAGGGCGCGGTCTGGGCGGTCAGCCTGGGGGAGGGCAAGGACGTCGCCACGGTCCGTGACGCCATGCGGGCCGACGGGGTGATCGTGCGGGCCGTGCCCCCCAACCACCTGACCTTCTGCCCGCCCCTCGTGATCACCGACGAGCAGCTCGACCGCTGCGTGGACGTGCTCGAGCGGGCGGTCCGCTGATGGGTCGCCTCGACGACGTCGACCTCTCGCTGAAGCTCAGCCGGGAGGAGGAGGCCGCGCGCCTCGAGGCCGCGCAGGAGAAGCTGCTGCGCCTGCGGCTGCAGTGCGGGGGCCAGATCGGCAACGGCGAGCTGGGCCCGCCGCTGTGCGTGCTCTTCGAGGGCTGGGACGCCTCCGGCAAGGGCGGCGCCATCAAGCGGCTCGTCGCCAGCCTCGACCCCCGCCACGTCCGGGTGTCGCAGTTCGCGGCACCGACCCCCGACGAGCTCCGCCACCACTTCCTCTGGCGCTTCTGGCCGGTGCTGCCCGGCTGGGGCGGCATGGCCGTGCTCGACCGCTCCTGGTACGGCCGGGTGCTCGTCGAGCGGGTCGAGGGCTTCGCCACCGCCGACGAGGTCGACCGCAGCTACGACCAGATCGTCGAGTTCGAGTCGGCCCTCGCCGACGAGGGCATGGTCCTCGTGAAGCTCTGGCTGCACCTGTCCCCGGACGAGCAGCTCCACCGCTTCGAGCGCCGCAAGGACGACCCGCTGAAGAGCTGGAAGCTGACCGACGAGGACCTCCGCAACCGCGAGAAGTGGGATCAGTACACGGAGGCGGTCGACGTCATGCTCGACCGCACCGACCGCCACCGCCACCGCTGGCACGTCATCGAGGCCGAGTCGAAGCGCTACGCCCGCGTCAAGGTCATCGAGACCGTCATCGCCGAGCTCGAGGCCGGCATGGAGCGTGCCGGCACCCGCCCCAAGCCCGGCTGACCCGGTGCGGGCCCGCTGCCGCTAGCTGGCGAGCTCGGAGCGGCGCCGCGGGACGCGGCTGACCGGGGGGACCACGGTGCCCGTGGCGGGGGCGACGCCGGGGCGGCGGGGCGACATGAGGGGCTGCGGCTGGTGGGGCCGGGGGGCGTCGAGGTGGATGGCGCCGGCGGGCGGGGCGTCGGCCGGGGCGCCGGGAGCGGCGGGGGCCGCGGCTGCGGCGCGCGCTGCGAGGGCGGCGCGGCCGGCGGCGGCGGCCGCGGCGGCGACCTCGGTCTCGCTCCCGGGCCACGCGGCGGGGGAGTGGGCGGGGATCTCGGCGGCGGTGCCCGCGGGCAGGCCGGTGGGAGCGGGCTGAATGCCCTCGGGGAGCAGCACCTCGGCCGGGCCGGCCGCCGGCTGGCCCCGCTGGGGCAGGTTCGTGGTGCTCGGCACCATGGGCTGGGCCCGGGTGGTGGCGATGTCGTAGAGCATGTCCTCGATCACCTGCGGGGGCACCGGGTGGCCGAACAGGTAGCCCTGGCCCCGCTTGCAGTCCAGGCGGCGCAGGGCCTCGAGCTGCTGGGTGGTCTCGATCCCCTCGGCCACGGTGACCATGCCGAGCTCCTTGCCGAGGGCGATCATCATCTGGACGATGGCGGTGTCCTCGGCGGCCATGCCGAGGCCCTTCACGAACTCGCGGTCGATCTTGAGCACGTCGGAGCGGAAGGTCCGCACCGACTTGATCGACGATGACCCCGTGCCGAAGTCGTCGAGGGCGAGGGTGACGCCCAGCTCCTTGGCCTGGCGGAGCATGGTCCACGCAGTCTCGAGGTCGTCGCGCAGCGCCGCCTCCGAGATCTCGAGGCACAGCTGGGGCGGGCGCACCCCCTCGGGCATCCGGAGGGCCTCGGTGAGCACGTCGAGGAAGTCGCTCTGGGCGAGTTGGCGGGCCGACACGTTCACGGTGACCTCGATGGGGCCGAGGGCGGGGTACGCCTCCTGCCACTGCACGGCCTGGCGGCACGCCTCGTTCAGCACCCACTCGCCGACGGGCACGATGAGGCCGGTCTCGTCCATCGCGGGGAGGAACTCGGACGGGCTGACGAGGCCGCGCTCGGGGTCGAGCCAGCGGATCAGGGCCTCGACGCCCGTCATGCGGTTGGTCTCGAGGGAGATGATCGGCATGTAGAGCAGCTGGAACTCGCCCCGGGCGAGGGCCTCCTCGAGGCGCTTGCCGGCGTTGGCGGGGGTCAGCCGGGCGTGCATCGACTGCTCGTACATGGCGATGGTGCCGGGGCCGTCGTCCTTGGCCTTGTACAGCGCCACCTCGGCGTCGAGGAGGACGGACGAGGTGTCGCTCAGGCGCTCGTCGGTCACCGTGGCGCCGACGCAGGCGTTCAAGGAGATGAGGTCCTGTTCGACCTGGAACGGGGTCTGGATGGCGCCGATCACCCGGCGAGCGAGCTGCTCGGCGGCGGTCGAGTCCGGCATCTCCGGGCACAGCATCGTGAACTGGGTGCCGGTGGTGCGGATGAGCTTGTCCTGGGGGCGCAGCACCGTGCGGAGGCGGGCCACGATGGCCTTCATCAGCTCGTCGCCGACGCTCGGGCCGTAGCTGTCGTTGATGCGCTTGAACCGGTCGAGGTCGATCAGCATGATCGCCGCGCGCGAGGAGTGGCGGCGTGAGGCGGCGAGGCACTCGGTGATCCACGGCTCGAGCACCGACCGGTTGGGCAGGCCGGTGAGGCGATCGTGGTGGGCGAGCTGGTTGAGCTCGGCCTCGAGCTGCTCCTTGCCCTGCCGCTGGCGGAACGCGTAGACGCCCGCGCCGATGGCCGCGAGGGCGAGCACTACGACGACGATGAGCACGGGCTACCTCGATGCTCGAAGGACACTTGGCTGATCCATCGGCCCTCCACGGGGGGAATTGAGAGCGGTCCCCGGGTGGCCGCTGCTACACAACCGCCATGGCCGCCATCGACCTGGCCCGGGTGCGTCACGACACCCCGGGCGTCGCTCACGTCACCCACTTCAACAACGCCGGGTCGTCCCTGCCGCCCCGGCCCGTGCTCGACGCGCAGACCGACCACCTCTGGCTGGAGGCGCGAACCGGTGGCTACGAGGCCGCGGCGATCCGGGCGGACGAGCTCGGGCGCTTCTACGACGTGGCCGCCGCGCTCGTCGGCGGCCGGTCGGACCAGATCGCCTTCACCGACAGCGCCACCCGGGCCTGGGACGTCGCCTTCTACGGCGTGCCCCTCGCCGCCGGTGACCGCATCCTGGTGTCCAAGTCCGAGTACGCCAGCAACGTCATCGCCATGCTCCAGGTGGCCGCCCGCACCGGCGCCACGATCGAGGTGATCCCCGACGACGAGCACGGGCAGGTCGACGTCGAGGCGCTGGTGGGGCTGCTCGACGAGCGGGTCAAGCTCGTGACGGTCGTGCACGTGCCGACCCAGGGCGGCCTCGTGAACCCCGTGGCCGAGGTGGGTGCGGCCCTGCAGGGCTCGGATGCCCTCTTCCTGCTCGACGCCTGCCAGTCGGTGGGCCAGCTGCCGGTCGACGTGGCCGCCATCGGCTGCGACGTCCTGTGCGCCACCGGCCGCAAGTTCCTCCGCGGGCCCCGGGGCACCGGCTTCCTCTGGGTCTCCGACCGGGCTCGCGACCGCATCGAGCCCCCGGTGCTCGACCTCTTCAGCGCGGCCTGGACGGACGAGCGCCGCTACGAGGTGCGTCCCGACGCCCGCCGCTACGAGCTCTGGGAGACGGGTTTGGCGGCGAAGCTGGGGCTCGTCGCCGCGCTCGACTACGCACTCGACATCGGGCTCGAGGCCATCGAGGCCCGGGTGGTCGACCTCGCCGCCCGGCTCCGCGCCCGGCTGGAGGCGCTGCACGGCGTCGAGGTGCACGATCTCGGCCGGCGGCGGTGCGGCATCGTCACCTTCACCATCGAGGGCTGGGCCTCACCCGACGTCGGCCAGGCGCTGCGCGAGCGCCAGATCAACACGTCGGTCACGTCCGTGACCGGCGCCCGCTGGGACCTCGCCGACCGTGGCCTCGATCAGATGGTGCGCGCGTCGGTGCACTACTTCAACACGGACCAGGAGCTCGACCGCCTCGTGGACGCCGTGGCCGACCTGAGCGTGCGGCCCGGGCGCTGAACGTCAGCGACCCACGCTGAGGCTCAGGGCGAAGTCGCCCGCGGCGTCGGTCCACCAGCGCGTCAGGTCGAAGCCGGCGCCGCCGAGCTCGGCCTCGACGCCGGTCCGCCGGAACTTCGCACTGATCTCGGTGCGGATGTCCTCGCCGGCGACGAGCGGCACCTCGAGCCCGAGGTCCGCGACCGTCACCCACTGG
Source organism: Acidimicrobiales bacterium (assembly GCA_041908445.1). GTDB lineage: Bacteria > Actinomycetota > Acidimicrobiia > Acidimicrobiales > DATDAH01 > JAEUJM01. The sequence continues at coordinate 49,771 of JAYRFK010000052.1, read as the reverse complement.
TCGACGCGGGAGCGCAGCAGCATCTCGATCCACTCGGCCTCGGCGTCCCACCGGGCCACGTGGTCGAAGGCGTCGAGGTCGAAGTCGGCGTGCAGTGCCCGGTTGATCACCGCCAGCACGTTCTTGTCGAACGCGGCCGTGACCCCGGCGGCGTCGTCGTAGGCCCGCACCAGGCGGCCGGCGTCCTTGACGAGGTCGGTGCCGAGCAGCAGGCCGTCGCCGGGGCGCAGCGCCCCGCGGAGGGTCCCGAAGAACTCCGCCCGCTGGGCGGGGTCGAGGTTGCCGATGGTGCCGCCCAGGAACGCGACGAGGCGGGGGCCGTCGGTGGGCAGGTCCGCCAGGGCATCGAGGTGGCGCTCGAAGTCGCCCACGATCGCCTGGACCTCGAGGCTCGGGTACTGGGTCGCCAGGGTCGCGGCGGACTCGCGGAGGAACGCCTCGCTGACGTCGAAGGGCACGTAGCGCCGCAGGAGGCCGTCGGCGACCATGGCGTCGAGGAGCAGGCGGGTCTTCTCGGAGGTGCCCGACCCGAGCTCCACCAGGGTGGTGGCGCCGAACGCGGCGACGGTCGCGGCCTCGCGGTCGATGATCTCGCGCTCGCGTCGGGTCGGGTAGTACTCCTCCAACCGGGTGATCTCGTCGAAGAGCTCCGAGCCCCGGTGGTCGTAGAACCACTTCGGGGGCAGGACCTTGGGCGTGGCGGTCAACCCGCCCTGCACGTCCGCGCGCAGGGCGCGCTCGAGGTCGTCGGGACGGAGGTGGACGTCCACGACGAGGGCATCGGAGGGGGCGGGCACGGGGGGATCGCTTTCGTCAGGGGAGGGGAGCGGGCAGGGCGGCCACGGTGGACGAGCCGGCGGCATGGAGGGTGGCGGTGACGACCGACCGGTCGGGGACCTCGGACCAGGCGGGGTCGTCGTCGTAGGGCTCGGAGGCGACGACGGTGCGGGTGCCGTCGGCGAGCAGCCAGAGCGAGTCGCCGACGCGGGTCGCGGCGAGGCGCCGGCCGTCGGTGAGCACGAGGTTGAGGCGGCCGCCGGCGTGTGCCTCCACGGCCGCGACCACGTCGACGAGCGCCTCCGCGGGGGTCGCCCCCTCGGCGAGGTGGGCCAGGGCCAGGTGGAAGAGCACCTCGCTGTCGGCCGCGCCGAGGATGGCCGACTCCTGCTCGACGCTCAGCCGGCGGCGCAGGGCGGCGCCCACGCTCTCCCGGAAGCCCGTGACCGCCCCGTTGTGGGCGAAGAGCCACGGCCCGCGTGCGAACGGCGGGGTGCCGCTCTCCTCGGTGGGGGCCGGGGCGGTGGCGCCGCGGACGGCCGCGACGATCGAGGTCGACGCCACCAGTCCGGCGAAGCTCGCGAACGACCGGTCCGCCCACAGGGGCAGGGTGGTGCGGTGGACGCCCGGCTCGGGACGCCGGGCCAGGTCGTACCAGCCGACGCCGAAGCCGTCGGCGTTCACCGTGCCGCTGACCTGGCGCTCGGGCGCCCACGCCTGGTGGGCTAACCCGTGGGGCGGGTCGACGAGCAGGGCCTCGAGGGTGATCGACGGTCCGAGGTGGGCGACGAGGCGGCACACGGCGGTCAGGCCTCCCCGAGGGTGCGGTCGGGACCGGGGACGTCGGCCGCGCAGCGGAAGCCCGCGAAGATCTGGCGGCGGACGGGGAGGTCCCAGTTGCGGAAGGTGTTGCGCACGGCCACGGGGTCGGCGGCCCACGAACCGCCGCGCAGCACCTTGTAGTCGGTGCCCCAGAACACCTCGGAGTACTCCTGGTACGGGAAGGCGTGGAACCCGGGATAGGGGCGGAAGTCGGACGCGGTCCACTCCCACACGTCGCCCACGAGCTGGTGGCAGCCGGTGGGGCTGACGCCCGCCGGGTAGGCGCCGACGGCGGCGGGGCCGCGGTGGCGTTGGCCGAGGTTCGCGCGCGTCGGGTCGGGGGGCTCGTCGCCCCAGGGGTAGCGGCGGGCGCGGCCCGCGGCCGGGTCCCACGCCGCGGCGCACTCCCACTCGGCCTCGGTGGGCAGGCGCCGGCCGGCCCAGCGGGCGTAGGCGTCGGCCTCGTACCAGCACACGTGCTGGACGGGCTCGAGCGGCGCCAGCGGCAGGTGCTCGCCGAAGCGCAGGACGATCCAGCCGTCGCCGTCGCGCGCCCAGAACTGGGGGGCGACCAGGCCCGCCTCCTGCCGCCACGACCAACCCGCCGGCGCCCACCAGCGCGGGTCGTCGTAGCCACCGTCGTCGAGGAAGGCCAGGTAGGCCTCGTTGGTCACGGGGGTGACGTCGAGCAGGAACGGGGCCACGTCGACCTCGTGGGCGGGGCGCTCGTTGTCGTAGGCCCACGGGTCGAGATCGGTGCCGAGCACGACCCGGCCCCCCGGGACCAGGACCTGCTCGGCCGGCCGACCGGCCGTCGGCGACGGGCTTGCGGGCGGGGCCGTCGGTGCCGGCGTGGTGCCCGCCGGCGGCGTGGCGTGCACCCCCATGAGCTGGCGGGTGGCGAGGATGGTCTCGTCGTGCTGGTGCTCGTGCTGCACGACCATGCCGTACACGAAGGCGCCGGCGAGCAGGGGGTCGGCGCCCGGTCCGAACGGGTCGTCGCCGGGCAGGCCGGCCAGCACGTCGAGCACCCGCCCGCGCACGCCGGCGTCGTAGGCCCGGGCCTCCGACGGCGACAGGAGGGGGAGGCCCGGCCGGTCGGCGCGCGTGTGCTTGAAGGCGTCGTACAGGTCGTCGTAGGCCGGGTGCTCGGCGGGTGGGCCCCCGAGGGCGCGCTGGAGCCAGAGCTCCTCGTAGTTGCCGACGTGGGCCAGGTCCCACACCACGGGCGACATGAGCGGCGACCACTGCCGGCGCTGCTCGTCCTCGGTGAGCGCGTCCGTCAGGGCGAGGGTGCGCGCCCGCACCGCCTCCAGGGCGGCGACCACCTGCTCACGGGTGGGGGTCAGCTCGCCCACGCCGGCTCCCGCTCGCTGTCGGTGCCCTGGGGGAGGAGCCGCCCCAGGGCGTGCCACTCGTCGAGGCGGTCGTCGGCCGGGCTGCGGCGCCGCGCCACGTAGCGGTCGCGGAACGCCGAGACCGCGTCGGCGAGCGCCGACGAGCCGCCTCGTCGGGGCAGCGCCTCGAGCGCGGCCGCGACGCAGGCGTCGGCCGAGCGGGCCAGGTCGGGGTCGCTCAGGCCGCACCGGGCGGCGTCGGCCCACCGGCCGGCGGTCCCGACGGTGGCCTCGGTGGCCGCCGCCGCGGCGTCGGGGTCGGTCAGGAGGGCGACGGTGACCGCGACCGCCACCGGCCACACGGCGTCGTCGACCGCGTCGAGCATCCGTAGCTCGAGCCACCCGCGGGGCCGCACCGGCGGGAAGAGCGTCGTCAGGTGGTAGGCGAGGTCGTCGACGGTCGGCCAGCCCGACGGGTGGCCCTCCGCCATCCAGCGGGCGAACGGGAACGACCCGGTGACCGGGGTGGCGTGGCCGTCGCCGGGCCCAGGAGCGGTCCCGTCACCCTGGATGAGCAGCACGTTGGCGGCCAGGGCGTAGTCCCGCCACGCGCCGGCGGGGTCCGCGGCCATCGACGGCGACGCGGTGCGGCTCGGGTCGATGCCCCACCAGGTGGCGAGCCGGTTGGCCCGCCAACCGCTCGGGCGGCCGCCCCCGGCGCCCGCGCCGAAGGGGGAGTTGGCGAAGCACGCGACGAGCGTGGGGCCGAGGGCGTGGGCGAGGCGCCACCGGGCGGCCGGGTCGGGGCCCAGGTCGACGTTCACCTGCAGCGCCGCGGTGTTGCACATCATGCGCCGCCCGTGGTCGCCGCGGGCGTCGAAGGCCGCCTCCATGGCGTCGTAGCGGGGGGAGTGCAGGACCCGCCGGGGCTCGCGGAACGCGTCCAGCCCGATGGGCACGAGCCCGACGCCGACGCGCGCCATCCGGGTGCTCAGCTCCCGGGCGTCCGCGGCGGCGGCGGTGAGGGCGGCGTCCAGGCCGGCGAGGGGCGCCGAGTTCAGCTCGAGCTGGCCGCCGGGCTCGAACGAGGTGGTGCCGCCCCCCGGGAGCGGGGCGGAGCCGGCCGCGGCACGGAGGGCGTCGAGGTCGAGGCGGTCGTCGGGGCGGCGCGCCGAGATGGTGAGCCACTCCAGCTCGATGCCGATCCGCTCGTCGGTCGGTGCGCCCTCCGGCGGGACGAAGCAGGCCTCGGTGAGGGCCCGCACATCGGCGGCTCGGAGCGTGCGGTGGGCGGACGGCACGTCGCGGCGGCCCTAGCGGTGACCGGTGGTCGCGCCGACCCACCGGGGGTTGAAGATCGCGGCGAGGGCGAGGTGCCGCAGGTGGATCAGGTGGGTCATGGGGCCGGTCTCCTCCGGGGTGGTCGCGGGTCCGTCCCGGCGCCACCCCGATCCGTTACACGTCGCTCGACGGAGGTGGTTCGTCACCGCTCGGGGACCCGGATGAGGCGACCTCCGGGCTCCGGGGCCAACCTACCCGGGCCGCCCGGAGCCAGACCGGCCGACGGTGATCACCTGTCCACGGGCCGCTACCTTGGTCCGCCGTGCGCCCTGCCGAACCAGGCGCACGGTCCGAGTCGTCAGGTGGGGGGCTCGTCGCCGTGCCCACGACCCGTGGCGCCCGTGCCGCGCCCGGTCGCACCCCGTGGGTCCTCGCCGGTGCCGCGGTGACGGTGGTGTGGGCGCTGTTCGGCAGTCTCGTCGCCTTCGCCCCGCCGGCCCACGCCCTGACCGTCAGCGAGGCCGAGGCCGCGGTCGCCGCCGCCCGCCAGCACCTGGCCGACGCCCAGGCCGAGGTCGTCGCCGCGCAGGCCGCCATCGCCGCGGCGGACGCCGAGCTCGGCGACCTGCAGGCCGACGAGCTCGCCCTGACCGAGCAGCTCCGGGCCAAGCGCCGCCAGGCCCGCCAGCTCTCGGTCGCCGCGTACATGAGCGGCGGGAGCGAGTCGAGCTTCGGGGTCATCGTCGACAGCGAGCAGGCCAGCGACGTGCTCTGGCGCCAGACCATCCTCGCCGAGCAGTCCCTCGAGACCCGGCGGGTGGCCCGCGAGTTCGCCGACCTCCGGGCGAGCACGAGCGACGACGTGCAGCGCACCGCGGAGCGCCTCGACCGCCTCGACCGTCGCCTCGAGTCCGCCCAGCAGGAGGTTCCCCACGCCCAACGCGAGGTCGAGCTCGCGGAGATCGACCTCATCGGGGCGCGCCAGGCCGAGGCCCTCGCCCGGGCGGCCCGCGACGCCGCCGCGCTCGGCCTCGACAAGTGGGCGGCGCTGCGGCGCTGCGAGTCCGGTGGTGACTACGCCATGAACAGCGGCAACGGGTTCTACGGCGCCTACCAGTTCGACCTGCAGACCTGGCAGTCGGTCGGCGGCACCGGCCTGCCGTCCGACGCCCCGCCGTGGGAGCAGGACGCCCGGGCCCGCGCCCTGTACTCGGCCCGTGGCGCCCAGCCCTGGCCGATCTGCGGCCGCTTCCTGCTGTAGCGCACCGGGCCCGTGCGGCCCGTGCCGGTCAGGGCGCCGAGGGCGCCAGCGGTCTCGGTGAGTCCGGTTCGATCGGGATCTGGCCGAGCGGCCCGAAGCGCCGGCGGAAGGCCAGGTAGCCGATGAGGCCGGCGGGCAGCGGGAGCCAGAAGGAGAACAGGCGGAATGCGAGCGTGGCCAGCAGGGCGTCGTCCGCGGGGACGCCCGCGAGGGTGAGGCAGGCCACCAGGCCGCCTTCGACGAAGCCGAGGCCGCCCGGGGTGAGCGGCACCATGCTGAGCACCGCGGCGGCGCCGTAGGCGAGCAGCACCGCCGACATGCGGGGGCTCGCGCCGACGGCCCGCAGGGCGGCGACGAGGGCGAGGTAGTCGAAGGTCCAGTTGCCCACCGAGGCGGCCAGCGACCGCTTCCAGCGCGAGCCGAGGACCGTGGTGATGCGGTCGCGCTGCTCGACGAACCCCTGGGCGCGGGGGTACGAGTCCCAGTGGCGCCGGCGTGCGAGCCAGCGCCCGATGCGCTCCACCCAGCCCCCCACGACGAGGAGGGGCTGGTCGGTCGTGACCAGCACGAAGCCGATGCCGAACAGCAGGAGGAAGAGGATGCCGCCGCCCCATGCCACGAGGAGCAGGCCCCGGGGGATGGGCGCCCCGAACAGGGCGAGGAACACGGCGACCACGGGCAGCGCGCTGAGGGTGGCGGTCGAGACGAGCGAGGTGGCGGCGAGGGTGGAGCCGGCCTCGGCCTTGTCGATGCCGGCGACCGAGAGCATCCGGTAGAGCACGGCGCCCCCGACCGGCGCGCCGGCCGGGATGACCTTGGTGACCGCGTTGGAGACCAACTGGGCGGTGCCGGCGATGAACCAGCTGGCCTGGGGGAGCGCGCAGCGGATCAGCGCCCACGAGCAGAGGAAGCTGCACATCATCAGCACCGCGATGACCACGAACCACTCGACCTTGAGCGTGGCCAACTGGGGGGCGGTCGACCACACGTCGGCGATCCTCGGGAACAGCCCGTAGAGGGTGACGAGCGAGAGCAGCAGGAACAGCGCCCGCCAGATCGACCACCGGGTCGACGGGGGGGTGAAGGTCGCGGTCGCGGCGCCGGGATCTCCGACCGGCTCCGTCTCCGGGTCGGCGTCGGGGGCGCGTCGGTCCGGCGGCGCCGTGTCGGCGTCGTTCAGGAGGGCGTCACCGGCGGCCTCGGAGGCCGTCGGCCGCTCCCGGTCATCGGTCGAGGCGCCCGCCGCCACGCCGTCATCTCCAACGGGCACGTCGGCCACGATAGTGGGCGCACGGCGACCGTCGCCCCGACCGCCGGGCGAGGTGCGCCGGGGCGGGGGCCGGCCACGGCGAGGACCACGATGGCCACGCCGACCGCGGTGCGGCCCACCCAGCGGCGCGGGTGGGGCCCCGGGGCGGGAGCGGGTGGCGGCGCTCCCACCCCGGGGACCGGGGGGACGAGGGCCCGGGTGCGGGCCGACGGGAGGAGGAGGTGGCGCACCCGGCGGAGCCGGCGGTGGTGGCTCCTGGGCCTCGTCCCCACGGGCGACACCCTAGGTCGCCCTCAGATCAGATGCAATGAAAATGTCTGAAAGTGGTCAGGAAGTGGTGTCGTCATCCGCGTCGGCCCGGGGATCGTCGCGCCCGGTCCCGCGGAACGTCCGCACGATCTCGCCGATCGACCGTCGCTCCCGGGGATGGCGGGTGAGGTGCGTCTCGACCACGTCGTGGCGGTTCACGTAGGTCGACACGAAGGCCTGGAGGGTGGCGCCGGCGGGCAGGGCCAGCAGCGCCCCCACCGGCCCGAGGATGCTGGCCCCGGCGATCACCGCGCCGAACGCCACCGCCGGGTGGATGTCCATGGTGTGGGAGGTGATCGGCGGGGCGAGCAGGTAGTTCTCGATCTGCTGGTACACGAAGATCGCGAGCAGGACCCAGACCGCCTCGATGGGCTTGTCGATGAGGGCGATGATCACCGGGAGCGCGCCGGCGAGGTACGTACCCACGACGGGGACGAACTGCGACAGCACGCCGACCCAGATGGCCAGGGGCAGCGGGAACGGCACCCCGATGATCAGGAAGGCCACGTAGTGGAACGCGGCCGACACGAACGCGAGCAGGCCCCGTGAGTAGATGTAGCCGCCGGTCTTGTCGATGGCGATCTCCCAGACGCGGAGCACCTCGCGTTGGCGGTCGGGGCGCATCACCGAGCAGATGGATCGGCGCAGTCGTGGCCCGTCGGCCACCAGGTAGAAGGTGAACAGCAACACGGTGAGGCCGCGGAACAGCACGCCCACGGCCTGGGCGCCGACGCTCAACACGTTGCCCGCCAGGCCCGTGGCGAAGTCGTTGACCGACCCGGACTGCAGCTGCTCGGCCAGGTCGTCGGTGTTGATGTCGGTGTCGAAGGTGTCGTTGACCCAGTGCTCGATGTCGGTCACGTAGTCCGGCGCCTGGTCGACCAGGTTCTGGACCTGGTCCACGAACAGCGAGCCGATGGCGTAGACGAACAGCGCGGTGGCGACGAAGAGCAGCGCGAACACGGCGGCGGTGCCGGTGCCGCGCCGCCAGCCGCGGGCCTGGAGCCAGTTCACCGCAGGCTCGAGCGCGAACGACAGGAACAGCGCCACGAGCAGCATGATCAGCAGGTCCTTGAGCTTGCCGATCAGCCAGACCGAGGTGGCCAGGACCACGATGCCGACGAAGAACAGGGCGATGGCCCGCGGCACCCACCGCGGCATCCGGTCGCGGTCGGGGACGGGGGCGTCGGTGCCCGTCGCGGCGGGCGCGGGCGCGTCGTCGGCGGACCGCTCGTCGCGCCCGTCGTCCCCCTCTGGCATCGGGGCCCACGCTAGTGCTGGCGACTCGACACCCCGAGGGACCGCTCGTAGGTTGGGCGACCGACCGACGAGGGGGAACCAGTGAGCTATCGAGTCATCCAGTGGGCGACGGGAACCGTCGGGGTCCACGCCGTGCCCGCCATCGCCGCCCATCCCGACCTCGAGCTGGCCGGGCTCTGGGTGCACAGCGACGACAAGGCCGGGCGCGATGCCGGCGAGCTCTGCGGGGTGGCGCCCCTCGGGGTGGCCGCCACGCAGGACGCCGAGGCCCTGCTCGCCATGGACGCGGACTGCGTCTGCTACATGGCCCACTCCGACGTGCGCCCCGGTGAGGTCGTCGACGACCTCTGCCGGATGCTCGCCAGCGGCAAGAACGTGGTGAACACCTCGTTCGTGCCGCTGCTGTTCCCCAAGCAGGCCGGGTTCCACGACCAGCTCCAGCGGGCCTGCCTCGAGGGCGGGACCTCCTTCTACACGTCGGGCATCGACCCGGGCTACGGCAACGCCGGCGCCACCATCCCGGCCCTCGCCCTCTGCAAGGAGGTCAACACGGTCCGCATGGCCGAGATCGTGAACTACGCCACCTGGGACAACCCGTTCACGATGTTCGAGATCATGGGCTTCGGGAAGGCCGACGCCTCGCAGTCGCTGCTGCTCTCGCCGGGCTCGACCGCGCTGGCCTGGGGCCCCGTGGTCGCCCTGGTGGCCGAGGCCCTCGGCGTCGAGCTCGACGAGATCACCGAGTGGCACGAGGTCATCACCGCCGACGAGGACTTCGAGATCGCCTCCGGCCCCATCGCCGCCGGGACCATCTCGGGCATGCGCTTCGAGATCCGCGGCATGGTCGGCGGCGAGGCCAGGATCGTGGTCGAGCACGTCACCCGCCTGCGCGACGGCGACGCCCCCGAGTGGCCCCAGGGTGCCGGCTACCGCATCGAGGTCGACGGCGAGCCGTGCGTGAAGCTCGAGCTGTCGGTGAGCTCGCACGTCGGCGACCACAACCACGCCGGCTGCCTGGCCACGGCCATGCACGTCATCAACGCCATCCCGCTCGTGTGCGAGGCCGACCCGGGGGTGCTGACCTTCCTCGACCTGCCCGTCTACTCCGCCCGCAATCTGCTGACGTGAGCGACGGGGGCCCGGCGGGCGACACGCTCTACGACCGGGTCGGGGGTCAGCCCTGGTTCGACACCCTCGTCGAGCGGTTCTACGAGGGCGTCGAACCCGACCCCGTGCTGCGGCCCCTGTACCCCGAGGACCTCGAGCCCGGGAAGCGCCACCTCGCCCTGTTCCTCGGCCAGTACTGGGGCGGCCCCGGCACCTACAGCGAGGAGCGCGGCCACCCGCGCCTGCGGGCCCGCCACCTGCCCTTCACCGTGGGTCAGGCCGAGCGCGACGCGTGGATGCGCCACATGGCGGCAGCGGTCGAGGCGTCCGACGCCGATGACGCCACCAAGGCCGAGCTGCTCGCGTACTTCGAGGACGCGGCGACGTTCATGATCAACCAGGGGCAGGGACCGCTCAGCCTGCGCCCGCCCGGCTGAGGGCGCCCACCGGCGGCACCCGGGGTTCGGTCGATCCGCCGGCCGCCGCCTACGCTGGCGGCCGGACGGGCGAGCGGGACCGGAGGGGACCATGCGGGCACGGCGGTGGATCGGGACGATGCTGGTGGCGGGGCTGCTCGCGGCCCTGGCGCCGATGGCAGCCGCGTCGGCGGCGCCCCGGGGCGCCACGGAGGCCACCAGGGACCCGGTGATCATCGTGGCCGGGACGCTGGCCGGCCAGACCCTCGCCGGCGTCTACTACGAGCCCCTCGCCGCCCGCCTCCGCGCCGACGGGTACGACGTCACCATCTTCGGGCTGCCGGGCAGCGGCCTCGGCGACATCGGGACCATCTCCGGCAACCTCGCGTCCAAGGTCGCGGCGGTGCGGGCCCGCACCGGCGCCGCACGGGTCGACCTCATCGGTCACAGCCAGGGCGGCCTCGTCATCCGCCACTTCCTGAAGTACCGGGGCGGTGCCAGCGTCGTCGACAGCGCCATCAGCCTCGGCGCACCGCACTACGGCGCCGCCGTCGCCAACCTGCTGACCCTGCTCGGCCTCGGCACCTGCGCCGGCGTGGTCGCCTGCCGCCAGATGACGATCGGCTCGCCGTTCCTCGCCGCCCTCAACGCCGGCGACGACACCATCGGTAACGTCCGCTACACGAACATCGCGTCGGTCAACGACGGCATCGTGCAGCCGTTCACCACCTCGTTCCTGAACGACGACGGCAACAACACCAACGTCAAGGTGCAGAAGCAGTGCCCGCTGCGGTCGGTGGGCCACGTGGCCCTGCCCTACGACGGCACGGTCTACAGCGGCATCCAGGACGCGCTGGCCCACCGGGCCATCACCCTGAACTGCTTCGCGCTGTAGCGCGCGCCCCGGCCGGCGCCGCGGCGGCGGCCGGCCAGGGGTCGAGCGGTCAGGCGGTCAGCGGTCAGGCGAAGGGGTTGCCCTCGGCCGACACCTTGGCGGTCTCGTCCTTCTCGTCGGCCACGTTCACCTTCAACACCGGCGTGCCCTCGATGCCGTCGATGCGCAGCCACTCCGACTCGTTCAGCGGGAACGGGACCATCTGCGTCCGGAACGCGATCTCGCTGATCTCGCCCGTCCAACCGTCGCCCTCGAGCTGGGCGACGAGGTGGCACGTGGCGAACGAGTCACCGACGCTGGTGACGAGGTTGGCCGGGCCGTCGTAGACGTTGTCGCTCATGGCGTCGCACTCTACGAGCGCGGCCCCGGGCGCGGCCAGGGACCAAAGTCCCGGGTCCCGTCAGGCGTCGACGGGCGCCGCCGCGGCGGCGTGGCGGCCGCACACCCGGCCGAAGAAGGTGGCGTCGCCGATGGAGAGGCCCGAGGCGTAGGTGCGGCCCTCGAGGGGCAGGCCGGCGGCCACCCGGCCGGCGGCGTAGAGCCCGGGGATCGGGGTGCCGGTGGGGTCGAGCACCTCGCCCGACGCACGGGTGGCGAGGCCGCCGAACGTGAAGCCGGCGTAGATCGAGCCCGAGGTCGTGCAGTCGAGGGCGCCGTACGGGCCCTCGCCCAGCGGGCGCAGGAACTCGGCTGCCTTGTGGAACAGCGGGTCCTCACCCTGCGCGGCGAAGCGGTTGTAGGTCTCGACCGTGTGGACGAGCTGGCCGTCCGGGATCCCCAGCGCGGCCTCGAGCTCGGCGATGGTGTTCTCCACCGCGGCCACCTTGTGGAACGCCTGCGTCGGCCCGTGGATCTCGTCGTCGAGGATCAGCCAGCAGCGGCCGTCGGCCCGGCGCAGCATGGCGTCGGTGGTGCGGCCCACGTACGCGTCCTCGTTCACGAAGCGCTGGCCCTGGGCGTTGACGAGCACGCCCATGCAGTGGGTGCCCGGCGGGTAGATGGCGTTGACGACGAGGCCCTCGCTCATGTTGGCCACGTCGGCGCCGGCGCCCTGGCCCACCCGGATGCCGAGGCCGTCGTCGGCGGGGGAGGCCGCCTCCCAATTGGCGTCGAGCAGGTCGGGGGCGTGCTCGGCGAGCATCGCCTTGTTCATGATGAAGCCGCCGGCGGCGAGGATCAGGCCCCGGCGGGCTCGCACGTGCACGACCGTGCCGTCGTGGTTCGCCACGGCGCCCACGACCCGGCGGGTGACCGGGTCCTGGACGAGGCGCTCGACCCGGCACTCGTTGAGCACGCGGGCGCCGGCCTCGTGGGTGGCCCGCAGGAAGAACTCCATGAGGTGGCCGCCGACCTCGCCGGGCCGGGCCGGCTTGTGGCCGCGGGGTGCGGGCGGGGCGGCCTCGACGAAGGGGTGTACCTTCTCGTTGCCGCTGTAGTAGAGCGTCTCGGGCCCGAAGGGGTGGGTCGACTTCTCGGCCGCGTAGGTGTCGGCGAAGTCCACGCCCAGGCCGCACATCCAGTCGAAGTGCTCGACGCTGCCCTCGCAGAACGCCCGCACCTTCTCCTCGTCGGCGTTGCGGCCGGCGGCGAGGCGGACGTGGGCGACCATGTCCTCGACGGTGTCCTCGAAGCCGCAGGCCCGCTGCACCCGGGTGCCCCCGCCGAAGTAGACGACGCCGGTGGAGAGCGCGGTCGTGCCGCCGCCCCGGGTCATGCGCTCGAGCACGAGGGTGTCCGCCCCGGCCCGGGCGGCCTCGATGGCCGCGGAGGCGCCCGCGCCCCCGTGGCCCACGATCACCACGTCGGCCTCGTGGTCCCACTGCGGGACCGCGGACGGGGGGATCGCGGTGGTGTCGGAGGTCACCCGCCGATCGTAGGGCGGGGGCGGCGCCGGCTCGGTGGCCGGGTCAGTCGACCGCGGGAGCGGGCTTGGGCGGCGGCTCGTTGAAGGCCTTCTCCCAGCCCTTCTCGGCCAGGCGCTGACCGACCCGACGGCCCACCACGACACCGACGGCGATCGACACGGCCCAGCCCAACGCGAGGGTCAGCGGGGTGTCCGGGTCCATCGGGTCGGGGGTGTCCTTGTGCCCGGTGATTCGCTCGAAGGCGAACTTCACCACCTGGTGCGACACCAGGGCGGCGACGCTGCCGGACGCGAACGCGACGACGCGCCACAGCACCTTGCGGCCGGCCTCGGTGGCCTCCGGGGCGAGCTCCTGGGCCACCGCCACGGACCCGGCGATGGCGAAGCGCCGGGCGGCCCGCTTGGCGAGGACGGCGGAACGATCTCGTGCCATCGCCCGAACCTACCCGGTGGTCGCCGTCCCCATCCCGTGACCGCCGTCGAGGCGGACGCGCTCGCCGTTGCGGGGGACCACCGCCGGCAGGTCGAGCTCGCGGTCGATGCCGTCGGCCATCGCCTCGGCGGCGTCGAGCTCGCCGTGCACCACGAAGACCGTCTCCGGCGGGGTCGTGCCCGTGCCCACCCAGTCGAGCAGGTCGTCGCGGTCGGCGTGAGCCGACAGCACGAGCCGGGCGACATCGGCGCGGACCCGGTGGTAGAGCCCGAACATCTTCAGGTTGCGGGTGCCGTCTGCGAGGGCGGCGCCCCGGGTGCCCGGCGCCTGGAACCCGACGAGGAGGACGACGTTGCGGGGGTCGCCGATCCGGGCGGCGAGGTGGTGGAGGATCCGCCCGCCGGTGGCCATGCCCGAGGCCGAGACGAGGATGAACGGCCCGTGGCGCTCGTCGAGGACCATCGACTCCTCGCGGGTGTGGGCCTGGTGGAGGTCGAGGTCGGAGAAGAGGGGCGTGTCCCAGAGCTCGGGTCGCAGGTCGTGGTCGTGGGCGGCCGCGGCCTCGGTGTAGGCGGCGAGGGCCCGGCTGGCCATGGGGCTGTCGACGAACACCGGCAGCGCCGGCACCGCGCCGGTCCGCTGGAGCTCCTGGAGGTGCCAGAGGACGACCTCGGTGCGGTCCACGGCGAAGGCGGGGACCACCAGCACGCCGCCGCGGCCGGCCACCCGGTTCACGACCTCGGCGAGCTGCTGGAGGGCCTCGGACTCCGGGCGGGACTCGTCGCCGTAGGTCGACTCGACGATGACCACGTCCGCCGCGGCGATGGGCTCGGGCGGGGGGAGCAGGGGGTGGTCGTGGGGCCCGAGGTCGCCGCTGAAGGCCACCCGCCGGTCGCCGAGGCGGACGAGGAGGGACGCCGCCCCGAGGATGTGGCCCGCCCGGTGGGGGTGGACGACGATGCCCGGCGCGACCTCGGTCTCCCGCCCCCAGGGCAGGTCGGTGAACTGCGCCAGGGCGGCGACGGCGTCGTCCTCGGTGTAGAGCGGCAGTGCCGGGTGGTGCTTGGAGTAGCCCCGGCGGTTCGCGAACCGGGCCTCCTCCTCGTGGAGGTGGCCGCTGTCGGGGAGGACGATGCCCGCGAGGCGCCGGGTGCCGGCGGTGGCGAACACCGGACCGGTGAAGCCGTCGTTCACCAGGCGGGGCACGTACCCGCAGTGGTCGATGTGGGCGTGGGTGAGCACGACCGCGTCGAGCGACGCCGGGTCGACGGGCAGTGGGGCCCAGTTGCGCTCGCGGAGGTACTTCGGCCCCTGGTACAACCCGCAGTCCACGAGGACGCGACGCCCGTCGGCCTCGATCAGGTGCTTCGAGCCGGTGACCGTGCGGGCGGCACCGAGGAAGGTGAGGGTGGGGGGGAGGGGGGCCACGAGGCCAGCGTCGTGGGTCGTCGCGCCGCTGGCAAGAGGCCAACGTCCCGTCGAGGGCTGGGAGCGGCCCGGGGTGGGTAGCGTGTCGCTGACGCACGACGCCGCTCAGGGGGGGCGCGCATGGCCGAACCCGAGGACGGGGGCCTGGTCGTGGTGACCATGCCCCAGCTGGGCGAGACCGTCACCGAGGGCACCGTGACGGCCTGGCTGAAGGCGCCGGGCGAGGCCGTCGACGAGGACGACCCGCTGCTCGAGATCTCCACCGACAAGGTGGACGCCGACGTCCCGGCGCCCGCCAGCGGGGTGCTGGCGGCGGTCCTGGTCGGCGAGGGCGAGACCGTGGCCATCGGCGTCCCGCTGGCGCACATCCGCCTCGACGGCGCGGACGGCGCGGCCGGTGCGGCCGGCGCAGACGTCGCGGCGCCACCCGCGTCGATGCCCCCACCACCGGCCGAGCCGTCGGCGCCGCCGCCGGTCGACGGGGCCCGGGCGCCGGCGGCGACCACGACGACCGTCGCCCGGGGCGGGGCGGGCCCCGCCGCCTTCCGCTCGCCCGTCGTCCGCCGCCTCGCCGCCGAGCACGACCTCGACCTGGCCACCCTGGCCGGCTCGGGCCACGGCGGGCGGGTCACCCGTGACGACGTCCTCGCCGCCATCGCCGAGCGCGAGGCGGCGCCGCCCGACCCCGACGTCGACCACGTGGTGTTCACCCCGATGCGGCGCACCATCGCCGAGCGCATGACCGCCTCGCTGGCCACCGCCGCCCACACGCTCGTGGTCGCCGACGTCGACTACCAGCGGGTCGCCGGGCCGAGGGAGGCGGCCGGGCTCACCTGGCTGCCCTTCATCGCCCGGGCCGCCATTTCTGCGCTCGCCGACTTCCCGATCATGAACGCACGGGTGGCGGGGGACGGCCTCGACGTGCACACCCACGTCCACCTCGGCATCGCGGTCGACCTCGACTTCGAGGGGCTCGTCGTGCCGGTGGTCCGCGCCGCCGACCGGCTGCGGCTGCCCGCGCTCGCCGAGGTCATCGCCGAGCGGTCCGCCGCGGCCCGCGCCCGCTCGATCGGCCCCGACGAGATGGCGGGCGGCACCTTCACCATCACCAACGCCGGCCGCTACGGCACCCTGCTGACGGGGCCCATCATCAACCAGCCCCAGGTGGCGATCCTCTCCACCGACGGGGTCAAGGTCCGCCCGGTCGCCGTGGCCCTCGACGACGGGGGCCACGCGCTGGCGTTCCACCCGGTGGGGAACCTGGCCCTGGCCTTCGACCACCGGGCCATGGACGGGGCCTACGCCTCGGCCTTCCTCGCCCGGGTGCGCGAGGTGCTCGAAGAGCGGGACTGGTGGGCGGAGATCGGAGGGGGAGGGTGACCGCGACCGAGGAGACCACGGACGAGGTCGGGCCCGACGGGCGCGACGCCGACCGGGCGGCGCTGGCCGAGCGCCTCCTGCCCGAGGGTGCGCTCGAGCGGGCTGCCGGGGTGGACGTCCGCGGCGTGCCCGTCCGCGAGGCGCTGGAGGACCTCTGCCTGGCCTGCGTCTCGCGGGCCATCGACGACCGGGAGATCAACCTCCAGAAGCGCAGCGAGGTCTTCTTCCAGATCTCCGGCGCGGGCCACGAGGCCCTGCTGCTCGCCCTCGCCCGCCACCTGCGGCCGGGCTACGACTGGTTCTTCCCCTACTACCGCGACCTCGCGCTCGTGCTCGGCCTCGGGGTCACCCCCTACGAGGTGCTGCTCCAGGCCCTCGGCTCGGCCGAGGACCCGGCCTCGGGCGGGCGGCAGATGCCGGCGCACTGGGGCTCGGCCCGCCTCAACGTCGTGACCCAGTCGAGCCCCACGGGCAGCCAGTGCCTGCCGGCGGTCGGCTGCGCCGAGGCCAGCCGGTACCTGTCCCGACGCCCCGACCTGCCCGGGTGCCGGGCCCACGGCGACGAGCTCACGTACGTCTCGTTGGGGGAGGGGGCGTGCTCGGAGGGCGAGTTCTGGGAGAGCCTCAACACCGCCTGCACCCTCCACCTGCCCGTGCTCTACGTGGTGGCCGACAACGGTTACGCCATCTCGGTGCCGACCGCCGACCAGGCGCCGGCGCCGGTGGCCGACCTGGTGCGGGGCTTCGCAGGCCTCGAGGTGCACCGCCTCGACGGCACGGACTACTGGGCCGTGCGCCGCCAGGCGGCCTCGGCCATCGCCCACGTGCGCGCCGGCGTGGGGCCGGCGCTCCTGCACGCCGAGGTGACGCGCCCGTACTCGCACTCGTCGGCGGACACCCAGTCGAAGTACCGCACCGCCGAGGAGCTCGCCCGGGAGGCCGCCCACGACCCGCTCGCTCGGATGGCGGAGACGCTGGTCGACGCCGGCGTCCTGACCACCGACGACGTGGCCGCGGTGCGTGCCAGGGCCAAAGCCGTCGTCGGCGAGGCCACCACCGCGGCCCGAGCCGCGGCCCGGCCGGACCCGGCCACGGTGACCCGGGACGTGGTGCGCCTGCCGGAGGTGGTCGAGCCCCCCGAGCCCCCCGAGCCGACCGGGCCGACCGGGCCCGAGGCGGGCGGCGACCCGGTCCCGCTCGGCGACGCGGTCAACCGCGCCCTGCACGAGCTCATGGCCGCCGACGAGCGGATCCGGGTCTTCGGCGAGGACGTGGCCGACGCCCGCGAGGCGGTGCTCGCCGAGCTCGAGGGCAAGGGTGGCGTGTTCGGGACGACCCACGGGCTGCAGCGCGAGTTCGGCCAGGCCCGCTGCTACAACACCCCGCTGGCCGAGGCCAACATCGTCGGTCGCGCCGTCGGCCAGGCGCTCCGGGGCCTGCGGCCGGCGCCCGAGATCCAGTTCTTCGACTACATCTGGCCCGCCACCCAGCAGATCAAGAGCGAGGCCGCGACGATCCGCTGGCGGTCGAACGGTGCCTTCACCTGCCCGATGGTGCTGCGGGTGCCCATCGGCGGCTACCTCACCGGCGGGGCGATCTGGCACTCCCAGTGCGGCGAGTCGATCTTCGCCCACGTGCCCGGCCTCGTCGTGGCCTTCCCGTCACGGACGCGCGACGCCGTCGGCCTCCTGCGCACCGCCTTCCGGGCCGAGGACCCGGTGCTGTTCTGCGAGCACAAGCACCTCCTCCGCCAGCCCTACGCCGCCGACCCGTACCCGGGCGACGACCACGTCGTGCCGTTCGGGTCGGGTGCGGTCCGCCGGCCGGGCCGCCACCTGACCGTCGTCACCTGGGGCGCCACGGTGCAGAAGTCGCTCGTCGTGGCCGAGGCCCTGGCGGCGGACGCCGACCGGGGCGGCGCCGGCCGGGAGGTCGAGGTGATCGACCTGCGCACGATCAGCCCGTGGGACCACGAGCTCGTGGCCGACTCGGTGCGCCGCACCGGGCGCGCCCTGGTCGTCCACGAGGACGTCCGCACCGGCGGCTGGGGCGCCGAGGTGGCGGCGTGGATCGCCGACGAGCTGTTCTGCGACCTCGACGCCCCCGTGCGCCGCGTGGCGGCGCAGGACTGCCACGTGGCCTACGAGCCGACCCTCGAGGACGCCATCCTCCCGCAGGTGGCCGACATCGAGGCCGCCGCCCGGGACCTCCTCGCCTTCTGAGGGGGGCGGGCCTACTCCTCGAAGCCCTCGCCGCGCCCGTAGGCGCGGTCGCGCTTCTTGACCTTGACGAACGCGACGATCAGCAGGATCGCCACGACGAAGAAGATGCCCAGCCCGTAGAAGAACATGCGGCCAAGGTAGGCCGCCGGTGACGGCTCAGGCCGCCGGGGCGGCGAGGGCCACGTCGCCCGGCTCGTCGTCGGCGTCGAGCTCGGCGCGGCGGGCGTAGGCCCAGCCCGGGCCGCGGAAGACGAACGAGAGGCGGTCGCGCCAGTTGTCGGAGTCGGCGACGTCGCGGACGATGTCGAGGTACTCGTGGTCGGCGATGCGCACCGGGTTGAACGACTCGATGTTCTTGGTCAGGCCGTAGATCACCGGGTCGTCGTCGTCCTCGCGCTCGAAGGTGCCGAAGAGCCGGTCCCAGAGGATGAGGATCGAGCCGTGGTTGCGGTCGATGTAGCGGCGGTTCGAGCCGTGGTGGACCCGGTGGTGCGAGGGGGTGTTGAGCACCTCCTCGGCGGGGCCGAGGCGCTTGATGACGTCGGTGTGGATCCAGTACTGGTAGATCAGGTTGACCTGCCGGGCGGTCTCGATCAGCGCGGGTCGGACGCCGACGAGGCTGAGGGCGCCGTAGGGCACGGCCACGTTCAGGAAGTCGGCGACGGGCTGGCGCAGCGCGGTCGAGAGGTTGTAGCGCTCCGACGAGTGATGGGCCACGTGGTACGCCCAGAGGTAGCGGGTCTCGTGGTCGAAGCGGTGGTTCCAGTAGTAGATGAAGTCCCAGCCGGCGATGGCGACGGCGAGACCCACCGCGCCGGCGCCGAGGTCCCGGCGGCCGCGGGCCTTGCTGCCCCACATCGCCTTGGGGCTGGTGGCGGTGGCGAAGGCGGTGGCGGCGGCGACCCCGCCGGCGAGGATCGCGGTCGGGCCGGCCACGCGGGCGACGGCGCGCGCCTGGTCGCGGTCCTGGCGGCGCTCGGCCCGACGGGACCGCCAGTCGGCGACGGTGGTGACCGCCGCGGCGCCGGCAGCGAGGGCGACGAGCCCCTTGCCCACCTTCGAGCGCTGCGGGGCGATCTTCTCGGCGAGGGCCCGGGTGGCGAGGGGGACGACGAGGCTGAGCGTGCCCATGGCCAGGTTGGCCAGGGTGTCGTCGCGCTCGTAGTCCGAGCTCGACGGGCCCTCGCGCTCGGCGCGGCGCTTCAGGTACCACGCCTCCGCGCCCATGCTCGAGAAGTAGAAGGGGATGGCGCCGACCGTCAAGTCCATGCCGTGATTCTCGCGGCTCGCCGGGGGCCCGCGCCTCCCGCAGGGGCACCTGAGTAGGTGCCGGGTGGTGAGGGGGCCCGAATCTGAGCAGGTGCTACTCAGGACCACCCGGTCACATGGGAGGATCATCGCTCCTATGCGACGACCCCTGTCCCTCCTCGCCACCGCCGTGCTGCTCGCCGGCCTGGCCGCCCTCGACCTCGCCGGCGCCCCGCCCGCCGGCGCCCTGAACCAGATCACCACGTTCACGGCCGCCGGCATGGGCTCGCCCGACAGCGTGACCGCGGGCCCCGACGGCAACATCTGGTTCGCCAGCTCGAACGGCGACAAGATCGGCAAGGTGACGCCATCCGGCACCGTCACGGTCTTCCCGCAGGACCCGAGCTACGGGCCGAACGACATCGTGGCCGGCCCCGACGGCAACCTCTGGTTCACGGCCCGCCAGGCCAGCGCCATCGGCAAGATCACCCCGTCGGGCACGGTCACCCTGTACACGAACGCCAACATCAACCGACCCCAGGCGATCACCGCCGGCCCCGACGGCAACCTCTGGTTCACCAGCCACGACAACGACCGCATCGGCAAGATCACGACGGCCGGGGCGATCACGGTCTTCCCGGTCAACGCCAACGTGGACGGCCCCTACGGGATCACCGCCGGCGGTGACGGCAACCTCTGGTTCACGTCCTCGAGCAACAACCGCATCGGCCGGATCACCACCACCGGCGTCATCACGACCTTCGCCAACGCCACCCACGTCCGCCTCCCGTTGGGCATCACCAGCGGCCCCGATGGCGCCCTCTGGTACGCCAACAGCGCCAACAGCAGCCTCGGGCGCATCAGCACGGCCGGCGCGTTCAGCAGCTTCCTCGGGGTCTCCGGGGCGACCGACGTCGTGGCCGGCCCGGACGGCAACCTGTGGGTGTCGGAGGGCAACCAGCACCGCATCGCGCGGGTGACCACTGCCGGGGCGGTCGCCACCTTCGCCAACGCCAACCTCGAGTTCCCCCAGGGGATCGCCGTCGGCCCGGACAAGAACATCTGGTTCGCCAGCCAGGGCAACGGCCGGGTCGGCCGGCTCACCACGCCGAAGTGCGACGGCCAGGTCGCCACGGTGCTCGTCGGTGCGTACGGCCTCCCCTCGGGTGCCGGCGACGTGATCGTCGGGACGGCGGGCCGTGATGTCATCAACGGCGATCTCGGCAACGACCGCATCTGTGGTCGGGGCGGCAACGACACGCTCCGGGGTCAGGGAGGCAACGACACCCTCAACGGCGCCGGGGGCAACGACACCCTCAACGGCGGCGACCAGACCGACACCTGCATCGGCGGGCCGGGCACGAACACGCTCACCAAGTGCGAGGCCGTCCCCGCCGGCCCGTGACCGGTGTGGACGCCGGCCTCAGCGTCGCCGCTCGGCGGTGCTGAGGTCGCCGGCCGCGCCGAGGGCCGGCCGGAGGGTGGCGTGCTCGACGCGGTCGAGCTGTTCGCGGAGCGCCGCGGCGTTGCGGTCGAGCCGGGGCAGCACCCGCTCGCCCTGCTCGAGCAGCGACGCCCGCACCGCCGCCCACTCGTCGTCCGGCAGGCGCTCGAGGCAGCACTCGTCGGGGTCCTCCACCACGTGGATGGTCACCGGGAGCCCACGGTCCTCGGCCCACAGGAGCAGGTCGCCGAGCTCGTGGTGGTTCTGGGGCATGAGGCAGTGGAAGATCCGCACCTCGGTGCCCGCCCGCTCGGCGTAGGCGGCGAAGCGCTCGATGTTGGCGAACACGGCCTCGCGGTCGGCGCCGACGCGCACCTGCTCGTAGGTGGCGGCGCTGAAGCCGTCCACCGACACGTTGACGTAGGTGCGCAGGCCGTCGAGGACCTGTTCCACCCGACGGTCCCAGCGCGTGCCGTTGGTCGTGACCGTGTGGCGGACCTCCGGGTTCCGGGTGATCAGTAGGTCCCAGATCCGGTGGTTCTCGGCCCCGAGGAAGGGCTCGCCACCCGTGAAGCTGGCGTCGTCGAGCGCGTCGACGAACGGCACCACGTCGGCGAAGAACTCCTCGCCGTAGACCTGGGGGAGCGGTGGCCGCTTCTCCCGGTGGATCCGGATGGACGACGAGAGGTCACCGTCGCACATCACGCACTGGAGGTTGCAGGCGTTGCTGATGTTGAACTCGATCCGACGGGGGTACGCGGGCTCGACCTCGAGCGGGGGCACCTCGTCGTAGAAGCGGGACTGGGGCCGGACCCCGCCCGCGAGGCGGCGCTCGCAGTAACCGCAGCCGAGGGAGTAGTCGTCCGCGGCGAGGGCCGCCCGGAGGGCATGGAGCCGCGCCCCGGCCCAGATCTCGGGGAGCCGTTCCCGGGCGACGTTGCCGAGGGGGTACCCGATGCTGTCGCAGCACGGGTAGACGTCGCCGGTCGTGCCCAGGAAGAGGTTGGTGTGGGGCGCGTAGCAGGCCGTGGCCACCAGCGGCGCGGGCGGCGCGGCGTCGGCGCTCGCGGCGCCGAACCGGCGGCGCAGCCGTGACAGGGGGATGCGGACCATGGGAGGTGGCCGCGGACGCTACCAGCGGCGTTCGGCGCGATCCCGGCCGACCGCCGGCGCTACCGTTCCGGCGTGCCAGCGGGGGGCGAGCGGCGCGAGGAGCGCGAGGAGGGCGGCCGGCCGGTGCCGTCGCGCCCGGCCCGCCCCCTGCGGCTGGCCTTCCTGTCGCTGCTCGAGACCGAGCCGTGGGGCGGGTCCGAGCCCCTGTGGCTGGCCACCGCCTGCCGGGCGGCGAGCAAGGGCCACGCGGTGGCGGCGTCGGTGCGGGGTTGGCCGGGCACGGACGAGCGCCTGGCGCCGCTGGCGGGCCTGGGCGCCGAGGTCTTCCAGCGCGTGTACGCCGGCGACGACGACGATCCCGAACCCGGGCCCCACCCGAGCTCGCCGCCGCCCCCGCTCGCACCGCGGCGCCTGCACCGGCGGGTGGCGGCCACGGTGGCCGCCCGCCGACGGGGACGACCGGGCGTCGCCCTGGTCGACGACCGCCTCCTGGAGTTCCGTCCCGACCTGCTGGTCGTCAACCAGGGGGCCCACTACGACATCGGCGACCGGGGGGTCACCGCCCTGCTGGCCGACCTGGCCTGTCCCTACGTGGTGATCACCCACGCGGTCGACGAGCGCCACGACCCGCGGCCGGGTGCACGCGCTCGCCTGCGGTCGGCCTACTCGGGTGCCGGCGCGCGCGGCTTCAGCACCGACGCGGTGGCCGAGGCCGTCGAGCGCCAGCTCGCCATGAGCGTCTCGCCCCGCTTCCTGTTCACGAACCCGCTGCCCGAGCTGCCGCCCGTCCCCCTCCCGTGGCCCGAGCAGGGGTCGGGTGCCGCCTCGCTGGCGTTCGTGGGCCGGGTGTCCATCGCCAAGGGCGTCGACCTGCTCCTCGACGTCCTGTCCCGTCCGCCCTGGCCGGACCGGGACGTCCACCTGCACCTCTACGGGGAGGTGCGCCAGGAGGACTACCTGCGCGACCTGATCGGTCACCTCGACCTCACGGGCCGGGTGACCGTCGAGGGCCCCACCGCCGACGTGGCCGAGGTGTGGGCGAGGCACGAGCTGCTCGTGCTCCCGTCCCGGTCGGAGGGCGCGCCCCTGTCGGTGGCCGAGGCCATGGCCTGCGGTCGACCCGTGGTCGCGACCGCCGTCGGCGGCCTCCGCGAGTGGGTGGTCGACGACGTGACCGGCTTCCTCGCCCGGGGGGTCGAGCGCCACGAGGTCGCCGACGCGCTGGAGCGGGCGTGGACGGCGAGGGCGCGCTGGCCCGACCTGGGTCGCTGCGCCCACGAGCGCATCATGGCGTGGCTCGACCCCGACCCGCCGGGGGCGTTGCTCGAGCGCCTGGAGGCGGTCGCTCAGCGAGCGATGGGGTAGGTCGCCGCCGCTTCGGCGTCACCCCACCCCTGGGCGCCGACGAGGGGCACGAACCGGACCGGCCCGAGGTCCTCGTAGGTGAGGTCGGCGCCCGAGCGGCGCACCCGGGTGAGCTCCTGGCCGCCCCACTCGCCGACGGGCATGACGAGGCGGCCACCCTCGCCCAGCTGGTAGAGCAGCGCCTTCGGCACCGAGGGCCCACCCGCGGTGACGACGATGGCGTCGTACGGCGCCTCGTCCGGCCAGCCGAGGGTGCCGTCGCCGACGACCACATGGACGTTGGCGAAGTCCAGGGCGTGGAGGTGCGCGGCGGCCTGCTCGGCCAGGCTCCGGTGGCGCTCGACGGTCCAGACGGTGCCGGCGAGTCGGCCGAGCACGGCGGCGGCGTAGCCGGAGCCCGTCCCGATCTCGAGCACCCGGTCGCCCGGACCGAGCTCGAGGGCCTCGGTCATCAGTGCCACGATGTACGGCTGCGAGATGGTCTGGTCGTCGCCGATGGGCAGTGGGCAGTCGTCGTAGGCCAGGTGGGCCAGGTCGGCGGCGACGAACCGCTCCCGGGGGAGCTCGCCCATGACCGCCAGCACCCTCGGATCGGTGATGCCCCGCGCCGCGAGGTCGTGCTCGACCATCTGCGAGCGCTGCGTGGTGGCATCGGGAGCGCGGTGAAAGGTCATCTCAAGGACCAGCCAACGCCCGTCGGCGGGGACGGGCCAGGGCCGTTGGTCCCTTACCCGGTTCGGCCGGGTACCGGCCGCGTGTCACGGGCCGGTGATAGGACGGGGTCGTGCGGCGCGTCGGGCTCGGTCTCCTGGTGGTGGCGCTCGTCGCGGCCTGCGCCTCGACCGGCGACGGTGGCGGTGCGGCGCCCGGTGGGCCGACGCCCACCACCGCGGCGGCCCCGGCACCGCCCTCGTCGACCCGCCCGCCGGCCTCGCCGACGAACGGAGGTCGGGGGGATCGGGCCCCCGTGGTGGGGGTGACCGACGGCGACACCCTCACGGTCGAGCTCGCCGGGCGCGAGGAGGACGTGCGCCTGATCGGCATCAACACCCCCGAGTCCGGCGAGTGCTTCGCCGCGGAGGCCACCGCGGCTCTCACCGACCTGGTGGCGGGCCGCGAGGTGCGCCTGGTCAGGGACGAGAGCGACCGCGACCAGTTCGACCGGCTCCTGCGCTACGTCTTCGTGGGCGACACGTTCGTCAACCGGCGGCTCGTCGAGGACGGGTTCGCGCTGGCCTACCGCTATGAGCCCGACGTGGCCCGGGCCGACGAGCTCGACGCCGCCCAAGCCTCCGCCGAGGCCGCGGGCCGCGGCCTCTGGGCGCCCGACGCCTGCGGCCGGGTCGACTCCGACGCCGGCTCGGTGGTGATCGGCGAGCTCGTCGCCGATCCGCCCGGCGACGACACCCTCGACGCCAACGCCGAGTACGTCGTGATCCGCAACGCCGGCCCGGACGAGGTCGACCTGACGGGGTGGGGCGTCAAGGACGAGACCGCGTCCCACCGCTTCTCGTTTCCTGTGGGGTTCACCCTTCCCGCGGGCGGTTCCGTGACCGTCCACACGGGCTGCGGCACGCCGTCGGCGACCGACCTCTTCTGGTGCAACGAGGGCTCGGCCATCTGGAACAACGACGGCGACA
Source organism: Acidimicrobiales bacterium (assembly GCA_041908445.1). Taxonomy (GTDB): domain Bacteria; phylum Actinomycetota; class Acidimicrobiia; order Acidimicrobiales; family DATDAH01; genus JAEUJM01. Next base: position 24,899 of record JAYRFK010000052.1, on the reverse strand, counting down.
CCGCCTTCCTGCTCGACCCCGACGGCAACATCGTCGACACCCGGGCCTACTGACCCGGCGCGCCTAGGGTGTCCGCCGATGGGGGAACCGGTGCGGGCCTGGGTCCGGTGGACGCTGCTGGTCGCGCTGGCGGTCCCGCAGCTCACGATCGGGGTGTGGGGGCTCGTGGCCACGCGGAACTGGTACGAGAACTTCCCGGGCGTCGGCCCAGACCTCGTCGCCGCCATCCCACCCTTCAACGAGCACCTCGCCGCCGACGCCGCCGGTGCGTTCCTCGCCACCGGGGCGGCGCTGCTGATCGCCGTCGTCGTGCCCCGGCGTGAGCTGGTGCTGATGGCGCTGGCCACCTACCTCGCGTTCGCGGTGCCCCACACGCTGCACCACCTGACCCACGAGGCGCCGGGCCTGTCGTCGGGCGAGGACCTCTACAACAACGTCGTGCTGGTGGCCCAGGTGCTGCTGGCCGCGGTCCTGGCGTGGGCGGCGTGGCGGCCGACGGCCGCGACGGGAGCGACCCCGGAGGTGCCTGCCGCATGAGGGGGACGCCGCCGACCACCGGCACCGGCGACGTGGTCGCCGGCACGGGCCCGATCACCCGCCGCCGGTTCCTCACGCTGCTCGGGGCGGCCGGCGCCGTCGTCGCGGTGGGCGGGCGGCTGCGCCCCGCCGCGGCCCAGGTGCCGCCGATCCCCAACGGCTACGTCGTGGCCTGGCCCGACGGCGTCATCGCCGGCGACCCCGTCCCGGCCGGCACGGTGCTCTGGACCCGGGTCGACGCGCCGACCGGCGGGGAACCTGTGCCGGTGACCTGGGAGGTCGCCGCCGACGACGCCTTCACCGCGATCATCGCCGGGGGCGTGGCCGTGGCCGAGGCGTCCGCCAACTGGACCGTCAAGGTGCCGGTGACGGGCCTCGACCCCGACGGCTGGTACCGGTACCGCTTCCTCGTCGGCGCGGATGCCAGCCCGATCGGGCGGCTCCGCACCGCCCCGCCCGAGGGTGCGGCGACGTCCTCGCTCCGCTTCGGGTTCGCCGCCTGCCAGCAGCAGGGCACCGAGCGGGTCGCCCAGCGGGCCGCGTCGGAGGAGGCCGGCCTCGACTTCTTCCTCCACCTCGGCGACTACGTCTACGTCAACGACGGGAGCACGATCTCGCTGGACGACTACCGGGGCGTGTACCACCAGTTCAAGGGCGACGCCCGGCTGCAGCAGCTCCAGGCCACGGTGCCCCTGGTGGCGATGTGGGACGACGGCGAGTTCCGCAACGGCATCGACCGAACCGAGGACCCGGCCCGTCGCCTGGCGGCGCAGACGGCCTGGTTCGAGAACATGCCCGTCGAGGCGCCCGGCGGGGACGTGAGCCGCCCGTACCGGAAGGTGGCGTGGGGCGACCTCGCCGACCTGTTCCTGATCGAGACCCGCAGCCGGCGTGACCCCGAGCTCGACGAGGACGACCCCGGCGCCTCCACGGCGGGGCGCACCTGCCTCGGCGCCGAGCAGAAGGCGTGGCTGCTCGACGGCCTCGCGTCGTCGACCGCCCGCTGGAAGCTGATCGGCAACCCCACCGACTTCGCGGCCTGGCGCAACCTCGACCCGAACAAGCGCGGCTTCGGTGGCTGGGACGACTACGCCGCCGAGCGCGACGAGCTCCTGCGCTTCATCGCCGACGAGGGCATCGAGGACGTGGTGTTCCTCTGCGGCGAGACCCACGTCTGGATCGCCGCCCACCTGATGCCGTCCGACGACCCCGACGGCCCGGCGGTGGCCTTCGCCTTCACGTCGGGCTCCCAGTCGGCGGACCCCGACCTCGTCCGCGACGCCGGCGGCGACCCGTACGCCGCCACCCAGGGGTTCGTGAACATCGGGTTCGGCTCGACCGTGCTCAACCCGCACCAGACCTACGTGAACCTGGTGAACTTCGGCTACTCGGTCGTGCAGGTGGACGAGTGCGCGGTGACCGTCCAGTTCCGAACGGTGAACGTCTACGACACCGACTCGCAGGCCCAGACCCTCGCCACCTTCCGGGTGGTGCACGGGGCCACCCGCATGGACACCGAGTTCGCGCCGATCCCGTGCCTGTCCGCCCCGGACCCGAGCCGCACGATCCCCTCCCCGTTCACCTCCACGGGGCTGTCGGCCGTGCCCGACGCCGTCGGCGGCGTGTGCCCCTTGCCGGCGGCGCCGCCCACGCCGACGCCCGCGGCGCCCGCCTTCACCGGCTGACCCGGAGGTCCCCGGCTCAGGGGGCGATGGTGACGGGGACGCCGAGGTGCTGCGGGAGGGCGGCCACCAGCGTGGTGATGTCGGCGTTGCTCAGCCGGATGCAGCCGTTGCTCACCTGCGACCCGATGGCCGCCTCGTCGTAGGTGCCGTGGATGGCGATCTGCGGCGGGCCGCCGCTGAAGCTCTCCAGCACCTCGGAGAACCCGGACAGGCCGATGGCGGCCACGCCGTACGCGCTCGGCTGGGGGTAGCCCTGCATGAGCGTGGTGGTGAAGAACGTGCCGGTCGGGGTGGGGCTGTCCTCGGCGCCGATGGCCACCGGGGCGTCGAGCACGAGCTCGTCCCCGTCGAAGAGCTTCAGCCGGTACCAGGACAGGCTGACCTCGATGTGCAGGTCGGTGGTCGACTCCTGGAGGCCCTCGGCCGGGATCCACCCGGTGCTGCCGTTGGGCCGGACGGGGAGCTGCACCTGCACCCAGCCGTCGCGCTCGTCCTGCACCACGAAGGCGAGCGGGTCGTCGGGCGCCTGCAGGCCGGGGCCCGGCTTGTCCACGGTGAGCGTGGGCTGGGGGTCGCCCGGGTTGGCGTAGACGTCGACAGAGGTCGCCGGGGTTGTCACCACGGTGGCGGTGTGGTCCGGCGCGGCCGTGGTGGTGGTCGGCGCGGCCGTCGTGGTCGGGGCGGCCTCCTCCCCGAGATCGGGGCGGTCGGCGTGCCCGCAGGCCGCGGCCGAGACGGCGAGGGCAGCGGCCAGCAGGACGGCCGCGAGCACCCGGTGGCGGCGTCGAAGTCGGCGCGTTCCCCGGGGCACGGCCCGATGGTACCGAGGCGCCCTCAGCCGAGGGCGGTCGCCACGGTGGCGCCGAGCGCGGCGCCCAGCTCCCACGCGGCGTCCCGGTCCGCGCCGTCGGGCGTCCCCGTGACCTCCAGCACCGGCTGCGCCAGCTCCCACCGCAGCCCGGTGGTGATGGTCGCCACCGCCCGCACGGCGCCGGCGGTGTCGTCGTTGCCGTGGACGTAGCACCCGTAGGGCCGGCGGACGGTGGCGTCGAGGCACGGGTAGTAGACGAGGTCGAAGAAGTGCTTGAGGGCGCCGCTCATGTACCCGAAGTTGGCGGGGGTGCCGAGCAGGTAGCCGTCGGCCTCGAGCACGTCGATCGCCGTCGCCGCCAGCGCCGGCCGGACCACGAGCTCGACCTCACCGAGGTCGGGGTGGGACGCGCCCTCGCGCACCTGCTCCAGCAGGGACTGCATGGCCGGTGACGGGGTGTGGTGCACGAGCAGGAGGCGGGGCACCCCACCAGGGTCGCGCACGCCACGCCGTAGCCTGGGTGCGTGGGCGCCGCCGACCTCATCGCGTACATCCGGGACTCGGTGATCGGCCTCGACGAGGTGGTCGACGGGCCCTTCGGCCCCCGCCCGGTGATCTACGCCGACTACACGGCGTCCGGGCGCTCCCTGTCGTTCATCGAGGACCACCTCCGCTCGGTCGTCCTGCCCCTCTACGCCAACACCCACACCGAGTCCTCGGGCACCGGCCTGCAGACCACCCGGTTCCGCGAGGAGGCGCGCGACATCATCCGGCGCTGCGTCGGCGCCACCGACGAGCACGCGGTGCTGTTCTGCGGCAGCGGCTCGACCTACGCCATCGACCGCCTGATCGGCGTGTTGGGCCTGCGCCTGCCCTGCCAGCTCGAGGACCGCTACCACCTGTCCGAGCGGATCCCCGCCGACGAGCGCCCCGTGGTGTTCGTGGGCCCGTTCGAGCACCACTCCAACGAGCTGCCGTGGCGGGAGAGCATCGCCGACGTGGTCACCATCGGCGAGGACGCCGACGGCCACGTCGACCTCGCCCACCTCGAGGCCGAGCTCGTCCGCCACGCCGACCGGCCCCTGAAGATCGGGTCGTTCTCGGCCGCATCCAACGTGACCGGCATCATCACCGACACCGAGGCGGTGTCGAGCCTGCTGCACCACCACGGCGCCCTGTCGTTCTGGGACTACGCCGCGGCGGCGCCCTACGTCGACATCGCCATGGGCTCGCCGGCCGACGGGCCCGCCTACCTGGACGCGATCTTCGTGTCGCCGCACAAGCTCATCGGCGGCCCGGGCACGCCCGGCCTGCTCGTGGCCCGCAAGGAGCTGTTCACCAACCGGGTCCCCGACGTGCCCGGCGGCGGGACCGTGCGCTTCGTGAACCCCAGCGAGCACGACTACCTCGCCGACGTCGAGCACCGGGAGGAGGGCGGGACGCCGGCGATCGTCGACTCCATCCGGGCCGGGCTCGTGTTCCAGCTGAAAGAGGCGGTCGGCATCGACGAGATCCGGGCGCGCGAGGAGCGCTTCGTGCGGCTCGCCATCGAGTCGTGGTCGGCGAACGACCGCATCGAGGTGCTCGGCAACCACAAGGCCGAGCGCCTCTCCATCGTGAGCTTCGTGGTCCGCCACGACGATCCTGCCGACGGCCCCGCCACGTATTTGCACCACAACTTCGTGGTGGCGGTGCTCAACGACCTGTTCGGCATCCAGGCCCGCGGCGGCTGCTCGTGCGCCGGCCCCTACGGCCACCGCCTGCTCGGCATCGACCTCGACCGCTCCCACGAGTTCGAGCGCGAGATCGACCGGGGCTGCGAGGGCATCAAGCCGGGCTGGACCCGGGTGAACTTCAACTACTTCATCGACGACGACACCTTCCGGTACCTGCTCGACGCCGTGCACCTCGTGGCCGACGAGGGCCACCACCTGCTCCCGTGGTACCGCTTCGAGCCCGACAGCGGCCTGTGGCGCCACCGCCTCGGCCAGGGCGCGCCGCCGCTGAGCCTCCACGACGTGTCGTACGCCTCGGGGGCGATGGCCTACCCCCGCCACCCCCACGCCGGCGCCGAGGTCGACTTCGACGACCTGCTGGCCGAGGCCCGGCGCCTGCTCGCCCGGGCCGCGGCGGACCGCCCGGAGCCACTGCCCCGACCCGAGGTCACCCCCGACTTCGAGCACCTCCGCTGGTTCCCCTTCCCCGACGACGGGCGCTGACCACCGCCGCCCGTCAGGTGCGGGGGGTGAGGGAGGTGAGGTGCCACTCGCCCTCCTCGGCGTAGGTGATGGCGCCGACGGGGGAGTCCGAGTCGATGGACGCCGAGCGGGTGTTGCGCAGTGGGAGGCCGTCGGAGGCCCGGAACCAGAAGTCCTCGACCTGGCGGCCGCGCTGGGCGTCGGACATGTCGCGCACCTGGTGGTAGTGCAGGGCGGGCACGTCCTCGCCGGCGACGGTGACCGTCTCCTCGCCCACGAACCGGGTGGCGCCGGCCGACACGGTGGTGCCGTCGACGGTGTCGCTCGTGCCGGTGCACTCCTGGTGCCAGCGGTCGCCCGGCTCGGCCCCGGCGCGGATGACGACCGAGTCGGCGCAGCGGAAGGTGGAGGTGTTGCCGATGGCGGCGACGCCGAGGTCCCAGGCCTGGTAGGTCACGCCGCCCTGCTCGACGAGGTCCCCGGCTCTGGTCCCCGTCGTGGCGTCGCCACCCGGGCAGTAGTGCCACTCCTGCCAGTGGTCCTCGTGGTACTCGATGCGGAAGTCCCAGCAGCCGCCGTCTCGGTGGGTGACGGTGCCGGGCAGACGGGGCCCCTGGTCGTGGCTGCCCGGCAGGATGGAGAGCGACTCCGAGCCGGCGCCCTCGTAGACGTAGACCCCGTCCGGGGGTGGGTTCCGGGCACCGCCCGCGCCGTCGTCGTGGTCGCCGCCGCCCGCGAACTCGTCGACCGCCTCGTCGACCGACGCCGGGCCCGGCTGGCGGTCGAGGACGAAGGCGAACGCGATCCCCGTGGCGATCAGCGCGCCGACGACCGCCCCGAGCACGATCCAGCGGCGCCGACGGCGGCGGGGCGCGTTCGGGGCTGCACCCGGGGTCGTGGCCACGGTCCCCTCGCTCACGGTCCCGTCGCTCACGGCGCCCGGTGGACGCCGTTGCCGATGCTCACCGGGTGGTTCCAGGAGCGCAGGACCTTGCGGTAGTTCGCCCGCTCGAACGCCGAGGGGTCCTCGGCGTGGGCGTGGCTGACCGAGCCCTGGAGTTCGCCGACCGACTCGTAGCCGTGGGCCTCCAGCCAGCCCATGAGCTCCTTCAGCATCGCCTCGAGCCGCCGCGGTCCCTGGCGCAGCAGCGCGGAGGTCGTCATGGCCACGTCGGCGCCGACGAGCAGCGCTTTGGCCGCGTCCCGGCCGGAGTGGACGCCCGAGGTGGCCGCCAGGCTCACCGCGTCGCCGAGCTGCGGGCGCAGCATGGCGATCCACCGCAACGGCAGGCGCAGCTCCCCGGCGGACGACAGGTCCAGGCGGGGCACGACGTCGAGGGTCTCGAGGTCGAGATCGGGCTGGTAGAAGCGGTTGAACAGGACCAGGCCGTCGGCGCCCGCCTCCACCGCGGCGGCGGCGAAGTGGCCGAACGAGGAGTAGAAGGGGCTCAGCTTCACAGCCAGCGGCAGGGTGATGGCGGCGCGCACCTGCCGGATCAGCTCGAGGTCACGGGCCTCCACGGCGGCGGCGTCGAGGGTAGGGTCACCCGCCACCCGGTAGAGGTTGAGCTCCAGCGCGTCGGCGCCGGCGTCCTCCAGGAGCTCCGCGTAGCGGACCCAGCCGCCGCCGGTCACCGCGTTGAGGCTGGCGATCACCGGCGCATCGGTGAGGTCCTTGGCCTCGGCCAGGTGGTCGATGTAGCGGTCGAAGGCGGTGTCGAGGCGGGGGATGGCGGGGAAGTACTCGAAGGCCTCGGCGAACTGGCCCGTGCCCTGCTCGAGGGCACGGTCGAGCTCGAGCTCCTCCTCGAGCACCTCCTCCTCGAACAGCGACGGCAGCACGATGGCGCCGGCGCCGGCCTCGTCGATCTGGCGCAGGGTCACCGGGTCGCCGGTGAGCGGGCTGGCCGACGCCACGATCGGCGACCGCAGATCGAAGCCGAGGTACGAGGTGCGCAGCGACACGGTCATGACGGCTCCTCCTGGTGCGGGGGGTGGGCGTGGTGGGGGTAGCCGGCGTCGGTCTCGTGCTCGGGCCGGACCTCGGGGTCGGGCTCGTGGGGGATGGTGCGCTCGATGGCGGCGAGCTGCTCGTAGAGGTGGCGGCGCTCGTCCACCTCGGCCTGGGCCAGTGCCTGGAGGTGCTCGGCGTGGTCGGGGTGCGTGCGCTCGAGCACGGCGAAGCGGGTCTCGGTGCCGATGAACGCCTTGACCGGGATGGTGGGGGCCTTGGCGTCGAGGCGGAACGGGTGGGCGCCGTCCTCACGGCTGGGCTGGAACCGGTAGAGCGGCCAGTACCCGCTCTTCACCGCGTCGTGCTGGTGCGACATCGACTTGGACATGTCGATGCCGTGGGCGATGCAGGTGCTGTAGGCGATCACCAGCGACGGGCCTGGCCAGGCCGCCGCCTCGAGCAGCGCCTTGGTGGCCTGGCGGTCGTTGGCGCCGAGCGAGATCTGGGCCACGTAGACGTTGCCGTAGGCCCGGGCGATGGCGCCGAGGTCCTTCTTGCCGGTGGCCTTGCCGGAGGCGGCGAACTTGGCGACCGCGGCGAGCGGCGTCGACTTCGACGCCTGCCCCCCGGTGTTCGAGTACACCTCGGTGTCGAGCACGAGCACGTTCACGTCGCGCCCCGACGCCAGGACGTGGTCGAGGCCGCCGAAGCCGATGTCGTACGCCCAGCCGTCGCCGCCCACGATCCAGATCGCCTGGCTGGCCAGTGCATCGATCACCGAGAGCAGGTGGTGGGCGTCGTCGGCCTCGGTGCCGCCCGCGTCGGCGGCCGGTGCCAGCCGCGCCTTCGCCTCGGCGATCCGCCCCCGTTGCGCCGCGAGGACGACCTCGTCGGTGCTGTCGGCGGTGCTGGCCTCGACCAGCGCGCCGGCGAGGTCGTCGCCGAGCACGCCGGCGAGCCGGCCGACGAGGGTGCGGGCCTGGGCCACCTGGGCCTCGAGACCGAGGCGCAGGCCGAGGCCGAACTCGGCGTTGTCCTCGAACAGCGAGTTGGCCCACGCCGGCCCCCGCCCCGCGGCGTCGGTCGTCCACGGCGTGGTCGGCAGGTTGCCGCCGTAGATCGACGAGCAGCCGGTGGCGTTGGCCACGACGATGCGGTCGCCGAAGAGCTGGCTCAGCAGCTTCAGGTAGGGCGTCTCGCCGCACCCGGCGCAGGCGCCGGAGAACTCGAACAGCGGCTCGAGCACCTGCGAGCCCTTGGCGGTGTCGTGGGCGAGGAGCGAGCGGTCGAGCGGCGTGATCGTCGAGAAGAAGTCCCAGCGGGACCGCTCGGCGTCGCGGTGGTCGAGGGCGGGGGCCATGTCGATGGCCTTGTGGCGGACCTCGCGCTTGTCCTTCGCCGGGCAGACGTCGACGCAGACGCCGCAGCCCGTGCAGTCGTCGGGTGCCACCTGGACCGTGAGCCGGTGGCCGGGCAGGTCGTGCGAGCGGAAGTCCTTGGACTTGAAGCCCTCGGGCGCCCCCTCGAGCGCGGCGGGCTCGAACACCTTGACCCGGATGGCGGCGTGCGGGCAGACCACGGCGCACTTGGCGCAGTCGATGCAGATCTCCGGGTCCCAGATCGGGAGCTCGGTGGCGATGGCCCGCTTCTCGTACTTCGCGGTGCCGGTGGGGAAGGTGCCGTCGGCGGGCAGGGCGCTCACCGGGAGCAGGTCGCCCTCGCCGGCGAGGAGGCGGGCGGTCACCTGGCGCACGAAGTCGGGGGCGTCGGCGCCGATGGTCACCGCGGGGGGCGGCGCCGAGTCCGGACCGACCTCGGCGGGCACCTCGACCCGGCTCAGCTCGGCCAGCGAGCGGTCGACGGCCGCGTTGTTCTGGTCCACCAGGGTGCGTCCCCGCTTCCCGTAGGTCGCTTCGATGGCCACCTTGATGTGGTGGATCGCCTCCTCGGCGGGCAGCACGCCGGCGAGCTGGAAGAAGCACGGCTGCATGACCGTGTTGATCCGGGTGCCCATGCCCTCCTCGCGCGCCACGCGGTAGGCGTCGATCACCCACAGGTCGATGCCCTTGGCCACGAGCTGCTCCTGGATCGACCGCGGCAGGTGGCCCCACACCTCGTCGGCGGGGTACGGGCTGTTGAGCAGGAGGGTGGCGCCGGGGCGGGCGTGGTCGAGCACCCGCATCTGCTCGAGGAGGCCGAACTGGTGGCAGGCCACGAAGTCGGCGTCCTCGATCAGGTAGGTGGCGCCGATGGGCTCGGGCCCGAAGCGCAGGTGCGACACCGTGGCCGAGCCCGACTTCTTCGAGTCGAAGACGAAGTAGCCCTGCGACCAGAGGTCGGTGTGCTCACCGATGATCTTCACCGACGACTTGGTGGACCCGACGGTGCCGTCGGCGCCGAGGCCGAAGAAGAGGGCCTGCACCTCGCCGGCGGGGCGGGGGACCCGGAAGGCCTCGTCGACGGGCAGGCTCAGGTGGGTGACGTCGTCCACGATCCCGACGGTGAAGTGCGGCTTGGGGGTGGCGGCGGCGAGCTCGTCGAACACCGCCTTCACGTGGGCGGGTCGCAGCTCCTTCGAGGCGAGCCCGTACCGGCCGCCCACGACGGTCGGGGCGGCGCCGCCGAAGCGGGGCTCGGCGCGCTGGCGGTCCTCGGCGAGGGCGGTGACCACGTCGAGGTAGAGCGGCTCGCCCACCGACCCGGGCTCCTTGGTCCGGTCCAGCACCGCGATCGCCCGCGTGGTCGGGGGCAGCGCGGCGAGCAGCGCCTCGGTCGGGAAGGGGCGGTACAGGCGGACGGCGAGGACGCCCACCCGGTCGCCGGCCGCGTTCAGTGCCTCGGCGGTCTCCCGGGCGGTCGACACCGCCGAGCCCATGACGACGACGACCCGCTCGGCGTCGGCGGCGCCGTGGTACTCGACCAGCCCGTAGCGCCGACCCGTGCGCTCGGCCAGCGCGTCCATGGCGGCCTGGACCGCGTCGGGGACCGAGGCGTGGAAGGGGTTCGACGCCTCCCGCCCCTGGAAGAAGACGTCGGGGTTCTGGGCCGAGCCGCGCAGCACGGGCGCGTCCGGCGTGAGCGCCCGGTTCCGGAAGGCGACGAGGTCGTCGTCCGCGACGAGGGCGCGCAGGTCCTCGTCGGTGAGCAGGGCCACGGGGTCGATCTCGTGCGAGGTGCGGAAGCCGTCGAAGAAGTGCAGGAACGGGACCCGGGTGCGGAGGGTCGCGACGTGGGCGACCGCGGCGAGGTCGTGGGCCTCCTGCGGCGAGGCCGACGAGAGCATCGCCCAGCCCGTCGTGCGGGCGTGCATGACGTCGCTGTGGTCGCCGAAGATCGACAGTGCGTGGGTGGCGACGGTACGGGCGGCGACGTGGATGACCGCCGGCGTCAGCTCGCCGGCGATCTTGAACATGTTGGGCACCATGAGCAGCAGGCCCTGGGACGCCGTGAAGGTCGTGGCCAGCGCCCCCCGCTGCAGTGCGCCGTGCATCGCGCCGGCGGCGCCCGCCTCGGACTGGAGCTCGACCACCTCGGGCACCACGCCCCAGGCGTTCGGCCGACCGGCCGCCGCCCAGTCGTCGGCCAGCTCGCCCATCTTGGTGGCGGGGGTGATCGGATAGATCGCCATGACCTCGCTGAGGGCGTAGGCGACGAGGGCGGCGGCTTCGTTGCCGTCGATGCACACCCGGGTGGGCGGCGTGTGGGGCGGGGCGGTCGTCATCTCCTTCAGGATCGACCAGCGCCGCCCCGCGGCAGCAGGGCCGAACGTCCCGAGGTGGTCGGCGCACGGCCCGAACGTGACGTTGGACCCTGACCACGGCCGACCCGCGTCGACCATGATCGTTTCGTGGGGACGAGCGACGAGTCGGCCGGGGCGGCCTTCGACGAGCGGCTCGGCGCGTCCGACGCCGTGCTCTGGGACATCGAGAAGGACCCGGTGCTGCGCTCCACGATCACCGCGGTGGCTCTGCTCGACCGCTCTCCCGACTGGGACCGCCTGCGCCGGCGCCTCGAGCACGGCTCGCACGAGGTGCCGCGGCTTCGCCAGCGGGTGGCGGTCCCGCCGCTGCGGGCGGGCGCGCCCCGGTGGGTCGACGACACCCGCTTCGACCTCGACTACCACCTGCGCCGGGTGCGGGCGCCGGAGGGCGTCGGCGACGACCCGCTGCGGGCGGCCCTCGACGTGGCCCAGCCCATCGCCATGGCGCCGTTCGACCGGGCCCGGCCCCTGTGGGAGTTCACCCTGGTCGAGGGGCTCCCCGGCGGGCGGGCCGCCTTCGTGCAGAAGGTGCACCACACCGTGACCGACGGCGTGGGCGGCGTCCGCCTGGCCCTCATGCTCGTGGACGAGCACCGCGACGCCCCCGAGCCCGACGAGCGGGAGCGCGCCGCCCCCCGGTACGCGCCGAGCGGGCTGGCGCTGCTGGCCACGGCCCTCGGCGAGACCGTGCTCGACGCCGGCCGGAACCTGGCCCGGGTGCCGGGCGCGGCCGCCGGCGGCGTGCGCGGCCTGGCGCGGCGCCCGTTCCCCGCCGTGCGCGACGCCGCCCGGCTGGGGGGCTCGGTGGTGAAGCTGGTGCGCCCTGTCACCGAGCCGTGCTCGCCCCTCATGCGCGAGCGCAGCCTGGCCCGGCGGCTCGAAGCCTTCGAGGTGCCGGTCGAGTCGCTGCGGGCCGCGGGCCACGCTGCCGGCGGCCACCTCAACGACGCGTTCCTCGCCGGGGTGGTCGGCGGGGTGGCCGACTACCACCGCCACCACGAGGCGCCCCTGCGGGAGCTGCGGCTCACCATGCCCATCAACGTCCGCCACGAGGGCGACCCCATGGGCGGCAACCGCTTCGTGCCCGCCCGGTTCGCCGTGCCCGCCTACGTGAGCGACCCGCTCGCACGGATGGCGGTCGTGGGCCGGGTCGCCCGCGAGTGGCGCGACGAGCCCTCGTTGGCGCTCACGGAGCCCCTCGCCACCGTGCTCGACCGCCTGCCCGTGTCGGTCACCACCGCCCTGTTCGGCGGGATGCTGAAGGGCGTCGACGCCGTCGTCACCAACGTGCCCGGCGTCCCCATCCGGCACTACCTGGCCGGGGCCGAGGTCGAGCGGGAGTGGGCCTTCGCCCCGCCCAGCGGCGCCGCCCTCAGCGTGGCCCTGCTGACCCACGTGGGCACCGGCTGCATCGGCCTGACCATCGACACCGCCTCCGTGCCGGACCCCGACGTGCTCGCAGCGTGCGTGCGGGCGTCGTTCGCCGAGGTCATCGCCGTGGGCGAGGGTGGCGGATAGGAGACCGCCATGGACCGCCTGAGCCCCCTCGACGCCGAGTTCCTCCACCTCGAGGACGACGTCAGCCACCTGCACATCGCCGGGCTCTCGATCTTCGAGGGGCCGGCGCCCGAGCCCGAGGATCTGACCGCGCTCCTCGAGGCCAAGCTCCACCTGATCCCGAGGTACCGCCAGCGCGTCGCCACGGTGCCCTTGGAGCTGGGCCGTCCCGTGTGGGTCGACGCCGCCGACTTCGACCTGGCCGACCACGTCGGCGAGGTCGCCCTGCCCGCGCCCGGCGACGACGTCGCGCTGTGCGGGCTGATGGCCGACCAGATGTCGCACCCGCTGGACCGCAGCAAGCCGCTGTGGGAGACCCACCTCGTCCGGGGGCTGCCCGATGGCCGTTGGGCGCTCATCTTCAAGGTCCACCACGCCATGGTCGACGGCATCTCGGGAGTCGGCCTGCTGACCGTGCTGCTCGACCTCGAACGCGACGCCGAGCTGCCCGAGCCGCAGCCGTGGACCCCCGAGCCGGCGCCGTCGGGCGTCGCCCGGGTGGTCGACGCGTGGGCCGGGCTGGCGGGCGACGTCCTCCACCTCGTGGGCCAGGTCCCGGGTGCGGTCGCCCGCGACCCCCTCGGCGCCCTGCGCTCGGTGACCGAGAAGGGCGAGGGCCTCCTCGGCATGGGCCGCCACCTGGGCACCACGCCGCCGCTGTCGATCGAGGGACCCATCGGCCCCGACCGGGCCTGGGCCCACTCGAGCGCGTCCCTGGCCGAGGTGAAGGCCGTCGGCCGGGCCGTCGGGGGCACCGTGAACGACGTCGTGCTCGCGTCGGTGAGCGCCGGGTACCGCACGCTGCTGGCCGAACGGGGCGAGGACCCCGACGCCGCGGTGCTGACGACCCTGGTCCCCGTGTCGGTCCGTGGCCCCGAGGCGGACGGGGTGCCCGACAACCGGGTCTCCGCGCTCCTGTTCGAGCTGCCGGTGAGCATCGCCGACCCGGTCGAGCGGGTGCACCACGTGTGCGCCGAGATGGCCGCCCTCAAGCGGTCGCACATGGCCGACGCCGGCGAGGCGGTCGAGACCCTCGGCGCCCTGGCGCCGCCGATGGTCCTCGGCACGGTCAGCCGCTGGGCGACCCGCCTGATGCACCGCTTGCCCCAGCGATCGGTGAACACGGTGACCACCAACGTCCCGGGCCCCCAGTTCCCGCTCTACTGCATGGGCCGGGAGATGCTCGAGTACCGGCCCTTCGTGCCCATCTCCCACGGCGTGCGGGTGGGCACCGCGATCCTCTCCTACAACGGCCGGCTCTCGTTCGGGATCACCGGTGACCGGGACACGGCGCCCGACGTCGACGTGCTCGCCCGGGCCATCGCCGCCGACGTGGCCCACCTGCGCTCGGTGGCCGGGGACCTTCGGCCCTAGGAGCGGGACCGCCCCGCGCGGACCATGGGGGCGTGGCCTCGGCCCGCCCGGGCGGCGCGGTGCCCGGCCGGGCGTAGGCCTCCGGCGCGTGGGGGTCTGCGCGTTGGGCGGCCGGCCGGACGCCCCGGGGGTGCGGAGGGGGCGGGGACCGACCCCGCGGGGCAAACGACAGCGGTGTAACTGTCAGACCCCCCGCAGATGATGGTTCCCGAGCGGTTCCGGTGGTCGGAGCCGGGGAGGAGCGGTCATGGCAGCACGAGACGACGGTCGGCCCGTCGACCCCGACGGGCCCGGCGAGCGGGAGCGGGTCGCCGCCCTGATGGGGCGCATGGCGGCGGGGGACACCACCGCCGCCTTCGAGCTCTACGACGAGTTCGGGGCGCGCCTCGCGGCGGTGATGCGCCGCCACCTCGCCTCGGTGGGCGTCACCGGCGCCACCCGGGAGGAGGTCGACGGCCTCGTCATCGACGCCTGCCTCGAGCTGCTCACCTGCAGCGGCGCGTGGCGGGCCGACGGCGGCGCGATGCCGTGGACCTGGGCGGCCGCCCGGCTGCGGGGCATCGCCGCCCGCCACGTCGGCCTCCACGCCGACGAGCTCGACGAGGCGGCCGGCGAGCCCGACGTCGCCGGTGCCGGATCGGCGGTGGCGTGGTGCGGCGACGAGGGCTCGGCCCCCGAGGTGCTCGCCGAGGTGGCGGGCCACCACCCGCTGGCGGCGCTGCTGCTCGACGGGCTCGCCCGGGTGGGCACGCCCCGCGACCAGGCCATCCTGCTCGAGCTCCGCCTCCAGGCCGAGCTCGGCGATCCCTCGCCGTCGCACACGGTGGCGGCGGGCCTGGGCGCCAGCCCCGACGCCGTGCGCCAGGTGAGCAGCCGCATGCGCCGCCGCCTGCGGCACCTGGCCCGGTCCGACGAGCGCTACGCCCCGCTCGCCGATCTCCCCCTCGTCGCGTGACCGGCGCCGCCGCGGCCCGGTCCGCGGCCCCACGCACTACGCCGGCCGACCCGGCCGCCGAGCGAACGGCGCGCCGGCGCCACCCCACCGCCCGGCCGTGGCGCACCGATCCCGAGCGCCTGCGCCGCCGCCTCGCCGCCCTCCTCGTGGCCCAGGGCCACTCCCTCGCCGCCGCCGAGGTGCAGTCCATCGCCGCCGCCCTCGAGGCGGCCCGCCGCCGCCCGCCGGGGCGCCGGCCCGCCTGACCCACCCGCCTGCCCCACCCACCGGAGATCACCCGGGAGGGCGCTTGGGCGGCCACCGTGCCACCTGTCAGGATGGCCCCCGACCATGGGCTCCTCCCTGCGAGACATCCCCGGTGCCGGGTCGGGCCGCCGTCGCGGCGCCGACCGCAAGGGCGCCGGCCCGGTGCGCACCCCCCACGTCCCCGTCCGGGGGCCGTCCGGGGCGCGCCCCGCCAAGGCGGACCCCCGCCGCCGTCGCAGCTTCGCCAGCAAGCGCTCCGTCGACCGGGTGAACCTGATCATCGGCCTGTGTTTCGCCGGCCTCGCCCTGTTCGGCGGGTACTGGCTGTGGAACCTCAACCAGGTGAGCGTCACCGCCACCGGTGTCGAGCAGGGCGCCACCATCACGCCGCAGCAGGCGGTCGGCCTGCGGATCGAGGTGGCGGTGTCACCGACCACCCGCCTGGGCTCGGCCGTGCTGACCTTCGACGGCGAGGACGTCACCGACGACTTCAACGTCGAGACCACGGACAACGGGTTCGTGTGGACCTCGCCGCCCGGCCAGGGCCTCGAGAACGGCGAGCACACCATCGGCCTCGACGTGAAGAAGGTGATCCGCGGCGACTACCAGTGGGACCTCACCTTCGAGGTGGCGCCGCCCTCCTGAGCGGGCCGAGCCCCGCCGCGCGCGGCTAGGGCTGGGGCACCTCGATGCTGGTGAGGTCCTCGGTGAGGGTGCTGCGGGCGAAGTCCGCCGTGGTGGTGCGGGCCCGCACCTTGGTCTCCGCGAACGCGCCCGTGCGCAGCTCGGCCAGGCGGGCGGCCTCGGCGGTCGCGGTGGCGAGGAGGTCCTCGGCGGGGACGACCCGGTCGAGGTAGCCGACCGCCCGGGCGCCCTCGGGGTCGTAGATCTCGGCACCCATGGTCGCCGCGGTGAAGGCGGTGGGCAGCAGGCGGTCCCGGGCGAGCTCGACCGCGAAGATCGGCAGCTGCATCCCGATGGCGACCTCGTTGAGGCCGATCTTGTGGTCGCCGGTGGCGCCGACCCGGACGTCCCCGACGAGCAGAACGAGGGCGCCGGCCGCGAGCGCGTGGCCGGTGCAGGCCACCACCACGGGGCGGGGGAAGAGGTAGACGCGCAGCAGGAGCTCGGCCCCCGCGCCCACCAGACCCCGCATCTCGTCCGTGCCGGCGGTCATGGTCGGCAGGTGGAAGCCGGCGGAGAAGCGGCCCTCCCGCCCCAGGATGACGACCGCCCGGGCCTCGGCCTCGGCCCGGTCCAGTGCCTCGTGGAGGCCGTCGAGCACGTCGTGGGAGATGGCGTTGGCCTT
Organism: Acidimicrobiales bacterium; assembly: GCA_041908445.1. Taxonomy (GTDB): domain Bacteria; phylum Actinomycetota; class Acidimicrobiia; order Acidimicrobiales; family DATDAH01; genus JAEUJM01. The sequence continues at coordinate 8,513 of JAYRFK010000052.1, read as the reverse complement.
GCCGTCGTCGATGCGGATCACCGCCACCGACCCGTCGAGCTCGTAGGACACCGCGGCTGTCGTCATGGCCGCCGACGCTAGGCGAAGATGAGTAGGTGCTACTCACGACCGGGGGCGGCCGCCGTGGTGGGGTGGCGGGGTGAAGCGACTCCTCGGCACGATCGCGCTCGCGCTGGTGGCGGCCGTCGCCTTGGCGGGCTGTGGCCTCTCGGACGGGCGGTTGGCGTTCATGGCGCCGCCCCGGGGCAGCCACCTCGAGGCCCTCGACTACCGGATCCGCCTGCTGCCGAGCGGTGACCTGCGGTTCCGGATGGTCGCCCGCTTCCTCGACGAGGAGGGCGGCACCCTCCCGGTGCCCAAGCCGCTCACCGGCGGGGTCGAGGACCTCGTCGTCGACGGCCGGCCCACCCGGGGCACCTCGAGCTTCGAGACGGTGAACGTGCCCGTCACCGGCGAGGAGGTGCTCGCCACCTTCACGGTGACCGGTGGGGTGAAGGCCGGGGACGACATCACGGTCATCGACACACCGCTGGTCGCCGACCCCCGCGACGCCTCCCGCCAGGATCCCGACGTCGACGTCACCGGCGTGCTCCTGCTGCCCGAGGGCACCGCCGCCGACGACATCGAGTTCCACTGGGTCAACGGCCTGCACCAGGAGGTCGACGTCCGGCCCGCCAAGGTGCGCTTCGAGGGGCGGTCCCCCCTCTGGACGTCGTCCGACCTGCTCGTCGGCCTGCCGGCCGGGCTGGCCCCGGGGCTGGCCGGGTCCTTCGCCGCGCTCACCACCACGTCGTCGTTCGAGCGGGAGGTGCAGGTCGCGGACGCCAACAGCGACTCGCTCGAGTCGACCCTCGACAGCCAGGCGCTCCAGGAGCGCCTCGTCACGTGGATCCTGGTGGGGGTCGGTGCCGGCGTCTGCCTGCTCATGGTGGTGCAGTGGTACCGGCTCCAGACGTCGGACCGGCGGGCCCGGGAGCGCTACCAGGCGAGCTTCCCCGAGCACCTCGCCGACCCGCCCGACACCCACGACCCCGCGGTGGTGGCCCTGCTCCTGGCCGACGCCCGCAGGCTCGACCAGGACGCGGTGGCCGGCACCGTGCTCGACCTCGCCCATCGCCGGATCCTGGCCATCGACGGCTACGGGCCCGACCGCTGGGTGCTGCGCGTCCCCTCGGCGGCGAGGGGCACGGTGGCCCACGAGCAAGCGGTGGTCGATGCCCTGAAGGCCCAGGCGCCCGGCGGGGAGATCACCGGCCCGCCCCTGTGGGAGGCCAAGGACCCGGGTTGGTGGCGCGCCTACCGGGCCGCGGTGTTCAAGCGGGCCAAGGACGAGGGCCTCGTGCGCCGCCGCTTCCGGGTCCTCTACGTGGGGCCGTTCGCGGCTGGGATCGTCTGCGCCACGTGGCCGCTCTGGGCCACCCAGAGCACGATCTGGCTGGTGCCGGTCCTGTCGATCGCGCTGGGCCTCGTGTTCGCGCTGCCCCTCGGCGGCGGCTTCGAGCCGACGCTGGCCGGCGTGAAGTCGGCCGGGCGGTGGAAGGCCTTCGGCCGCTACACCGAGGACCAGGGCCACTGGGAGGACGTCGGCCCCGCCGGCGTCACCGTGTGGGGCCCGTACCTGGCCTACGGGACCGTGCTCGGCACCTGCCCGTTCGCCACCGCCCAGCTCGCCCCCCGTGGCGGCCGCGAGCGGGCGGGCCGCAGCGAGGCCCAGGACCAGGTCGACGCCGAGGAGCTCGCCGGCGAGGTGTCCTGAGGGGGCTCAGCGCCGGCGGGAGCGCTCGACGAGGTCCCGGAACAGCCCGAGCTGCTCGGGCCGGTGGCGCAGCAGCTCGGGGTGCCACTGCACGGCGAGGAAGTGGTCGCTGCCCTCGAGCTCGATGGCCTCCACCACGCCGTCGGCGCTGGTCGCCACGGCCCGGATGCCCGGGCCGAGGGTGGCGATGGCCTGGTGGTGCAGCGAGTTGACCTCGGCCTCGCCGTGGCCGAGGAGCTCGGCGAGGCGGGTGCCGGGCTCGACCACGACGGTGTGGGCGGTGTCGTAGGCGAGGTCGTCGGCCTCGTGGCCGTCGAGGTGCTGGTGGAGGGTGCCGCCGAAGGCCACGTTGGCGACCTGCAGGCCCCGGCACACGCCGAGGGTGGGGATCTCGCGGTCGACCACCATGCGCATCAGCCGGCTGTCCCAGGCGTCGCGCTCCGCGTCGGTGTACTTGCTCGTGCCGTCCGCCGCGGCGCCGTAGGCGGTGGGCTCGATGTCGCCGCCGCCGGTGAGGACCACGCCGTCGCACAGGTCGAGCAGCTGGTGGAAGACCTCCTGGCCGGCCTCCGACTCGTCGTTGAGCGGCAGGAGGAGGGGGAGGCCGCCGGCGTCGATCACCGAGCGCACGTAGTCGTGGGAGTAGGTGTCGCAGCGCTCGGGGACGCCCTCGTACTCGACGTCACGGGGCCACGAGGTGATCCCGATGCGGGGGCGGCCGGCCACGGCCGAGACGCTACAGCGGGCTGACGCCGGCGCCGCCGGTGACCTCGCCGCCACTCACGCAGCGCACCAGGTCGAACACCCGGCGGATGTCGCCCTGGGGCCCGGCGCCCTCGCTCGGCTCGCCCGACTTGGGGTCGGTGCGGATCGAGCCGGCCCCGTGGACGTCGTAGTACTCGCCATCGACGAGGCCGAGGGCCCGGCCGAAGTTGACGATGTAGGCGTCGGCGCCGGGCTCCGCGGTGGTCGAGGTCCAGTAGGCGCCGAAGTCGTCCTCGCCGGCCTCGTCGGTGATGGTGGACGCGGTGAGCAGGGGGTCGAGGGCCGCCGACTCGGTGGCCTCGGGCGCCCGGGTGTAGTCGACCAGGCTCTGGAGCTCCTTGGCGTTCGGCAGGCGCCACGCGTCGATGCCGGCCACGTCGAGGTCGGCGCAGAAGGCGAGGGCCTCCTCCCAGTCGAGGGTGCCATCGGCGTTGGTGGTGCCGGCCACCGCGTCGGCGAAGGCGGGGTCGGCGCTGTCGGCCTGGAGCCAGGTCAGGCCGGTCGCCTCGTCGGTGACCGTGCCGTCGCCGTTGCCGGTGAGGTCCTGGTCGCCGTACCCGTCCCCGCCCCGCACGAAGCGGGCGTAGTAGAGCGAGCTCGTGGCGTTGCCGGTCTTCGGGTACGACTTGATGCGGCCGTCGGCGAAGTTGACCCCGAAGAACGAGTCGTCGCCGTCCATGGTGGTGGCCACGTACTCGGTGCTGCTCAGGTACTGGGCGTCGATGTACCGGCCGCCCTGGCTGGTGTCGGGGTACTCGAAGGCGAAGGCGTCGGTGTCGAGGAACGGCACCGCGTCGTCCGGGGCCTCGTCGGCGGACGGGTCGGCGGTGCCCTGGTTGCCGCTCAGGTCGATCAGCGACCAGAGCTCGTCGATGGTCGGCACCCGCCAGTCGTCGTAGCCGCCGGTGTCGGCCGCCTCGGCCGACGTGTCGGCGTCCGCCCAGGCCACCTGGCTGAAGTCCTGCTGCCACATGAGACCGGTGACCTCGTCGGTCACGGTGCCGTCACCGTTGTCGGTGTACGTGAGGGCGCCGCCGGCCTGGACCTGGCCGTCCTGGAGGGAGAAGGCCTCGCCCTCGGCCGGGCACTCGATGGTGGTGCTGGCGTCGAAGCACTCGGTCAGGCCGGTGGCCGGGAGGTTCGTGGTGCGCTCGGTCGCCGCCGCGGTCGTCGTGGTGGTGGCCGCCGCGCCCGCCGTGGTGGAGGTGGTCGCCGTGGTCTCGTCGCCGTCCGAGCCGCAGCCCGCGGTCAGCAGGGCCGTGGCCGCCGCCACCGCCAGCACCAGGGTCCAGCGCCGTCGCATCGTCGTCCGCTCCTCGGGGGTCCGCCGTCCGGGTCGAGGCGAGGGTACGACAGGTGCCCGCCGGCGTCATCGGTGGCAGGCCGATTCTCACCGGGATCTCAGGAAGGATCTCAGGTGGGCCGGCACCCCCTCGGGGCCGGCCCACCGAGGCCCGGCATCGATGTTCAGATGCCGAGCAGATCCAGGACGGGGGCGTTGTACTCGGTGGTGGAGCCGGGCATCTTCCCCGACTCGATGTGGATGGTGCCCCGGCCGGCGAGCTCCACCTGGTAGGTGCTGCTCATGGCGCCGACCTTCACCGGGGTGCGGTGGACGTGGACCTGGTCGCGGTCCCAGATGCGCAGCGGGTTCTTGACCTTGATGGACGTGCCCCGGGGCTTGTAGTCGAAGACGTAGACCTTGGAGGCGGTCACCGCGACGACGAAGTTCATGGGCAGGTTGTCGGTCTGGCCCTTCTCCATGCCCCGCTTGATCAGGCCGGCGAGCGGGCTGACCTTGCCGAGCCCGAACGAGCCCATGGTGCCGGCCCGGGAGAACACGCCGACGGCGAGGGGCTCGCCCTCGACGTGGGGGGCGACCTCCATGAGCCAACGCTCGCGGTAGGCCTCGTACTTGTCGGTGGTCCGGCTCATCGGTCGCTCCACTCCCGCTCGGCGCGCTCCTGGCGCAGGCCGTTGACGCCGCCCCAGACGAGCATGATCCCGGCGCCGCCGCTGAGGTAGCCGAGGGCGCGGGCCAAGAAGAACGGCGTGGTGATCCACAGCGCCGCGAACACGGCGCAGAGGGCGAGCAGCACCACGCCGGCCGTGATGGCGGGGACCGGGCGGTTGTACCAGGCCGCCGGCGGTGGGGCCGGCAGCACCATGGCGGTCGGCGGGGGTGAGGGGGTCGGGATGGGGTCGGTGGTGGTGTCCATGTCCGCAGGAGACCACGACCGCCCTGCCCGGGTGATGAGTAGGCCCTACTCAAATTCTCGGCGGGGGTGAGAGGGGTCGGCCGTCGGCCGCGGTTCGGGTGGTCGCCGCCAGGGCCGTCGGCGTGGTCGACTGGGCCCATGCGGCTCGTGGTGGCCCTCGGCGGGAACGCCCTGTTGCGGCGGGGTGAGGCGCCGACGATCGAGCACCAGCGGGCCCACGTGGCCGAGGCGGCTGGTCGGCTGGCCGCGGTCGTGGCGGGGAACGAGGTCGTCGTCACCCACGGCAACGGCCCCCAGGTGGGGCTGCTGGCGCTGGAGGCGGCGGCCTACGCGGACGTGCCCGACTACCCGCTGGACGTGCTGGGCGCCGAGAGCCAGGGGATGGTCGGCTACCTGGTCGAGCAGGGGCTGCGCCGGTGCCTGCCCGCCTCGGTGCCCGTGGTCACGGTGCTCACGACCGTCGAGGTGGCCGCCGACGACCCCGCCTTCGCCACGCCGACCAAGCCGATCGGCCCGGGCTACCCGGAGGCCGAGGCCCGGCGCCTGGCCGACGATCGGGGGTGGACGTTCGCGCCGGACGGCTCGTCGTGGCGCCGGGTGGTGGCCTCGCCGGCGCCGCACCGGATCGTTGAGGAGGACGCGGTCCGGGCCCTGCTCGAGCGGGGGAGCGTGGTGGTCTGCGCCGGGGGCGGGGGCGTGCCGGTGGTGGCCGACGCGTCCGGCCGCCCGGTCGGCGTGGAGGCGGTGGTGGACAAGGACCACGCCTCGTCCCTGCTCGCCCGGGACCTCGGCGCCGACCTGCTCGTGCTGGCGACCGACGTGTCGGCCGTGTGCGCCGGGTTCGGGAGGCCGGGGGAGCGGGCGGTGGTGGCGGCCCACCCGGACGCGCTGCTGGCCGAGCTCGGTTCCTCGCTCCCGGCGGGCTCGATGGGCCCCAAGGTCGCCGCCGCGGCGGCGGTCGCCTCGGCGACCGGCCGCCCTGCGGTCATCGGTGCCCTCGCCGACATCGAGGCGCTGGTGTCGGGCCGGGCCGGAACGAGGATCGCCGTGGACGTCGCCGGCGTCGTGCTCGGGTAGGCGGGCTGCCGGGGCTCAGCGGTCGAACAGGTCGGTCACGTCCAGTGCGAACCCCGGGATGATCGGCGTGGTGAGGACGTCGCCCTCGCGCACGGTGAACACCACGTCGAACGTGGGGGAGTCGGGCGACGAGCGTCGGTGGACGACGATCTCGTCGGCGACGGTGTCCACCAGCCAGAGCTCGGGGAGGCCGTGGGCCTCGTAGTGGTCCTTCTTCACCGTACGGTCCCGGCGCCAGGTGCTCGGTGAACGGACCTCGACGGCGAGGTCGGGCGGCCCGAGGTGGCCCTTGCCGTCCTCGGCGAGCTCGTGGCCCGGCACGTTGAACCAGGTGTCGGGCACGAAGGCGTTGTGCTCGTCGAGACGGGTGATCAGCTCGATGCCGGCGCGGCCGGCGCCCGGGTGGGCCTCGAGGTGCTTCATGAACTGGAAGTAGATCCAGCCCCCGAGGTCCTGATGTCGCACGCTCGGCGAATCCACGACGATCTCCCCGGCCACCAGCTCGGTGTGCACCAGTTCGCCAGGGAGGGCGAAGAACTCGTCGACCGTGAGCCGGTGCGCGGTGCTCAGGGCCATGGCGGCGAGCGTACCGACGGGCAGCGACGCTGAACAGGGCGAGCCACCACCCTTGTCGGCGCCTCGACTGGTGGGTACCGTCGGTCCCAGCAGCACTCGGGAGTTGCCGCTCCCCTCCAGGACGATCAACGGGACGGGACGGCCGAAGATGTACGACGAGACCGCGAGATTCGAGTTGCACGAAGGGCTTCGGGAGGCGCTCGGTGAGGCACGAGGCGACACGCTGATGAGCCTGCTCCCACCGGTCGGCTGGGCCGACGTGGCCACGAGACAGGATGTCGACGCCCTGGGCGACCGTCTCGACGCCCGCATCGACGGCGTCGTGCTCGCGATCGAGGCCCGGATCGACGGCGTCCAGCAGGAGATGGCAGCCCTGCGGGAGTCGACGACGGCGCTGATCGCCGCCTTGCGGGAGTCGACGGCAGCGCAGATCGAGATCGCCCGCCTCGCCACTGAGAAGGCGATGGCCGAGCTCGAGTCCCGCCTGCACCGCGACATGCTCCGCCTGACCTGGTCGATGATCGGGGGCTTCGTGGCCATCGCCGGCGTCCTGGCCGCCAACAACGTCCTCTGACGCAGCGGGTTCAGGCGGCGTCGGCGCGGCGGCGGACGTCGGCCACGACGCCGAGGATCTGGCCCATTTTGGGCGGCGTCGAAGAGGGCGTCCGGGCCCTGATCTGTTCGATCACCTTCAGCGGGTTGGAAGTTGCCCCCGACCAGAAGTCGTTCCAGATGCGGTCGATCTGACTGCGCAGCTCACCGGTGAGCACGTCCCGCCACCCCTCCTCTGCGGCGCCCGCCACCGGGCGCTCGGCCGGATGGTACCGAACGACCCATTTCGGGACGTCGAGAGTCGCTTCTGAGCGAATTGTCGTGGAATCCTCTTGCGAACGTGTGTTCGGGCAGCTACGGTCGTGGGTAGTCGGACGTAGGTCACCGCACCCGAGAGAGCCAGGGCCACGGGCTTCCGTGAGGTCCCACGGGCAGGGTGTTGGCACCCCCTCGCGGCCTTTACGACAGCCTTCGGGTGTGTCGCGGGTCAGCCGGCGCGAATCGTTCGTTTCGTGCGAAGGGGGCTGTCTGGTGCCGTCGTTGTTGTCGTCGTTGGACCAGGTCGAAGCCGACCTCGATGAGTTGCTCGCTTGCGATCCCGCGGGGTTGCCGGGGGCGACGTTGGCCGAAGTGGTGCAGCGCCAGGCGGTGGTGCGCAACCGGTTGGCGGCGTTCGACGCCCGGGTGACCGCGGCGTTCGACGCATCCAAGGAGTGGGCCGCCGACGGGTCGCGGTCCGCGGCGGCGTGGCTGGTGACCAAGGGCCGGGAACGCAAGGCCACGGTCGATCGGCGGGTCGCGCACGGCCGGGCGCTGCGGGGCATGCCCCTGGTGTGGGCGGCGTTCGCCCGCGGGGAGATCACCGACGACCACGTCGACGTGCTCGCCTCGGCCCGCGAGACCCGGGAAGACGCGTTCGCCGACGACGAGGCCGAGCTGGTCGGCTGGGCGACCGACAAGCGCTATGCGGCGTTCCGGTGCAAGGTCCGCTACTGGTCCGACCAGGTCGACCCCGACGGCACCGACCGACGGGCCAAGGATCAGCAGGCCGCCGCCGAGTGGCACGCCTCGACGTCGTTCCAGGACGAGGTGTTCGTCAACGGCCGCCTCGACCCCGTCGGCGGGTCGATCTACGCCCGCGAGCTCGAGCGGCTCACCGACTGGCTGTTCGAACAGGAATGGGCCGAGGCCACCGCGAGGCTGGGTGAGGGCAACGTGCGGGTGACCGACCTCGCCCGCACCCCCGCCGCGCGTCGCGCCGCCGCCCAGGTCCTGATGGCGGAGCGCTCCGGTGCCATGGCGCTCGGAGCGAAGGGCACCGCCACCCGGCCGGTGCTGAACGTGGTCATGGACTGGGCCACGTTCTGTGCCGAGCTCGCCCGCCTCGAAGGCCGCACCGATGTCCGGTTCCCCGGCGAGCGGACGTGCCGGCTCGACGACGGCACCATCATCGCCCCCTCCACCGCCGTGTCGCTCGGCCTCGCCGGCGAGCTCCGCCGACTCCTGCTCGACCCCGACGGCGTGCCGTTGGACTTCGGCCAGACCCAACGGGGCTTCACCGGTCCCCT
>JAYRFK010000051.1:0-2593 GCA_041908445.1 Acidimicrobiales bacterium | reverse complement strand
CGGGAAGTACACCTTCTTCAGGAGCTGCGCGTTCATGTTCAGCGCCTGGATCGAGCCGTTCACCGTGTTGGAGAAGGCGTTCCAGACCACCAGGCCGGAGAACAGGTAGACCGCGAAGAGCGTCGTGCCGTTGGACGACGGCGGCGCCTTGCCCCCGAGGAACGTGCCGAAGACGAGGGTGAAGACGAGCAGCGTCGACAGCGGGTTGAGCAGCGACCAGAGCCACCCGAGGATGGACTTCTTGTACTTTGCCTTGAACTCGCGCTCGGTCAGGTTTACGATGAGCGTGCTGTAGGTCCAGAGCTCGGCGAAGGGGACCTTCGGGAGGAGCTTCTGGCGGACGGGGACGGTCGCGGTGGCCATGGGCTCAGGCGACCCGCGCCACGGCGCGGCCCTCAGTGGAACGACACATGATCGTCACAGGCTACGGCAACGTGCCGCGTCGCCACCATTCACCCGAGGTAGCCGAATCGGTGCAGCCCCTCGGCCCCGAGGCGCTCCACGTGGGCGAGCGACTCGGCGTCGAACGCGTCCCGGAAGGCGCCGATCCCGGCCTGGTCGATGGCACCGAAGGTGCGGGCGTGGTGGGGCAGGTCCGGGTGGTTCGAGGCCACCCGGCGCCGCTCCACATCGACCATCGCGGGGTCGAAGTCGACGCCCAGGTGGGCGCAGCAGGCGGCCAGCTCGGTCTCGGGGTCGCGGACGAGGTCCTCGTAGCGCAGGAAGTGGTAGCGGGCCTCCGAGCCCTGGAGCCGGTTGCTGGCGAAGATGTTGTCCGCCGACCAGAACCGGGGGTAGCCGTAGCGCAGGCGTGGGATCCAGCCGAGCTTGTACATCGAGACCATGACGTCGCGGACGTCGCGGACGATGTGGATCACCTTGACGAAGTTGAACAGCCCGTTGTCGAGCAGGATCCGCATGAACTGGAGGTCGTTGGGCGACTTGTCGCCCGCCACCGGCACCCCGGCGACCCGGGCCACCTCGTGGTAGAGCGAGACGATGACCGTCGGCATGTCGTAGGGCGCGCCGTGCACGATCTCCCACACCCGCTCGGGCGGCACGAAGCGGCCGATGCTGTCGGCGTAGCGGGCCGACCCGCAGATCAGCTCGCTCACCAGGCGCCGGCCGAGCGCCGGGTCGTGGATGCGGTCCATGAGGAACGCGGTCGGGACGATGAAGTCGGTCTCGTCGGGCACCGCGAGCTGGGGGTGGGCGTTCAGGCACTGGGCCAGCAGGGTCGTGCCGGACCGCATCGACCCGAGGATGACGAAGCTGTTGTACGTCCGGCGCTCCTCGTCCTCCTCCAGCACGGCGGGGACGGGGGGCTCGTCGACCCGGTCGGCCATCAGGCCCCCACCACCAGGGTCGACGCCGCCTTGTCGTGCCAGCCCTGGCGGCGGGCGTTCGGGATCGAGCTCAGATAGACGACCATCCACATCAGCTGGCCCACCACCGGCAGTGGGAGGAGCAGCCACACCGTGGGGACGGCATAGCGGACCGCGGCCTCGCCCGGCGACGGGCGACCGCCGTCGGTGCGGCGGACGATCCGGATGCGCAGCAGCATCTTGCCGAGGGTCTGGCCCTTCCAGGCCACCATGCCCGCCTCGTAGACGCCGGCGATCACCCAGAAGACCCCGGCGAAGGCGAGGGTCGTCAGCAGGCTGGAGTCCTCGGGTGAGGGGCGGACGACCACGTAGGCGAGGAACCCGGCCACGTTGAACACGATGAAGATGTCGACGAGGCGGGCGATGGCCCGCTGCCAGACCGGGGCGATGGCACCGGGGCCCGCGAGGGGGCGGCCCTCGTCGTCGAGGGGGGCGTCCAACGCCTCGTCGTCCCCGGTCAGGTCGAGCTCGACGTCGTCGTCCCACTCGAGGTCGGCGAGCTCGTCCTCCCAGCGCTCGAGGGACTCGTCGTCGTCGCCCGGCCGCCCGCCCTCGTACCTCGGGCTCATTCCGCGGCCTCCGCGAGGGCCTCGGCCAGGGCCGGGTGCACGAGCAGGCTCTCGTGGATGTCGCTCACCCGCAGGCCGGCGGTGACCGCCAGGGCGATGACCGAGATGAGCTCGGCGGCGTTGCGCCCCACGATCGAGCCGCCGAGCACCACGCCGGTGGCCGGGTCGGAGATGATCTTCACGAAGCCGCGCGGGTCGTCGAGGATCAGCGCCTTGGCGTTCGACGAGAACGGCACCTTGGTGACCCGCACCTTGCGGCCCTCGGCGAAGGCATCGGCCTCGGCCAGGCCCACGTCGGCGATCTCGGGCTCGGTGAAGATGGCCGAGGCGGCCTTGTCGTAGTCGAGGTGCTTGTGGTCGCGGGCGGACAGGCCCATGACGTGCTCGGCGATCTTGCGGCCCTGCATGGACGCCACCGACGACAGGGGCAGCTTCCCGGAGAGGTCGCCGGCGGCGTAGATGTGGGGCACGTTCGAGCGGCAGTGGCGGTCGACGACCACGTAGCCGCCGTCGGTCTGGACGCCGGCGGTCTCCAGGCCCAGGTGGTCGGAGTTCGGGATGGAGCCGATCGCCAGCAGCGCGTGCGAGCCGGTCGGGCGGCGCCCGTCGTCGCAGAGCACCGTGATGCCCTCGTCGGTG
>JAYRFK010000050.1:0-4729 GCA_041908445.1 Acidimicrobiales bacterium | reverse complement strand
TTCGCCTCCGACCGGGGCAGATGGGCAACGGCGCCGCTTGAACGTCCTCAGCGACGAGACGTAGCGCTCCGGTCACCGGCTCCTGTTCGACCCTGCCTGCACGGAAATCGGAGGACGTGAGATGCGTGAGCTCGACGCGTGTGGCATCGGCTTCGTGGCCGACGCCAAGGGCCGCCCCTCGCGGGACATCGTCACCGCCGCCCTGGACGGCCTGGCCAACGTGAAGCACCGCGGTGCAGTCGCCGCCGACGCCCTGACGTCGGACGGCTGCGGCGTGCTGCTCCCGATCCCCGCCGCGATCTTCGGCGAGGGCAACGGCGTGGCCACCCTGTTCCTCGCGGGAGACGACCCGCGGGCCGCGGTCGAGGCCGCCCTGGCCACCGAGGGGTTCGAGCTCCTCGAGTGGCGCATCCCGCCGACCGACGAGTCGCACCTCGGCGCGCTGGCGATGAAGACCAAGCCGGCGATCGTGCACGTCGTGTTCCGCAACGGCGACGGCGCCCCCGAGACCGCCGGGCACCCGTCCGCCGACGAGATCCGGGCCTACCGCCTGCGCCGCCGCATCGCCAAGGCGCCGGGCGTCTACGTGGCGTCGTGCTCGTTCCGCACGATCGTCTACAAGGGCCTCACCCCGGCCGACCACCTGCGCGACTTCTACGTCGACCTGCAGGACGACCGCTTCATCGCCCCCTTCACGATCTTCCACCAGCGCTTCTCCACCAACACGCTCCCCACGTGGGAGCGGGCCCAGCCCTTCCGCAACCTCTGCCACAACGGCGAGATCAACGCGATCCAGGGCAACGAGAACCGCATGCTGGCCCGCGCCCGCCTGGGCACCGAGGCCGCCGGCCTCGGCCCCGAGGAGCTGTTCCGGCCGCTGCTCGACCCCGAGGACTCCGACTCGGGCAAGCTCGACGAGGCCGTGGAGCTGCTCACCCGCGGCGGCCGCGACATCCGCCACGCCATGGCCATGCTCGTGCCCGAGGCCTGGGAGAACGCCAGCGAGCTCGACCCCGAGGTGCGGGGCTTCTACCGCTACCACGCCACCCTCATGGAGCCGTGGGACGGTCCCGCCGGCGTCGTGTTCACCGACGGCGTGGGCGTCGGCGCCACCCTCGACCGCAACGGCCTGCGCCCCCTGCGCTACGCCATCTGCGAGGACGGCCTCGTCATGTGCGGCTCCGAGGTCGGCGCGGTCGACATCAGCGGCCACGGCACCGTCGAGCGCGGCCGCCTCGGCCCCGGCCAGATGCTGTTCGTGGACCCGACCCGGGGCGTCCAGAAGAACGCCGAGCTCAAGGAACGCCTCGCCGCCGCCGCGCCCTACGCCCACTGGGCCTTCGAGGGCCTCTACGACCTACCCGTGGGCGAGCCCGTCCAGGAGCCGCCGGCGGACCTCGAGTTCCTCCAGGCCGTGCACGGGTACACCAAGGAGGAGCTCGCCATGGTGCTGCGGCCCATGGCCAGCGACGCCTACGAGCCCACCTTCTCCATGGGCGACGACGTCCCGCTCCCCCCGCTGGCCGAGCGCCCCCGCCCGGTGCACCACTACCTGCGCCAGCGCTTCGCCCAGGTCACCAACCCGCCCATCGACCCGCTCCGCGAGCGCCTGGTCATGAGCCTCGACACCGTGCTCGGCCCCCGGGCCGACCTGCTCTCGGAGGACGCCGAGGCCGCCCGCCTCGTCCGCATCGAGTCGTTCTTCCTCTACCCCGACGCCATCGCCGAGCTCGAGCGCGACGAGCTGGCCGACTTCCCCGTGGTCACCCTCGACGCCACCTTCCCGGTGAGCGAGGGCCCGCTGGGGCTGAAGGCTGCCGTCGAGCGCCTGGCCACCGAGGCCGAGTCGGCCGTGCGCGGCGGGGCCGACATCCTCGTGGTCGACGACGCGGACGTCTCGGCCGAGCGCGCCCCGGTGCCCTCGCTGCTGGCCGTGGGCGCCATCCACCACCGCCTCATCGAGTCCTCGCTGCGGTCGCTCACCAGCATCGTGTCGGTGGCCGACGACGCCCGCGACGTGCACCACGTCGCCGCGCTGCTCGGCTACGGCGCCGACGCCATCTGCCCCCGCCTGGCCCTCCAGACCGTGGGCGCCGAGGCCGACGCCAGCGACGACGAGTCCGCCATCAGCCCCGAGGCCCAGAGCCGCTTCGAGGCCGCCATCGAGGCCGGCGTGCTCAAGGTGCTGTCGAAGATGGGCATCAGCACGGTCGACTCGTACCGCGGCGCCCAGATCTTCGAGGTCATCGGCCTCGGCCCCGAGATCGTCGACCGCTGCTTCCGGGGCACCGCCTCGGTGGTCGGCGGCATCGGCTGGGAGCACCTCGGCGCCGACGTGCTGGCCAACCACGCCAGCGGCGAGCTCGCGTCCCCCGGCTTCTTCCGCAACCGCAAGGGCGGCGAGTACCACACCCACGACAAGGACGTCGTGGCCGCCCTCAACAGCCTCACCCTGGTCAAGGAGGTGCCGCCGCTGCTCGACGAGAGCGAGGAGCGCGCCGCCGAGCGGGCCGAGGCGGACGTGAAGCTGGCCCACCTGCTGCAGCGGGCCATCAGGAGCGAGTCGAGCGCCACCTACGACGAGTTCAGCCGCCTGGTCAACGAGCGCCCCACGACCGAGCTGCACGACCTGCTCGAGCTCGTGCCGGCCGGCGACCCGATCCCGCTCGACGAGGTCGAGCCCGCCGCGGAGATCGTCAAGCGCTTCTCCACGGGCGCCATGTCCCACGGCTCGCTGTCGCGCGAGGCCCACGAGAACCTGGCCCAGGCCATGAACCTCATCGGGGGCAAGTCCAACTGCGGCGAGGGCGGCGAGGACCCCTACCGCTTCTTCACCCGGGGCCAGGGCCGCGACGACAAGAACTCGCGCATCAAGCAGATCGCGTCGGGCCGCTTCGGCGTCACCCCCCAGTACCTCGCCCACGCGGACGAGCTCCAGATCAAGATGGCCCAGGGCTCCAAGCCCGGTGAGGGCGGCCAGCTGCCGGCCCACAAGGTGTCCGAGGAGATCGCCCGCCTGCGCCACACCCAGCCCGGCGTCGGCCTGATCTCGCCGCCCCCGCACCACGACATCTACTCCATCGAGGACCTCGCCCAGCTCATCTTCGACCTCAAGCAGGTCAACGCCGCCGAGGTGTCGGTGAAGCTCGTGGCCGAGGACGGCGTGGGCACCATCGCCGCCGGCTGCGTGAAGGCGCTGGCCGACATCGTCCACCTGAGCGGCGCCAACGGCGGCACCGGCGCCAGCCCGCTGTCGTCGATCAAGCACGCCGGCCTCCCCTGGGAGATCGGCCTGGCCGACTGCCAGCGCTCGCTGGTCGACAACGGCCTGCGGGGCCGCATCAAGCTCCGGGTCGACGGCGGCTTCCTGAACGGCCGCCAGGTGATCGTGTCCGCCCTCATGGGCGCCGACGAGTACTCGTTCGGCACGGCGGCGATGATCGCCGAGGGCTGCATCATGCTGCGGGCCTGCCACCGCGACACCTGCAAGCCGGGCGTCGCCACCCAGCGCCCCCACCTGCGGGCCAACTTCAGCGGCACCCCCGAGGGCGTGGCCGCCTACTTCCTCTACATCGCCGAGGAGGTGCGGGCGTACCTGGCCCAGCTGGGCCTGCGCACCATGGACGAGGCCGTCGGCCGGGTCGAGTTGCTCCGCCAGCGCACCACCGGCGACGAGCGGGCGGACGCGCTCGACCTCACGCCGCTGATCGCCCCGCCCGAGCACCTCGACGAGCCCCGGCACTTCGTCGAGCGGGTCGAGCTCCAGGACCCCCGCTCGGAGCTCGGCGACGAGGTCCTCGCCGACGCCTTCCAGCGCGTCTGGGACGGCGACGAGATCGACCTGCACTACTCGATCCGCAACAAGGACCGGGCCATCGGCGCCGCCCTGTCGGGGGCCATCGCCCTCGAGTACGGCACCCTGCCGCCGCTCGGCACCGCCCGCCTCCGCTTCGAGGGTTCCGCGGGCCAGAGCTTCGGTGCCTTCATCACCCACGGCGTCGAGCTCGAGCTCGTGGGCGAGGCCAACGACTACGTCGGCAAGGGCATGGGCGGCGGCACCATCGTCGTGCGCCCGCCCGCCAACGACGCGTCCATCGTGATGGGCAGCGCCGCGGGCTCGCCGGTGCTGGCCGGGAACACCTGCCTCTACGGCGCCACCGGCGGCGAGCTGTTCATCGCCGGCTCGGTCGGCGAGCGCTTCGCGGTCCGCAACTCGGGCGCGCTGGCCATCGTCGAGGGCGTGGGCGACCACTGCTGCGAGTACATGACCGGCGGCACCGTGGTCGTCCTCGGCCGGGTCGGCTCCAACCTCGGCGCCGGCATGACGGGCGGCCAGGCCTTCGTGTGGGACCCCGAGGCCGAGCGCCTCATGTCCCGCATCAACACCGACCTGGTGGAGGCCATCCGCCCCGAGCCCGACGCCCTCGTCGAGCTGCGCTGGCTGGTCGAGCGCCACGTCGAGAAGACCGAGTCGCTCCGCGGCGCCGAGCTGCTGAAGGTCTGGGACCAGGCCACCGAGCAGCTCTGGCACATCCTCCCCCGCGAGCGCGTCCGCCGCATCGAGGGCGGCGCCGCCCGCCAGGTCTCCGCCCTGTAGCCGCCGTTCTGGCGCCCGTTAAAAAGGCGCCGGCCCCGATGTAACGCGGCCCGAAGTGACACCCCCCCCGCCCACCCCGCCGACGGTGAGGCCCAACGCCCCCACCCCACCCCCCAACACCACCAACCAAAC
>JAYRFK010000049.1:0-69224 GCA_041908445.1 Acidimicrobiales bacterium | reverse complement strand
GGGGGCCGGCCCTCGCGGTGGACCCGGATGGCCGACGAGAGCTCGCCGTTGCACATCACGCACTGCAGGTTGCAGGCGTTGGACAGGGCGAGCTCGAGCTGGACCGGGTAGGCGGGGTCGAGGTCGGCCACCCCGGCCAATGGCTCGAAGCGCCGGCGCTCGGCGCTCTCCCCGGCGCCACGGGCCACCTCGGCCGCGCACAGCTCGCACCCGAGGCCCAGGTCGCCGCCCGCCAGCCGCTCGCGCAGCCGCCGGGCGGGCTCACCCCGCCAGACCTCGGCCAGGCGTTGGTGGCGGAGGTCGCCCAGGGGGTGCCAGGTGTTGGCGCAGCACGCGGTGACCCGGCCCGCCGGGTCGAGGTAGAGCGAGGCGAAGGGCGCCGCGCACGCGGGGGCGGCGGCCGGCGGCCCCGGTGCGCCCCCGTCCCGGCGGCGCAGGTCGACCGGCTGGTCAGCCACGGTCCCGCACCCCCACCGGGCCGGCACCCGGCCCGGGCCGGTCGTAGTAGCGGTCGGCGGCGACGTGGACGGTGGCGGTGCCGTCGGCCTCCCCGACGGCCACGACTCGCAGCACGGCGCCCACGGCGCCGCGGACCGGCGGGCCGTCGGTGGCCAGGAGGGTGCGGTCGACCACGCCGGGCTCGTCGTCGCGCTCGAGCACGTGCAGCGCCCGCCCCGCCGCCGCGTCGCAGCCGCGCAGCACCGCGTCGACCTCGACGCCCACCGCCGCGACGGGGTCGAGCCCGGCGAGGGCGTGGCCGGTGCCCTCGACGCAGGCGGCGGCCACGCGCCCGTCGGCGTCGATCGCCAGGCGGGCGACCGGGCCGCCGGCCGACCACCGGTGCAGGCGGGCCACGGCCCGCTCCCCGACCCCCGCCGCCGGCCGATCCGACGGGCGCTCGACCAGCGGACCGGCCACGGGCTCGGGTTGGCGCAGGGTCGGCGCCACGCCGGCCCGGCGCTCGGCCAGGGTGCGTCGGACCTGCTCCACCTCGACGTCCCAGGCGTGACGGTTGCGCCCGAGCTCGCGCTCCCACCGGGGCGCCTCGCCCTGCCAGGCGGCGAGCACGTCGGCCAGAGCCTCGGCGTCGAGGTCGTGCAGGCAGTGCCCCGGCTCGCTGACGCTGATGACGCGGACGTCGGCGTCCCACCCGTCGGCGAACGCGAGGAACGGCCCGAGCTCCTGCCAGTTGTGCGGCGTCAGGCAGAAGTTGAACCCGAAGGCGGTGCCCACCCGCCGGGTGTGCTCGCGGAAGCGGCGGGCGTGCTCGAGGGCCTCGGCCACGTCGAGGTTGCGCCGGATGGCCTCGACCGTCGCCGGGGTGAGACCGTCGAGCGACACGGTGACGTCGAAGGCGAGGGCGTCGAGGACGGCCTCGACCCGGGCGTCGTAGCGGGTGGCGTTGGTGACCACGGCGGCGCGCACACCGGGGTTAACCGCCGCGAGGCGGTCCCAGATGCGGTAGTTCTCCGCGATCAGGAAGGGCTCGCCCCCCAGGAAGCTGGCGTGCACGAGGTGGGGCAGCCACTCGTCGAGCTGGGCGAAGAAGCCCTCGCCGTAGGCGGCCGGCAGCGGCGGCCGGCCTTCGCGGGCACGGATGCGCGAGCTGAGCTCGCCGTTGCACATCACGCACTCGAGGTTGCAGCGGTTGCTGAGCGCGAACGTCATGCGGCTGGGGCGCGTCGGGGACGGCCCCGTGACCGGGAAGACGTCGTAGAGCCGGGCGATGGTCTGGTCGTTGCCGTGCTCGTCCGCCCACCGGCAGCTGTTGCAGCCGAGGCTCAGGTCGCCGGTGGCGAGGGCGGCACGGAGCGCCTGCGCACGGGGCCCGGCCCAGATCTCGGCCAGGGAGGCGTCGGCCACGTGGCCGAGCGGGTAGAGCTGGTTCGCACAGCAGGTGTACGCGTTGCCGGCCGGGTCGAGCTCCATCGACACGAACGGGGCGTGGCAGGCGGGGACGCTCACGGCTCGGCGCCCTCGTCGACCCACGAGAACCACAGCACCGTGCCCGGGCCCTCGTCCGGCGGGGCCGGCGTGGCCGCCACCCGCAGGCGCCGGCCGTCGTGGAGGTGGACGGTGCTCAGCTCGACGCGGTCGCCCACGACCCGGTGATCGACCGACGCGACCCCACCGAGGTGGGCGTCGACCGCCGCCCGCACCTCGCCGTGGTGGCGACCGGCGAGCGCGTCGGCGGGCACCCCGAGCACACCCCCGTCGGGCACGGCCGAGACGCGGCCGGACGGGTCCAGGTCGACCCGGACGGCCCCGGCGGGCACGTGGGCGGCGGCCCAGGTGTCGGGCGCGTCGTCGGGGCCGGTGTCGGCGCGGTCGCGGACGGGCGGCACCCCGAGGCCGGCCGCGGCCCGGCGGGCGGCTTCGGCGTAGGCCTCCCCGGGGACCGGCGGGTGGGACGGGGCCGCGGCACCGTCCGGCGGGGGCGGGGTCGGGGGTGGGGCCGGCGGCTCGGCCCGGCGGCGGGCGAGGGCCTGGCGCAGCGCGTCGAGCTCGGCCTGCCACACCGGGAGGTTGTGGCCGAGGCGGCCCGCGAGCTCTCGGTCCTCGGCCTCGAGCGCGGCCACCACCGCGGCCAGCTCCTCGACCGGCAGGCCCTCGAGGGCGAGCGGCGCGGGCTGCGACACCCGGTTCACCGTGCCCTCGATGCCCAGACCGTCCGCCAGCAGGAAGAACGCGCCCAGTTCGTGCCAGTTCACGGTCATCAGGCAGAAGGTCACGCTGACGTAGGTGTCGCGACGGCGGCCCCACTCGCAGAACCGGTCGAGGTTGGCCCGCACCACCTCCCAGCTCGACCCCCGCCGGATCGACTCGTAGGTGGCGGCGGTGGCGGCATCGAGCGACACCGAGACGTCCACGGGCAGCATCGACAGGATGCGCTCGACCCGCGGCGTCCACTGGGTGCCGTTGGTCGTCAGGTGGCACCGGGTCGTGAGGCCCTGCTCGACGAGCAGCTCCATCACCCGGAGGGTCTCCGACGCCAGGAAGGGCTCGCCGCCGTAGAGCTTGACCCGCTCGAGGTGGGGCAGGAACGGGACGAGCTGCTCGAAGAAGCCGTCGTCGTACACGGTGGGGAGCGGGGGCCGGCCCTCGACCTGCGCACGGATCGACGACGACCACTCGCCGTTGCACATGACGCAGCGCAGGTTGCAGGTGTTGGTGATCGAGAGCTCGAGCTGCCGGGGCCAGGGCGGGTCGTCCTCGTCGGCGACGAACCCCTCGAACCAGCGAGCGTAGGCCAGGTCGGGGCGGCCCTCCTCCACGAACGGTGCGCAGAAGCCGCACCCGAGGCCCAGGTCACCGGCGTCGATGGCCCGCCGCAGCTCGGTCGCCACCGCGCCCCGCCAGATCTCCACCAGCGGCGCACGGGTCACGTTGCCCAGCGGGAACGTGTCGTTCATGCAGCAGGCGCGCACGTCGCCGTGCTGGTCGAGGTACATCGACGTGAACGGCGCCCGGCACACCCGTCCGTCGCCGGCGGGGCCGGCCGCGCCGGCCGTCTCGGAGGCCGGGGCGCCGCGGCGGAACGGCCGCCGCACCGGGAGGGGCAGCGACCGGCGCACGGGCCGAGGCTACCGGAGGCCCGTGGTGCCGCCTCGGCCGGTCCCGGCCGGGTCCTAGCCTGTCGCCGTGGACCTGCCGTCGGTGCTCTTCCTCGGCCATGGCGCCGACCGCACCGGGCCCCCGATGTTCCTCGCCCACCTGCAGCGGTGGCTCGCCACCCACGACGACCTGGCCTTCGCCACCGTGCTGACCCGCGGCGGCCCGCTCCTCGAGGACTACCGGCGCTGGGGCGAGGTCCGGGTGCTCGACGCCCGCTGGAGCCTGCCCCGCATCGCCCAGCAGGGCCTGGCCCGGGTCGGCCTCGACGGCCCCTCGGCCTCGCTGCGCCGCCTCCGGGACCGGACGCACCTGCGGGGCTGGGGGCCGATCCCGCTCGTGTACCTGAACACCGCGTCGCCCGCCACGCTGCGCGTGCTCGCCCAGGTGCCGGCCACGGCGACCGTCGTGGCCCACGTGCACGAGCTCGAGGTGGCGCTCCGCTACCAGCTCGACGCCACCGAGCGGGCCCTGCTGCTCGACCGCCCGACCCGGTTCTTCGCGGCGTCCCAGGCGGTGGCCGACAACCTCGCCGAGCGCCACGGCGTCGATCCCGGCCGCATCGAGGTGCACCACGAGTTCGTCGAGCCGGTGGCGCCGGTCACGGGCGCCGACCGGGCCGCCGCCCGGCACGCCCTCGGGCTCGACCCCGAGGCCTTCGTGGTCGTCGGGTCGGGGATGACCGAGTGGCGCAAGGGCCCCGACCTGTTCGTGGGCCTCGCCGCCGAGCTGCGCCGGGCGGTCGACCGCCCGCTCCAGCTCGTGTGGGTGGGCGGCGCCACGGACGGCCCGACCTGGTGGCCGCTCGACCACGAGGCCCACCACCGGGGCGTGGCCGACGTGGTGCGGTTCGTGGGGGCTCAGGACGACCCCGGGGCCTGGTTCCGGGTCGCCGACGCCTTCGCCCTCACGTCGCGGGAGGACGCCTTCCCCCTGGCCGCGCTGGAGGCGGCCACCGCCGAGGTGCCCCTCGTCACCTTCGACACCGGCGGGATGGTCGAGCTGGTCGCGGCGGCGGGTGCCGGCGCGGTCGTGCCCTACCCCGACCTGGCCGCCATGGCCGCGGTCCTGGCCGGCTGGGCGGGCGACGAGGACGGGCGCCGTCGCGAGGCCACGACGCTGGCCGCCCACGTCCGGGCCCACCACCTCACCGAGGTCGCGGCACCGGCCCTGCACGCCGTGCTCACGGACCTGGTCCGTCGGTGACCGCCCCCGGTCCCCCGCACGTCGTGGTCGTGGTCCACGCCGTCCGCGCCGATGCCGAGCGTCGGGCCCACGCGCTGCTCCTCGACCGGCTCCGGGCCGACGGCCACGAGCTGTCGGTCATCTGCTGGGACCGGGGCAAGTCCGTCCTCGACCTCGACGCCCTCGGGCCCGTCGGTGACATCGAGGACGTGAACCGCTGGCGGCTGCCGATCTGGCTGGCCGGGCACCACCTGCGGCCCCTGGCGCGCCGGCTCCGCCACGCCCGGATGCGCACGTGGTGGGCCCGGGCCCGGCCGCCCCGGTGCGTGCTCGTGCTCGGGCTGCTCCGGCCCGAGATGCCGCACTACCTGCCCCCCGGCGCCCCCGTCGGCGTCGTCCTGGGCTGGCGCGAGGCCGAGCCTCCCGAGTCCCTCGAGGTCACCCTGGCCGCGGGCGACACCGTGCTCGCGGTCGACGAGGACACGGCGGCGGCCTGCCGGGCCGCAGATCCCCGGCCCCGGGTCGAGGTCGTCCCGAACCTGTGGAACCGCCTGCACTGGTCCCTGCACCTGCACCTGCCGCCCCCGACCGCCCCCCGGGCGCTCGGGATCCCCGACGACGTCGCCCTCGTGGTGGGCCTGGGCCCGATCGACTGGGGTGGGGGCGCGGACCAGTTCGTCGCCGTCGCGGGGCGCGTGCGGCGGGCCCTTCCCGACCGCCCGGTGCACTTCGCCTGGGTGGGCGGGCACCCGGAGGGACCGGACCACTTCCCCTACCGCTACGACACCGAGCGCCTCGGCCTGGCGGACGCGCTGCACTGGTGCGGCGAGCGCGACGACTGGCACGAGCTGGTGCGGCGGGCCGACGTGGTGGTCCTGCCCGCCCGACGGCCCTTCGCCGTGCCCTACGACCCGACCGTGGGCTGGTTCGTCGCCGAGGACCGCGACGTACCCCAGGTCTTCACCCCGCTCGACGAGCCCTTCGCCGCCCTGCTCGACGTCCTCGAGGTGCCGGTCGTGCGCTTCGACCTGCCCGCCGCCGAGGCGATGACGCTCGGCCGGGGCACCGCCGTGGCCTACCCCGACACCGCGGCGATGGCCGCGGCCGTCGTCGACGCCCTCGGCCGGCCCCGCCCGACCGCCGTCGGACGCGCCCTCGCCCACCTGCTCGGGACGCCGGCGCCGTGACCGCTCGCCGCGTGGCGGTGGTGGTCCACGAGGGCCGTCGCTCCGGGCCGCCGTTGTTCGCCCTCGGCGTGATCGACCGGCTCGTGCGTCGCCACGACCTCGACCTCTCGGTGGTCCTCCTCGACGGGGGCGAGCTCGTCGAGGACTTCGCCGCACGGTGCCCGACCCGGGTGTGGACCGAGGACGCCGCCGGGGCCGAGGCGCTCCTGCGCGGCGCCGAGGTGGCCTACGTGAACACCGCCGTCAGTATCCGGGCCCTGCGCGAGTCGGGCCACCGCCCACCGGCGGTCGTCACCCACGTCCACGAGCTCGAGATCGGCCTGCGGTACTGGCTGAGCCCCGAGGACCACCGCTGGCTGGTGGAGGAGACCGACCGCTTCCTCGTCGGCCCGGACTGCGCCGAGGAGAACCTGGTTCGGCACCACGGCGTCCCCCGGGGCAAGATCGGTCGGGTGCCCTACTTCGTGCCGCCCGGGAGCGGCGCCGCCCACCGCGACGCCGTGCGTCGCGACCTCGGCGCCGGACCGGACGCCGTGGTCGTGGGGGCGTGCGGCGCCCGCGAGTGGCGAAAGGCACCCGACCTGTTCGCCCAGGTCGCGTGGCGGGCGTGCCGCGACGCCCCCGACCTCGACCTGCGCTTCGTGTGGGTCGGCTCCCCCCTACCCTCGGGGCCGCACTGGGACGAGGCCGCCGACCTCGCCCTGCTGGGCCTCGGCGACCGGCTCCGCTTCGTCGACGACCAGGCCGACATCGACTCGTGGCTGGGGGCCTTCGACCTCTACGCCCTCACCTCGCGCGAGGACGACTTCCCCCTCGCCTGCCTCACCGCCGCCTCGTTCGGCGTCCCCGTCGTCACGTTCGACACCGGGGGCATGGCCGACCTCGCCCGAGCATCGGGCGGGGGCCGCGTCGTGCCCTACCCGGAGACCGAGCGCCTCGCCGCCGAGCTCGTCGAGCTCGCCCGCTCCCCCGCCGAGCGGGCGCGGCTGGGCGAGCGCTTGGTGCGCCACGTGGCCCTGCACCACGACCTCGACCGCAGCGCCGACCTGCTCGCCGACGAGCTCCTCCGGGTGCCGGCTCGGTGACGGCGGTGACGCGGCGGCGGTCCCGCCGTGGCCGGGTGCTGTTCCTCTCCCACGCCGCGGAGCGCACCGGCCCCCCCATCATCTTGTTGCACCTGGCCCGCTGGCTGCGCGCCCACACCGACCTCGACTTCGGGTTGCTCTTCCTCCAGGGCGGCGAGCTCGAGGAGGAGTTCCGCACCCTCGCCCCCGTGTGGATCCTCGACGAGTGGGACCCACCCCGGCCGGCGGTCGTGCTCGACTCGCTGGCCTGGAAGTTCGGCCTCGAGCGCCACGCCCCCCGCATCCGGGCGGCGGCGCTGCGCTGGCGCATGCGCTCGGTCCGCGGCTTCGACGTCGTCTACGTGAACACGTGTGGCAGCGTCCGGCCCCTGCGCTACCTGCGCCTCGACGACCCCATCGTGCTCACCCACGTGCACGAGCTCTCGATCGGCCTCGACTTCCACCTCCCACCCGAGGACCGCGAGCTGATCCGCGAGGTGACCCGGCACTACGTGGTCGTCTCCGACGCCGTGGCCGCCGAGACCGAGCGGGTGTTCGGGGCCACCCCCGACCAGATCACCCGCCAGTACGGCTTCGTGGCGCTCCCCCCCGAGACCGCGCCACCGGAGGAGACCGCGGCCCTGCGGGCGTCGCTCGGGATCCCCGAGGACGCCCCGGTCGTCGGCGCCGCCGGGCTGACCCACTGGCGCAAGGCCCCCGATCTGTTCGTCCAGGTCGCCCGCCTCGTCGGCGACCGCCACGACGGGCCCGCCCCCCACTTCGTCTGGGTCGGGGGTGAGACCGGCGGCCCCGAGCTCGACCCGATCCGCTACGACGTCGAGCACGCCGGCCTGGGCGACCGGATGCACTTCCTCGGCCACCACGCCGACCCCATCCCCTGGTTCCGGCTCTTCGACGTCCTGCTGCTCCCTGCACGCGAGGACGCCTTCCCCCTCGTGTGCCTCGAGGCCGCGTCGATCGGCGTGCCCATCATCTGCTTCGACAACGGGGGCATGCCCGAGTTCGTCGGGGACGGCGAGCGCGGCTTCGTGGTCCCCTACCCCGACCTGCACGCCATGGCCGACCGCACCCTCGAGGTGCTCGGCGACCCGGCGCTCCGCGAGCGCCTCGGCCGGGCCGCCCAGGCCAAGGCGCGGGCCGAGAACGGCCCCGACGTGGGCGCCGCCGCCATCCACCGGGAGCTCGAGCGGTGGATCTAGGCGTCGAGCGCATCGTGTTCGTGACCCGCGACGGGGTCGTGGGCAGCGGCCAGGTGTTCCTGCTGTACCTGCTGCGGTGGCTGCGGCTCTCGACCGACGTGCAGACCGAGGTCCTCGCCTGGCACGAGGGACCCCTCCTCGACCAGTTCGCCGAGCTCGCCCCCGTGCGGGTGCTCGACGAGCTCAACGCCTGGCGGCCCGCCCGCGTCGCCGAGGTGCTCGGGTTCCGCCGCCTCACCGGCGCCCTCAAGAGCCTGCGGCTGCGCTGGTGGGTGCTCCAGCGCCGGCGCGCCGACCTGCTCTACGTCAACGGCCTCGAGGCCGCCCGCATCCTCGGCTTCGCCGTGGGCCCCGGCGCCCGGTCGGTCGTGCACGTCCACGACGTGGCCGAGCTGGACGGCGACCGCCTGAGCGCCGCCGACCGGGACATGATCGCGGCGCGGGCCGACGTGTTCGTGGCCGGCTCGGACGAGATCGCCGACGCCCTCTGCCGTGAGCTCGGGGTGGCCCGCTCCCGGATCGTGGTGCACCACTACGTGATCGCCGCCGGGGTCCAGGGGCCGCTGGTGTCGCTCCAGCCGCCGACGCGGGCCGAGCTCGGGGTCGGCGAGGACGATCTCGTCGTGGGCGCGTTCGGGCCCCCCGACTGGTGGGCCGAGCCCGAGCAGTTCGTGCTGATGGCCTGGGCCCTGCGCCGCCGGCTCCCCGATCGCCCCCTCCGCTTCCTCTGGGTGGCCGAGGACGACGACGAGCGCGCCCTGTGGCCGTTGCGCCACGACCTGCGCAACGCCGGCGTCGACGACCTCACCACGATCGTGAGCGGTTCGAAGCCGTTCGACTTCCTCGCGGCCATGGACGTGCTCGTGTGCTCGACGCGCCGCGAGCCGGCGGACCTCCTCGTGTTCGAGGCGGTGGGCCTCGGTACCGCCGTGGTGCGCACCGACAACGTGCTGCGGGACTCCCCGGCGGGGGCGACCGCGGTCGCCGTGCCCTACCTCGACGTCGACGCGCTGGTCGAGGCGGTGGCCGCACTGGTGACCGATCCCGAGCGCCGCCGCCGGGTGGTCGAGGCCGGCACCGACGCGGCACGCGGCCACCACGACGTCAGCGTCGGCGCCCGCCGCCTCCTCGCAGCGGTGAGCCAGGGCTGACCGCCACCGATCCGACCTCCCTACACTGCGACCCATCGCCCCCCGACTCACCCAGGTGCTGGCCCGCCGGCGTCGCCGTCCGACCGCGGGCCGCGACGCCACGGAGGGCGCGCCGACGGATCCCCTCGCGGCGTGGCAGGCGTCGCGCGACACGCCCTACCGGGACAGCGTGTGCAACGCCCCGCTCACCAACCTGTACTTCACCGTCGACGGCCAGGTGGCGCCGTGCTGGTTGCACTTCACCCCGTCGACCCCCCGGTGGTCACCGGACACCTCGATCGCCGACATCTGGAACGGACGGCTCTTCACGGACCTCCGTGCCGCCCACCGGGACCACCGGTTCCCGAAGGCCTGCGGGGTCTGCGAGCACAACGTGGAGACGGGCAACCTCCCGCTCGCGGCGGCCTACGACAACGACCACCCGATCGGCGAGTGGCCGACCATGCTCGAGCTCGAGCTCTCCAACCTGTGCAACCTCGAGTGCGTGATGTGCTCGGGGCAGCTGTCGTCGAAGATCCGCCGGAACCGCGACCACCTGCCGCCGCTCGTCAGCCCCTACGACGACACCTTCGTGGACCAGGTCGCCGAGCTGCTCCCCCACCTGCGGGAGCTGCGGTTCAACGGGGGCGAGCCCTTGATGCAGCCCATCGTCCACAA
The DNA here is from genome assembly GCA_041908445.1 of Acidimicrobiales bacterium. Lineage (GTDB taxonomy): Bacteria > Actinomycetota > Acidimicrobiia > Acidimicrobiales > DATDAH01 > JAEUJM01. Next base: position 59,148 of record JAYRFK010000049.1, on the reverse strand, counting down.
GATCGCGGACCGGGTCGCCGAGATCCGGCCCGACCTCAAGATCACCATCGCCACCAACGGCACCATCATCAACGACAAGGCCCGGCGGATGATGGAGCGCTGCAACGTGCACGTGAACCTCTCCATCGACTCGCTCATCCCGGAGCGCTACGCCGAGATCCGGGTCAACGGTGACCTCGACGAGGTCCTGGCCAACTTCGAGGAGTACCGGGGCTACTGCCAGGCCGGCGGCCGGAACCTCGCGGTCATGGTCAACCCCATGCGGGTGAACTGGGACGAGATGGCCGACTTCGTCTGGTTCGCCAGCGAGCGGAACGTGTTCCTCTGGTTCAACACCATCCGCTACCCCGAGCACCTCGCGCTGCACAACCTGACCGCCGAGGAGCTGGGCCACATCCACGACACCCTGGCGGCCAAGGCCCTGCCCGAGCCCGCCGAGGGGCCCGCCGGCGACGCGTGCCGCGGCAACCGGGAGGTGTTCGAGCGCTTCGTGCACACCCAGGTCGCCACCTGGCGCGACGAGGCCGCAGCCCGCGGCGACACCGGCGCGGGCGTGCCCGTCCGCATCTCGCCGCCACCCCGGCCGACGCCTCCCTGAGGCCACGGCGGGCCACGGGGCGGGGCCGCCCGATCAGCCGGCGCCGCCGCCCACCGGCACCGGCACGCCGAGGTCCGGCGAGGCGATCAACATCCGACCGAGCGCAGGGGCCTGCACCGTCCGGAAGTGGGCCCGACGACCGTCGGCCGCCACCGTCGACTCGTTGACCAGGAGCAGGCCGTCACCGTCCGAGCGGTCCTCGACCGGCCCGAGCTCGACCGCACCGAGCCGTGCCTCGGTCACGCGACCGAGCTCGGCGATGTCCAGGCCCGCCCAGTCACCTGGCGCGAGCACCCCACCCCACTCGGGCACGTCGACCGAGGTGACCACGTCGTCGTCGTCGAAGGCGACGACGATCGGCGGTCGCCCCGACCACGAGCGCAGCGCCTCGGCCTCGATGCGGAGCAGCCGCTCCGACTCCTCGTGGCGACGGCGGGCCACCTCGGCGCGCCGCTCGCGGGACACGTGCACGCCGAGCGCACCCACGAGCCCGTCGAGCAATTGCCGCCGGGTGGCCTCGCGGGAGCGGATGTGGACGAGTTGACGAGTCCGCCGTTCGGCGAAGTCGGAGGACGCGAGCTGCGCCCGCAGGCGCGCCAGGGTCGCCGACCACGCCGGCCGGTTGCGGTCGAGGCGCTCGCCGATCCTGCGGTCCTCGTCCTCGAGTGCCGCGACGATCGGCGCGAGCGTGGCGTGGTCGAGCGTGAAGAGGCTGTGCTGCGAGGGCCCGAACACGGGGATGACGTTGCCGTCCACGTCGAGCGCGTCGGCGTCGAGGAGGAACCGGCCGAGCTCGTGCCAGTTGGCCCGCATGAGGCAGTAGTTGAGGTGGAGGATCCCGCCGTAGCTCCGGCAGGCGTCGAGGAACCGGTCCCGGTTGGCCACCACCCGGTCGAACCGGGCGCCGACGCGGATCGACTCGTAGGTCGCCGCGGTGGCGCCGTCGATGGAGACGGCGACGTGCATCGCCAGGCCGTGCACGACCCGTTCGACCGCGTCGTTCCACACCGTCGCGTTCGTCGTGACCCGGACGACCGGCCGGTTGGTCGCGGCGAGCAGCAGCTCCCACACCTGCTTGGCCTCGGGCGCGAGAAACGGCTCGCCCCCGAGGAACGAGACCACCTCGGCGTGCTCGAGGAACGGCGGGAGCTGCTCGAAGAAGTCGGCGCCGTAGGCCGACGGCAGCGGTGGTCGGCCCTCCCGCCTGGCGCGGATGGTGGAGGAGTTGTCGCCGTTGCACTGGACGCACTCGAGGTTGCAGCGGTTCGAGAGGGTGAACTCGAGCAGGCGGGGCCAGATCGCCGGCTCCGCCGGGAAGTGGTCGAAGGCCTGCGCCGGGGTGGCCTGGCGGTTCCCGATGGCGTGCTCGACCTCGCACAGCTCGCACCCCGTCGGGTACCGGCCGTGGAGCAGGTCCTCGGCCATGGCCCGCCGCGACGTCCCCACCCAGATCTCCCGCAGGCGCTGCTCGTTGACGTTGCCGTAGGAGTAGGCACCGTTCTGGCAGCACGCGTGCACGTCACCGGTGAGCGAGAAGTGCATGGCGGACGTGGGTGCCCGGCAGGCGGGGATCACGACCGCACCGCCAGGGCCTCGGCCCGGGTCGCGGTCATCACGCCCCAGTCGGGGATGACGACGCTGCGGAACGTGACCGCACCGGTCGGCTGATCGTGGTCGTACTGGACGGTGTAGTAGCCGGCGTCCCCGCCCTCGATCTCGAGGTTCACCCTCGGTCCCAACCGGGGGGCCAGCTCCTCGTCGAGCGAGTCCAACGGGCGACCTTCGAACCCTTCGAGCCCGAGCGGGCCCGCCCAGGGCGGGACCTCGACGTCGGCGATCACGCCGCGCGGCGCGTGCACCACGACGGGCTCCTGGCCGGCCCACGTCGTCAGTTGCGACCGCAGCGCGTCGAGCGCCTCGGCCTCGATGGCGGTGGTGATGGTCACCGTGGTCCCCCGCTCGAGTCGCTCGAGTCGGTCGCGGAGCGACGCGACCATCGCCGACCGGACGCCCGCGTTGCGCCCGAGCACGACGGTGGCCGCGTCGAGCGCATCGACGACCCGACGCAGCTCGTCGGCGGGCGCGGCGAACAGGCTCTCCGCGCGCGGGTAGTGGACCGGGATGACGTGGACGTCCACGTCGAGGCGGTCGGCCTCCTGGAGGAACGCGTCGAGCTCGTGCCAGTTGCGCCGCAGCAGGCAGAAGTTGAGGCCGAACCCGCCCCCGTACGATCGGGTGACCTCGAGGATGCGGTCACGGTTCGCGAGCACCTCCGCATGGCGGGAGCCGACGCGGATCGACTCGTTCACCGCGGCACTCACGCCGTCGATGCTCATCGCCACGTTCATGCGCAGTGCCCGCAGGTAGTGCTCGACCCGGTCGTTCCAGATCGTCCCGTTGGTGGTCACGTGGACCTCGGGGGCGAGCCCGGCCTCGAGGAGGAGGTCCCAGACCCGACGGCACTCCGGTGACAGGAACGGCTCGCCCCCGATGAAGACCGCCACCTCGACGTGGGCGAGCAGGGGGGCCAGCTCCTCGAAGAACGCATCCCCGTAGGCCCGGGGCAGCGGCGGCCGGCCCTCGACGTGGGCGCGGATCGAGGAGGACAGGTCCCCGTTGCACATGACGCACTCGAGGTTGCACGCGTTCGACAGCGCGAACTCCACGCGCTTGGGCCAGGGCAGCGGCCGTGCGGGCCGGGGGAAGCGGTCGAAGGCCACGGCGTGGGTGTGCCGGCGCTGGCCGGCGGCGTGCTGGACGCCGCAGTCCCGGCACCCGAGCGAGTGGTCCCCGCGGTCGAGTGCGTCCCGGAGGCGGGCGACCGGCCGGCCCTGCCAGATGGCCGGGAGCGACTGCTCGCCCACACGGCCGAGCGGGAACCCGTCGTTCACGCAACAGGCGTGGACGGCACCGTTGGGGGAGAACCGCAGGGCCACGTGGGGCGCGAGGCAGGCCACCTCGTCGTGGCGGGGATCCACGAGGCGATCGTACAAGGGGCGGCCCGCCGCCGATCACCCGATCCGCGGTCGGCTCCGTAGACTCGGCCCGTCGCCGGGGAGGCCGAGCAATGGACGGAGGGGATCGCGGTGCGACCCGACCAGGTTGAGGCGCTCGACCGGGCCCGGGACCTCACGGGCAAGGCGGTGCGGTCCGCCTGCTACGCGCCGTTCACGTCGCTCTACCTGGACCCCCACGGCGACGTGCTGGCCTGCTGCCAGAACACCGAGCACCCCCTCGGCAACGTCACGCGCCAGCGCCTCCCCGCCATCTGGCAGGGCGCGCGGGCCGAGGCGCTGCGGGCCGCCCTGGAGGGCTACGACCTCGGGCGGGGCTGTCGCTTCTGCGCCTGGCAGGTCGACGACGACCGCCCCGAGTCGGCCTACCTCCACAGCTTCGAGGGGCTCGCCGTGACCGAGCGGCGCCCGGCGTGGCCCCGCCGCCTGGAGCTCGCCCTCAGCAACACCTGCAACCTCGAGTGCGTCATGTGCAACGGCGAGTGGTCGTCCATGATCCGCTCCCGACGGGAGGGGCGCGCCCCGCTCCCCCGCGCCTACGACGACGAGTTCTTCGAGGACCTGCGGCCCTTCCTGCACCACCTCGACGAGGCCCGCTTCCTCGGCGGTGAGCCCTTCCTCGCCGCCGAGACCCTGCGGGTGATGGACCTGATGGTCGAGGAGGGGGTGACGGTGGCGTGCCACCTCACCACCAACGGCACCCAGTGGAACGAGCGGGTCGAGCGCATCCTCGACCGCCTCCCGGTGTCGATGGCGGTGTCGCTCGACGGCGTCACCCGCGAGACCGTCGAGTCCATCCGCGTGGGCGCCTCCTACGACCGGCTCATGGAGAACCTGGCCCGCTACCGGGCGTACACGACCGAGCGGGGCACGAGCCTCGACCTGACGTTCTGCCTCATGCGCCAGAACTGGCACGAGTTCGGCGCCTACCTGCAGTTCGCCGACGAGTGGGGCTGCCGGGTCTTCGTGAACACCGTGATCCACCCGCGGTACAGCCTGTACCACCTCCCGCTGGCCGAGTTCGACGAGGTGCTCGCCGCCCTCGAGGCCGAGGACGCCACCCGCCGTGCCCACCTGTCGACGAACCACGACCTGTGGGTCAGCGAGCTCGCTCGCCTGCGCACGTGGAGCGAACGGGCGGCGGCCGAGGCGTCGGCCACGCCGGTCGACCAGCCGTACCGATCCATCACCCCACGGTCGGTGTACTTCCAGCAGCAGGAGCCGGCCCCGGTCCCCCTCACCCTGAAGTCGGCTTCGGGCGCGGGCGCGGCGATGACCGAGGCCGCCGCCGTGGACCGGGCCCGGCGGCGGATGCCCCCGTGCGAGGTGTCCGTGGTCCGCTGCGACCGGGACGACGTCGTCCGGTCCGTGGCCACCGGCGACGCGCCCCACTTCCTCGGCGTGCCCGCCGCCGACTGCGTCGGTCGGCCCTTCCCCGAACTGGCCGCCGGCCTGAGCGAGCGCTTCGGCGACCACGTCCGGGCCCTGCGCGACGAGGTCGTCGACGGCGTCTCGATCCGCCACGTCGTCTACCGCGACCTCGACGGCACGCCCACCTACCTGCGGGTGTGCTCCTACGCCCTGGTCGAGGACGGCGTCGTGACCGGCTCGGTCGCGGCCACGGCCTGGAGCCACGAGGCGCCGGACTGGGCGGCGGCCGAGGCCTGACGGACGTTCACGGGCCCACCCGGCCCACGAGGACGACCGTGCTGGCGCCCCGGTGGACGGCGAGCGAGTGCACGCGCACCGGCCGGCCGGCGTCGGGCGCGGTGAACCGGACCCCGAAGCACGCCTCCTCCCCCGGCACGGGCTCGGGCTCGACGGGTGCCCCCACTGCGGTCGACACCGCCGAGAGCAGATCCTCCTGGGCGACGCCGACGCACCGGTCGAGCCGGAGGAACGCCGACCAGGGCGGGGCCGCGACCTCGGCGACCCGCCCGTCGCGCACGACCAGGCGGGCCGGTGTCACGCCCCCCTCCGCAGCGAGCTCGGCCTCGCGCCGGACCAGCTCGGCGGTGGCCTGCTCGACGACCCGGCGGGGCGACGGCACCGCGACCGCCGTCTCCTCGGCCCCGTCCCGCTCCCGCGCCGAGAGGTGGGCGGCGAGCTCGGCCACCATCGCGTCCCACACCCGGCGGTTCCGGCCGAGGCGGGCGGCCGCCCCGGCCTCCTCGGCCCGGAGGGCGGCCACGACCTCGGCCAGCTCCGCCACCGGGAGCTCGAAGAGGCTGTGGGTGGCGGGTCGCTGGACCCGGGCGGCGTAGACCGGCACGTCCAGGCGGTCGGCCTCGAGCAGGAACGGCAGGAACTCCCGCCAGTTCTGCGGCATGACGCAGAAGTTCAGCTTGAAGCCGCGGCCGTAGCTCCGGGTCGCGGCCAGGAAGCGGTCCCGGTTGGCGAGCAGCACGTCGGGGTCCGCTCCCACCCGCAGGGCGGCGATCGTCTCGGGCCGGACACCGTCGATCGACAGGGAGACCCCCATCCGCAGGCCGTGCAGGTACCGCTCGACCCGCTCGTCCCAGACCGTGCCGTTCGTGGTGACCCACACCTCGGGCGGGCGGTCGAGCGCCAGCAGCAGGTCCCAGGCCCGGCGGGCTTCGCGGGCGAGGAACGGCTCGCCGCCGATGAACGTCGCCGCCTGCAGGTGCGGGACGAACTCGGCCAGCTCGGCGAAGAACGCGTCGTCGTACGGCGAGCGCAGCGGCGGCCGGCCCTCACGCTGGGCCCGGATGGCCGACGAGAGCTCCCCGTTGCACTGCTCACACTGCAGGTTGCACGTGTTCGACAGGGCGAGCTCGAGGTGGACGGGCCAGGTGAGCGTGCCGGTGAGCGGGAGGTGGTCGTAGTCGGCGGCGAGGCTCTGGTCGCGCCGGCCGGCGTCGCGCGGCACGGCACAGCCCGCGCAGCCGAGCGAGAAGTCGTCGGCGGCCAGCGCCCGGCGCAGGGCGTCGGCGCGCTCGCCCCACCAGATCGCCGAGAGCGACGTCTCGCCGATCCGGCCGAGCTCGTACTCGTCGTTGACGCAGCAGGCCTGCACCACGCCGCTCGGCGAGAGCCGCAGCGAGACCCAGGGCGCCCGGCACGAGTCGACCTCGACGGGCGCGGTGACGGCCCGCGGCTCGGGGGTCACCCGAGGGCCGCCTCGACGTCCGGCCACAGGCGCGCGGCCACGAGCGCGGCCCCCCGTTCGTTCGTGAGCACGCCGTCGAGGAAGACCGCCTCGTCCACGTCGTCGAGGGCACCGCTGAGGTCGAGCACCGGTGCCGGCCCCGTGTCTGGATCGCGCACGACCCGACGGTACGCGCCCCCGTCACCGGGCACCGCGGTGGCGGCCTGCCAGGCGAACAGGACGGGGACGTCGTGCTCGCCGGCCACGAAGGCCGCCAGGTCGACGCTGCGGGCGTGCAGGTCGGCGACCCGGCCCGCGAGGCCCGGGCCCTCGGCGCCGGCGACCCCCTGGAACCCGAACAGGCCCTGGGCGCCCACGAGGCCCTGCAGGCGGTCCACGAGGCGGTTCACCACGCTGGTCTCGCGGTAGGACTCCCACCAGTCCTGCGCCTGCTCCCGTGCGCTGTCACGGCCGGTGAGCGCCTCGGTGACACCGTCCACGTTGTAGTGGGTCGGATCGGTGCTCGCCCGCTCGAGCTGGACCGCCACGTCGTCGGCCCCGTCGTAGAACACCACGAGGTCGGGCGCCGGGCGCACGGCGAGCTCCTGTTCGAGCAGGAGGGCCGACTGCCAGCTCGTGTAGCCCGGCTGGCCCAGGTTCACGGCCCGGATGGGCGTCCCGGCCGCCTCGGCGAGGCGGGCCACCTCGGAGGGGACGGTGTGGTCGTCGCGCTGGCCCTCGCCCCACAGGGCGGCTCCGCCGAGGAACCAGACCTCGGGGGCGTCGGCGGCGAGGCCCGCGGGCTCGTAGGAGCGGCGCTCGGCGCCCTCCACCTCGACGTAGCGGCCGTCGACGGGCGCCACCCGGCTGAGCAGGTAGGGGTGGAACTCGTAGTCGAGGGCCCGTACCTCCTCCCAGTAGTCGCGGGCCCACGGGGCGCCCGCCATGGCCGGCGAGGCGGCCAGCTCGGCGGCGGACTGCTCGGACACCGCGGCGGCGACCGGCTGCTCGTGGGTGCCGAACCACTCGTCCCACAGCCAGCCCAGCCCGTAGTTGAGGGCGGCGACGATCACGACCCAGCCGACCACCCGCACCGAGAGGTAGGCGACCCGGAACCCGCGGCTGGGGCGGTGCGCCTCGGGGGCGAAGGGCCGACGGGCGACGGGCACGGTGGGCAGGTGGCGGCCGGACCAGCGCCCGGCCGCGCCGCTCCCCCGCTCCACCAGGGGGTCACGGCGGACGAGCCGGGCCAGGAGCCACAGCGGCACGAACACCACGGCCTCGACCAGGCCGAGCAGCACGACGGTCAGCACGTGGCCGACGGCCCGGCCCACGGCGGCGAGCGCCCGCTCCACCGCCTGGGCCACCGCCGGCCGGACCCGCCCCAGCACGAGGAGCACCACCGCCACCACCACGACGAGCGCGGCGGCCACGGGCAGCCCGACGGCCCACAGGACGACGGCGGCGGCCAGCGGGGCCACCACGGGGACCAACCGGGCGGCGCGGCCGGGTCGCGCCGCGTCCGGTGCGTCCACCTCCTGCCAGCTCACGGCGCCGCCTCCCCGTCGAGGCGCGCCTCGACCGTGGGCCACAGGGCCTCGGCCACGAGCCGGGCGCCGAGCTCGTTCGTGTGGACGCCGTCGAGGTACACCGGCCCGGGCGGGTCGTCGAGCACGTGGCTCACGTCGATGCCCCCGCCCACGCCGGCCACCCGGGCCCCCAACTCGTCGTAGGGGTCCCACCGGTCGGCGGGCTGCCAGAACACCGCGGTCGCCACGCCGTGCTCCTCGGCCACGTGCGCCAGCATCGCCAAGGTGCGGCGGTAGATGTCCTCGGCGTGGTCCACCGCGACCGCCACGTCCTCGGGCGGCGGGGTGTGGTAGGTCGGCTGGTCGTCGGCGGCGGCGGGGACCACGAGGCCCAGGGCGCCGACCGCGCGGCCCAGTCGGGTCAGCACGCTCGTCTGGCGGTACTCCTCCACCACCGTGGGCTCGACCACGGCGGCGACCTGCCCGGGCAAGGCCGGGGCCCGCTCGAAGGCGTCGGCGGTGATGCCCAGCTGGAACACCGTCGGCTGCTCGGAGAGGTTCTCCGGCGCCTCGACCTGGGTCGAGAGCTCGTTGAAGCCGTGGTAGAAGACCGCGAGGTCGGGTGCCCCGCGGCGCTCGACCTCCTGCTCGAACACGAGCAGCTCCTGGAGCGCGGTGTAGCCCCGCACGCCGAAGTTGCGCACACGGATCGGGTTGCCGGCGGCCTCGGCGAGGCGGCCGATCTCGGAGGGGATGGTGTGCGCGTCGCGCTGGCCCTCGCCCCACAGGGTCGACCCGCCGAAGAACCAGACCTCGGGGGCATCCGCGGCGAGGCCGGCCGGCTCGTAGGAACCCCGGACGCCGTCGGCCGAGCTCACGTAGCGGCCCTGCACCGGCCGCTCCCGTGGGCCGATGTAGGGCACGTAGGTGAAGTCGAGGGTCTCGAGCTCGGCGAAGTACCGGTCGGCCCACGGCGCGTCGGCCAGGGCGGGCAGGTCGACCCGGGGGTCCTCGGCCGGGGGCAGGTCCTGGGCGGCGAGGGGCCGCACCGACGAGACCGGTCCGGGGTCGTCACCGACCACCCGGTCCCAGGCGGCGCCGACGGCCCAGTCCAGGGCCACGAGCAGCACCAGTCCGCCCACCACGGTCGGCACGCCCCGCCAGAGGGCCCGACCGAGCCGGCGCGCCCGCCGTCGGGCGCGGCGGCCGACGGGACGACGGGTGCGGGGTCGTCGCGCCGCCGGCACCCGCCCGGCGTGGGATCCGAGCGCGCGGACCTGTGCCGCGCCGACGAGCACCACGACCAGCAGCAGCGTGAAGAGCAGGGTCGCGGTCACGGCCGGCCATCCACGGGCAGGGCGCCGGCGACGTGGGGCCAGACCGCCTCGGCGACGATCCGGGCACCGAGCTCGTTCGTGTGCAACCCGTCGATGTACACGGGCCCGGGCGCGTCGAGGAGCGCGTCGGAGAGGTCGATGCCACCCCCGTCGGTGGCCACGCGGTCGGTCAGCGTGCCGTAGTCGTCCCGCGCCGGCGGCGTGGGCGGGGTCCCCGCCGGCTGCCAGAGCACCACGATCGGCACGTCGGCGACCTCGGCCTCGTGGCGGATCAGGCGGACGCTGCGCCGGTAGATCTGCGCCGCCTCGACCAGCGCCCGCTCCACGTCCTCGAGCGGCGGCAGGTAGGGCGGCGAGTCGTCCGCGCCCGCCGGGGGCACCAGCGCGCCGACGGCGCGCGGCAGCGCGGCGGTGCGGCGGTACGCCTCGAGGAGCGACGGCTCGACGGGCGACACCTGGCTGGGCAGCGGCGGCGCCCGGTGGAACGCCCGCCGGTAGATGGAGAACTGGTAGGTCGAGGGCTGCGCGCCCAGGTTCTCCGGCTCCTCGAGCAGCGAGTAGATCTCGTTGGCCCCGTGGTAGAAGACCGCGAGGTCGGGGGCGGGCCGGCGGGCCAACTCCTGCTCGAAGACCAAGAACTCCTGGAAGGCGGTGTACCCGCGCTCGCCGAAGTTGCTCACGCGCACCGGCCGGCCCGCGTGCTCGGCGAGGCGGGCCACCTCGGAGGGGATGGTGTGGGCGTCGCGCTGGCCCTCCCCCCACAGCGTGGAGCCGCCGAAGAACCAGACCTCGGGGAGGTCCTCGTCGTCCGCCCCCGCGGGCTCGTAGGACGCGCGGATCCCGTCAACCGAGTTGATGTACCGGCCGTGCACCGGCTCCTCACGGGGGCCGAGGTAGGGCACGTAGGTCATGCGCACGGCCTCGAGCTCGGCCAGGTAGCGGTCCGCCCACGGCACCCCGTCGTACGCGTCGCTGTCGACGCGCTCGTCGGTGGTCGCGGGCAGCTCGACCCTCGCGAGGTCGTCGGTCGCCGGCGCCGACGTCGGCGCCGCCGAGAGCCGGTCGAGGGCCGCGCCGACGCCCCAGTCGAGCGCCACGGTGAGGGTGGCGAGGCCCACCACGGCCGCTACGAGGCCGGCGGCGCCCTTGGCCACCGCGGACCAGCGCCCGGTGCGGCCGGGCGCGACGGTGACCCGACGGGCGATCGCCTCGGCCAGCGCCGGCGCCCGGGGTGCGAGGGCGGCCGCCTGCGCGAGCACCAGGCCCGTCAGCACCGCCGAGAGGGGGCCGCCGGCGGCGAACGCGACCACGACCACGGGGGCGGCCGGCAGCAGTAGCCACGCGCGCGAGCGCCTCCGTGCTCGCTCCCGTGCCGGCATCGCCGGGAACGTTAGCGATCGGCCGGTGACGACTGGCCGCGACCGGCGTGGCTCAATCGGGCGCCGCCGCGGCCCGCTCGCCGTCCCAGTAGTACGTGTCCGTGGCCAGGAGGGTGGCCACCCCACCGTCGGCCGTCGGCACCGAGGACAGCCGCACGAGCAGGCCGGACTTGTCCCGCAGCGCCGAGGGTGCCAGCAGCAGCGTCTGGTCGACCTCGTCGTCGGCGATCCACTCGTCCACCACCCACATGTGGGGGCCGACCGCGTCGGCGAGCGACCGCAGCGCGGCGGCGAAGTCGAGCCCGACGAGCTCGGGCACCGGCCCGGCGCCGGCGGGGAGGACCGCCCCGAGATCGGCGGCGACCACGCGGTCGGCGGCGTCGGTGACCACCTCGCCGACCACACCGTCCGTGGACCACGCCGCCAGCGCCGAGCGCCGGTCGGCGGTCGACGGCGTGCCCAGCTCCCGCGCCGCGCCGCGGGTGACGCCGGCGTGGGCGACGGTGCCGGGGCCCGGTGGCTCCCAGAGCCGCAGCGTGCGGGGCGCCGCCCGCTGGCGCAGCTCGGCCTCCAGCCACCCGACGAGCTTGGCACCCGCCTCCCGGTTGACCGGCAGGGTGAGGTCGAGCTCGGCCACCTGGCGCTCGAGCACCACGGTGACCGCGGTGAGCTCTGGGGTGGGCAGGCGCTGCAGCCCGTGGGCGGGATCGAGCACGAGCTGGGGGTGGGCCTCGACGCCGAGGCCGTCCGCCAGCGCGAGCAGGTCGGCGATCTCCTGCCAGTTGTGGCGCAGGACGCAGAAGCTCAGGTCCAGGCGGGTGCCCGCGTCCCGGGCGTAGGCGGCGAAGCGGTCGAGGTTGGCGAGCGCCTCGGCGTGGTCGGTGCCGACCCGCACCGCCTCGTTCGTCGCCGAGGTCGCGCCGTCGATGGAGAAGGTGACCTGCACCGGGATCGCCTCGAGCACCGCCTCGACCCGGTCGTTCCAGACGGTGCCGTTGGTGGTCACCTGGACCTCGAGCTCGAGGCCCATCGCCACGATCAGGTCCCAGATGCGGAAGTGCTCACGGACGAGGAAGGGCTCACCGCCCCGGAACTCGGCCCGGCGCAGGTGCGGCAGGAACTCGGCGAGCTCGTCGAAGAACCGGTCGCCGTAGGCGGGCTCGAGGCGGGGGCGGCCCTCCAGCGTCCGCAACCGCGACGACAGGTTGCCGCCGCACATGACGCAGGCGAGGTTGCAGGTGTTGTGCAGGCCGAAGGCCATGAGCTCGGGCCACGTCACGTCCCGCGGCGTGGGGTTGCGGCGGTAGTAGGCGAGGTCGGGCTCGCCGGTACCGAGGCCCAGGCGGTGCCGGCACGAGCCGCACCCGAGGCCGAAGTCGTGGCGGACCATCGCATCGCGCAGCGCCCGCGCCCGGGGCCCGTCCCAGATCTCGCGGAGCGTCTCGAAGCGCACGTTGCCGAGCGGGTGGGCGGCGTTGACGCAGCAGGCGTGGACGTTGCCCTCGGGCGCGAAGTCCATGACCATCCACGGCGCCGGGCAGAGAGCGTCGGTGGGGACGGCGCGGGACGGCGGGGGGCGCTCGGCGACCGGCGCCGCGCCGGGTCCCTCGCTCGACGACGCGGCCATCGACGCAGGCTAGCGAGGCGACCGCCGGGCTCAGCCGGCCGCCGACCGGGCCAGCCGACCGGCCAGCTCGGCCACGCGCGCCGGCATCTCGCGGTGCGACGGGTGGTACCGGTACTGGTGCTGCACGAAGCGGTTGAGCACCGACAGCGGGAACCGCAGGGGCATGGTCGTCTCGACCATGAGGAGCACGCGGTCCTCGTCGCTGTCGTTCCAGACCTCGTGCATCACGTTCACGTCGAACAGGACGCTCTCGCCCTCACGCCACTCGATCACCTGGTCCACCACCCGGATGCGGCAGTCCCCGGGGCGGCCGGGCACGACCAGGGGGAGCTGGTAGCGCAGGGCCCCCCGGTTGGGGTCGGCGTGGTCGCCGATGTGGCCGTGGCCCTCGAGCACGCTGAAGCCGACGGTCGTCATCTGCGGGCAACCCCGCAACGCCTGCACGGTGGACGGGAAGTGCCGGGCGACCTCGTCGACCCACCGGCCGTTGGCCACCAGGATCAGCACCCGCCACACGCCCGCCTCGATCGGCGCGGCGTCGACCGCCTCCGGCGTGCCCGGCTCGAGGCCGGCGATCTCGGCGACGTGGGGCGGCGCGCCGACCTCGTCCCGGTAGCGGCGGTACTCGGCGAGGATGGCCGCCCGGGCGCCCTCGAGGTCCCGGTTCCAGCCCAGCGTGCCTGGATCCCAGACCGCGGGTGGCCGACCGCCGAAGCGGGAGATGAGGGCGTCGTTGAGGTCGAACAGGGCGAGTACCGCGGCACCGTGGACGACCACGGCCGCCCGGCGCAGGCGACGGCCCGACCGCGTCGACACCGGAAGGAGGTGACGGGACCGAGCCAGGTAGTGCCGCCGAGCCACGGCGGCCGACGCTACCACCCGCCCTCCGCCGCTCCCCCGGGGCATGAGGGCCATGCCACACTCCTGCGGTGCTCCGGTCCAGCGGGTGGTCCCGCACCACGGTCGTCGCGCTCGCGGTCCTGTTGACCGCGTGCAGCAGCGGCGGCGAGGACGCTCGGGTCGGCCGCGACGCGTTCACCGGGGCCATGCAGGAGCGATTCGGCATCGACGAGGACCGCGCCACCTGCATCACGACCTACGTGTTCGCGGACTACGACCCCGCCGAGGTCGTCGTCCTGGCGGAACGCGGCATGGCGGCGCTGCCCCAGGCCCGCTGGGAGCCCTACCTGAACGCCACCGCCGCGTGCATCACCCACGACGAGCCGCTGCCGGGGATCCCGTGAGGCGGGCGATCCCCGTGCTCGCGGGCGTCGCGCTCGCCGCCACCGCTGCGGCGCTCGGGCACCCGTTACTGGCCGTCGGCCTGCTGGTGGCGGGGGTGCTCGCCGTGCAGCCCGCCCTGCTGCGCCGACCGGCACCGCCCCGGGTGGGCCCGCCACCCCACCGGCGGGCCGGGCGGGCCGTCGGGCAGGCGCTGCTGGCGGTGCCGAGGGCGCTCGGCGCCGTGCTCGGCACCGTGCTCGGCACCGCCGTCGCCCTCGTCGCCTTCTACCTGGTCCTCACCCCGCTCGGGTTGCTCGCCCGTCTCGTCGGCGTCCGCCTCCTACCGGAGGGCGAGTGGCGACGACGACCGGCGTCGGCCGCCACGGCGGCGCGGCGGTCTGCGGTGAAGGCGCCCACCGGTGCCCCGGTGACGGGCGCCTCGGGCCCTCGGCTCACCTGGCGCACCGCCACCGTCCTGCTCGCCGCCGGCGCGCTGGCCGCCGCCCTCGTCCCACGTGTGCTCGACCGCTCCGCCGACGAGTCGGCCATCCCCGTGCAGTTGCGCGGCGCGAGCTACGACGCCTTCGACTCGCCGGCCCTGGCCGGGACCGCGTGGGCGGACGCGGCGGGCGCCGAGTTCGGCGCGGTGAGCGGCGGGCTCACCTACACCTCGTTCGTGGGCAACTCGTTGCGCGATCACCAGGGCCGCTACGTCAACGTGTCGGGCCGCGAACGTCGCAGCTACGAGCCCGCGCCCGGCGCCGGCGACCCGATCGACGTCTGGTTCCTCGGCGGGTCCACCATGTTCGGCTTCTCGGCCCAGCGGGACCAGCACACGATCCCCTCGGAGGTCGTGCGCCTGGCCGAGGCCGACGGGGTGGCGGTCCGCGCCCACAACCTCGGCTCCCCCGGCTACGTGAACATGCAGGAGACGGTGCTCGCGTCCCAGCTCCTCGCCGCCGGCGAGCGACCCGACCTGATCGTCTTCTACGACGGCATCAACGACCTCGCCCTCGAGTTCCAGCAGGCCTTCGGCGGGATCGGCGTCGTCGGCGAGCCCTCGGACCTCACCGCGTTCGCGTACCGGCGCCTGCTCGCGGGGCAGCTGACCGGCACGGACCTCGACCCCGCACCGCTCGGCGGCGAGGTGCCGGACCTCGGCCGGCCACCCCGGGCCGCCGCGGTCATCGAGGCCCTGATCGGGAACTACGAGCGGGGCATCGAACTGGCCCGCGCCCTGGGCGAGCACTACGGCATCCCCGTGGCCCACGCCTGGCAGCCCGACCTGTTCAACACCCCGGCCCTCGAGCCCGGTGAGGAGCAGGTGGTCGACGACCTGGGCCTCGACGAATTCCGCTACGAGGCCGTCGCCCGCATCTCGCGGTCCACGGTCACGCAGCTGCCCGACGGCGTGATCGACCTGACGGACGCGTTCGCCGGCGAGACCGGCCCGGTCCTCACCGACCAGGCCCACACCAACGAGCTCGGTGCGCGCCTCGTCGCCGAGGCCCTGTACCCCCACCTCGCCCCGGCCCTCGCCGCGCTGGCCGAGGGCGCCGACGGGCGCGTTGTTAGCATCGCCCCATGAGCCGCCCCCGCCCGATCCACCGGCGGGCGGACCACCGCTGAGGGCCACGGTGGTGCGCCTGCGACGGGACCGGCGCCGTCCCTCGGGGCCCGGCGCCTGCGCGGCCCCCTTCACGTCGATGTACCTCGACCAGCGGGGTCAGGTGCGCGCGTGCTGCCAGAACGACTACCACCTGCTCGGCAACGTGACCCGGAAGCGCCTGCTCGACATCTGGCGGGGTGAGCGGGCGGCCGAGCTGCGCCGCGCCCTGGCCGCCCACGACCTCGACCTCGGGTGTGACTTCTGCGAGTGGCAGATCGCCAAGGGGCGACCGGACCTCGCCTTCGCCCGCTGGTTCGACGAGTTCCCGGTGACGAGCGACGACCCGCCCTGGCCCCAGCAGCTCGAGCTCGCCCTCAGCAACACCTGCAACCTCCAGTGCGCGATGTGCGACGGCGAGTGGTCGTCCTCCATCCGGGCGCAGCGCGAGCACCGGCCCCCGCTGCCCAAGGCGTACGACGACGCCTTCTTCGAGGACCTCAGCGCCTTCCTGCCCCACCTCCGCAAGGTGAAGTTCCTCGGGGGCGAGCCCTTCCTCGCCGCCGAGACCCTCCGCGTCATGGACCTGCTCGTCGACGCCGGCCTGCGCACCGACTGCCACGTGACCACGAACGGCACCCAGTGGACGCCCCGGGTCGAGCGCATCCTCGACCGCCTGCCGGTGGGGGTCTCGGTGTCGGTCGACGCGGCGACGGCCGAGACCTACGAGTCGATCCGGGTGGGGTCGTCGTGGGCCACGCTGCAGGCCAACCTCGACCGGTTCCAGGAGCGGGCCGAGGCCCACGGCACCTACCTGGGGCTCACGTTCTGCCTGATGGTGCCCAACTGGCAGGAGTTCTTCGGGTTCTGCCGGGCCGCCGACGAGCGCGGCCTCGAGGCGGCGGTCAACACCGTCCGCCACCCCCACCACCTCTCGCTCTACATGCTCGACGCCGACGACCTGGCCGTGGTGGTCGACGGGCTCGAGGCCACCGACCGGGCGCGGGGCCACGAGCTCCGCGGGAGCCGGGCGGTGTGGGACCGCGAGCTCGACCGCCTGCGCGCCCAGCTGGCCGATCGGCGGGCCGGCGCATCCGTGCCCGGCGTGGACACGTGGCGCCCGAACCCGGACATGGTCCGGCCCTTCGACCACGGCGGCGGCGAGGACGGCGGGGCGCACCCCGCCAACGCGGCCGCGGGCGGCGCGGTGGCCGTGGCCCTCGGCCCCCGGCCCGACCCCGGGGCCGTCGAGCGCCGGCGCCGCGCCGCCGTGGGCGACCAGGCCGCCGTCCTGCAGCTCGACGCCGGCGGCACGATCGTCGAGGCCACCGGCCTGGCCGACGCCCTCGGCGTGCCCGACCACGACGTCGTCGGCCTCCACGGCGACGAGCTCACCGCCGCCCTGGGCCGCACCGTGCCCCTGACCGGCGACGCCGCGGTCGAACGGACCGAAGGCGAGGACACGACCCTGCGCATCCCGGCGGCCGACGGGGACGACATCGTCGTGTTCGCCACCCCGGCGACCGGCCCGGCGGGCGGCACCTGGGTGCACCTGGCCCGCGCCTCGCGACGTTGAGCCCGACGGCGGCCGGCGCCGCCGACGCGGTGCGGCGGGCGACACGGTGGTGCGTGGCCCGCGAGCAGCGGGCGTTCGTGGTGGCCGTGCTCGCCGGCCTCCTGCTCCGCGTGGCGTGGGTCGCCTGGCTGGGCGCCGCCGAGCCCCTCGAGGGCCACAGCGACACGGGCCGCAACCTGGCCATGGCCCGCCAGTTCGCCGACCTCCAGACCTACCGCCTCTTCGGCCGGGTCAGCGCCTACAACCCGCCCGGCTACTCCCTGCTGCTGACGCCGGTGGCGTGGTGGAGCCGGGTCACGGGCTGGTTCGCCCTGCCGGCCGGTGCGGCGGCGGTGAACGTCGTGGCCGGGACGGCCACGGTGGCCCTGGGCGGCCTCCTGGCCGGGCGCTGGTTCGGCCGGCGGGCGCGCACCGCCGCCGCGTGGCTGCTCGCGTTGGCCGTCGGCCCGATCTTCCTCACCGCCGTGGCCCTCACCGAGACCGTGTTCACGGCCCTCGTGGTCGCCGTGGTCCTCGTGGTCTCCGGCTGGCTGGTGCGAACGACGCCGGTGGGCCGGGGCCCGCTCGTCGGCACCGGGGCCCTCATCGGGCTGGCCGCCCTCGTGCGCCCACCCGGCGCGCTGCTGGTCCTCGTGGCCGTGGGTGCCCTGGCGGCCCGCCGGGGCTCGTGGCGGGCCGCGTGGCGCCCTGCCCTGGCCCTCGCCGCCACCGTCGCCGTCGTGCTGCTGCCCTGGACGGTGCGCAACCTCGTGCAGGTGGACACCCTCACCCCGGTGGCCACCAATGGCGCCGCCTTCCTGTGCCAGGGCCACGGGCCGGGGGCGAAGGCCGACGTGGACGACATGACGGAGGCCGACTTCGCGCGCTGCTTCACCGGCAGCCCCTTCGACCCCCGGGACCCCGACGAGGCGGCCTGGGCCTCGTCGCTCCAGCGCGAGGCGCTGCGGTGGGCCGTCACCCACCCCGTCGAGGAGCTCGAGCTCACCTGGGACAAGACCTACGCCACGCTGGTCGGCGACGGCCAGTCGCTCGCCGACGCCCGCGACGGCGCCCGGCGCGACATCGGCGGGGAGGCGCGGGTCGAGCGCCTCACCCGGGCCGCCAACCTGTGGCACGGCGTCGTCCTCGTGCTCGGCGTGCTCGCCCTGGCCGCGCTCCCACGGGCCCGCCGGGCCTGGCCGATCTGGGCCACGGCCGCGGGCTCGATCGCCGTGGTGTGGCTGGGCAACGCGCTCGACCGCTACCACCACACCGCCATGGCGCTGCTGGCCGTGCTGGCCGGCGGCCTGCTGGCCTCGGTCCACCCGGCGGGGGCGCTGCGATCGGCCACAATGGCAGGGCGTCGTCGACTCGACACGAGCAAGGAGCGCCGCAGCGTGGCACGACAGGAGCGGGAGCGAAGCGCGGCGGCCGAGGCCGCCGCCGGCGAGGAGGCGCCCGCGCTCAGCGCCGACGCCGAGGAGGCGCCCCCGCTCAGCGCCGCCGAGGGCCTCGCGCAGGCCGCTCGACCCGGCGGGGTGTGGGCCGGGCCCTACGGCCGGCCCTTCCACCCCCTGGTCGCGGCCGTGGCCGTCGGCGCCTGGGTCTGCGCCTTCGGGTTCGACCTGATCTCACAGGTGGCCGACACCGCCTGGGTGTACGCGCGCGGGGCCTACGTGCTGACCGGCGCGGGGGTCGGGGTGGGCCTGGTGGCGGCCATGATCGGGCTCGCCGACCTCGTCCGGGTCCCCCGTGACACCCCGGCGTGGCGCACCGGCATCCGCCACCTGCTGTGCATGGACGCGTGCCTCGTGCTCTTCGCGGTCTCGTTCCTGCTCCGGCGGTCGTCGGACTTCGAGTGGCACGACCCCGTGGCGCCGGCCCCCTTCGCGGTGTCGATCCTGGGGCTCGCCCTGCTCGCCACCGGCGCGTGGCTGGGCCTGCGGCTCGCGCACACCCACGGCGTGCGCGTCGCCGTGGACGCCGACCGCCTCCGCGGCTTCGAGGTGGACGGCTGAGCCGTGGCCCGGCGCCCCACCGTCGCCGGCGCGGTCGAGCGCCTCGTCGCCGCGAACACCGCCCGCATCCACCGCGTCGACGGTGACGCGCCCAACCCCCGCCTGATCCGCGACGAGGCGTGGTACGGCCGGGTCGTCGGGGCCCACGAGGCCATCCGGGCCGAGTGGGAGGGCTTCGAGGCCGCCGGGCTCCGCCTCCCCCTCATCGACGAGATGCTCGGCGGGTGGCAGGGCAACGTCGGCGGCTGGTGGCGGACGGGGGCGCTGATCAGCCGCGGTCGCCCACGCGCCCCGCTCGCCGCCCACTTCCCCGCCACCGTCGCCGCGCTGGCGGAGATCCCCGGCCTGCTGAGCGCCATCTGGTCGGTGCTGGGCCCGGGGGCGGAGCTCCCGCCCCACCGGGGCGTCAACGCCGGCGCCCTCAACCTGCTCGTCGGCGTCCACTGCCCGCCGGGCTCGGGCCACGAGATCGAGGGCCGGCCGGTGTCGCTCGACGGGGGCGTCGTGGTCCTCTTCGACGACACGCTGCCGCACTCGGCGTGGAACCGCTCCGACGAGCCCCGGGTGCTCCTCATCGGCGACGTCCTGCGGCCGCTCCCCGGCCTCACCGGCCACGCCAACGCCGTGGTGCAATGGGCCAGCAACGCCCTGACGCCGGGGTACCGGGCCGCCCTCGACCGCAACGCCGAGCTGTACCACGCCCTCAACGGCTGAGGCACCGCGCGCCGGTCAGGCCGGGGAGGCTCGCCCGGGGTCGGAGCCGGTACCGTCTCCTCGATGGTCGCGGGGAGCGAGGTGCCGGAGTTGGGCCGGGTGTCCGGCGACCTCCTCGTGCGCGCCCGCGGCCACTGGTCCCGCACCCCCACCGGCGGCGTCGATCCCGTGCCCGAGCCGTGGGCGGAGGTCGCCGCCTCCCTCGACCCGGCGCCGGCCTCGGCCACCCTCCCGCCGGCGGTCGACGAGGGGACCGTGCTCGAACCGTGGCCGGTCGTCGTCGCCGACCGCCGTGACCGCACGCTCGTGGTCGAGGCCACCGACGGGCGCCCCGTGGTCCTGCACCGCGAGGCCGCCGCCCTCCTCGAGCACCTGCGGGGGTGGTGCACCGCCGCCGAGCTGCTCGACGACGTCGGCGCCCTCCCCGACGCCCCACCCCGCGGGGTGCTGGCCGGGCACCTGGCCCTGCTCGTGGCCAGCGGCCGGGTCCGCGTGCCCCGGGGGGCCGAGCCCGCTCCCCCGCCCGTCGCAGTCCCCGAGGCGGCGACCCCACCGGGCCCTGCGCCCCGCCGGGGGCTGCTCGCGCGCCTGCGCGGCCGGGCCGCAGGCCCGGTGGCGACGATGGCCGCGCCCGACCCCTCCCCCGCGGACTGGCCGCCCGCCGGTCCCGACACGGACGCCCCGGCCGCCCCGTCTGTCGCCTCCGCCGACGGGCCGGACGACGACGAGCACACCGCCGACCCGCCGACGCCGAGACGAGCGGGCCGGCCCGAGCCCGACGGCCGGGCCCCGGTGCCGGCGTGCCCGTTCGACTACCTCGCCGATCCGTTCCCCGGCGGGCCCGCCGGCCCGGTGCCCGTGTACGCCGTGTTCCCGGTGGACACCGGCCCGGTCCTCGCCCTGGGCATGCTCACCGCGTCCGCCCGTGCCCACGAGGGCGGCGCCCTGTCCCGGTGGTACGAGATCCGCCGCCAGGAGGAGCCCGAGTCGTTCCTCGCCGACCTGGCCGGCCGGGACGGCCCGGCGGTGGTGCTGCTCTCGAACTACGTGTGGTCGATCGGGGCCGACCTCGACCTCGCCCGCCGGGCCCGCGCCCTGTGCCCCCAGGCGGTCATCGTCCACGGGGGGCCGAGCACCCCCAAGTACCCCGGCGACGTCGAGCGCTTCTTCGCCGACCACGAGGGCCTCGTCGACGTCACCGTGCGGGGCGAGGGTGAGCAGACCCTCGTCGCCCTCCTCGCCGCCCTCGGGCCGACCTTCCCGGAGCCCGACCTCCGGCGCCTCGCCGGGGTGGCCGGGCTCAGCTACCGCGATCCGGACACCGGGGCGGTCGTGCGCACCGAGGACCGAGACCGCCTCGCGGACCTCGACGTGTTGCCGTCCCCCTACCTCACGGGCGAGTTCGACCACCTGCCCATCGAGGCATGGAACGTCCCCAGCGGCCTGCTCGGCCTGATCTTCGAGTCGAACCGGGGGTGCCCGTACGGCTGCACGTTCTGCGACTGGGGCTCGAGCACGCTCTCGCGCATCCGGAAGTTCTCGATGGAGCGGGTGGACGCCGAGATGCGCTGGGCGGCCGAGCGCGGCCTGCACGCCTGGACCATCACCGACGCCAACTTCGGCATCATCGCCCGCGACGTCGAGATCGCCGAGCGCATGGGCGCCCTCGCCAAGGAGCTGGGCCACCCCCGCCACTTCGGCTTCAACGTGGCCAAGAACACCACGAAGCACCTCACCGCCATCCTCGACCGCCTCGTCGAGGCCGGCGTGGTCGCCCACTTCTCGCTGGCCATGCAGACCCGGGACGAGGCCACCCTCACCGCGGTCGAGCGCACGAACATCTCCGTCGACCACTACCTCGCCCTCGCTGCGGCGTTCCGCCGGCGCCGCCTGCCCCTCGACGCCGACGTCATGGTCGGGCTGCCGGGCCAGACCCTGGACTCGTTCGCGGGCGACCTCCAGTTCTGCATCGACCACGAGATCCCGGCGCGCATGTGGATCACCGAGCTCCTCCCCAACGCGCCGATGAACGACCCCGCGTACCGCGAGCGGTGGGCCATCGAGGCCGACGAGCACCGCGTCGTGGTCGCCACCGCCACGTTCACGCGCGACGAGCGCCGGCTGATGATGCGCCTGCGCCACGCCTACACGGCCTTCGAGCGCTTCGGGATCCTCCGGCTCGTGCTGCGGTACGCGCAGTGGGACCACGGTGTGCCCGCCATGGACGTCGTGCGCCGGATCCTGACCCTCAGCGAGACCGATCCCGGCCGCTACCCCCTGCTCGACTGGGTCAGCCGCCACTTCGACCACTTCAACGCCCCCCCGCTCGGCTGGCGGGCCTTCTTCGACGAGGTGGGCGACTTCCTCGAGCACGAGCTGGGCATCGGCCCGTCACCCGACCGCGAGGCCGTGCTCGCCGCCCAGGCCTTCGTGCTCCCGGACGTGGGCCGCTCGTTCCCGGACACCCGTGCTCTCGACCACGACGTGGTGGGATGGTTCCGCGACCACACCCGCGCCCTCTGGGGCGACGGGGTCGCCGAGCCGCTCCGACCCCTCTCGACGTACCCGGCCACGGAGCTGACCGTGTACGGCGACCCCCTCGACAGCTGCGGCCGGGGCATCACCGCCACCGACGACCCGCGCAACGAGGTGCTCACGGAGCGCTTCTGGATCGTCGGCCACTGGGAGCTCGACTCCCCGCTGGTCTCGAACGTCCCCGAGGTCGCGGCCGCGGCCCCGCAGTTCCGGGGCCTGCCCGAAGGGGTCCCCGCCGACCTGCGACCCGAGGCCGAGATCGAGGGGCCCGGCCGGACCGCCACGCCCGTCACCCTGAGCCGCGTCGGCGCAGGGCCGTCAGCCTGAGCGCCCCGCCGGCGCGCGCACGACCACGACGAGCGGGCCCGGGCCGTCGTTCCAGAGGTGGACGGGCTCGCCGGCCGGCAGCTCGAGCACCAGGCCGAGGTCGAGCTCGGCCACCCGGCCCTCGGCGATGGCTCCCGACCGCACCGCGGGGCACTCGAGCACGACGACCTCGTGGTGGCGCCCGCCCGCCGGTGCGGTGAGCGTGAGCCGGCCGCCACCGTCGACGACCACGAGGGTGGCATCCCGCGTGCGCCACCGCGACAGCGGGACGACCACGTCGGGCACGGCCTCGGGCACCGGGGCGACCCGCCGGCGGTCGCGGACCAGGTCCAGCGCCCCGACCGCGTCACCCGACGCGACGTCGACCCCGCCGGCCACGGTCGAGCCGAGGGGCGGCAGGTCGGCGGCGACGACGGCGAGGTCGTGGTCGTGGCCCGGCCGGCGGCCCCGGCGGGTGGGGAGCGCGGCCCGGCCGCCGGCAAGGGCCTCGAGGTCGCCCGGCACGACCACCTCGCGCACCGCGCCGCGTGCGAGCACCGGGCCGAGGACCTCCTCGGTGGTCACCGCCGGCGTCTCGTCGTACTCCTCCACCACCGGGTAGCGCTCGGGCATGCCCGCGACCGCGACGTCCTCCGGGGCGTGGTCGAGGAAGTAGTCACGATCGACCTCGTGCAGCCGCCGGTGGCGGCGGCCGGTGGCCACGACCTGGGTGACGGCCTGGTCGCGCCGGGCCAGGAGGCACCCGACCGCGACCCGCGGCCGGTCCGACCGGTTGGGCTCGGAGGCGTGCAGGAGGCGGGCGTCGTAGACGAGGGCCGAGCCCGCGGCCACCGTCATCGGCTCGAGCCGCTCGCGCAGGCTCGCGTCGTAGGGCGCGAAGGTCCCCACCGCGTTGGGACCGAAGCTGCCGTAGCGCACCGCCTCGCTCCCCCGCACGAACGCCAGGGGCCCGTTGTCGAGCTCCGGGCCGGTGTCGACGAGCGGCATCCAGAGGGCGAAGGTGCGGCGCCGGCGCTCGTCGTCGACGTGGAGGTCCCGGTGCAGGTACAGGCTCGAGCCCTCGCCCGGGTGCTTCACCACGAACGACGTGTACACGGGGTAGTGGTGGACCAGCAGCGAGGGGATGACCTGATCCCACACCGGCTCCATGAGCGCCGCCAGCCGCCGCTTGAGGGCCGGGTCGCTGCGCAGGTAGTCGAGCACGATGCCCGACTCTCCCGGTGGGGCGATCTCCCAGTAGGCGGCCTCCACCCCGGCCAGCACGGCGGGGTCGACCAACGGGACGCAGACGATCGAGTCGCAGGCCAGCGCTGCGTCGAGCTCGGGGTCGACCACGACCTGGTCGGCGTGCACGATCGCCACCCGGTCAGTGTTACAGACCGGCGGGCGGCGCCCCATCGCCGAGCGCGGCGTGCTCGGCCGGCGTGAGCGTCCACGCCACCCCGGGCTCGAAGGTCACGTGGGCGCCGGGCTCCGGCGCGCCGATCCGGGCCTGCTCCCAGACCTCCGAGACGACCTCGTGGCGGTCCTCGTCGACGGCGGCCACCACGACGTCGACCTCGCCGACGAGGTGGTGGGCGTCGAGCGACAGCCGCAGGCGATACCGCCCGGGCCGGACCAGCACCCCGCCGGGGGGCACCACGGTCACCGTGAACGCGCTGACCCGCGCCCGCTCCTCGAGGGTGAGGACCACGTCGCGGTCGGGGGGCGGTGAGCGCAGGGCGAAGTCCAGCCGGGCGCTCGGCGTGGCCTCGTCGACCACGAAGACGGCCTCGAGCTCCAGGCGGCCACCGGTCGGGACCTGGTGGCGGGCGAGGGCGAGCCGCTGGAGCCGCACGCCGCCCGACCCGTCGCTGACCCCACCGGCCCAGGTGCGGCCCGCGTACCCGCCCAGCACCGTGTCGGTCGGGCCCTGGTCGACGACCTGACCGCGGTCGAGGCGCACGACCCGGCTGCAGACCTGCTCGATCAGGGCGAGGTCGTGGGACACGAACACCACGGCCAGGCCCTCTCCGCGCGTGCGGGCCACGAGCGTCTCGATGGCGAGGCGCCGGAAGCCCTCGTCCCCCACCGCCAGCACCTCGTCGATGAGCATCAGGTCCGCTGGCGAGACCAGGGCCATGGCCAACCCCAGGCGCGCGGTCATGCCCGTCGAGTACGTCTTCAAGGGCTGGTCGATGACCTCCTCGAGCCCCGCCACCTCCACGGCCCGGTCCGCGTGCGCCGGGAGGGCGGCAGCCGAGAGGCCCATCAGCCGACCGAGCACCTCGAGGTTCTCCCGACCCGTGAGCTCGGGCTGGAACCCGGAGCCGAGCTCCAGCAGGGCGACGGTGCGCTCGGGCAGGGCGACCGTCCCCTCGTCCGGGCGGGTGACGCCGGCGCGCACCCGCAGCAGCGTCGTCTTCCCCGAGGCGTTGGGGCCGATCAACCCGAGCGACTCCCCGCGGGCGACGTCGAGGTCCACCGAGTCGAGGGCGGTGAGGTCGGGGTGGCGCAGCCGTCCGAGGCGGCCGGGCGCGGCCGCCCGCAGTGCCGCACCACGGCCCTGGGTGGCGTAGCGCTTGGTCACCCCACGCGTCACCGCCACCACGTCGTCGGGCCGGGCGTCCGGGCGGTGCAGGGCGGGTCGCGCCTCGGGCGGGGCCTCCTCGACCTCCCAACGCACCGGCAGATCCATGGTGGCGCCCAGCGGCCCGAGCCGACGGCCCTGCACCTCGCCCACCTCGGCGGCATCGACCGCGGTCCGGTCGAGCACCCGCTGGTCGTCCTGGTCGAGCAGGCTCACCCGGAAGCGCATGTTCCGACCGGCGTAGCCGACCGACCGCGTCCGCCCGAGCACCCGGTAGCGCCCGGCGCCAGGGATCGGCGGCAACGGCGCGGAGGAGGAGCTCACCACGTTGTCCGGGTCGACGAGGGGCAGGAGCACGTCGAGCCCGACCCCGGGGTGGGCCACGGGGCCGGTCGCCTCGACGTCGAGCCAGAGCCCGAGCCCGCCGACCTCGACGGTGTCGTCGAGCCCGGCGCCGAGGATCGACACGGCCGAGGTGTCGGCCGCGCGGATCTTGCCCGCCGACCGGGTGAGGTAGCGCTCGATGACGGTGGTGGCGTCCCCGTCGTCAACGACCCGGCCCCGCCGCAACTGCACCACCCGCTCGCAGACGGCGGCCACCATCGACATCTCGTGCGACACGAGCAGCAGGGTCGTGCCGGCCGCGACCATCGCCCCGATGCGCTCGAAGCAGCGGGCCTGGAACTCCTGGTCGCCGACGGCGAGGACCTCGTCCACCACCAGCAGGTCGGGCCGCACGTCGGTCACCACGGAGAAGGCGAGGCGGGCCCGCATGCCCAGCGAGTACTGCTTCAGCGGGAGGTCGGCCGCGTGGTCGAGGCCCGCGAAGGCGAGGATCTCCTCGGTGCGGGGGTCGACCTGGGCCAGGGACCGGCCGTGCAGCACGCCCAGGCACCGCAGGTTCTCCCGTCCGGTGAGGTCCGGGTGGAAGCCGGCGCCGAGCTCGATGACCGAGCGCACCGACCCGACCACCCGCACCTCGCCCGAGGTCGGCGTGGTGATCCCGGCGAGCACCCGCAGCAGGGTCGACTTGCCCGCGCCGTTCGGCCCGATGATGCCGACGGCCTGGCCGGCGGGCACCGCCAGGTCGACGTGGTCGAGGGCCACGAAGCCCGGCGCCGAGCCGCCCGTGGCGTCGTGGACCGCACCCACGGCACCGCGGAGCCCGGTCACCTCGCCGAACACCTTGGTGAGCGCCCGGATCTCGACGATCGGCGCCGCCATCAGCCGGCGAGCGCCCCGGCGAGGTCCTCGGGCAGGACCCGGCCGCTGAACACGGGTAGGCGCACGAGGAGCGGCGAGTCCAGCTCGTTGGCAGCGTTCTGGCCGATGGCGAAGTCGCCCTCGAAGCGCAGGTCGCGGCTGTCACCGGCGAAGTGCAGGCCCGTGTCGCAGAGCCCGAGAGGGTCGCCCGCCACCGTGAGGGAGCCGGGCGCGTAGGCGCGCAGGGGCCGGGGCGGCACCGACGCCCGACCGTCGGCCTCGAGGCCGGCGGTGGCGTCGCGGTGGTACGCGACGTAGTCGTGGGCCAGCGCAACGGTGTCGGGGAAGGCCCGCTCAGGGCTCGGTGCCAGCGCGACCTGCACGGCCAGCACGGTGGCCAAGGCGGGGTCGGACGGGTCGAGCCCGTGCTCGGCCACGACGAAGCGCCCGACCTCGTCGTAGAACCGGCGGCGCCCCATCGGCAGGGTCGGGAACAGGTCGAAGTGGGTGAACGCCCAGGCCAGCAGGGGGTAGCGATCGGGGTCGGCACCGACCACCGCCAGCACCCGCTCGAGCAGCTCGGTCACGGCCACGCCGTGGTCCCACTGCAGGAACCGGCCCACGTGGCGCAGGAGCCCGAGCCGGTTGCCGAGGATCTCGGCGCGGCGCAGGGCCACGGCCCGGTCGACGTCGGCCTCGGACATCTGCGCCGTGCTGGCCACGACGCCCCGCTCGTCGATGCGGATGCGGAACCGCTCCCGATAGCCCGGCTCGTTCATGGGGGCGTTGGGGAGGACCTTCAGCGCCCAGGTGCGGGCCATGATCTGGTGGTCGACGAAGAACTGCAGGTCGGCCTTGTAGGCGTCGTAGGTCTGGCCGGGCAGGCCGAGGAGCAGGTCACCCATGAGCGGGTGGCCCCGCCGACGCAGGTCGGCGGCGAGGGCGAGGTAGGAGTCGGTGGCGATGTTCGACCGGTCCACCGCGGCGAGGGTCGCCTCGTCGGTGGTCTGCAACGAGATGGCGGTCGACACCAGGTAGCCCGCCCCCATGACCTCGTCGAGGATCCGGCTGATGTGGCGGGTGGTGTTCTTCGGCGGGGTGAAGCCGAGGCCGGTCGGCGTGCCGCGCCGCCGGCGCAGGTCGGCGAGACCCTCGGCGATCTCGACGTCGCGGGCGATGATCCCGAAGTTGGCGTCGCACAGCTGCACGCCGGGGATGCCCCGGTCCGCGACCCACTCCAACTCGGCCAGCACCCGCTCGACGCTGAACTTGCGGATGCGGGACAGGGTGGCCGAGCCCCAGTCGCAGAACGTGCAGCCGTAGGGGCAGCCCCGGTTGGTCTCGATCGAGACCGCGAACGGCCAGGCGTCCGCGCCGATGTGGTCGAACTCGCCGGTCAGGTAGGGCGACGGCAGGGCATCCAGGTCGGCGACCCGTTCCGGCTCGCCGGTGCGGACCACCCGACCGTCGGTCGGGTCCACGAAGGTGAGGCCGGGGACCGATCGCAGGCCGGCGGGGTCGAGCGCGGGGAGCGAGTGGGCCAGGGCGTCGAGGAGCCGGCACAGCACCACCTCGCCCTCGCCGCGCACGAGGACGTCGGCCACGTCGCCGTGCTCGGCGAGGAAGCGGGCGGCGTCGCCCTCGTACTTCGGCGTGCTCGGCCCGCCGTGGATCACCACCAGCTCGGGACACAGGGCCTTGGCCCGACGGGCCAGCTCGAGGTTGTGGTCGATCGACCAGAGGTAGTTCGAGCAGAGCAGGACGGCCGGCCCCGGGCGGCGAACCAACTCGGCGAGGCACTCGCCGGGCCGCTCCGGCCGCCGGATCTCGTAGTGGTCCCCGAGCGCGCCGTCGCGCCAGGAACGGGCCGACGCAGTGAGCATGCCGAGCGAGAGGGCCGGTCCGACCTGCTCCTGCCAGACCGCGAAGACCGGGACCCGCCGGTCGGCGGGCGCCGACGGCGCGGCGCGGTCGGCCCTCGCGAGGTGCACCTCGAGCGCCGGCGCGGGCACCTCGGTCACGTCGATGTCCTGGCGGGGTGGGGGTGGCCGGTACTCGTCGAGCGACCGCAACCGCTTCACGCGGCGGGCGTCGACGAGGTCCGCCAGGCGTTGTGGGCCGGCGGTGACGGCGGAGAGCGCCACCACCTCGCCCACGGTCATGGCCCCGTCGAGGGCGTCGAGCAGGCGGAGGGCGTCGCCGTCGAGCCGTCGGACGTGGCCGTCGCCGCCCTCGACCTCGACCCCGCCCGCGCGGATGCGGCCCACCCAGGACCACACGGGTGCGACCAGGTCGGTGGCGGCGAGCGGCGGGAGCGGCGCCCGCGGCGGCCGCGGCACCGGCGGCACGACCGGACCGACCGGGTCGAGGCCGTCGACCGGGTCCACGGCCGCTTCGATCGCCGTCAGGACCGCGGTCAGGTCGGCCCGGGAGGGTGCCTCGCCGGGCACGGTGGCGAGCCACCAGGCGCCCCGCTCGCGCACGACGAACCGTGCGCTCACCGTCCGTCCCCGCCCACGCCCGAACCCGCCGGCTCGAGCCCCGCCTCGCGGGCGGCGATCTCGAGCTGGCGCCGCCGTGGCGGCACCCGGGTGAGGGGGCTGGCCAGCTCGTGCGAGCTGCCCACGCCGAGCCAGAACTGGCCGAGGAGGGCCTCGTCCCGCGGGTCGCCCGCGAAGCGCAGGCCGCCGCGGCAGAGCTCGAGCGGGTCACCCGTCACGACGAGGTGACCGGGTGGGTACGCGGCGAGCGGCCGGGGCGGCGTCGAGGCCCGCCCGTCCTCGTAGAGGCCGGCGGTGGCGTCACGGTGGTAGGCGACCACGTCGTGGGCCAGGGCCACCTCGTAGGGGAAGGACCGGCCTGGCAGGGGCATCAGCGCGGCCTGGGCCGCCAGGACGGCGCCGACGTCCGAGGCGCCGCGGTCGACGCCGAGCTCGTCGGCGAGGAACCGTCCCACCTCGGCGTAGAAGGCGCCCCACCCCACCGGCACCGTGGGATGCAGATCGAAGTGCGCGAAGAGCCACGTCACGAGCGGGTAGCGGCCTGGCGCCTCGTCCAGCGTCGCCCGGAGGCGGTCGAGCACCGTCGCCATGGCCAGGCCGTGGTCCCACTGCAGGAAGCGCAGGAGGTGGGCGAGCACGCCGTACTGGTCCGCCACGACCTGCACCTTGCGCAGGGCGAGCATGCGCCGGCGGTCGGTCTCGTCCATGGTCGAGGTCGAGAGCACGATGTTGTCGGGGCCGGTGCGGATCCGGAAGCGCTCGCGGTAGCCCGGCTCGTTCATGGGGGCGTTGGGCAGCGTCCGCAGCGACCAGCTCCGGGGCGAGATCTGGTGGTCGAGGAAGAACTGGAGGTCCGCCCGGTAGCTCTCGTAGGTCTGCCCCGGCAGCCCGATCAGGAGGTCGCCGGTGAGAGGCAGGCCGCGCCGCCGCAGGTCGGCGGCGAGGGCGAGGTAGTGCTCGGTGGCGATGTTCGACCGGTCGACGGCGGCGAGGGTCGCCTCGTCGGTCGTCTGCAGCGAGATCGCCGTCGAGACGAGGAAGCCGGCGTCCAGCACCTCGTCGAGGATCCGGGACAGGTGCCGGGTCGTGTTCTTGGGGGGCGTGAAGGCCAGGATCCGCGGGGCGCCGTGGGCCCGGCCGATCTCGGCGAGGCCGTGGGCCACGTCGATGTCCCGTGCGGTGATCCCGAAATTGGCGTCGCACAGCTGCACCGCGGCGATGCCCCGCCGCGCCGCCCAGGTCAGCTCGCCCAGCACGCGGTCCACGTCGAACTTGCGCAGGCGGGCCAGCGTCGCCGACCCCCAGTCGCAGAACGTGCAGCCGTAGGGGCAGCCGCGCGTCGTCTCGATCGAGACGGCGAAGTGGAACGCGGCGGGGTCGATGTCGTCGAACTCGCCGGTGAGGTAGGGCGAGGCCAGCACGTCGAGGTCCGCGATGCGCTCGGGCCCGCCGGTGCGCACGAGGTGGCCGTCCTCGGGGTCGAGGAAGCTGAGGCCGGGGATGGCCGCCAGGGCGGCCGGGTCGAGCGCGGGCAGCGAGGGGGCGAGCGCCTCGAGCACCCGGCACAGGGCCACCTCGCCTTCGCCCTGCACGAGCACGTCCGCCACCGCCCGGTGCTCCGCGAGGAACCGGGCGGCGTCGCCCTCGTACTTCGGCGTGCTCGGCCCGCCGTGGACCACCACCAGCTCGGGGCACAGCGCCTTGGCCCGACGGGCCACCTCGAGGTTGTGGTCGACCGACCACACGTAGTTCGAGCAGAGCAGCACCGCCGGGCCGCGCCGGCCGGCCAGCAGCCGGAGCGCCTCGGCGCCGGTGACCGGGCGGCGCACGTCGTAGGCCGCACCGAGCGCGCCGTCGCGCCAGGTGCGGGCCGCCGCGGTGAGCATCCCCGTCGCGAGCGACGGGCCGATCCGCTCCTGCCAGACCGCCAGCACCGGGATGCGGTCGTCTCGGTCATCGCCGTCACCGCCCGCGTCGGACGTCCGCGCCGCCTCGGCGAGCCGGCGGAGCTCGGCCCCGTCCGGGAGGGCGTCGACGTCGGCGCCGGAGGGGATCTCGTCGGCCGCCGGCGGCGGGGCCTGGGGCAGCGGCGCCCGGGGGTCGAGGCGGTGGAGCTTGCCGGCGAGCATCAGGCGCACGAGGCGCGCCGTGGCGTGGGGCGGGTCGCCCGCCCGGCCCGCGACCTCGGCGGTGGTACCGAACGGGTCGAGGGCGTCCAGGAGGCGCAGGTCGTCGGGGCCCAGCAGCAGGGGGTCGCCCGCGACGTCCTCGACCTCGAGGCCGCCCGGGACGACCCGGCCCACCCAGGCCCAGACCGGCTCGAGCACGTCGTCGGGGCCGAGCAGGTCGGCGTCGGGAGCGGGCCCGTCGCGACCGGAGCGGGTCCCGCCCGGGGCGACCGCGTCGTCGGCGGGCCCGAGCCGCGCGAGCACGTCGTCGAGGGTGGCCGGGGACGGGGTGGTGCCGGGCACCGGCGCCCACCACCAGCGACCTCCCTCACGGACCACGAAGCCCGTGTCCGGCATCACTCCCTCATCCACCAGGACCTCCGATGGGGCCACTGTACGGCAGCGCCCCCGGCGGCCGGTCCGGCCCGGTGGGCCGCCCCCGGGGCTCATCCCCAGCGGACGGGGAGCCGCTCGGGCGAGCGCAGGTCGGTGCCCACCACCGCCGGCACGGGCTGCTCAGGGTCGAGACGCAGCCCCGGGAGTCGCTCGAGGAGCGTCGTCACGAGGTGGGCGAGCAGCGCGTGGGCGAGGTGGATCCCGAGGCACGAGTGCGCCCCGATGCCGAAGGCGGCGTTCGGGAGGGGGGCGCGGGTGAGGTCGAACCGCTCCGGCTCGGCCCAGCGGTCGGGGTCGCGGTTGGCCGCCCCCAGGCCGACCCGCACCGCCGAGCCCGCGGGGATCGCCACCCCGGCCAGCTCCACGTCACGGAGGGCGATGCGTGGCACCGAGACCGCCGGGCACTCCCAGCGCAGCGCCTCCTCCACCCCCGCGCCGACCAGGGCGGGGTCGCCGCGCAGCGCGTCGAGCTGGTCGGGATGGGTGAGCAGCGCGCACAGCACGTTGCCCATGGCCCGGGTGACGGTGTCGCTGCCGGCGATGGCGAGGAGCCGCACGTGGCTGAAGACCTCGACGTCGTCGAGCGGCCGGCCGTCGACGTCGCCGTGGGCCAGCACGGCCACGAGGTCGTCGGCCGGTGGCGCCGCCCGCCGGTCCCGGATCACGGGCCGGAGCCACTCGAGGAGGTTGTCGGCGACGGCGACCGCCCGATCGGGGTCCTGGCGGCCGAGCACGACCGCCTGCTCGCGGAGCGGTCCGGCGAGGTCGGCGGGCAGGTCGAGCAGCGCCAGCAGCACCTCGACCGGGACGGGCTCGCACACCGCGGCCACGAGGTCCGCCCCGCCGGCCCCGCCGCTCGCCGCCAGGCGGTCGACGGCGGCGTCCACGGGGCCGGTGACGGCGCGACGCGACCGCCCCGCCACCGCCGAGCGGGAGAACGACGGCTGCAGGACGTTGCGGTGGGCACGGTGGGCGGGCGGGTCCATGCCGAGCAGCACCTCGCCGTAGCGGCGGCCGAGGCCCATCTCGTCGTGGTACAGGCAGGCGGACAAGGCGTCGTCGGACAGCGCCGCCCGGACCTGCTCCCAGCGGTAGACGCCGAACCACTGCCGCTCGCCGCCGGGCGTCTGCTCGACCTCCTCGACCACGACGGGACCCTGCCCACGGCGGCGGGCGAGCTCGGCGTACGTGGCGTCGGGGACGCCCGCTCGGTCGGCGGTCACGGCTGTGCCACTGTATGGCCCGATGTCCGACGGCGCGCCCGCTCACGAGGCCGGGGCGGCCGGCGAGCCGGGCGACGGACCGGACGCCGGGCGGGACGACCTGGCCGGGCCGGTGGCGGCCGTGGGCCCGACCTTCGCCCCCGGGCTCCGCGGGCGCGCCCGGTGGACGCTCGAGCTGGTGCGGGTCCTCGCACCGCGGGAGCTGCGGACCCGCTACCGCCAGAGCGTCCTCGACGTGACCTGGGCGCTGATCAGCCCCGTCGCGGTGCTCGTCGTCTACGGCATCGTGCTGACCCAGAGCTTCGACGTCACCGGCGAGGGCGTGCCCTACCTCAGCCTGGCCTGGAGCGGCCTGGTGCTCTGGACCTTCTTCGCCGGGTCCCTGGGCGGCGCGGTCGGCAGCCTGATCTCGTCGCGCGACCTCGTGACCAAGGTGCCGTTCCCCAAGGAGGCCCTGCCGCTCTCCATGGTCGGGGCCTCGCTCGTCGACCTGGGGATCGGCCTCGTCACCGTCGTCGTGCTCGCCCTCGTCCAGGGCATCCGGCCCACCTGGACCGTGGTCCTCGCGCCCGTCCCCCTGCTGCTGCTCGTGCTGTGGAGCGCGGCCCTCGGCGTGTTCGTCGGGGTCTTCGCCGCCTTCGTCCGCGACGTCCCCCACATCGTGCAGCTCGTCATCCGGGTGGGGTTCTTCGCCACCCCGGTGATGTACGCGGCATCGATCCTGCCCCCGGCGTTCCGGTGGACCGCCTGGGTGAGCCCGCTGGCGGTCTCGATCGAGGCCTTCCGAGACGCCGTGCTCCGGGGCGAGGTCCCGGACCTGCCGCTGCTCGCGGTGCACCTGCTGATCGCCGCCGCGCTGCTCGTCGCGGCCGTGCGCTACACGCGCTCGGTCGAGGGGCGCCTGACCGACTTCATCTGAGCTCCGCCACGGGATCCCGGCCCGCGGGTCGCACCCCCCGCTACCCTCCCCGCCCGTGGCCGCCGACCCCGTGGTGCTCGACGTCACCGAGTTCGGGGCGGTCGGTGACGGTGTCGCCAACGACGGCCCGGCGGTGCTCGCCCACGCCTGCTTCGAGGACTTCGACGGGTTCCGCCACATCCGGCCCCGCTTCGACCCCGAGCGGGGGGCGGTCCTGCACCTCCCCGCCGGCACCTACCGCCTGGGCCCCCTCGACGGCTACGACCGGCACCACTCGTTCCCGTTCTCCCGCTTCCACATCCGCGGCGAGGGGGTGGGGCGCACCGTCGTGCTGCTCGACCACGTGGCGTACCCGAAGGTGCGCATCAGCATCCACGGCGACGCCCGGTTCGGCGGCGGGGTCGACACGTCGATCCGCGACCTCACGATCGCCTCGACCCTGCCGCAGCCACCCGACCGCACCAGCGCGGACATGAACGTCCACCTGCGGGACCTGCACGGGTTCACGGCGGAGCGCGTCGAGGTGTGCGACGGGCCCCGCATCGGCTTCCACGTGAACAGCTGCACCGACGTCACCCTGCGGGACTGCCACGTGCACGACATGTGCACCGACGGCATCCACCTCGTGGGGTGCCATCAGGCCCTCGTCGAGAGCTGCCGGATCGCCGACACCGGCGACGACGCCATCGCGGTCTGGGGCGGCAACTGGTGGAACCCCGACCAGTCCACCGACGTCACCCTCCGGGGGAACCGCATCGAGCGGGCGGGCTCGAACGGCATCGCCCTCGGCGGCTGCGACCGGGTCGTGGTCGAGGGCAACGACGTCCGCGGCACCTACCTGACCGGCATCGGCATCCGCCCCATGCCCGACTACGGGCCCGTGCGCGGCGTGACCATCCGGGGCAACCGGGTCGACGACGCCGGCTTCCACGAGACGGGGTACCTCTGGGGCGGGGGCATCGCCTCGGGGATCGCCGTCGCCGACGACCTGCGCACCGGCGCCGCGATCACCGGCGTCCGGGTCGTGGGCAACGAGCTGGGGCGCTGCCGCAACAACTTCGTCCGGGTCCGGGGGGCGACCGACGTCCGCGTGGTCGACAACCGCTTCGTGGGCCCGCTCGTCGCCGGCGCCAGCACCAACCAGGGCTCGGGCGAGGGCAGCTCCAACGTGGACCCGCAGGACCACCAACCGCTCAGCGTCCACGACAGCGAGGGCGTGGTCGTCATCGACGCGGTGCAGGGATGGCGCCACGTCGCCCGGCGGGTGCGCGGCCTGGCCCGTCCCGGCGTCGAGGCCTGATCGGCCCGCCTCGCGTCAGCGGGCGTCCCGGTTGCGCCCCGTGACGAGCTCGGCCGCGTTCTCCACCACCGCCCCCGGCCGGTTCAGGCCGTAGCGACCCACCACCTTGGCCTGCTCGCGGGCCACCGACCAGCGACCGTGGCGCACCGCCTTCACGACGTCGCGCGCCGCCCACGACGCCAGCGCCGCCCGGGCCCGGGCGCGGTCCCGGCCGGACAGGGACGGGTGGTCGATCCAGGCCCGGTGGAGGCGCTCGCGCGCCGCCGCGGTCTCCCCGCTGGCCTGCTGGTCGCGGGTCGCCATGCCCGGGTGGAGCCGCCGGCGCACCAGCGGGTCGCGCAGGTACACGACCGGGCCGAGGCCGGCGAGCCGCAGGTCGAGGTCGAGGTCGGCGACGTGGCCCATCTCGGCCCGGTAGCCGCCGACGGCCTCGAACGCGGCGCGGCGGAACATCACCGCCGAGGGCTCGCCGTAGACCTGGCCGTTGCGCAGGCAGAGCCGCACGAGGTCGTCCTGGGTCAGGACGTAGCGGGGCTGCTCCACGAAGATCCGCTCCCGGCGGTTGGGGCGCCGCGGCACCTCGACCGGCCGGTCGTGCTCGTCGATCCAGTGCTCGCCCGAGGAGACCGCGACCACGCCCGGCGCGGCAGCGAGCTCGGCGACGTAGCGCTCGACCATCCCCCGCCCGAGCTCGTCGTCCTGGCCCAGGACCATCATGAGTTCACCGGTCGCCAGGGCGGCCGCCGCGTTCCAGTTCGCCACCATGCCCAGCGGCGCCGGGTTGCGCACCACCTCGACGGCGGGCAGCCCCGCGGCGGCGGCGACCGCCTCGACCTCCGGGCCACCCCGGTCCACCCGGAGGACCACGTCGAGGCCCACCCGGCCCTGGTCCCGGATCGAGGCCAGCAGACCCTCCAGGTGGTCGGGGTCCGGCTCGAACACCGGGACGACGAGGCTGACGGACGTGGGCGACATGGACGAGGCGACGCTACCCCCACCCGGCGATCCCGAGCGGGCCGCCGGAACGCCGATGCGATGCGCCGGTAGGATCCGGCGGCGCGCGGGGCGGCGTCGCCGACGCCTCGCCCGCTCGTCCGACCGCCGCCTCCCGCAGCGCCCCGCCCCTTGGCCACCACCCACCTCACCGACGCCCCCGCCGACGCCGAGCCGCACGAGCCGCCGGCCTTCGTCGCGCCCGCGGTGTGGG
Organism: Acidimicrobiales bacterium; assembly: GCA_041908445.1. Lineage (GTDB taxonomy): Bacteria > Actinomycetota > Acidimicrobiia > Acidimicrobiales > DATDAH01 > JAEUJM01. The sequence continues at coordinate 23,090 of JAYRFK010000049.1, read as the reverse complement.
TCGTCGCCGGGCTCGCCGCCATCGGCGCCGGGCTCAGCGGCGCCTCCCCCACCGGGTGGGTTGTCAGTGACGTGGCCTGGACCGCCGGCTTCGCGCTCGTGGTCGTCCTCGGTGCCGCCCGTGCCCGCCGCTGGACCTGGCTCGTGCTGGCCGGGGTCACCGCCACGGCCGCCCAGGGCGGCCTGCAGCTGGCGCTCGCCCTCGCCGCCCTGGCCGTCGCCTTCGTCGCCGCCGCCCTCGACCGCCGGTCGCGGCCGTACCAGCCCCTCGTCGGCGCGGTCGTGGGCGGCCTCGCCGTCCAGGTCCTGCTGCGCCTCCACGACATCGACCCCACGGGGGCGTCGGCGCTGATCACCGCGGCCGCCACCGCGCCGGCCCTGGTGTCCGGCCTGCGCCGCTGCAGCCCCCGGGTCCGCAACGCCTGGGGCTGGGCCGTCGCCGGCGCCGTCGTGTTCTCGGTCCTCGCCGCGGCCGGCTTGGCCGTCGCCACCTTCTCGGCCCAGTCGGACCTCAGCGCCGGCATCGACCAGGCCCGCAACGGCTTCGACGCCGCCCGCGACGGCGAGAGCGCCGCCGCCACCCGGCGCCTCACCCGGTCGGCCGCCTCCTTCGGCACCGCCCACGACACCCTCACCTCGCCGTGGGCGCTGCCCGCCCGGGTCGTCCCGGTGCTCGGCCAGCAGGCCGCCGCCGTGCAGATCATGAGCGGCCAGGGCGCCGACCTCGCCTCGGCTGCGGCCCGGGCCGCAGGGGACGCGAACGTCGACGACCTGCGCTTCCAGGACGGGGCCATCGACCTCGAGCTCGTGGCCAGCTTCGAGCAGCCGCTCCGCGACGCCGAGGCCGCGCTCGAAGAGGCGGCGGGCGCCGTCGACGACGTGCGCTCGCCGTGGCTGGTCGAGCCCCTGGCGACGAGGGTCGACAAGTTCGACGGCGAGGTGCACGACGCCCTACCCGACGCCGAGATCGCGATCCAGGGGGTCGAGCTCGCGCCGCAGCTCCTCGGCGGCGAGGGGACCCGCCACTACTACCTCGCCTTCCTGACCCCGAGCGAGAACCGCGCCCTCGGCGGGTTCATGGGCAGCTTCGGCGAGCTCACCGCGACGAACGGCGACCTCGAGCTGACCCGTTCGGGCAGCATCGAGGACATCGAGCTCCCGGCGCGGGCCAACGGCGCCACCCTGAGCGGCCCCCAGGAGTACCTCGACCGGTACGGCCGCTTCGAGATCCAGAACTACATGGGCGACGCCGGCCTCTCGCCGGACATGCCCACGGTGGGCCAGGTGCTCGCCGAGCTGTACCCGCAGGCCGGTGGCCAGCCCGTCGACGGGGTCATCACCGTCGACCCCGTCGCCCTCCAGGCCCTGCTCAACTTCACCGGGCCGATCACCGTCACCGGCTACCCCGAGCCCCTCACCGCCGACAACGCCGCCGACATCCTGCTGCGCCAGCAGTACCTGACCTTCGACCAGCGCTCGGATCGCAAGGACTTCCTGGAGGAGGCCACCCGCAAGACCTTCGACCTGCTCACCAGCGGCGACCTCCCGGGGCCGCGCCAGGTCACCGACGTGCTCGGCCCCATGGTCGACCAGGGCCGGCTGATGGTGTGGAGCCCGACCGCCGACGAGCAGGACTTCTTCGAGCGGGTCGGGCTCGACGGCGCCTACCCGCGGCCGGCCGGCGGCGACCTCATCGGCCTCACCACCAACAACGCGGCCAACAACAAGATCGACATCTTCATGGACCGCACCATCGACTACACCGCGAGCTACGACCCCACCAGCGGTGCGGTGTCGTCCCAGGCCACCATCACCATCACCAACAACGCGCCGGCGTCGGGGCTCCCCGACGTGATCCTGAGCAGCGGCGACCGCATCCGCGGCGGCGACACCCCGCTCGGCACCAACGGCGTCTACCTGTCCTTCTACACCCCGCTGCAGCTCGACGACGCCGTGGCCCGCTCGGCGCTCGGCGAGGGGCCACAGGCCATGGAGTCCGAGCGCGAGTTCGGCATGTCGGTGTACTCGACGCGGTTCTTCATCCCGGCGGGCCAGACCGTCACCCTGGTGCTGAACCTGTCCGGCGCCATCGAACCGGCCGGCGACTACCGCCTCACGGTGGCCAACCAGCCGATGGTCAACCCCGACACGATGACCCTCCACGTCACCCCCGAGGCCGGGTACACGGCCGAGGCGCGCCGCGGGTGGGAGGTCGCCGACGACGGCACCGCCTCGCTCACCGCCGACACCACCGACGGCGACGAGCGCCTGCGCCTCTCCCTCACCCCTCCCTGACCCGAGCCGACCCGCCCGACCCGACTGCGGGCCGGACCGGTCCGCAGCGGGGGCCCGCCGGTACCGTGAGGGCATGGACATCGCCATCACGGGCTCGACCGGCCTCATCGGCGAGGCCCTGCGCGCTTCCCTCCTCGCCGACGGCCACCGGGTGGTCCGCGTCGTGCGCCGGGCCGCGACCGGGGCCGACGAGATCGGCTGGGACCCGGCCGCCGGCCGCCTCGACCCCGCCGACCTGGCCGGGCTGGACGCGGTCGTGCACCTCGCCGGCGAGGGCATCGCCGAGAAGCGCTGGACCGCCGCCCAGAAGGAGCGCATCCTCACCAGCCGCACGGCGGGCACCGGGCTCGTGGCCCGGGCCCTGGCCGACGTGGGCGCCGACGGCCCGAAGGTGCTCGTGTCCGGCTCGGCCATCGGCTGGTACGGCGACCGGGGCGACGAGGTGCTCACCGAGGCGTCCGCGTCGGGCAGCGGCTTCCTCGCCGACGTGTGCCGCCAGTGGGAGGCCGCCGCCGACCCCGCCCGAGAGGCCGGCGTCCGGGTGGCCCACGCCCGCACCGGGATCGTCCTCGACGCCGGCGGCGGGGTGCTGGCCAAGCAGCTGCCGCTGTTCAAGGTGGGCCTCGGCGGCCGCATCGGGAACGGCCGCCAGTACATGAGCTGGATCGCCATCGAGGACGAGGTCGCCGCCCTGCGGTTCCTCCTCGACCACGAGCTCGACGGGCCCGTGAACCTCACCGCGCCGACGCCGGTCACCAACCGCGAGTTCACCGAGGCGCTCGGGGGCGCGCTCCACCGGCCGACGGTGGTCCCCGTTCCCGGCTTCGGCCCCAAGGTGCTCTTCGGCGGCGAGCTCGTCGACGAGCTGCTCCTCGCCAGCCAGCGGGTCCGGCCCGAGCGGCTCCTCGAGGCCGGGTTCACCTTCGCCCGACCCGATCTGCGCCCCGCCCTGGACGCCCTCCTCGCCCGCGGGTGAGCGCGGACCGCCGCGTCGCGGCCTTCGACTTCGACGGCACCCTCACGCCGCGCGACACCCTCGTGCCCTTCCTCGCCCGGCTCTACGGGCGCAAGCGCCTGGCCTCGGCGGCGGCGCGCGTCGGTCCGCCGTGGCGCCTGGAGGCCGAGATCCACCGGCGCGACCAGGCCAAGGCGCAGCTGCTGCGCCGCCTGACCGCCGGCGACGACCCCACCCGGGTCGCCGCCGCCGGGCGCGCCTACGCCGAGCGGCTCGAGGCGATCCTCGTGCCGGCCATGCGCGAGCGGGTCGAGGAGCACCGGCGGGCCGGCCACCAGCTCGTGGCGGTGTCGGCGTCGCTGACGACCTACCTCCGCCCGCTGCTCGGTGAGCGGCTGGGCTTCGACGAGGTCATCGCGGTCGAGCTGGCGGTGGGCCCCGACGGCCGCCACACCGGGGAGATGGCCCGTCCCAACGTGCGCGGCCCGGAGAAGGCGGTGCGGCTGCGGGAGTGGCTCGAGGCCACCGGCGGCGGCGAGGTCGAGCTCTGGGCCTACGGCAACTCGTCCGGCGACGCCGAGCTGCTGGCCATGGCCGACCACGGCGCCCTGCTCGCGGGGCGGAACCGGCCGGCGCTGCCCCCCGTCCACTGAGCGCCGGTCGGGCGCCGCGGGCGGGCGCTCCTACGCTGGCGACGATGGCTTCGTCCGGCCCGCCGACGACGGCGACCGCTCCCGACGTGGTCCTGGTGGCGCCCGAGGGCGAGCCCGGGCCCCGCACCGACGCGCTCGTCGCCCTGGTCGAGTGGCTCCACCGGTGCACCGGGTCGACGGTGGCGGTGGTGTGGTGGCGGTCCGGCCCGGCCGTGGGCCCGGTGCCCGGTGCCGCCGTCGTGCTCGACGCCGGCGGGGTCAACGAGGAACGGGTGCCCCGTGCCCTGGCCGCGCTGCGCCTCCGGCCGCTCGCCCGGGCCTGGAAGTCACGGCGCCTGCGACGGCTCCTCGCCCCCCTGGCCCCCTGCGACCGGGTGCTGCTCGGCGACGGGAGCACCCTCGCCTACCTCGACTGGGTGCCGACCACCGGCCGGCGCCGGGTGGCGTGGTGGGCCGCCGACGAGCGCGACCCCGGCCCGGCCGACGCCCCCGGCACCGGCCCCACGCGGGCGAACGTGCAGGTGGTGGGCGCCGCCGAGGCGCTGCCTGCGGCCGCCGGCCACCCCGGGGGCCTGGCGGTTCACCCCGGCCGTCTCGCCGGCGCGCTGGGCCTCGACGTGGCCACGGGCCACGCCGACGACGTGCTGACCGTGCTCGACACCCGACCGGCGCCGACGAGCGCGACGACGGGCGGGGGTGCGCCCCCGGCGCCCGCCGCGGCGAGGTCGGGCGCGCCCACTCCCGAGCCGGACGCGGCCGGCCCCGAACCGGAGACGATCGCCGACCCGCTCACCGCCGCGCTCACGACCATCTGGTCGGAGCTGCTGGGCCGGCCCGACGTGCCCACCGACGGGGACTTCTTCGCCCTCGGCGGCTACAGCCTGCTCGCCGCCCAGATGCTCGTCCTGCTCGAGCAGCGCACCGGCGTGCGCCTCCCCATGGCGGTCTTCCTGGAGGCCACCACCGTCGACCAGCTCGCCGCCGTCGCCCGGGCGACCGCGGATGCCGAGGCCGATGCCGATGCCGACAGGGACGCCGACGGGTCCCACGGGGGCACCGAGGCGCTCCTCGTGCCGCTGGTCCCCGGCGACCCGGAGGGGGCGCCGCTCTTCCTCACCCACGACCTGCAGGGGTCGGCGTTCCGCCTCCGGCCCCTCGCCGAGGCCGCCGTGCCCGAGGGTCGGGCCGCCTACGGCTTCGAGTCGCCCTTCCTCGAGGGCCGCCGGGCCTTCGCGACGATCGAGGCCATGGCGGGCCGCTACGTCGAGGCCCTGCGCTCGGTGCAGCCCGTCGGGCCCTACCACCTGGCCGGGTACTCCTTCGGCGGCGTCCTCGCCTTCGAGATGGCCCGGGCGCTGCGCGCCGCCGGCGAGGAGGTGGCGCTGCTCGGCATCGTCGACGTCGGCCCCGGCTACCGGGGCCTCGACTACTCGCGCACCGAGACGCCACCGCTCCCGTTCCTCGACGCCGCCCGGGCCGAGCGCGAGCCGGGCTCGCCCTGGGCCGCCTGGCGTCCCGAGGGCGACCTCGACGCGGCGGCCCTCGCCGCCGGGTGGGAGCGCCGCCTGGCCGCCGGCGAGGTCATCGCGCCCGAGGAGCGCCTGTGGTTCGCCTGGTGGTCCCACTGGCACCTGGTCGGGCCGCAGTGGGCGCCGGCGCCCTACGACGGGCGCATCGACCTGTTCTGGGCCGAGACCACCGAGGCCACCGACGACACCATGGGCTGGGGCGCCACCGGCGCCGAGGTCGTGGTCCACCGGATCCCCGGCCGCCACGAGGACCTGCTGCGCCCACCGTCGCTCGACGCCATCGGCGCCGGGCTCCGGACGCGGCTGGGGGCCGCCCCGGCGCCTGGTTGACGCCGTGCGGCCCCCGTCCGCCGACCGGTCGCCCGGTCGCAGGTCGTGGTGGTGCTACTTGGGAGGCATCCGGATGCCGCCGTCGAGCCGGAAGGTCTCCCCGTTGAGGTAGCCGTTGGTGACGAGCTCGAGGGCGAGCGAGGCGAAGTCGTCGGGGGTGCCCAGGCGCTTCGGGAAGAGCACGCTCTGGCCGAGGGCCTCCTTCTGCGGGTCGGGCAGCATGCCGAGCAGCGGGGTGTCGATGAGGCCCGGGGCGATGGTGTTGACCCGGATGCCGACCGCGGCGAGGTCACGGGCGATCGGGAGGGTCATGCCGACCACGCCGCCCTTGGAGGCGCTGTAGGAGGCCTGGCCGATCTGGCCGTCCATGGCCGCCACCGAGGCGGTGTTCACGATGGCGCCACGCTCGCCGTACTCGAGCTCGTCGGTCTGGCTCATGGCCGAGGCCGCCAGGCGGATGCAGTTGAAGGTGCCGATCAGGTTGACGCTGACGACCTTCTCGAAGGCGCCGAGGTCGTGGGGGTTGCCGCCCCGGTCGACGGTGCGCTGGGCCCAGCCGATGCCGGCGCAGTTGACGAGCACCCGCAGCGGGCCCATCTCGGAGGCGGCGTCGACCGCGGCCTGCACCTCCTCGGTGTTCGTGACGTCGGCGTGGACGAACACGCCGCCCAGCTCCTTGGCCAGGGGCTCGCCCTTGGCGTCCTGCATGTCGAGCACGACGACCTTGGCGCCGGCGGCCGCGAGCCGCCGCGAGGTGGCCTCCCCGAGGCCCGACGCGCCGCCTGTGACGATTGCGGAAGTTCCGGTGATGTCCATGGCGCCGAGGTTACGCACGGGCCACGGTGGCGGGCGAGCCGGGACCGTGGGGCCGGCCCGGCGGTATCATCCGCGCCGTGAACGCCCGGCGCCGCCAGTCCGCGATGGAGCGGATCGAGAACACGCTGAGCAAGCTGGTCGACCTCGACCGCTGGCTGATCGACCGCCACTTCCCCCTCACCAACCGGTCGATCGACCCCCTCAGCATCCCGTGGGCGCCGCAGGTGGCGGCCCGCTGGCCCGACATCCGCCGGGAGCTCGACCAGCTGCTCGCCACGGGCATCCAGATGCCCGACATCAACGAGGTCATGGGTGAGGAGCTCGGTGCCGAGGGGCCCTGGACCACCTACATCCTCTACTCCTTCGGCTCGTGGGTGGAGGGCAACGCCGCCCGCTGCCCCGCCACCGCGGACGCGGTGCGCGACATCCCCGGCCTCGAGATCGCCGGCTTCACCGTCCTCGACGGCGGCACCCACATCCCGCTGCACCGCGGCCCGTTCCGGGCCCTGCGCTACCAGCTCGGGGTGAAGGTGCCCGAGCCCGTCGGCGCCTGCCGCCTCCAGGTGGCCGACGAGGTCGTGGTCTGGGAGGACGGCAAGAGCCTGGCCTTCGACGACGCCTGCGAGCACGAGGCGTGGAACGACAGCGACGAGGCCCGCTACGTGTTCTTCGTGCAGACCCGCTGGCCGCTCCCGGGCTGGGAGGGCGTCGTGCACACGGGGATCCACAAGGTGCTCTCGCTCGCGGCCCGCAGCGTGCCCGCCAAGGCCACCGAGCTCGACCTCGCCCTCAACGGCTGGCGCTGAGCCACCGGCCCCGACGGCACGCGTCCGGGCCCGGGCGCCGTCAGGGCCCCAGCGTGGACGACGGGGTCGAGGCGGCGACGATCGCCGGGTACATGGCCGCCGCCACCGCCCGGGCGCCGTCCTCGTTGACGTGCACGATGTCGGTGAGCACCGGCACGTCGAGGGCGTCGAAGGCGTTGGAGATGTCGATCACGCCGTCCGGCAGGTCCTGGCGCACGAGCGCCCAGAACGCCCGCATCGACTGGTAGATCATCTGGTCCATCCCCTGGACCGCCAGCAGCTCCTCCTCGCCCGGGTCGAGCGGGGTGCGGGTGAGCAGGTCGGGCTGCCAGTAGTGCAGAACCGGGACGCCATAGGTGTTGCCGAGGTTGATGGACAGCTCGACGCCGTCGGCGTAGACGCCGACCACGTCGTCCACGAGCGACTGCAGGGGCACCTGCCCGGCGGGCACCGGGGCGTTGTCGGGGAGCAGCGGTGACGGCGGCGCGGCGGAGCCGTTCACGCCGGCCTGGGTCATGGCCTGCCGGATCAGGTCGGACTGCAGCTGGCCCGGCTCGCCGGCCACGTCGCGCTGGGCCAGGGCGTTCTGCAGCTGCAGGGCGATGTCGTTGATGCCGTCGTAGAACACCACCAGGTCCGGGCGCTCGCCCGCCACGAGGAGCTGGGCGAAGATCTGGGTCTCCTGGTAGTTGGTCAGGCCCTGGGCGCCGTAGTTCCGCGCCCGGATCGGCCGGCCCTGGGCCTCGGCGAGGCGCACCACCTCGGAGGGGATGGTGTGGTCGTCGCGCTGGCCGTCGAACCCGAACATGGTCGACCCGCCGAAGAACCAGATGTCGAGGGGCTCGCCCGGCACGGTGGTCTCGTAGCTCCGGCGCACCCGGTTGGCCACGTTGACGTAGGTGCTCTGGAAGTCCCGCAGCGACTGGTCCTGGGTCGGCGTGTACACGCCCCCGCTGGCAGCCTGGCCGAGCTCGGTCTCCAACTGGTCGGCGTAGGGCAGGTCCCGCAGGGCCGCCGAGTCGCGGGGACCGGGCCCGGAGACGCCTTCGAAGACCTCCTGGGGCGTGGAGCGCTCGTCGACCACCCACCAGATGCCGACGGCCAGGGCCTCGACGACGAGGACCGCGGCGACGACCCGCACCGTGCGCCAGCGGCGGTCCTTGCGGTTCTCGGGCGCGAGCACGGTCCGCTCGTCGGCGTAGCCCTTGCGGGGCCGGGAGCGGTGCTCGCCCGACCGGGTCTGCCAGCCGTCGCCGCCGCTGGTGGGGCGCAGGGGGTCGGCCTTGAACAGGCGGGCGACGAGGCCCACGGGGGTGATGACGAGGTAGTGGATCGGGATCATCAGCACCCAGGTCAGGCCCACGCCCACGCCGTGGGCGACCTTGTGCTGGAGGCGGTGGAACCCCCGGACGAAGCCGTCCGAGGCGAAGCAGGCGATGCCGACGACGACCGCGGCGACGATGGCGACCAGCGCCGCCGAGGTGCGGTCGAGCAGGAGGAACACCACCGCCACCACGCTCAGGCCGATCGTCGGCGCGATCCGCTGGCGCGTCGTGATGGGCCGCGGCGCGGCCGGGTCGCGCCGCTCCCCCGACCGGTCGCCGGCGGCGGCCCAGTCCCCCGGGACCTCCGAGGCCTGCGGGTCGCTCACGGCCCCGCCACCCCGAGCTCGTCGTGGTACTGGCAGGCCAGGACGACCTGCGTGTAGCGCCCCCAGACCTGGGGCGGGAGGCCGCTGGTGTCCGCCGAGGCCAGGAGCTGGAGCTGGTCGGGCGGGAAGGCGTCGTACAGGTACCCGCTGATGCAGGCCGCGGTCTCCGGCGTGAACTGCTCGCGGGCGATCAGGCCGGCCTGGAACGCCTCCGGCGTAATGGCGGCCTCGTCGCTGCCGTCGTCGCCCCCGCACGCGCCGAGGGCGAGGCTCAGGGCCGCCACCACGACGGCCGCCGCCACCCGGTGCCTCATGCGCCCAGGGCCTGCCGCGTCGGCGGCGCCTCGGGGTGAGCGGGGGGCGCCGGCACGGCCGAAATCATGCCAGACCCCGCCCCCGCCGCACCCGTCACCGGACGCCCGGCGGCCGGCCCGCGACGCCCCGTGGCCCGCACGGACGGGCGCCGGGACCGGCGGTCGGCCGGTCCCGACGGGGTCAGACCGTGCCGTCGGCGAGGCCCCGGGCGCTACCGGACGGCGCGGTAGTGGAGGTAGAGCACCCGCTCGTCGAGGGTGCGGGTGTCGACCAGCTCGAGGTCCACCCGCTGCTCGTCCCGGGGGAAGAACGGGGTGCCGCCGCCGAGGAGCACCGGCATGACCCGCACGAGGTACTCGTCGATGAGGCCGGCGGCCGCCACCTGGGCGGCGAGGTTCGCACCGGCGATGGCGATGTCACCGTCGTCCGACTCGGCCCGCAGGCGCTCGATCTCCTCGACCGGGCCGCCCGCGGCGAGGCGGGCGGCGCCCTGCACCTCGGTCAACGTGGTGGAGAACACCACCTTGGGGAGCGGGTTCCACAGGCCCGCCCACTCGAGCTCGGCCTCACCGAGGTCCTGGGTCTCCGGGGCGTCCTCCCAGTAGAGCATCGTCTCGTAGATGCGCCGCCCCATCAGGTGCACCCCGACGCGGCGGATCTCGTCCAGCGACGTCTGGAACGTCTCGGGCCCCGGCACCCCCCACCCGAACCCGCCCTCGGGGTCGGTGATGTAGCCGTCGAGGGACACGCCCATCGAATAGGTCACCTTGCGCACGTTCGCTCCTCGGTCGGGGGCTGCTGCGGGATCCGACGGCCGCCGCCCCCGGGACTCATCGGCTTCGGGTGCGTCACCTCGCCATCAGGGCGAACACGCCCCAACCGAGGTGCTCGCGGGTGTAGCGGGCGTAGCGCTCGGGCTCCGAGTCGAGCAGCGCCCGAACGTCGCCGGCGAGCTCGTCCGTGGGGTTCGCGTCGAGCCAGCGCCGCATCGTGAGCCACTTCGCCGCCTCGTAGCGGTCCCAGTCGTCCTGGCCGGCCAGGACCATCTCGACGGGGTCGTAGCCCAGGGCACGGAAGGACGCGAGCAGCTCGGGCAGCTCGAGGAAGTCGGACACCGAGCCCGCCAGGCACCCTCTGGCGACATCGTCGCTGGGCGGCACCCGACGCCAGTACGGCTCACCGACGAGGACGATCCCACCGGGGAGCAGGCTCCGTGCCAGCAGCGCGACCGTGCCGGCGACGCCACCGCCGATCCAGGTGGCGCCGACGCAGGCCGCCACCCCCACCGGGGCGTCGGCGACGTGGCCGGCGGCGTCGTCGTGCACGAACTCGACCCGATCGGCCACGCCGAGCTCCTCGGCCCGCCTCCTCGCCTGTTCGGTGAACGTCTGGCTCTTGTCGACGCCCGTGCCGACGATCCCGTGGTCGCGTGCCCACGAGCAGAGCATCTCGCCGGATCCGCTGCCGAGGTCCAGCATTCGCGTTCCCGGCGCCATCCGCAGTGCCGCCCCGAGCACCGCCAGCTTCTCGGCCGTGAACGGGTTGTGGATCCGGTGCTCGCGCTCGGCGATCGTGAAGATGCGGGGGATGTCCACGGCGCCGCTCCCTGCAGTCGGACGGTTCGGGGCTCGGCCCCCGGCGAGCGTACGCAGCCGTGGCACCGGGCGTTGGCGACCCGGCGCCCGAGTCGCTTTACGGGGCCGGGGCCCTCCAGCCGCCGCCGCCCGGCGTCCGCATCCGGAGGACGTCGCCGGCCTGCAGCCGGATCGTGCACTTGTCAGGGAGGCGCTCGGCCCGGGACTCGTCGCCGCCGGGGAGCAGCCAGTTCTCCCCTACCGCCCCCGGCCCGCCGCCGGCGAGGCCCCAGGGCCGGGAGGCCCGCCGCTCGGTGATCAGCGACACGGTGGCGTCCTCGAGCACCTGGAGGTCCCGCTCGATGCCGTCGCCACCCGGGGCCGAGCCGGCGCCGCCGCTCCCCCGCCGCAGGCGCTGGCGCAGCACCCGCAGGGGGTAGGCCCGTTCCAGCGCCTCCACCGGCGTGTTCATGGTGTTGGTCATGCCGGTGTGGATGCCGGACTGGCCGCGGACCCCACCGGGCGCCGCGGTGGGGCCGGGGACGGGCGGTCGCCCGCCCTGACCGCCGCCGACGGTCTCGTAGTACACCCATGCCCCGGCGCCGTCGGGCCCGCCGGCGCCACCGATCAGCACGTTGTTCATGGTCCCCTGCGAGGCGGCACCCACCCGGTCGGGCACGGCCTGGGCCAGCGCCCCGAGGCACACGTCGGCGACCCGCTGGCTCACCTCGACGTTGCCCGCGCCCACCGCCGCCGGCGGCCGGGCCGCCACGACGGTGCCCGCCGGCGCCACCACGTGCACGGGCCGCAGGGCGCCGCCGTTCGCGGGGATGGACGAGTCGGTGGCCGAGCGCAGCGCGAAGCCCACCGCCGACACGGTGACCGCCTCGACCGCGTTGACGTTGCCCGGGCGCTGCGGGCCGCTGCCGGTGAAGTCGAAGGTGACCTCGTCGCCGGCGAGGGTGAGCGTGACCACGACCGGGGTGGGCCGCTGCTGGTCGGGGGCGGGGCCGAACGAGTCGAGGGCGTCCTCGAAGCGCCAGGTGCCGTCGGGCAGCGCCGCCAGCGCCGCCCGGACCCGCCGCTCGCCGTAGTCGAGCACCTCTGCCAGCGGCGCGTCGGCGAGAGCGGCCAGGCCGGCGGCGCCGACCACGTTGGCACCCTCCTGCGCGGCGAGGTCGCCGCCGCGCTCCTCGGGCGTGCGGGAGTTGGCGAGCAGGACGGCCCGGATGCCGTCGTCGAGCACGACCGGCGGCAGGCGCAGGCCCTCCTGGAACACCTCGGTGGCGTCGGCGGGCAACGAGCCCGGGGCGGCACCGCCCACGTCGGCGTGGTGGGCGCGGTTGGCGACCCAGCCCACGAGCCGGCCGCCGGCGTGCACCGGCGCCACCAGGGTGAGGTCGTTGAGGTGGGTGCCCCCGGCGAACGGGTCGTTGAGCAGCACCTGGCGGCCCGGCGCCAGCGTGTCGCCGAAGGCGGCGATGGCAGCGGCCACCGAGGCGGGCATCGAGCCGAGGTGCACGGGGATGTGCTCGGCCTGGACGAGCAGCTCGCCCCCGGCGGTGAACAGCGCCGCCGAGCAGTCCGCCCGCTCCTTGATGTTCGGGCTGAACGCCGCCCGCCGCAGGACCGCGCCCATCTCCTCGGCCACACCCGTGAGGCGCGAGATCAGGACCTGGAGCGACGCCGGGTCGAGGCTCACGGCCGCCCTCCCCCGCCCGCCGCCGCGGCGCCGGTCGTGCGGACGAGTCGGAGCGCGCCCGCCTCGCCCCGCCCGGCCCGCCAGCCGTCGGGCAGCCAGACCGTGGTGTCCGGCTCGACCAGGGCGACCGGGCCCACGCCCGAGGGACGGTCGGGCTCGGGCAGGTCCTCGACCGCCAGCGGCGCCGGCCGCCGGGCCGACGCCCGCAGGGCCACCACCTCGACGGGCGCCCCCGGCCGGGCGTAGCCGTTGCGGCGCTCGTGCTCGGCCGCGAACGCCGCCACCGACGGCACCGACAGCTCGTAGCTCTGGCCGGCGTACCGGCAGTCGACGCGGGCCTCGACCTCGGCGGGCCCCCCGCCGAGGGCGGCGACGGCGTCGGCCGCCAGTGCACCCAGGGCGGCGTCCACGCCCGAGAGCTCGGACGGGTCCGGCCACGAGCGCACGAGGTCGTGCTGGTGGGGGCTGGCGAGCACCCCGACCGCGGAGAGCACGCCCGCCCGGGCGGGGACGAGGACCGTCCCGATCCCCAGGGCGTCGGCGAGCGCACAGGCGTGCAGCGGGCCCGCCCCGCCGAACGCGACGAGGGCGCCCTCCCGCGGGTCCACCCCCCGGGCGACCGACACGGTGCGCAGCGCCTGCTCCATGGCCGCGTCGACGACCGCGAGCACCCCCGCCGCGGCGGCCGGGGCGGATCCCATCCCGAGCGCCTCGAGCGCCGCGGTGGCGGCACCCAGGTCCAGTCGACCGAGCCCGGGGAAGGAGGCGTCGGCGGGGATGCGCCCGGCCACGAGGTTGGCGTCGGTCACCGTGGGCCGCCGCCCACCCCGGCCGTAGCAGGCGGGCCCGGGGTCGGCCCCGGCGCTCTCCGGGCCGACCACCAGCGCGCCGCCGGCGTCCACCCGGGCGATCGACCCACCGCCGGCGCCGATGGTGTGGAGGTCGAGGGACGGCAGGCGGACGGGCAGGCCCGCGACCTCACGCTGGGCCGCGGGCGCCGGCGCCCCGTCGAGGATCAGGCACACGTCGGTGCTGGTGCCGCCCATGTCGAAGCTGAGCGCGGTCGCGAACCCGTTCGCGCGGGCGACGGCCGCCGCGGCCCGGGCCCCGCCGGCGGGGCCCGACAGCAGCAGCAGCGCCGGCGTGGCTGCCGCGGCGTCGACCGGGACGAGCCCACCCGCCGAGGTCATCACCGCCACCTCGGGCGCCAGCGCCGACAGCGAGCGCAGGTACCGGCTGCACACCGGTCGGAGGTAGGCGTTGACCACGGTGGTGACGGTGCGCTCGTACTCGCGGAACTCGGGGGCGACCTCGTGCGACACGCTCACGTCGTGGCCCGCGGCCCGCAACGCCTCGGCCACGACCCGCTCGTGCCCCGGCGCCAGGTCGGCGTGCAGCAGGCACACCGCCACGGCCTCCACGCCCGAGGGCACCGGGGGCACGGCACCGACCGGCGCGACCTCGGTGCCCGTGGCGTCGAGGCGGCCACCCACCTCCAGACGGTTCTCGCGCGCCACGAGGGGCGCCGGCCGGTCCGACCACGGGTCGTAGAGCGACGGGCGGTGCTGGCGGGCGATCTCGACGACGTCGGCGAAGCCCTCGGTCGTGACCAGCGCCACGGTGGCCCCCCGGCGCTCGAGCAGCGCGTTGGTGGCCACCGTCGTCCCGTGGGCCAGTTCGGAGGGCGGCCCACCGAGCTGCTCGATCCCGGCGGCCACGGCGTCGGCGGGGTGCGCCGGCGTCGAGAGCACCTTGGTGGCACGGCCGTCGGCGGTCACCAGGTCGGTGAAGGTGCCCCCGGCGTCGGACCCGATGCGCATCGGCCGAACGCTATTCGCCTCACAGCCGGCGGCCCGCCGCCGATCGGGTGGGGGTCGAGCGGGACGCAGCACGATGCCCGCACGCGGGGTGGTCTGAACACCACTCTGTGTGGTTTACTCAGCCGGACGAGGCCCGGCACCCGCCGGGCGACGAAGGAGAGGGCGTGGCCAGGTTTCGACGGTGGGGCAAGGCGGAGCAGTCCGATGCCGACAACGTCGACCTGAGCCAGGACGAGCACGCCTGGTGGGCGAACGGGCGGGTGCAGAGCGCCCCCGGGCTCGCCCCCGAGGCACGGCCCGAACCCGCGCCGACCCCCGACCCCGGCCCCTGGGACTTCACCGACGTGTTCGCCGCGGATGTCGACGGCGCCATCGGCCGGGAGTTCGGTGAGGGCACGACCGACGCCACCGAGACCTCGGACGCCCGCAACCTCGCCGAGGTCTTCGCCGAGGAGGCCGCCTTCCGCACCCTGGGCGTCGAGCCCGGCGCCTCCTGGGACGACGTCGTCGTCGCCCACCGCCGCCTGGCCAAGCGCTTCCACCCCGACCGGCTCATCAGCGCCGACGACCGGACCCGGGCCGAGGGCGAGCAGCAGATGATCGAGGCCAACGCCGCCTACGAGACCCTCCGCCAGCGCCTCCGCCCCCACAGCCGCACCACCGGCCTGTTCAGCGCCTGAGCCGCAGGGCCTGAGCCGCAGGGCGCCGACTCAGTCGAGCTCGTCGGGCACGCCGCCCGTCCGCCCCGTCTGGCGGGTGCACGCCTCGACCGCCAGCCCGTCGACCAGGTCGTTCATGGGGTCGCCGCTGTGGCCCTTGACCCACCGGAACGTGACGTCCCCCCGGGCGAGGTAGAGGTCGATGAGGGGCTCCCACAGGTCCCGGTTGGCCACCGGCTTCTTCTGGCTGTTGGTCCATCCCCGCCGCCGCCAGCCCTCGTACCAGCGGTCGCGGAAGCAGTGCACGACGTAGGTCGAGTCGCTCACCACCTCGACCCGGCCGTCGAGGGCCCGCAGCGCCTCGAGCGCGGCCTGGATCTCCATGCGCTGGTTGGTGGTGTGGGTCGCCGCACCGCTGGCGAAGGGGCCGCCGGGCACCGCCCAGGCCCACCCGCCCGGACCGGGGTTCCCCGAGCAGGCACCGTCCGTGTACACCTGCGTGAGGTCGGCCATGGAGCGATGGTGGCACGGGACCGGTTGTGATCCGGACATCCACCCGTGAGCATGGCGGCATGATCATCGACGGCTTCGTGCACCAGCTGCCCGACATCGACCCGGAGGAGACCCGGGAGTGGCTGGACTCGCTCGACGCCGTCGTCGGCACCCACGACCGCTCGCGCGCCCGGTTCCTCATCGCCAAGCTGCTCGAGCGCGCCCGCGAGCTGCAGGTCGGCGTCCCCGCCGCTGTGGCGACGCCGTACGTCAACACCATCCCGGCGGCGGAGGAGCCGTGGTTCCCGGGCGACGAGCACATCGAGCGCCGCATCCGCGCCTTCATCCGCTGGAACGCGGCGGTCATGGTGGTCCGGGCCAACAAGCACGACGACGGCATCGGCGGCCACCTGTCGTCGTTCGCCTCGAGCGCGGCGCTCTACGAGGTCGGCTACAACCACTTCTTCCGGGGCAAGGACGACGGCCTCGCCGGCGACCACGTCTACATCCAGGGCCACGCCGCCCCCGGCACCTACGCCCGGGCGTTCCTCGAGGGCCGCCTCACCGAGGACCAGCTCGACCACTTCCGCCGCGAGATCGCGGGCGACGGCCTGTCGAGCTACCCCCACCCGCGGCTGATGCCCGAGTTCTGGGAGTTCCCGACCGTGTCGATGGGGCTCGGCCCCCTCAACTCGATCTACCACGCCCGCTTCAACCGCTACCTCCAGAACCGCCAGATCGACGACACCTCGCAGTCCCGGGTCTGGTGCTTCCTCGGCGACGGCGAGTGCGACGAGCCGGAGACCCTCGGCTCGATCTCCCTCGCCGCCCGCGAGCAGCTCGACAACCTCACGTGGGTCGTGAACTGCAACCTCCAGCGCCTCGACGGCCCGGTCCGCGGCAACGGCAAGGTGATCCAGGAGCTCGAGGCCATCTTCCGGGGCGCCGGCTGGAACGTGATCAAGGTGATCTGGGGCTCCAAGTGGGACGAGCTGCTCGCGAAGGACGTCGACGGCGTCCTGCTCGAGAAGATGAACTCGACCGTCGACGGGGACTTCCAGCGCTACACGACGGCCGACGGCGCCCACATCCGCCGCCACTTCTTCGGCCCCGACCCCCGCCTCGGCAAGCTGGTCGAGCACCTGAGCGACGACGAGCTGCGCCTGCTCCCCCGCGGCGGCCACGACTACCGCAAGCTCTACGCCGCCTACCGCTGGGCCACCGAGCAGCGGGGGGCGCCCACGGTGATCCTGGCCAAGACGGTCAAGGGCTGGACCCTCGGCCCCGACGTCGAGGGCCGCAACGCCACCCACCAGATCAAGAAGATGTCGACCAAGCAGCTCCTCGAGCTGCGCGAGCGCCTGCACCTCGAGGCGGAGATCCCCGAGGAGACGCTCCGCGACGACGCCGACCCGCCCTACTTCCGCCCCCCCGTGGGCTCGCCCGAGCACGAGTACCTCATGGCCCGGCGGACCGCGCTCGACGGGTCGCTCCCCCGCCGCACCACCGAGGTCAAGCGCCCGCTCACGCTGCCGGCCGACGGCCCCTTCGACGAGCTCGCCGCCGGCTCCGGGGCCCAGGCGGTGTCGACGACCATGGCCTTCACACGCCTGCTGAGGAACCTGCTGCGCGACGAGCACTTCGGCCCCCGGGTCGTGCCGATCATCCCCGACGAGGCGCGCACGTTCGGCATGGACGCACTCTTCCGCGAGTTCAACATCTACGCGTCGCAGGGCCAGCTCTACGAGGCGGTCGACGCCCAGCTGCTGCTCTCCTACTCGGAGGCGCAGACGGGTCAGATCCTCGAGGAGGGCATCACCGAGGCCGGCTGCGCCGCGTCGTTCACCGCCGCCGGCACGAGCTACGCCACCCGGGGCGTGCCCATGGTGCCCTTCTTCACCTTCTACTCGATGTTCGGCTTCCAGCGCGTGGGCGACCTGCTCTGGGCCGCCGCCGACGCCCGCACCCGTGGCTTCCTGCTCGGTGCCACCGCCGGGCGCACGACCCTGCTCGGCGAGGGCCTCCAGCACCAGGACGGCCACAGCCTCCTGCTGGCCTCCACCGTGCCCACCTGCCGCTCGTACGACCCGGCGTTCGCCTTCGAGATGGCCGCCATCATCCGCGAGGGCATCGCCGCCATGTACGGGCGGGACGAGGACGTCTACTACTACCTGACCCTCTACAACGAGAACTACGAGATGCCGCCGGCGCCCGAGGGGGTCACCGAGGGGCTCCTGCGGGGCCTCTACCGCTGGGAGGCCGCGCCCGACGGCCTCGGCGACGGGGCGCCCCGGGCGAGCGTGCTGTTCTCGGGCACGGCCCAGGCCGCCGCCCGCCAGGCGCGCGACCTGCTGGCCGAGCACCACGGCGTCGCGGTCGAGCTGTGGAGCGCCACCTCGTACCAGCAGCTCCGCGCCGACGCGCTGGAGGTCGAGCGCTGGAACCGGCTCCACCCCGGCGAGCCGCCCCGCACGCCGTACGTCACCGAGGCCCTCGCCGGTGGCGAGGGGCCGGTGGTGGCGGTGAGCGACTTCATGCGGGCGGTGCCCGACCAGGTGGCCCGCTGGATCCCCCGCTCGTACCGGTCGCTCGGCACCGACGGCTTCGGCCGCAGCGACACCCGCGAGCAGCTCCGCCGGTTCTTCGAGATCGACGCCGGCCACGTCGTGGTGGCCGTGCTCACCGGCCTCTGCGAGGCGGGCCGCATCGGGCCCGAGGCCATCACCGAGGCCATCGGGCGCTACGGGATCGACCCCGACCGCGCCGTGCCCTGGGCGGGTTGAGCCGCCGACCCCGGGAGTAGGGTCTGGCCCCGATGCCCCCGGAGCCCGACGCCGCCGACGCCGACTCGGACGCTGACACCGCCTCGGACGCCGGCGCCGGCGCCGGCGAGGTCGTCGCGGCCGAGCCGGGCCCGCCGGTGGACGAGGTCGAGGCCCGCCGCCGGTCGGCCCGGGCCGCGACCAGCCCGCTCGCCGGGCCGGTCGGCCAGCCGCTGCACCCGCTGCTCGTGGGGATCCCCATCGGCGCCTGGGTGCTCAGCTTCGCGTTCGACCTGGCCGCCCACGCCGCCAACGAGGAGCTCGTCTACGCCCGGGGGGCGTTCTGGCTCGTCGGCGCCGGCATCGTCGGCGCCCTCGCCGCCGGCACCGCCGGCGTGCTCGACCTGCTCGCCATCCCGCGGGGCACCGTGGCGTGGCGCACCGGCGTGCGCCACCTGGTGCTCACCGACGTCGTGCTGGTGCTGTTCGTGGTGTCGTTCCTGCTCCGCCGCGACGACAGCCTCCAGGCGGCCGGCGTCCCCGTCATGGCGCTCTCGGTCGTGGCGCTGGCGCTGCTGGCCGTGGCGGGCTGGCTGGGCGTGCGCCTGGCCCACCGCTACGGCGTGCGGGTGGCCGACGAGGACACCCAGCGGAGCGGCTTCGTCCTGCTCGCCGAGCGCGGCGGGCCCGAGGACGGCGCAGCGCCGACGGACTGACCCGGGGCGGCCCGGCCCCGCACTTCGGCCGCAGGTGACCCCGCCCACCACCGGGTGACCGTCGGGGTCCGATCGCTATCGTGCGGGCGTGCCCGAGACCGTGTCCTTCCCGATCACGTTCGACGACGACGCCAACGCCCTGCTCGCGCACGACCCGCTCGCGCTGCTGCTGGGGATGCTCCTCGACCAGCAGGTCCCCATGACCTGGGCGTTCAAGTCGCCGATCGTCATCAAGGAGCGCCTCGGCGACCGGTGGTCGCCGTCCGGCATCGCCACCATGGACCCCGAGGACCTCGTGGCGGTGTTCTGCGAGAAGCCCGCGGTGCACCGCTACCCCGCGGCCATGGCCCGCCGGGCGCACGCGATCGCGGTCGAGATCGTCGACCGGTTCGATGGCGACACCGCCTCGATCTGGGAGACCGCGCCGTCCGGGGCCGAGCTCTACCGGCGGGTCTCGTCCCTGCCGGGCTTCGGCGAGGAGAAGGCCCAGATCTTCGTGGCGCTGCTGGCCAAGCGCTTCGGGGTGACGCCCCGGGGCTGGAAGGCCGCCGCCGGCCCCTTCAGCGACAGCGAGCCCCGCTCCGCGGCGGACGTGGACTCGTTGCCCAAGCTCCGCGAGGTCCAGGCCTGGAAGAAGGCCCAGAAGGCCGCCGGCAAGTCCAAGCGGGACTAGCCCCCGGCCCTGGCCGGCGGGCCGGGCGGTCCGTCGACCGGTCGGGCGGTGCCTCAGGCGGTCGGCCGGGGCGCCGGCCGGGTGTGCTTCTGACGGTCGAGCCAGCCGAGCAGCACCGCCACCGCGCGCGGGTCGTGGCGGAGCTGGTGGCCCGCCCCGGCGATGAAGCGCAGCTCGGCGCCGCCGTGGGCGTCCGCGAGCAGGCGGGCGTCGAAGTCGGGCACCACCTCGTCCTGGCTCCCGTGCATGACGAGCAGCGGTCGCGGGGCGAGCTGGGCCGCCGCGTCGATGGGGCGGATCTCCTTGAGCTCGCGCGACCAGGCGTCCATCGACGGTGGCCAGGCCGGGTCGTCGATCACCCCGACCTCGCGGGCGTGGGCGAGGAGCCGGGCCGGGCGCCGGGCCCAGTCCTCGAAGTCCGCGGGGGCGGCCACCGACGCCACCCCCGAGATGCGCGGGTCGAGGGCGCCGGCGCAGATCCCGAGCGCGCCGCCCGTGCCGAAGCCGGCGCACCAGACGCCCTGCACGCCCTGGTCGGCGAGCAGGTGGTCGATGGCGGCCGACAGGTCGTCGAGCCACCCCTGCAGCGAGAACTGGCCCTCGGAGGGCCGGCAGCCCCGCAGGTTGAACGCCAGGACCACCCAGCCGAGCTCGGTGGCGATGCGGTCGGCGAGCTGGGGATAGGTGTGGGCGGACTTGGGCCCGCCGCCCTTGCCCGTCGGGAAGCCGTGGAGGAGGGTCAGGCCCGGCAGGCCCGCGCCGTCCCCGTGGGCCGGTCGGGCCAGGTGGGCGGCCAGGGTGAGGTCGCCCGAGCGGAAGCGGTGGTCCAACTCAGCCCTGGCGGTAGCCGCGGTTGCGGGCCTCGGCGAGGGTGTCCGGCCCGAAGCAGAGGAAGGTCTCGGCCGCCATGATGTCGGCGATCACCTCGGGGTCCGTGTCGTCGGCGTCGAGGTCGTAGACGAGCTGGGTGCGCTTGTCCCCGAGCCACCGGTTGTGCTCGAAGCGGGTCGGTCGATCCATGCGGCCATCGTACGGGTGGCCGCCGGAGCGACGCGAACCCGGGCCGGGCGGGACGCGGAACGGGGGAGGGCCGAAGCCCTCCCCCGTTCGCACTTCGTTGCCGGAAGTTCCGGTCGGTGTGATCTCCGGGGCTCGGCGAGCCCCGTCTGCCGGGTGGGACCAGTCCCGGCCACCGATGCCGGCGGTGCTGGCTTGGATTCGTCAGCCGGTCCAGCGAGCCGACTAGCGGCCAGCCACCTCCGAAGTCCCAGAACACATGTCACTGCTCAGTTGGACCACCTCCTTTCCTCGGTCCGCACAGTCAACCACGCGCACCCACGGGTGACGCGTCATTTACGCGGGGAAAGTTCGCGAGGCCGCGCGGTCGCCGCGCTAGGCGGGCGCCGCGCCGTCCGGGCCGTCGTCCTCGAGGTCCTCCACGGCCGCCGGGTCGGGCACGGCCGTGCCGATGACGCCGACCGACTCGAGGTAGGTGAGGTGGGCTTCGAGGATGGCGGTGACCTGCTCGGGGGTCACGCCCCACTCCCCCCGCTCCTCCCGCTCGAGGAGGTAGGCGAGCGTCTCGTCGTCGGCCACCACGATGAGGCCGTGGCCGGTCGCGTAGCGCACGCCGTCGAGGATGTCGTTGGCGTTGAGGTAGTCGAGGTGGGCCCGCAGCACCGCCTCCACCTGGACGTAGCTGACCTGGGCGGTGACGTCGCCGGGCAGCGCCGAGGAGACGAACTCCAGGGCCTCGGGGAGGTCGTAGCGGACCTGGGGCGGCGCCGACGCGAGCTGGCCGGTCACCCGGCCGACCGCCACGAGGGCGATGACGACCACCGCGACCGCGGCGAGGACGACGAGCACGAAGGTCATCGTCGGCTCACCGGCGGCACGGGGTCAGGATCACAGCACCTCGGCGGGACGCACCCGCCGCGGCCTCAGAGGCCGATGCGCTGGGCGAGGAGCTCGCGGTGGTAGGTGGGGTCGCCGAAGAGCAGCTCGGACGACTTGGCCCGCTTGAAGTACAGGTGGGCCGGGTGCTCCCAGGTGAAGCCGATGCCGCCGTGGATCTGGATGTTCTCGGCGGCGGCGTGGAAGTACGCCTCCGAGCAGTAGGCCTTGGCCAGGCTGGCGACCGAGGGCAGCTCGTCGTTCAGCTCGGCGGCGCACCAGCCGGCGTAGTAGGCGGCCGACTTGGCCGACTCGACCTCGAGCAGCATGTCGGCGCACTTGTGCTTGATGGCCTGGAACGAGCCGATGGGCCGGCCGAACTGCACGCGCACCTTGGCGTACTCGACCGACATGTCGAGGCACATCTGCGCGCCGCCGACCTGCTCGGCGGCGAGGGCCACCGCGGCGAGGTCGAGGACCCGCTCGAGGACGGCCCAGCCGCCGCCGTCGGTGCCCACCAGGCGGGCGGGGGTGCCGGCGAACTCGAGCTTGGCCTGCTTGCGGGTCTGGTCCATGGTGGCCAGCGGGGTGCGGGTGAGGCCGTCGGCCCCGCCCTCGACCGCGAACAGCGACACGCCGGCACCGGTGCGGGCGGCGACGAGCACGAGGTCGGCGGTGTGGCCGTCGAGCACGAACATCTTGGTGCCGTCGATGGTCCAGCCGTCGCCGGCAGCCGTCGCGGTGGCCTCGATGCCGGCCTCGTCCCAGCGGCCGTTCGGCTCGGTGAAGGCCAGGGTGGCGATGGTCTCGCCGGAGGCGATGCCGGGCAGCAGGTCGGCCTTGGCGGCGTCGTCACCCGAGTGGATCAGCGTGTTGGCGGCGAGCACCACGGTGGAGAAGTAGGGGGCGCACAGCAGCGACCGGCCCATCTCCTCGAGCACGACGATGAGCTCCACGTAGCTGAAGCCCGAGCCGCCGAACTCCTCGGGGACGATGAGGCCCTGGAGGCCCATCTGCTCGGCCATCTGGGACCAGACCGCGGTGTCGTACCCGGCCTCGGTCTCCATCTGCTCGCGGACGGCGGCCTCGCTGGACTTGGTCTCGAGGAACTGGCGCACGATGCGGCGAAGTTCTTCCTGCTCCTCGCTGAAGGCGAAGTTCACGGCTGCGATGCCCCCTGTGGCGGTCGTTCGGTTGGCCCCGACTGTTTACTAGACCACCCGGTCAAGTGAGACATCACACTGGCTCCTCCTTCGTCGGAGCGCCTTCGGCATCCGGTTCGCCCGCGTCGCTGCCCGCCTCCGGCGGTCAACCTCCCGCCGCGGCGTTCCTCCGTCGTCGGAGCGCCTTCGGCATCCGGTTCGTCCGCGTCGCTGCCCGCCTCCGGCGGTCACCCTCCCGCCGCCGCGTTCCTCCTTCGTCGGAGCGCCTTCGGCATCCGGTTCGTCCT
>JAYRFK010000048.1:0-24231 GCA_041908445.1 Acidimicrobiales bacterium | reverse complement strand
GGCGTCGCGGCCGACCACGTCCGAGGCCATCTCCAGCGCGTCCTGCAGCGTCGACGCCGGCTTGAAGCCGAGGCGCCGCACGGCCCGGGTGTCGCCGCCCACGATGATGGTGGCGCCCAGGTGCTTCAGGGCGTGGCTGCCCCAGTACCACATGTAGAACGGGTGGACGCCGTGGTAGGCGTACGACGTGCGGTAGAGGTGGCGGTACCACTCGTCCTCGGCGAAGTCCTTCTCGAACTTCGCCTCGAGCTCGACCGGGTCGGTGGTCTCGGCGAGCACCTGCTCGAAGAAGTCGATGTAGCTCGGGTGGTGGACGGGGTGGAACTCCCACGGCGTGGGGTGGCTCATGATGAGCACGCCGCCCTCGCGCACGAGGGGCCGGCCCTTGTACATGTTGAAGAAGTACCCGAGGCCCAGGCACATGACGAGGATCGGGTTCATCACCGAGTTCACGTTGTACGGGCAGATGTAGGGCAGGCCCATGGTGAGGATGTCCGTCTGGCCCTCCACCGGCACGAGCTGCTGGCGGTAGACGTCGGCGGTGGTGAGCTTGTGCACCGCCTCGATCTCGCCGGCGTGCACGCCGGTCATGCCCATCGGGGCCCGCCAGCCGTTGAACACCGAGCGCTTGGCCTTGGAGGGCATGCGCTTCAGGCCCGCCGACATGGCGAGGAAGCTGGCCCGGTCCTTGGCGCTCCACTCCCACTCGCGCTTCTGCAGCACGCTCATGGGGCCCTCGGTGCCGAACACGTTGTTGTTCACCGTGGTCTCGATCTGGAAGACCTTCACGCCGGCGTCGCGGATGACCTTGCCCATGCGCCAGTTGGCGGAGTGCAGCGCGGAGTGCTCCTGGTCCATGAAGGACGTGGAGTGCTGCATGGTGTGGACGTTGTGGTGGTGGCGCAGGCTGCGGTAGCTGGCCAGGCCGGTGGCGGTGCTCTTGTGGCCGCCGTCCATGGAGACGAGGTTGATGTTGACGTAGACGACGAGGTCGCTCTCGGCCGCCCGCTTGGAGATCTCGACCTCCTCGCCCTTCTCGGTCTCACCGAGGAAGGCCAGGTTGTCGCGGTCCTCCGCGTCGAAGTTGTAGAGCAGGCCGTCGGGGGCGAAGGCGTCGTAGACCCGGTCGCCGACGGCGTGGCGCAGCTCGGCCTCGGTCATGCGCCGGTGCAGCGCAAGGGCGGCGATGAGGTGGACGTCGTCCACGCCCGCCTCGGCGGCGAGGTCGAGCACCGCCTCGATGACCCGCTGGCGGATGTCGGGCCGGCGCATCTGGGGCAGGGGCAGGGAGATGTCGTCGAAGGCGATCGTGAGCTTCATGCCCGGGAACAGCAGGGCCCGGAGCGGCTCCTTGTCGATCGGGTGCTCGAGGGCGTCGCGGATGGCGCCGTCGGGGTCCTTCAGGGCCTTGTGGGGCTCGGCCGCGTAGATCACCCGCGAGCGACCGGCGGGCAGGCGCTCGAGGCGGAAGCCCTCGCCGTGGTGGAACAGGATCGGCGGGGTCGACTTGTCGACCTCCAGCACGAAGCCCGGACGGGGGTTCACGATGCGCTCCTCTTCGGGGAGGTCATGGGGTGCGTTCCTTCTCGTCTCGGAGGTCGAAGGCGACCTTCACGGCGCCGCGGGCGCCGGCGCTGGCGGCGTGCTCGATGGCGTCGCGGAAGCGGCGCAGGGGATAGGTGGCCGACACCAGGCGGCCGAGGTCGGCCTCGGCGGCCAGCTCGAAGGCCAGGTCGAAGGTGCGGCGGCGCTCGCCGCCGGGCAGCGTCTCGGTGCCGTAGGTGTAGGCGCCCACCAGCTCGATCTCGCGGTGCCAGAGGCCGGTGAGGTCGATCGACACCTGGCCCGGCATGCCGGCCACGACCACCCGGCCGCGGGGGCGCACGATGGCCAGGGCGTCGGCGATGCTCTCGGCGCTGCCCACGCAGTCGACGACCACGTCGGCGCCGCCGGTGAGGCGCTCGATGTCGCCCTCGTCCTCACCCCGGCTGATGGCGAGCGTCCCGGCGAGGCGGCGGACCGCGCGGCGGACCTCGCCCGGCTCGGCGACGCGGTCGGCGCCCATGGCCTTGGCCAGCGCCTTCTGGTCGGGGTGCTTGGCGGTGGCCAGCAGCTGGGCCGGCGGCGTCCAGCGCCGCAGGGCGGCGACGGTGAGCAGGCCGAGGGTGCCGGCGCCGAGCACGACGACGGTGTCGTCTGGGCCGGCATGCGCCGCCAGCGCGGCGTGGATGGCGCAGGCAGCGGGCTCGACCATGACCGCGGCCTCGTCGCTCATGGGCCCGGGCACCTCGTGCAGCTGGCTGCGGTGGGCGACCATGAAGGTCGACCAGCCGCCGCCGGTGTCGCAGCAGAAGCCCGTCTGCAGGCCCGGCTCGAGGCGGCCGAAGGCGATGCGCTCGCAGTTGCCGAGGTCGCCGCGGGCGCAGGCGTCGCACACCGGATCGATGCCGCGGGTGGCGCAGCCGAGCACCGGCTCGATGACCACGCGGGTGCCGTCGTCGAGCTCGCCGACGACCTCGTGGCCGGGGACGAACGGGAACGAGACGATGGGCTCGAAGTAGCGGGACGAGGCGCCGTCGATGGTGGCGAGGTCGGAGCCGCAGATGCCGGCCAGGCGGGGACGCACCACGACCCAGTCGGGGCCGGGCAGCTCGGGCGGGTCCACGTCGTCGAGCTGGAGGGGCCCGACCCGCACGCCCCGCCCGGGGATGAGGCCACCGGCGACCTTGGCCGCGGCGAAGCGGGGGACGTCGCGCTCGAACACGAGGGCCTTCATCGCCGGCCCTTCCCGCCGCCGGGGCCCGAGGAGGACGGCGAGGGCTCCTTGTTCATGAGCGACTCGAGCAGGCCGGGGCCGGTGGCGCCGCGGCGGCGGGCGAGGGGCAGCGGGGGCCGGGGCCCGCCGGGCGCCTTGTCGAAGTGCTCGACCAGCCAGCCCCGCTTGCGGGCGAGGGCGGCGAGGCGGGTCTCGGGGTTGACCGCCACGGGGAAGCCGACCGCCTCGAGCATGGGCAGGTCGGAGGCGGAGTCGGCGTAGGCGACCGACTCCTTCAGCGAGAGGCCCTCGGCGGCGGCGTAGCCGGCCATGGCCTGGGCCCGGGTCTCGCCGGTGGGGGGCACGTCGAGCAGTTCGCCCGTGTACTTGCCCCGCTTCTGGGAGAGCTCGGCGCAGACGATGTCGTCGAAGAGCGGGCGCAGCGGCTCGATCACGAAGTCGAGCGCGCCGGTGATGAGGACCGTGCGGTGGCCGAGGCGGCGGTGCTCGCGCACCCGGCGGATGGCGGCCGGGAACGACTTGGACAGGATCAGCGCGCTGAACATCTCCTGGCTGTCCTCGGCCAGCTGCTCGACCGGCGCCCCCTCGTAGCGGCGGTAGAAGTAGCGCAGGAAGTCGCTGCGGTCCTTGCGGTCGAGCGAGAGCAGGCGGGGCGCCTCGGCGACGGTGCGGGCCACGAAGCGCACCCGCTCCTGGCGGGAGAGGCGGCGGCTGGCGATCCAGGCGTAGGACGCCACCACGTTCGAGGCGATGAGGGTGTTCTCGAGGTCGAACGCCGCCATGTGCCGGTCGGGGGACAGGATCTGGCGCCGGAGGCGCACCTCGCGGGTCGGCCCCTCCTTCTTGCCGGGGTTGCTCTTGACCCGGGCCTGGTCGACGACCGACGGGAGGTGGACGTTGGGGACGAAGTAGTCCCAGTCGATGACGTGGGGGTCGAAGGCAAAGTGCTCGCGGTCCTCGTCGTCGATCTCCTCCCACAGCGCCATGAGGCGCTCGACGCCGTAGAGGGCCTCGCACTCGGCGTACTTGCCGTAGAGCTCGACGTAGCTGAGGGCCCGCTCGGCCTCCTCGCGCTTGGACTCGATGTTGGCGCTGAACTCGGCCTGCTTGCCCCGCAGCGGCAGCGCGGAGAGCACGGTCTCGGTGCGCGCGAGCACGGTCTTGGCCCGCTTCAGCTGGCCCTCGACCTTGCCCCGGCCCGGGAAGCCCCACTCGGGGACGGCGATGGGCTGGCCGTCGTTCTCGTAGAGCGGGTGCTCGGTGAACCAGCCCTCGACCAGCTTCACGAGTTGGCGGTAGCGCAGCGGGTTGGCCGTGCCCGAGGCCACCTGGATGACGTGGGGCTGCTCGGGCGGCGGCTGCGCGGCGGCGGCGCAGATGGCGCCGACCACGAGGTCGACGGGGATGACGTCGATGATCCCCTCGGGGACGCCGGGGAACTCGGTGAGCAGGCCGCGGGCGTAGGAGATGATCACCGGCTCGGCCATGCGGAAGCCCCGGATCCAGCCCGGCTTGGGCTCGGCGAGGGCGGACTCGATGATCGAGGGGCGCACGATGCTGACCGGCACGTCGCCGCGGGACTCGACCAGGGCCCGCTCGCCGAGGGCCTTCGTGTAGGCGTACGCGTCGGGCCAGCCGAGCGAGCTGGCCCGGGCGATGCCGGCCTCGGCCATGCGGTCGGCGACCCAGCGGGTGCGCTGGTGCTCGGTCTTGGCCGACAGCAGGGGGGTGCCGGCGGCGCCGAGCTCCTGGCGGGCCATCTTGGCGAACTTGGCCAGCATCTCGGGGGTGCGGCTCTCGGCCTCGGCGTCGGTGCGGGCACGCCGGGCGGCGTCGACCTCGGCGCGCCACGGCACGTCGACGAAGAACGGGCTGTCGTCGACGAGCTCCTCGGGGGCGTCGCCCCGGCGCGAGCCCGCCACGTAGCAGGTGGACACGGCGACGAGGTGGGGGTTCACGCCGAGGTCGTGGAGCGTCTCGACGATGCGGACGGGCCCGAGCAGGTTGACCTCGACCGCGCCGTCGAGGGGTGAGTCGAACGACACCGTGGCCGCCGAGTGGATGACGATGTCGCAGTCGGCGAGCGCGGCGCGGCCGGCGTCGTCGAGGCCGAGGCCGTCGCTGCTGACGTCGCCCTGCACGACCTGGACACGGCGCTCGAGCAGCTCGGCGAAGCCCTCCTTGCCGTGCTGCTCGCGCAGGCGGTCGAAGGCGTCGTTCTTGAACAGCTCCCGGGCGGCGCGGCGCTCGACGGTGGAGGAGCGGCCGGCGCGGATGAGCAGCACGAGCTCGCAGTCGGGGACGGCCCAGAGCAGGCGCTCGACGAGCGCGGTGCCGAGGAAGCCGGTGGAGCCGGTGATCGCGATGCGCTTGCCGCTCAGCGCCTCCCGGATCACGCGTTCGCTCGGATCATCCGTGCGCTCGGATCATGCGTCTCCCCGGTCACGGCCCCATTCTCTACCATCTGGTAAGTGGCGCGCACGACCGACACCCGCGAGCGGGTCCTGGAGGCGGCGCTCGGGTCGTTCGGTGGCCCGGGCTACGAGGCCACGTCCCTCGACGACATCGCCGCCGAGCTCGGTGTGTCGAAGCAGACGATCCTCTACTACTTCCCGTCGAAGGCGGCGCTGCTCGACGCGGTGATCGACCTCAGCGCCGCCGAGCTGGCCGGCGTGCTGGAGGACGCGGTGGCGTCGTCGCCGCCCGGCTGGCCGCGGATCGAGGCGGTGGTGCGCTCGGTCTTCCGACTCGCGCTGCGACGCCCCGAGCTACTGGGGCTCATCCGGGAGGTCACCCGGCTCGGCCCGCCGGCGGCGACGCGGCTCACCGACGACCTCGAGCCCCTCGTCGTCCGCGCCCGCGGCTTCCTGGAGGCCGAGATGGCGGCGGGCCACATGCGGCAGTCGGACCCGCGCCTCGTCCTGATGTCGGCCTACTCGACGGTGATCGGGGTGGCGACCGAGGTCGAGGTGCTCCGGGCGGTCGGCATCGAGCCGGGCATGAAGGCCATGGTGCGGCGCCGCGCCGAGCTCCTCGACTTCCTCCGCTCCGCCCTCATGCTCCCCGCCACCCCCTGACCCCTCGTTCCTCCAGCAGAAACGCGCGGTCTGACCTTCCGTTTCTGCTGGAGGTACGGCGTGTGAGAGGCGCCGCGCTCGTGGCGGGTCGCTAGCGGTCGGTGCGGCGGCGGCGGCGGGTCCGGCGCTCGAGGGCGAGGCGGACGAGCTCGTCGATGAGCTCGGGGTACGAGACGCCCGACGCCTGCCAGAGCTTGGGGTACATCGAGATCGGGGTGAAGCCCGGGATGGTGTTGATCTCGTTCAGCAGGAAGCCCCGGCCGCCTTCCTCGTAGAAGAAGTCGACCCGGGCCATGCCCTCGGCACGCAGCAGCTGGAAGGCCCGGACGGCGAGCGCCTGCACCTCGGCGGTCTCCGCCTCGTCGAGGTTCGCCGGGATGAGGGCCTCGGCGCCGTCCTCGTACTTGTCGGCGTAGTCGTAGAACTCGGCGCCGGGGACGATCTCGCCGGGCACCGACGCCCGGGGCTCGAGGTTGCCGAGCACCGCCACCTCGATCTCGCGGGCGGGGGAGATGGCCTCCTCGATCACGACCCACTCGTCGTAGCTGAGGGCCAGGGCGATGCCCCGCTCGAGCTCGGCGAAGGACTTGGCCTTCGTGATGCCGATGGACGAGCCCATGTTGGCGGGCTTCACGAACAGGGGCAGCCCGAGCTCGTCGATCACGGCGTGCAGCGCACGGTCGCTGAGGTCGGACTCCCGCCATGCCCGGTAGCGGGGCTGGGGGATGCCGCCGGCGGCGGTGACCTGCTTGGCCATGGCCTTGTCCATGGCGACCGCCGAGCCGAGCACGCCGGCGCCGACGTAGGGCACGCCGGCCAGCTCGAGCATCCCCTGGACGGTGCCGTCCTCGCCCATGGGGCCGTGCAGGAGCGGGAGGACCACGACGGTCTCGTCGCCGGCGGGGGCGACGGTGGGCAGGGCGTCGACGCCGGGGCCGGTCGTGGCGAGCGCCGCCGGGAGCGCCTTCGGGCCCTCGGCCAGCGCCTTGGCGGCGTCCTCGGCGAACACCCACTGCCCGGCCCGGGTGATCCCGACGGGCTGGACCGCGTACTTCTCGGGGTCGGCGGCGGCGAGCACGTGGCTGGCGGTCACGCACGACACGTCGTGCTCGGCCGACTGCCCCCCGAACAGCACGACGAGGCGGATGCGCTCCGTCGGGGTCGGATCCTCGGCCATCAGGCCAACCTACTGCGGCCCTCCGGTGGCCCCAGGGGACAGCGCGCTCGGCGGTCCGGCAACGTGGTCGGCGGCGCCGGCCGGAGGTTGTCGCGACGCGACGCGGCGCCGGCCCGCGGGGTGCCGGTCGTCGCTGCGTGGTGGGAGTGCCGGATGGGTCCGGCGGTCGCCCTGGCGTGCGGCCGGCGGCGCGCCGTTCGCCCGGGCCGAGTGACAGGCGGTCGGGGTCGTGGTGATCGATGTCTCGGGCGCTACGTTCCGGGCGTGCGCCTGGACACCGCCGAGATCGCCGCGCTGACGGGTGGTGACGTCGTGGGCGACGCCGTCGAGGTGGAGGGCGCCAGCATCGACAGCCGGGCCGTCCCCGCCGGCTCGCTCTTCGTGCCGGTCGTCGCGGAGCGGGACGGGCACGTGTTCATCGCCGCCGCGGTCGAGGCGGGCGCCGGCGCCTACCTGACCCAGCAGGCGCCCCTCGATGATGTCGCTGCGCCGGCGGTGCGGGTGGCCGACACGTCGGCGGCGCTCAGCGCCCTCGGGTCCCACGTGCGGGGGCGGATCCCGACCGTCATCGGCGTCACCGGCTCGGTCGGCAAGACCTCGGTGAAGGACCTCGCCGCCGCCGCCCTGTCGGTGCGCCACCGCACGGCGGCGTCGTACCGCTCGTTCAACAACGACCTGGGGGTGCCCCTCACCCTTCTCAATGCACCCGGCGACACCGAGGTCGCGGTCATCGAGATGGGGGCCCGCGGCTACGGCCACATCGCCCGCCTGTGCGAGGTCGCCCGGCCGGACATCGCCGTCGTGACCGCCGTCGCCCACGCGCACACCGAGCTGTTCGGCACCATCGACGACGTCGCCGAGGCCAAGGCGGAGCTCGTGCAGGCGTTGCGGGCCGACGGCGCCGCCGTGCTCAAGGAGACCGACGAGCGGGTGAAGGCCATGGCCCGCCACACCAACGCCGACATCGTCACCTACGGCATCGATCGCGGTGACGTGCGCGTCACCGAGCTCCACCTCGACGGCCACCTGCGCCCGCGCTTCCGGCTCGTCACGCCCGAGGGGGTCATCAGCCTGCAGCTCACGGTCCACGGTCGCCACAACGCCGAGAACGCGGCCGCCGCCGTCGCGGTCGCCCTGCTGGCGGGCTCGTCGCTCGACGACGCCGCCGAGGGCCTCAGCCGGGCCCAGATGTCGCCCTTCCGCATGGCCCTGCACACCACGCCGGCGGGGGCGATCGTCGTCAACGACGCCTACAACGCGAACCCCGAGTCGATGCGGGCGGCGCTGCGCTCGCTGGCCGACCTCGAGTGCGAGCGGCGCACGGCGGTGCTGGGCGTCATGGCGGAGCTCGGCGACATCGCCGAGGACGAGCACCTCGCCATCACCCGGCTCGCCCACGACCTCGGCATCGAGGTGCTGGCCGTGGACGCGCCGCTCTACGGCGTGGCGACCGTCCCCGACGTGGACGCCGCCGCCGAGCGCCTCGGCACGCTCGGCCCGGGCGACGCCGTGCTGCTCAAGGGCAGCCGCGTCGCCGGCCTCGAACGCCTCGCCGACCTCCTCCTCGCCGACGGCTCGTAGCCGGTCAGCGGCTCGTCAGGCGCCGGCGAGGCGGCGGGCTCGGCGGGGGCCGGGGTCGCTCGAGAAGAAGTAGCTCCAGACGGAGATGGCGAAGGCCACCACGGCGCCGACGAGCATGAGGGCGGTGACGCCCCAGGCCTCGATGAACGGGCCGGCGACGAGGCCGCCGATGGGGACGACGCCGCCGAACGACATGATCCAGAGGGCCATGACCCGGCCGCGCACGGCCTCGTCGACCTCCTCCTGGAGCATCGTGTTCAGCGAGGTGACGGTGGCGAAGTAGAAGAAGCCGACCGCGAACGTGACGGGGAAGGCGAGGGCCTCGGCCCGCAGCACCGCCAGGGTGGCGAGGGTGATCGAGAAGCCGAAGAAGCCCTGGCGCACGATCCGCCGCTTCGATCGCTCGGCGAAGACCGTGCCGATCGAGAGCGAGCCCGCCACCGCGCCGGCGCCGAGGCACGCGTAGAGCAGGCCGTAGGCCGACGAGTCGGGCTGGATGCCGAAGTTGGACTCCGCCACGACCGGCATCTGCACCACGAAGGGCAGGCAGAAGAACGAGAACAGGGTCATGGCCAGCAGGACCATCTTGATGGTGCGGTTCTGGCGGGCGGCGGTGATGCCGCCGATGATCCGGCGCAGGCCCTGCGGCTCGTCGGGGTTGGGCACCACCGCCGGCAGCTTGACCCGGGCGAGCACCCACAGCACGGCGATGTAGCTGAGGGCGTTGAGCAGGAACACCCAGGACACGCCGACGAGGTGGTAGAGGATCCCACCGATCGCGGGGCCGATGACGCGCGAGCCGTTCATCGACACGGAGTTGAGCGAGATGGCGCCGGCGAGGTCCTCCTTGCCGACCATGCCGGGGAGGGTCGCCGAGTACGCCGGCCCGTAGACCGCCTGCGCGGCGCCGATGGCGAGCACGAACACGACGAGCAGCATCCGCGAGGGGTCGGGGTCCGCGGTCAGCCACGCCAGCGCCACGGCGAAGATCATCTGCTCGATGGTCACCACGACCAGCAGCTTCCGCCGGTCGAACTGGTCGGCCAGCGCCCCGCCGATCATCGAGAACAGCAGCAGCGGCCCGAGGTTGGCGAAGGCGATGATGCCGACGAACGTCGCCGAGCCCGTCAACTCGAACGCGTAGGCGCCGAGCGCCGCGTTCTGCATCCACGAGCCGATGTTCGAGGCGAAGGCCCCGGCGTACAGGTTGCGGAAGTCGCGGTGGCGCAGTGCCGCCCGGGCCGTGCCGGGGCGGATCGTCCGGTCGGCGTCGACGAAGGCGTCCTCGACGTCCTCGACGGTGAGCGCCAGGTCCTTGTCGTCCTGGTTCGACCGGCGGCTCACGTCAGTCGAGGCTACGAGCTTGTGGCACGGGCGACGCCACGAGCTCAGGGGGTTGCGTCCGGCGGGTCCGGCGTGTGCGGCGTGCTCGCCGCGCCCGGCGCCGGCAGGGCGAGGACCGCGAGGACGGGCAGGTGGTCCGAGAGGAAGCGGCCGCCGGGCCGGTCGTCGACCGAGCGGTGGCGCAGGACGGTGACGTCGCGCGACACCAGCACGAAGTCGATCACCCGCCCCTCCTTGATGCCCTTGAAGCCGGTCCACGTCGAGTCGGGGCCTTCGTGGCCGCCGAGCGAAACCGAACGGGCGTCGACGAGCGTGGGCCCCTCATCGGCGAGCTCCGGGTCGGTGAGGGTGGCGTAGGCGTCGCCCCCGGGCCCGTCGTTGAAGTCGCCGGTCAGGATCACCGGGCGCCCGCCGGCGAGGGGCGCGAGACGCTTGCGGATGAGCTTGGCGCCCTCGGCCCGCGCTTCGGCGGACTTGTGGTCGAGGTGGACGTTGACGAGCAGGAGCTCCCGGCCCGTGGCCCGCTCGTGCAGCACCACCCACGTGGCGATGCGCGGCCGGGAGGACCCCCACGACCGGGTGCCGGGCTCGTCGGGCGTGGTCGACATCCAGAACGTGCCCCGGTCGCCGCGCTCGAAGCGGTCCCGCCGGTAGAAGATCGGGGCGTACTCGCCCTTGCGGCGACCGTCGTCGCGCCCGACCCCGACCCACCGGAACGAGCGCAGGTGGCGGACGAGGTAGCCGAGCGGGCAGCGGCGGGCCTCCTGGAGGCCGGCGAGGTCGGCGGTGCCGTCGAGGAAGGCGACCACCGCCCGACGGCGGTGCTTCCACCGGTTCGGCCCGTCGGTGGGGTTGTCGAACCGGAGGTTGAACGACACGACGCACAGCGCCTCGTCCCGGCGCAGCTCGACGCCGTCCGTGTCGCCGTCGGTGCCGCGGTGGCCGTCGTCGCGATCGGGCTCGTCGGCCATGGGGGGAGGGTAGGCCAGCGTGCTCGGGCGCCGGACCCGATGGCGGTGCCGGACGTCAGGGCGTCGCGGGGTGGGCGAGGAAGAAGTCGAGGGCGTCGGCGGTGGCGTCGAGGGCGTCGCTGGGCGAGCCGGCGACGAAGGCCCGGTCGGCGCCGCCGGGCCACTCGTGGTTGCCGTCGGCGAGCGCCCGGAGGCGCACGGCCCCGCCGGGGTCGCAGCCGTCGGCGTCCTTGGTGCGCAGGGCGCCGGCGGTGGTGGCCGTCCACGTGCCGTCGCAGTGGTCGATCCGCTGCCAGCGGTCGAGCGCCTGCGGCACCGAGGCGTAGTCGACCCGGCTCGAACCGGTGCCGACGCCGCCGTCCCAGGGGACGTTCGTGTCCTGGCGGCCGTGGATGATCAGCACGTTCATGCGGTGGCGGGGCCGGCACGGGTGGGTGTCGTCGATGGCGCCCTCGACCACGCCGATGGCGGCGAACGTGCCCGGCAGCTCGCAGGCGAGGCGGTAGCTCATCATCGCCCCGTTGGAGTGGCCCAGCGCGTAGCGCCGTGCCGGGTCGACGTCGTAGCGGCGCTCGACCTTGGCCACGAGGGCGGCGAGGAAGCCGACGTCGTCGACGCCGCTCGCCGCGGACCAGCCGCAGCAGTTGCCGGCGTTCCACGTCCGGATGCCACGGCCCGGTCCGTGCACCCCGTCGGGGAACACGCCGAGCATGCCCCGCTGGGTGAGGGCCCGGTTGAGGCCGTTGTCCCGCTGGAACTGCTCGCCGCTGCCGAACCCGCCGTGCAGGCCGAGGACCAGCGGTGCGGGCGTCCCCGGCTCGTACGTGCTCGGCACGAAGACCCGGTAGGTGCGGGTGCGGCCCTCCCAGACGAGGGCGCCCGTCACCACCGTGCCCTCGGCCGGCGCTGCGGTCGCGCCGGCACCGGCACCGGCACCGGCGTCGGATCCCAGCCGGCTCGGTGCCGCGCCGACGGTCGTCCTGGTGGCGACCACGGTGCTGGCGAGCAGCAGGGCGACGAGGGCGCTCGCGGCGCGGCGAGACGAGTGGAGCCGGCTCATGCCCGGACCATCGTCGCGTGGCGAGCCGCGCTGGAGGGCGCACGTCGGTGCCGCCGTTCGGCCCCCCGTGCCCCAGCCCGGTGGTCCGGCGGGCGCTCGGGCCTCGTCTTCCCTCCTGGCACGACCGGACGCGGCGCGCCTCCGCCCGGCCGGCGCCGCCGCTCAGCCATCCCACGTGCGGGAGGTGTCAAGCGGCGAGATCGTTGCGGTGCGCCCAGGCGGTGGCCTCGTCGTAGAGGGTTCGGGTCTTGAGGCAGCCGTGGGCGATGGCGACGAGTCGGTTCGCGACGACTCGTAGGGCGCCGCTGTGGGTGTCGCCGGCGGCGCGTCGGTGGTCGTAGAGGGCCCGCGCTCCGGGCGACTGGCTGATCGCGTTGAACGCCCACCAGTGGAGGGCGTCAGCGAGGCGACGGTTTCTGATGTGGCGGGCCCGCACGACTCGTCTGGTCCCGGACGCGATGGTGAGGGGGCTGGTGCCGGCGTAGTTCCGGCGGGCTTTGGCGGTGGCGTAGCGGTCGGGGTCGTCACCGAACTCTCCGAGCACCCGGGCGCCGGTGACGACTCCGAGCCCGGGCTGGGATCGGAGGATTTCAGCGTCCGGGTGCTGGCCGAAATGGGCCTCGAGGACCTCTTCGAGCTCAGCGATCTGAGTGTTGTGCGCGGCGATCACCTTGACCAGCGAGGCCACGATGTTGCCGTAGGCGTCGGCGACCAGCGGAGGCTGGGTGAGGTGGTCGGTGCGCAACGCCGCTTGGATCGCCGCCGCTCGCTTGTCGACGTTGATCTTGCGGCCGCCGCGACGCAACGCAGACGCGATCTTCGACCGCGAGAGCGCCTTGCCCAGCTCGGGGGTCGGAGCGATCGCCAGCACCGACACCGCGTCGGGATGGGTCAGCTCGTCGAACGCATCGAGCGCCGCCAGGTAGAACTCGCGCAACGCGGAACGGACCTGGTTGGCCAGGCGTCGCCGCGACCAGATCGCCGACTGATGCGACCGGGCCACGAGCTTGATCGCCTCGGCCAGGTCGCTGTCCGCCGCAACCGGCCGATGCTGATGCCCGTCCGTTCGGACCATGTCCGCCAGGACCCTGGCGTCGCCGGGATCGGACTTCGCTCCCGACACCCGGACCCGATCCCGATAGCGGTCCACCCCGAGCGGGTTGACCGCCAGCACCCGATACCCGACCGCCACCAGCGCCCGCACCAAAAGACCCCGATCGGTCTCGATCCCGACGATCACCTCCGGGTCCTCGTCGAGCTCGGCCGGGACAGCCCGGCCGACCAGATCATGGAGCTTGGCGACCCCGGCCAGATCGTTGGTGACCCGACCCTTGGCCCGCACCGACCCCGAGACGTCGATCACGCACACGTCGTGATGGTCCTCGGCCCAGTCCACACCCACGAACAGCTGCACCGTCCACCTCCTGATCGACGACAACGGCGTGAGCAAGAAGGACCGTGCAGCTGACTAATGGATCTGGTGCTCGCAATGGCACGTCATCCCACCTGCTGTTCGCGGACCCTCCCAAGAAGCCTCCGGGGGCACGGTCTGAGCGCAGCACTCAACTGATGCAGCCGATGAAAGTGCTCACCCGAAAGCCGCTCAGGACCCAGCCTCTCACGACGACCAGGCGGCACCCATTAGCCGACCAGGTCGGCCATGAGCTCGAGGAGCTCGGGCGGGCCGGAGAGCAGGAGGGTGGTGACCACGCTCTCCTCCCAGAGCTGGAGCTCGTCGCGGATCTTGTCCACCGAGCCGATGAGGGAGATGTCCTCGACCATCGAGGTGGGCACCGCGGCGATGGCCTCGTCCTTGCGGCCGTCGAGGTAGGCGTCCTGGATCTTGACGCAGTCGCCCTCGTAGCCCATCCGCGAGAAGACCTCGAAGTGGAAGTTCTGGTCCCGGGCGCCCATGCCCCCGATGTAGAGCGCCAGGAAGGGGCGGACCATGTCGGCGGCCTGCTCGACGTCGTCGATCGGCACGGTGATGACCGTCGCCGGCACCTCGAAGTCGTCGATGGTGTGGCGGGCGCCCGGCCGGGCAAAGCCCTCGTCGAGCGCGGCCCGGTAGAAGCCGTTGTCCTTCGGGGCGAAGAAGATGGGCAGCCAGCCGTCGGCGATCTCGGCGGTCATGGCCACGTTCTTCGGGCCCTCGGCGCCGAGGTAGATCGGGATCTCGGTGCGCAGCGGGTGCAGCGTCGACTTCAGCGGCTTCCCGAGGCCGGTGCCGCCCGGGTACGGGAGGGTGTAGTGCTGGCCCTCGAACTCGACGGGCTCGTCGCGGGCGATCACCTTGCGGACGATCTCGACGTACTCCCGGGTACGGGCGAGCGGCTTCGGGTACGGCTGGCCGTACCAGCCCTCGACGACCTGGGGGCCGGAGGCGCCGAGGCCCAGGATGAACCGGCCGCCCGACAGGTGGTCCATGGTCATGGCCGCCATGGCGGTGGCCACTGGGGTGCGGGCCGAGAGTTGGACGATGGAGGTGCCCAGCTGCACGTTCTCGGTCGACGCGCCCCACCACGCCAGCGGCGTGAGCGCGTCGCTGCCGTAGGCCTCGGCGGTCCAGATCGAGTGGAAGCCGAGCCGGTCCGCGGTGGCGATCTGCTCGACCGCACCATCGGGGGCGCCGCGGCTCCAGTAGCCGATCTGCAGTCCGAGCTTCATCTCCGGTGGCCCTCCTCGTCGGGAACGGCCGATCGTAAGCCGCTCAGGCGGCGGCGAAGGAAAGCGGCTGGTACGGCCGGCCGAGCGACTCGGCGACGACCTGGTGGGTCACCTCGCCGGCCTCGGTGTTGAAGCCGTGGGCCAGGGCCGGGTCGCGCTCGATGGCGCCGGCGGGCCCGAGGACGGCGAGGTCGCGGACGTAGGGGAGCGTCGCGTTGGTGAGCGCGTAGGTCGACGTGTAGGGCACCGCGCCGGGGATGTTGCCCACCGCGTAGTGGACGACGCCGTGCTCGACGTAGACGGGGTCCTCGTGGGTGGTCTCGCGGATCGTCTCGATGCAGCCGCCCTGGTCGATGGCCACGTCGACGATCACCGACCGGTCCTTCATGCCCCGGACCATGTCCTCGGTGACGACCGTCGGCGCCCGGCCGCCGGGGACGAGCACGGCGCCGATGACGAGGTCGGCGGACGCCACCGCCCGCTCCACGGCGCCGCGGTTGGAGGCCAGGGTCATGATCCGGCCCTGGTGGATCTGGTCGACGAACCGCAGGCGGTCGAGGTTCTTGTCGAGCAGGAGGACCTCGGCCTCCATCCCCGCGGCGATCCACGCCGAGTTCCAGCCCACGTTGCCGGCGCCGATGACGACGACCCGCGCCGGCGCGACGCCGGGGGCGCCGCCGAGCAGGATCCCCCGCCCGCCGTTCTCGCGCTCGAGGTAGTGGGCGCCGATCTGGGTGGCCATGCGGCCCGCCACCTCGCTCATGGG
Source organism: Acidimicrobiales bacterium (assembly GCA_041908445.1). Taxonomy (GTDB): domain Bacteria; phylum Actinomycetota; class Acidimicrobiia; order Acidimicrobiales; family DATDAH01; genus JAEUJM01. Next base: position 8,812 of record JAYRFK010000048.1, on the reverse strand, counting down.
GGCGAGGAGGGGGAGCGAGCCGTCGGCGTTCTGCACGGTCTCGTAGGCGACGCCGGTCGTGCCCGCCTCGAGCAGGGCGTCGGCCACGCCGGGGTAGGCGGCGAGGTGGAGGTAGGTGAAGAGGAGGAGGTCGTCGCGGAGGAACGGGAACTCCTCGGGCTGGGGCTCCTTCACCTTGCAGACGAGCTCGGCGCGGGCCCAGGTCTCCTCGGCGGTCGGCACGATCTCGGCGCCGGCGGCGAGGTAGTCCTCGTCGTCGATGGCCGAGTTGGCCCCCGCGCCGGACTGCACGAGCAGCTCGACGCCGTGCTGGGTCAGCTCCCGCACGCCGTCGGGCGTCATCGCCACCCGGTACTCGTTGTTCTTGACCTCGGTCGGCACCCCCACGCGCATGGGCACAGCGTGCCAGCCCGACGGGCGGCGTGCTGCCCGTCGGTTGCACCCGGCCCGACCACGGGGGTGGGGGAGGCGGCTTCGGTACCGTTCCGGCGTGGACGCGCCCCGCATCGCCCTCGAGCCCGCCGGCCAGCGGGGCTGGCTGATCGACGCCATCGAGGCCGGCGGCGGTGCGCTCGTCCCGGCGGCGGAGGCCGAGGGCCTGGTGTGGGCGTCGACCGGCGGCGCCGAGGACCTGGCCGCGCTCGTGGCCGACCACCCCGGCCTGCGGTGGATCCAACTGCCCTGGGCGGGCATCGAGCCCTTCGCCGCCGTGCTCGACCCGTCGCGGACCTGGACCTGCGGCAAGGGCGTGTACGCCGAGCCCGTCGCCGAGCACGCGCTGATGCTCGGCCTCGCCGGCCTGCGGGGCCTCGACCGGTACGCCCGGGCCGAGCGCTGGGAGGCGCCGCGGGGCCACAACCTGCTCGGCGCCGAGGTGGTGATCCTGGGCGGCGGCGGCATCGCCGAGTCGCTGCTGCGCCTGCTCGGGCCGTTCGGCGCCCGCACCACCGTGGTCCGCCGCCACCCGGCGCCGATGGATGGGGCGGCGCAGGTCGTCGGCGCCGACGCCCTGCACGACGTGCTGCCCGGCGCCACGCTCGTCGTGCTCGCCCTGCCCCTCGTACCCGAGACGGTCGGGATCATCGGCCGGCACGAGCTCGAGCTCATGGCGCCGCACGCCTGGCTCGTGAACGTGGCCCGGGGCGGCCACGTCGTCACCGACGACCTCGTGGCGGCGCTCCGGGCGGGCACGATCGGCGGCGCCGCTCTCGACGTCACCGACCCCGAGCCGCTGCCCGAGGGCCACCCCCTCTGGTCGCTGCCGAACTGCCTGATCACGCCGCACGTGGGCAACACCCCGGAGATGGCGGTGCCGCTGCTGTCGGCGCGCATCTCGGCCAACGTGGCCCGCTTCGGCGCCGGCGAGCCCCTCATCGGCCTGGTCGACCCCGCCCTCGGCTACTGACCCGCCTCGCCGCCGACCCGCGCCCCACCGGCTCCCAAGGGGGGAGCGGGCGCCGGGCGCGACGACGCCCACCCCGCAGGGTGGGCGTCATCTCACGCTGGACAGCCGTGCCGCCTCCGCCTTGCGGTCAGACGAACCCGGTGGTCGATCGGAGCGCTCCGGCGAGCGGAGACGCTCGAGTGCGCACATCCGGCGGCTCGTAGCGGGTCGGGGCGGCTTCGGCGCCTGCGCCGTCTCCTACCGGTTCGGGTCCGGTGGATCTTCCCCCTCGTGCACCGTGGACATCCCGGACGACCTCCTTCGCTCTCGCGGTGGAACTCCTGCCTGGATCACCTGCCACCCAACACCCGTCGCCGCGGGGTGTCAAGGGCCTACCGCGGGGTGGGGACGATCACCCCCGGATTGAGGATCCCCGCCGGGTCGAGGGCCGCCTTGGCCGCCGCCAGCGCCCGCCCGACGGGCTCGGGGCGCTGGTCCCGGTACCACCGGTCGTGGTCCCGGCCCACGGCGTGGTGGTGGGTGATCGTGCCCCCGTGGGTGGCGAGCGCCTCGGCAGCGGCGACCTTGATCTCGTCCCACATGGCGACCTCGTCGCCCGGCCGCCCCGGTGCGAACACGCTGAAGTAGGGCGCCGGCCCATCGGGGTACACGTGGGTGAACCGACAGGTGATCCACCCGTCCCCGCAGATGCGGCGAACCGCGTCCATCACCGCCTCGGTGACCCCGGCGTGCAGGGCGGGGAAGGCGTCCCAGGTGCAGGCGGTCTCGAAGGTCTCGACGATCACGCTCATGCGCACGAGGGCGTCGCGGCCGTAGGGCGCCCGCAGGAACGAGTTGCGCCAGGCGCCGACCGCACCCTCTCGGCCGGCGGCACCGGTGGCGGCCGAGTCGTCGCTGATGGTGACGCCGCCCGGGACGACGCCGCCGTGGTCGGCGACCAGCTCGACCGCCCGGTCGATCCAGGGGCGCAGCGGGTGGTCGGCCGACTCGAAGCCGAGGATGAGCAGGTGGGAGCCGTCGTCCACGCCCGCGGCGGTGGCGGCCTCGCCGGCGTCGAGCAGCCGGCAGTTGGTGGGGAAGAGGCCGGACTGGCTGAGGGCCCGGGTGGCGGCGACGGCGGCGTCGAAGTCGGCGAAGCGGGCGCCCGCGGAGGCCTTGTGCACCGGGCGGTCCTGGATGCGCATCCACGCCTCGGTGATGATCCCGAGCGAGCCCTCCGAGCCGAGGAAGAGGCGGTCGGGCGACGGGCCCGCGCCGGAGCCGGGCAGGCGCCGCGACTCGCTGACCCCCGTCGGTGTCACGACCCGCATCGACTCCACGAGGTCGTCGATGTGGGTGTACACGGTGGCGTAGTGACCGCCGGACCGGGTGGCGAGCCAGCCGCCGAGGGTCGAGAACTCGAACGACTGGGGGAAGTGGCGCAGCGTGTAGCCCTCGGGGCGGAGCTGGTCCTCGAGCACCGGCCCGAGCGCACCGGCCTGGATGCGGGCGGCCCGGCTCACGCGGTCGATCTCGAGCACCCGGTCGAGCCGGGTGAGGTCGATGGACACGACGCCCGCGTAGCCGTCGCCGACGTCCCCCTCGACGCCGCCGACCACCGACGACCCGCCGCCGAACGGGATGGCGGCGATGCCGGCGCCGGCGCACCAGTCGAGGAGGTCGACCACGTCGGCCTCGGTCTCGGGGAAGGCCACCAGGTCGGGCGGGTGGGCGAGCTCACCACGGAAGCCGCGGACGACGTCGCGGTACGACTTGCCGAAGGTGTGCGACGCCCGGTCGTGGCGGTCGGTCGAGCAGCGGCCGGCCAGCGCGGCCGGGGGCTCGACGCGTGGTGCGGGCAGGTCGACGTCGGCGAGTCGGGGCGGCGCCGCGACCCGGAGGTCGGTGCCGAAGCGGGCCCGCATCGCCTCGGCCAGCTTCTCGGCCTGGTCGTCGGGGAGCGCCTCGTCCTCCCAGCCCCAGCCCCACCACGAACGTCGTCGGGTCCCGTCGGTCATGGCCGCGACGGTAGTGGGGCGGGTCCCGGGCGAGGGGAGGGTCCGTCGGTACGCTGGCCGGGCACCCTCCGGGGCGCGGGCGAACGGTACGGAGAGCGACGAGGAGCGATCACGCCCACCTACTACGAGGTCCTGGGGGTCGCGGCGTCCGCGACGCACGACGAGCTGCGCGACGCCTACCGCGCCCAGGCGCTGGCCCAGCACCCCGACCGCCACGCGGCGGCGGACGAGGCGGCCGCGGCCGAGGCGGCGCTGCGCATGCGCCTGGTCAACCAGGCGTGGTCGGTGCTCGGCGATCCCGTGAGCCGGGCCGCCTACGACGCCGAGCTCGTGCGGGCCCAGCGGCCGCCGGGCGCCGACCTGCCGGACGACCCCCTGCTGGCCTGGCAGGGCCCGGTCGCCGACGAGCAGTGGCCGGCGGAGAAGCCCACCAGCGTGCTCGTGCCGCTGATGCCGCTGTTGCTGCTGGTGGGCCTGCTGGTGCTCATCGCCATCTTCACCGCCTACGCCCGCACCGGCTGAGCCACCGGGAGGGAGCGGGGCGCTGGGACTCGGGCGCAGCCGGTCTCAGCGGGGGTGGATCACCAGGCGCGTACCGAGGTTGGCCTCGGGTGCCACGGTGAAGGTGTCGCCGTCGAGGCGGGCGGCGTCGGGGTGCGCGGCCGGGTCGTCGGTGGCGAAGCCCAGGTGGTGGACCGCACCGGGGCGGTCGCCCAGCCACGCCGCCAGCTCGCCGCCTGGCGCGGGCTCGACCAGGCGCAGGCGGCCGGCGCCCGGCCACGCCAGGTCCCGCCACCGGCCGGCACCGGTCGGGACACCGTCCGCGAGCGCCCCGCCGTGGCCCTGGGCGACCTCCTCGCCGAGGAGCACGTCCTCGAAGAGGGTCGCGGCGGCGTCGAGCGAGGCCACGACGTGGACGGTGCGCACGAGGTCGGCCTGCACCGGCCCCGGCGGGGGCATCTGCTCGGGTGGGGGCGGCTTCTCCCACCCCTCGTCGTGCGACTCGGCCAGCTGCACGACGACGCCGTGCGACGCCTTCGGGTGCAGGAACGCCTCCATCCACTCCCGGAAGGCGAGGTTGACGCTGACCGGCGGGTAGCCGCCCGCGGTGGCGGCGTCGATGGCGACCCGGATGTCGGCCACCTTGAAGGTGAGGTGGTGCGGGCCGGGGCCGCTGCGGTCGAGGAAGCGGCGCAGGAAGTCGTCGTCCTCGGTGCGGTGCGGCCGCAGGACCTCGATCTTCATGCCGTTGGCGTAGCCGAACTGGTTGTTGGCGAAGCCGGCCGTGGCGCCGCCGCCCACCCACTGCCCGCCGAAGGCGACCCGGTAGCGGGCCCAGGCCTCGCGGCGGTGCTCCACCGCGACGGCGACGTGGTCGAGGTCGACGGTGGGGTGCATCGGCCGATCATGGCCGACCCGTCGATCGCGTCGCACACCCGACGGCGCGGCCCGGGGTCGTGCCCGGGGCCCTCGCAGCTGCCGAGCGACGTCAGGTCCTGGTGACCCTCGCGAGGGCGACGTCGGCGATCGTGGAGCCCACCGAGGTCGCCTTGAACTTCACCGCGATGGTCGCCCCGGGCGGCGCGGCGGCCAGCGCGGTCACCTTGGCGGTCACCCGCAACGAGAACCCCGCCGGGATGGGCCCGGCGTCGCCGGACGTCAGCACCCGGGTGATGTCCACCACGGTGCCATCGGGACGGCGGGCCAGGTACGTGACCCGGAACCGGCTGGTCGAGGCCGACCCCCGGAGGCGGATGGTGTCGTCCTCGCCGTCGTTCTGGAACTTGAACGAGAAGGTGGCCGTGCCGCCGGCGCGCACCGAGGCGGTGCTGGTCTGGCGGGCTCCCGTGGTGTTGTAGACGTCGTCGCCCAGCCACGCCCCGGTCGTCCCCGGGCGGACCAGCACGTCGGGGCGCTGTACCCCGGGCACCGGTGAGTCCCAGGAGAGCGTGAACGCACCCATGTCGACGGTGTCGAAGCGGATGCCGTCGACGGCGATCCGGTAGGTCGTCCCGACCGCGACGCCGAACTCGAGGACCTCCGGGCACAGGTCGGTGCCGGAACTGACCGGCGTGAGGGCGTCGATCGAGGTGCCGGTGTAGACGGCGAGCGCGAACACGGCGCCCTCGCCGCAGACGCCGAAGTGGGCGATGCCGGTGGCGCTGGGCGACCACTGGTACCAGACGGACGCCCCGCCCGGGTCGCCGCCGTGGTTCGGCTCGCCGGCCCGCTTCGTGGCCTCGACGTTGGTGCCGGCGACCGAGCCCGACGTCCCGTTCAACACCTGGGGGGAGGAGAACGAGTCGTTGGCCGGCCTGGTCTCCGGAGCCGGCGTGGGAGCGGCCGTGGCCGGCGCGGCGGTGACGGCGAGGGCCGCGGCGACGAGCGCCGCGAGGAGGGTGGAACGGACCGTGGGCCTGAACATGGGGAGAACACCGTCCGTGGTCGCGGGTTGCGCAGCGTAACCCGGGGTGGTCCGAGTGGTTCCGCGCCCGCCGCCGCGCCCGCCCGCCGTCGGATCACCGGCGGACCGTTCGAGGGTGACGTTAGGGTGCGCCCATGGTCCGGGCCCGGGGCATCGACCACGTCGTGCTGAACGTCGCCGACGTCGAGCGCTCGGTGGCCTGGTACGTCGAGCGCCTCGGCTTCGAGCCGCTGCGCCTCGAGGAGTGGCGGCGAGGCGAGGTCCTCTTCGCCTCGGTTCGCCTCACCGACACGTTCATCATCGACCTGTTCGCCAACGAGCGCAGTGGCGCCAACGTCGACCACCTCTGCCTGGTCGTCGACCCGCTGGACCTCGACGCCCTGGCGGCCTCCGACGAGTTCGACGTCGTGTCGGGGCCCTCCGAGGTGTTCGGGGCGCAGGGGATGGGGCGCAGCGTCTACGTGCGCGACCCCGACGGCAACGTCGTCGAGCTCCGCAACTACTGATCCGAGGGGTATCCATGGACTTCCGCGAGACCACCGTCGCCGAGCTGGCCGCCCGCGTGCGGGCCAAGGAGGTGGCGGCCCGCGAGCTGACCCAGGCCGCGCTCGAGCGCATCGAGGCGCTGAACCCGCAGGTGAACGCCTTCGTGGCGGTCGACGGCGAGGCCGCGCTGCGTGACGCCGCCGCGGTCGACGAGCTGGTGGCGGCGGGGGAGGACCCCGGCCCGCTCGCCGGCATCCCCATCGGGGTGAAGGACCTCGAGGACGCCGCCGGCTTCGTCACGTCGATGGGCTCCGCGACGCGTGCGGGCGACCGACCGGCGTCCGCCGACTCGATCCTCGTCTCGCGGCTGCGGGCGGCGGGCTGCGTGGTCGTGGGCAAGACCAACACGCCGGAGTACGGCTGGAAGGGCGACACCGAGAACCCGACCTTCGGGGCGACCCGCAACCCGTGGGAGCTCGGCCACTCGGCCGGCGGCTCGTCGGGCGGGACCGCGGCGGCGCTCGCCGCGGGCATGGTCCCGCTGGCCACGGGCTCGGACGGCGGCGGCTCGATCCGCATCCCGGCCGCGGTCTGCGGCCTGTCGGGCTTCAAGCCCTCCCTCGGCCGGGTCGCCGTGGGCGGCCCGCACCCCCCGAACTGGGCCGACCTCTCGGTGAAGGGGCCGATGACCCTGAAGGTGCGCGACGCCGCGCTGGCCCTCGGGCCGGCGGTCGGCCCGCACCCGACCGACCTGCGCTCGCTGCCCATGCCCTCGGCCGACTGGCTCGACGGTGTGGCCGACCCCCGCCCGCCCCGCAAGGTGGCGTGGTCGCCGACCATGGGCTTCTCGCCGGTGGACGGCGAGGTGCGCTCGCTGTGCGAAGCCGCGCTGGCGAAGCTGGAGGCGCTCGGCACCGAGGTGATCGAGGTCGACAGCGTGTGGCCCGAGGACCCGGTCATCGACTGGTTCGGGCTGACCGCGGTGGCCACCTACCGGACCCTGCGGGACTACGAGGGCACCCCCGAGTGGGAGGGCATCGACCCGGGCCTGCGCGAGCAGATGGGCTTCGGCAAGGACCACGTCGCCGCGCCCGACGTGCTGCGGGCCATGGACACCGCCCACCGGCTCAACGTCGCCCTGGTCGAGCTCTTCCACGACGTGGACTTCCTCCTCACGCCGACCTGCGCGGGCCAGACCCCGCCGCCGGGCGAGTTCGGCACGATCAACGGCCACGCCGAGGTCAACTGGGTGCGCTTCACCTACGGCTTCAACCTGACCCGCTCGCCGGCGGGCTCCGTCTGCGCCGGCCTCACCGCCAAGGGCCTGCCGGTGGGCCTGCAGGTCGTCGGCCCCCAGCACGCCGACGCCGGCGTCCTGCGGATCATGGCCCTCCTGGAGGACGCCATCGCCTTCGACCAGGTGGCGCCGATCGCCTGAGCGGCGGCGGCTGCGGCGTTCAGGTGAACGCCGGGTTCGGATCCGGGGACGGCCGCTGCTTGGAGCCGGTGCGTGCGTTCAGCTGAACGCCCAGCGCGGCTCAGCTCGCCCGGGCGAGCCAGTCGGCCGTCTGTCGCACGTAGTCGGCGAGCCCGTCGAGCACCGTCGGGATCGCGCCGGCCACGAGATCGGTGCGGATGTCGACGTAGCGGTGCACGAGGATGTTCCGGAGCCCGGCCGACGGCGCCAGGCGCTCGGCGAGGTCCTCGCTGATCGCTCCGATCGCCGCCACGGCGAGGAACGAGTCGTGACCCGTGTGAGGGGCTGCGCCGGTCTCCGACGTCACGAGGTGACCGTTGATGTCGACGGCGAGGTCGACCACGACCTGGATCAGTCGCTCAGCAGCGGCTCGCGTCAGTGGTTCGGCGCTGAGGGTGTCCGCATCGGTCGAGCGCAGGGCCTCGAGCTCGGCGAGCGTCTCGCGCATCGCCCGCAGGCGCGCACGTATCGTCGCCCGGTCGGGTGTCGGTGGCGTCACGTGCGCAGGGCCTCGAGGTCGAGGTCGCGCAGCCAGCGGGTGTCTCGCTCCTCGGCCAGTGCGGCCATCTGCGTGATTGCGTACAGGCCGGGCTCGGACTCGAACAGCGGCTTGCCCACCAGGGCGTTGGCTCGCAGCAGGGGATCGGCCCGGTCGATGACCGCCAGGTCGATCGCGTCGAATCCGGTGAGGACGACGAGGTCGTCGATGAGCCCGAGCTCGTCGGGCGGGCCGTCCCACGACACGGCGACGTCGATGTCGTTGGCCGAGGCAGCGCCCGTCGGTCGGACCGCGCTGCCGAACAGCCCGAGGAGGCGCACGCCGCGGGATCGACAGATCTCGTCGAGCTCACCCGAGTCGGCGGCGGCGAGGAGTCGCCCGGCGGCCTCGCCGGCGCTGGTCATGCGGTCCAGCGTACGCATCGCACTCGGTGCAGGGTTCGGATCCGAGGGGCGCCTGCGCTACCCTTGCTCGCTCCGGGCGATTAGCTCAGTGGGAGAGCGCTGCCTTCACACGGCAGAGG
>JAYRFK010000047.1:0-2642 GCA_041908445.1 Acidimicrobiales bacterium | reverse complement strand
CTTCGTGAGGGCCACGCCGTCGTCGCCGGCGGCGAGCTCGACCAGGGCGGCGTCCCTCTCGTCTTTCGGGGTGAGCGGGTCGGGCACCCCGATCCGCTCGACCACCTTCACCAGCTCCGCGGTCCGCAGCGGCGTGGCCGCCCCCCGACCATCTGCTGCCGACTCGTAGTCGCGGCGCCAGCCGGCGAGGAAGTCCTTGACCGACTGCGCCTCGGCCGGGTTCGGGTGGTCGGGGAAGCTGGTCTTGTGGACGTAGGCGATGGCGTTGACCCGCTGGGCGACGGTGCTCGGGGCGACCTTCCCGGCGAGCCGCTGCCGGTGGGAACCGCACAGGCCCGACGGGTGGTCGGTGCGGCGCTTGCAGCCCCGCCGCTGGCCGGTGGCCGGGTCGATCTCACCGACCTCAGCGGTGCAGTCCGCCATCATCGGCACCGGCTGATACGGGCCGAGCAGATCAGCGCCGTCGGTCGAGCGGTCGCAGTAATCGCCCAGGTGGTAGAGCACCAGGCCCGGCGACATCGGCCACAACTTGTCGCGAGTGCAGCCCAGCTCGGCGCACAACGACCGCTCGACCTCGCCGACGTGCCAGCCGTAGGTGGCGAGGGTGTTCGCGGCCCGCTTGTTGCGGGTGACCGACTCGACGGTCTCCTTCACGCGGTGGGCCTTGGCGGGGTCGAGGCGGGACGGGTCGATCCCGCGGGCGGCGAGGTCGGCGAGCATCTCGTCGCCGGCAGCGGCCCGGTCGACCAGCTCGGCCGGGGTGGGAACCGCGACAGGGCCGACCCCTGGGGCGAGCACCTCGACCTCGCCCGCTGGGCCCGCCAACGGGTCAGGCGGCGGCGCGGCCTTCACTGCCGGCATCAGCGACACCGTCACCGCCTCCGGCGGCCCGCTAGCAGCCAGCCCGGGCCCGCCGGCGGCCTTCTGGCGGTGCTGCGGGCACAGCCCGCCCGGATCGAGGGTGGACCGCCCGCACGGCGCCCCGTCGGCGTTCGTGGCGGCACAGAGCGGCGCCGGGGCGCCCTGGGTTACCGTGACCGGCCGGCCCCGCATCCTCCTGGGCTTGCTCTTGGTGGTCGCCATCGTGGTCGCTCCGGTCGTTTCGGGAACGGCCCGCGCCGCCCGCTGTTCCAAGGGATTCTAGCCGACTTGCGAACTGCTTGGTCTGCCTATCTGAGGTTATGCAGAACAAGAAGTTCGTAGATAAGACCCGCCCCCCCTAACCGCTCTGGCCCCCCTGAGGGCGCCCCCGGAGGGGACCCGTCGGGTCCTGTCTCGAGGTCCTTGACGAGGTTCGAGACCAGGTGGGCCAGGTGGCGGACGGGGTTGGGTGAGGGTGGCGGTCGTCGGGGGTCGGGGGTCGCGCTGGCGGCGCGGGCCGTTCCCGAAACGACCGGAGGGTGTTCGTCTCGCTCGCCTGTTCCGACAGGCAGCCCCCGGGAGGTCCTGGGGGCCGGCGGTGGGCCGTGGGGCTCGGCGGTGCGAGCCCTGGCCGTTCCGTCGGGCACGGGCCCCTTGCGAGGGGGGTCCGTGGTCTGCCTGCGCTCCGCTGCTCATGTCGCTGAGCCTCTGCGCGCTCTGCCCGATCCGGCTCGATCGGGGGAGACCTCACGCCGGTCCCGGGTTCGGCCGTGGTCAACGGCTTCTGCACCCCCTCGGGGTCGAGGGGGCTCCTGGCGGCAAGTCGGAGGTCAACGCCTTGCTGTCGGTGGGCGGCTCGGGCGGGCCGGGTCGATGCGCCTGGGTTCGACCCCGAGCGCTTCTCGCCAGCTCGTCCTCTCGCCCGGCCTGGTTGGGCCGGGCAGCACCATCCCACCTCGAGCTCCCCGCCGGGTTGCCCCGGCGGGTGCCATCGCTTGGTTGAGGAGCTGTAACCCCAATGCGCGGCGAGACGACTTCTTATGGTGGGCAGCAAGGCCCCAGGACCGGGCCGACGGCGAGCTCCTCGACCCGGTGGTTCCCGCCGCTGGGACGCGCGCGGTGAACCAAGGGTCATGACAAGGGGCTGCCGGATCGGCTACGATCAGCTCAGTAAGCGATCACCGTTTCCTTTCTTCGCAGGTGGGGAACAAGGTCTTGGCGAGTGCCCCGGCTGGCAGGCCGGGGCTTCGCACTTTTCGGGGCGACTCAGGCGGGCACCGTCTCGTCGGCGGCTTCGGCGAGCAAGGTCCGGACCACGTCGGAGATCGACTGGGCCCGCTCGGCCGCCAGGCGGTCGAGGTCGGCCCGCTCGGCGGCAGTGAGCCGCAGCGAGATCAGCCGATCACGAGCTTCTGCTTCCTGCTCCGGGGTGCCCATGCCCGTAATACAAGCATGTCATTCGGCCGTGCGCGCGGACCCTCTACGGGTCTATTGACGCTGTAAATAGACTCGTACAACAGGCCATCGGGAGACCGGGGGTTGGGAAGTTGGCGCCGCTACTGCGTTACTGCGGGGGCTGGGGCGGGGTCTCGGCGAGGAGCTCGAGGAGTGCGTTGACCTTGGCTCGGAGCCGGAGGTTCTCGGCTTCGGCGGCGGCGAGCTTGGCTTCGAGGGCGCCGACGTGAGCGTCGACTTCGGTTCGGATCGCTCGGATCTCCTGCTCGTTGGCGGCGAGCCGGTCTCGCCAGGCGTCTGTCGGTTCGACCGTCATCAGCCGCAGT
>JAYRFK010000046.1:0-4275 GCA_041908445.1 Acidimicrobiales bacterium | reverse complement strand
CGCGGCGGGGACCACGCCGACTCGCCGCAGCTCTGCTGGTGCGCTCAAGGTGACCACGCCCCCGGCCCGGCGAAGGTCGCGTCGTTCACCGACCAGTCCGGCGCCGTGTGGGAAATCCAGAACTGGCAGACCGGGTCGGTGCCGTCCGCGGTAGCGGACCGGCCGGCGTTGCTGTTCGGGAACGGCGCCCGGGTCGAGACGGGCCCGTCGCCGCTGCTGGACCCCGGCCCCGCCGGCCTCACCGTCGCCGTCGGGTTCCGGTCCACCCGCGCCGGCATCGAAGGGATGCTGTTCCATTCGTACCGGCCCGGGACCCTCTACCACGACACGCCCGGCTGGGACTCCCTCCAGACCGCGTACCTGCCCGGCGGGCCGACGTTCAACATCGGCGACGGGACCGCCAACCGCTACGCCCAGTCGCCCGCCCCGGTCGACGGGGCCGCCACCACCACCATCGGGGTGTACGACCGTGCCGCCGGGACCGTCACCGCCTACACCGGCGGCCGGCCCGGGACACCGGTATCGGCCCCCGGCGACATCGGTTTCGGGGCAGCCCCATCCGGTCAGGTGTTCTCGATCGGCGCCGACCCGGACCCGGACCTCCACTCCTACGGCGGGTTCGAATGGTTCGCCGCCGCCGTGTTCGACCGGCCCATCACCCCCGCCGAGTCCGCCGCCGTCGACCGCTACATGGCCGACCCAGCCCGGGCCGTCCAAGTGGAGGTCCCCGCCCCCATCCGGTTCGACCGATGACCGCCCCCTCCGCCGTCACCGCCGCCGGTGAACTGTACGGGCTGCGGCTCATTTGTGGTGAGTGGTGGGGGTGCGGCCAGTCGGGGGGTCGCTCACGTTGTTGGTTGCCTGCCGAGAACCGCACGTGACTGTCACACCTCTGGGGGACAATGGTGGGATGACCGCCGCGACCGCTGCTGCTGTTGTGTCTGCGGGCACCAGTACGCCTGTGGTGGAACCGAAGCGGGCGAAGAAGCCGGGCCCGAAACGGCGGGAGTTCCGCAGCGACTGGTCCCCGGGCGCGTACCGGTTCACCCTCGACCTCAACCCCGACCAGGAAGCCCAGCTGACCCGGGCGGTTGGTGCTGCCCGGTTCGCGTTCAACGCCGCCCTGGCCGAGGTGAAAGCGAACCTCGACACCCGCTCCGCCGAAAAGGCCCAGTGGGGCGCACCGGTCACCGAACCGTTGAACTGGTCCGCGTACGGGCTGCGAGCCGCCTGGACCGGCGCCCGTGACACCAGCGCTCCGTGGTGGGGTGAGGTGTCGTCCTGGGCGTTCGAAACCGGCACCGCGCAGCTGGCGGCCGCGCTGAAGAACTGGTCCGACTCCCGTCGAGGCACCCGGGGCGGCCGGCCGGTCGGGTTCCCCCGGTTCCGGTCCCGTCGCCGGCCCGGCTCCCAGTCCATCCGCATCACCAACCACAGGGCCCTCAAGGTCGGCGCCGGGCAGGGCGCCCGGGACAACCGCCACATCGTGCTCCCCGGCCCGCTCGGCGGGCAGGTCCGCACCTTCGAGAACCTGAAACGCCTCACCCGCCGCCTCGCCGCCGGCTCCGAGCCAAGGTCAACGCCCTCCTCGAGCTCCTCGCCGAGACCGACCCCCCGCAGTAACGCAGTACGAGGCCACTAGGCACACAACCGCTGTCACCCCTCCCGAAAGACGCGCGCGACGTAATACACGCGTGTAGTTTGCGGGGTCATGGCCACCCGACAGCAGGAAGCAGAGGCAGAGGCCCGGACCCGGCTGATCTCGCTGCGCCTCACGTCCGCTGAACGAGCCGACCTCGACCGGCTCGCAGCGGAACGTGACCAGTCGATCTCCGACGTGGTCCGCACCCTCCTTGCTGACGCCGCCGGCCAGGAGGTCCCGGCCTAGAAACCCGCCCCGAAAAATGCGAGAGCCCCGGCTGCAACCGGGGCCACCTCGCCAGATCCGTCTCCCCAACGGCCAAGAAAGGAAGGTGATCGACTAGGGCACAGCGTAGCTGATCTGAGTGCCCCTGTGAAGTGAAGTCCATCGGGTTCATCGCGCGCGTCCCAGCGGCGGTGGCACCGACGGCCAGGGCGCCCAGATCACGCAGCGCAACCGGCCTTGTGCCGACCATATGAACGTCGTCTCGCCGCGCATTGGGGTTACAGCTCCTCAACCAAGCGATGGCACCCGCCGGGGCAACCCGGCGGGGAGCTCGAGGTGGGATGGTGCTGCCCGGCCCAACCAGGCCGGGCGAGAGGACGAGCTGGCGAGAAGCATCGGGGTCGAACCCGGCGCATCGACCCGGCCCGCCCGAGCCGCCCACCGAGAGTTGGCGTTGACCTCCGACTTGCCGCCAGGAGCCTCCTCGATCCGAGGGGGTGCAGAAGCCGTTGACCACGGCCGAACCCGGGACCGGCGTGAGGTCTCCCCCGGCACAAGCAGGGCCGGGCAGAGCGCGCAGAGGCTCAGCGACATGAGCAGCGGAGCGCAGGCAGCACGTCACGGACCCCCTCGCAAGGGACCGTGGCCCGACGGAACAGGACCAGGGCTCGCACCGCCGAGCCCCACGGCCCACCGCCGGCCCCAGAACCCTCTGGGGCTGCCTGTCGGAACAGGCGAGCGAGACGAACCCCTCCGGTCGTTTCGGGAACGGCCCGCGCCGCCAGCGCGACCCCGACCCCCGACGACCGCCACCCTCACCCACCCCACCCGCCACCTGGCCCCGCTTCCTTCTCGAACCCCTCGTCAGGACCTCGAGACAAGCACCCGCAAGGTCCCCTCCGGGGGCGCCCTCAGGGGGGGCCAGAGCGGTTAGGGGCGGCGGCTCTTATCTGCGAACTTCTTGTTCTGCATAACTCACCATAGGCAGAACAAGCAGTTCGCAAGTCGGCTAGAATCCCTTGGAACAGCGGGCGGCGCGGGCCGTTCCCGAAACGACCGGAGCGACCACGATGGCGACCACCAAGAGCACGCCCAGGAGGATGAGGGGCCGTCCGGTCACGGTAACCCAGGGCGCCCCGGCGCCGCTCTGCACCGCCCACAACGCCGACGGGGCGCCGTGCGGGCGGTCCACCCTCGACTCATCCGGGTTGTGCCCGCAGCACCGCCAGAAGGCCGCCGGCGGGCCCGGGCTGGCTGCCGGCGGGCCGCCGGAGGCGGTGACGGTGTCGCTGATGGCCCCGGTGAAGGCTGCGCCGCCGCCTGACCCGTTGGCGGTCCCGCCGGTCGAGGTCGAGGTGCTCGCCCCAGGGGTCGGCCTCGTCGCGGTTCCCACCCCGGCCGAGCTGGTCGACCGAGCCGCTGCCGGCGACGAGATGCTCGCCGACCTCGCAGCCCGGGGGATCGACCCGTCCCGCCTCGACCCCGCCAAGGCCCACCGCGTGAAGGAGACCGTCGAGTCGGTCACCCGCAACAAGCGGGCCCGGAACACCCTCGCCAACTACAACTGGCACGTCGGCGAGGTCGAGCGGTCGCTCTGTGACGAGCTGGGCTGCACCCGCTCCCAGCTCTGGCCGATGTCGCCGGGCCTGGTCCTCTACCACCTGGGCGATTACTGCGACCGCTCGACCGACGGCGCTGATCTGCTCGGCCCGTATCAGCCGGTGGTGCCAATGGCGGACTGCACCGCTGAGGTCGGTGAGATCGACCCGGCCACCGGCCAGCGGAGGGGCTGCAAGCGCCGCACCGACCACCCGTCGGGCCTGTGCGGTTCCCACCGGCAGCGGCTCGCCGGGAAGGTCGCCCCGAGCACCGTCGCCCAGCGGGTCAACGCCATCGCCTACGTCCACAAGACCAGCTTTCCCGGCGACCCGAACCCGGCCGAGGCGCAGTCGGTCAAGGACTTCCTCGCCGGCTACCGCCGCGACTACGAGACGGCAGCGGCTGGTCGGGGTGCGGCTACGCCGCTGCGAACCGCGGAGCTGGTGAAGGTGGTCGAGCGGATCGGGGTGCCCGACCCGCTCACCCCGAAAGACGAGAGGGACGCCGCCCTGGTCGAGCTCGCCGCCGGCGACGACGGCGTGGCCCTCACGAAGCTCGTCACCGTCACGTGGGATCAGGTGAGCTTCCTCGAGGGCGGCGGCGTCGAGCTGCACCTGACCGACGGGCGGAGGGGCCCCGGCTGGGTTCAGGTGGTGGCCCTCGACGCCGCCCAGGCCGACGCTCTCCGGGCCCTCAAGACGCGGTTCGCTCCCGGTGACCGTGGGCCGGTGTTCCGCGCCCACCTCGACGACACCGGCCAGCGGTTCACCGACGACGCCATCTCCGACCGGGGCGCCACCAAGATCGTG
>JAYRFK010000045.1:0-3521 GCA_041908445.1 Acidimicrobiales bacterium | reverse complement strand
GTTCGCCCGCGTCGCTGCCCGCCTCCGGCGGTCAACCTCCCGCCGCGGCGTTCCTCCTTCGTCGGAGCGCCATCGGCATCCGGTTCGTCCGCGTCGCTGCCCGCCTCCGGCGGTCAACCTCCCGCCGCCGCGTTCCTCCTTCGTCGGAGCGCCTTCGGCATCCGGTTCGTCCTCGTCGCTGCCCGCCTCCGGCGGTCAACCTCCCGCCGCGGCGTTCCTCCTTCGTCGGAGCGCCTTCGGCATCCGGTTCGCCGGCGCGGCACCGCCGCTCCGCTCCGGTACGTGACGTGCTGCGGGGCCGCCCCCCGTACGCTGGCGACGTGAGCCGCGTCTCCCTGCACTACGAGGACACCCAGGCGGAGATCCACAAGATCGTCGTGGGGCCCGTCGACAACAACGTGTTCGTGCTGCGGTGCCGGGAGACCGGCGAGTCGGTGCTCATCGACGCGGCCAACGAGCACGAGGAACTCCTCGACCTGTGCCGGCGCCTCGACGTGCGCAAGGTGCTCGAGACCCACGGCCACTGGGACCACATCCAGGCCGTCCCCCAGGTCCGCGACGCCGGCTACGAGGTCGGCATCACCGGCCCCGACTCGGCCGAGCTCGAGGCCTACGACTTCGTGCTCGAGGACGACAGCGTCATCGAGGTCGGCCGCCTCCGCCTCCACACCATCTTCACGCCGGGCCACACGCCTGGCTCCATGTGCTTCCTCGTCGAGGGCTCGCCCGTGCTGTTCAGCGGCGACACGCTCTTCCCCGGCGGCCCGGGCAACACCAGCTACCCGGGCGGCGACTTCGAGCAGATCATCCGCTCGATCGACGAGCGCCTGTTCTCGCCCCTCGACGCCGGCACCCTGGTGCTGCCGGGCCACGGCGACGACACCACCATCTGGGCCGAGCGCCCCCGCCTGCAGGAGTACGTCGATCGCGGCTGGTGAGGCGGTCGGCGGGGCGCTGCCGGCCGACGAGCGCCCGGTCGACCCGACCCCGGTCCACACCGCCGACCTGCCCGACACGCCCACGAGGGACCGCAACATCCCCGCCGAGGCCTGGGTGGAGGCTCCTGACGCGCTCCTGCACCTCGGCGACGACCTCGGCACCGAGCTGACGGCGTACAAGCGCCGCCTCGGCCCCTGGCTGCTCTGGCGCGCCGGCCCCGCGAGGGGCGCCGACGCCCGCTACGCCGCCATCCGGGCGACCGACCTGGGCGAGATCCACACCTTCCGGCTGTACCCCGACGGCTCCGGCGACGGGGTGGGCCCGAGCGGCGAGCGCCACACCCGCTTCCGGACCTGGAAAGAGGATCTCCGGGACCACGGCTGATCGCCGGCCGCGTGAGCACGAGCCCGACGATCGCTCGTACCCGGGCGGGTCGAGGCCCGTGGCGGAGCCCGGCGAGGCCTCCGTCGCAAACGGAACGATCAGGATGAGCGCCTCAGCGTGGGGGCGACGGCCGCCCGTGTGGACGACCGACCGCGGAGATCGGCTGTGGGGCGGAGCCGATCGGCCCCGCCTCGCCGCCGAGGGCACCGCTGGTTCGGGCTGTGTGGCCGGTCGTCCGTGGCGCTCAGGGGCGCTGGTGCGGGTTGGTGGGGCCGGAGAGTCAGGGTCACCTGTCGAAAACACAGAAAGACATCTAGAAATGCTGAAATGACTTGATCGCCACTCCGATGGCACCTACGATCGAACACGTGTTCCGGATCCTCCGATCCATCAAGAGCCACCTCGAAGGGCTCGCCGTCGACCTGGTGCCCGAGACGCTCGCGCCCGCCGACGCGCAGCGGTGGATCGAGCTGCTGGCGGCCATCGAGCGACTCGCGGCCGGGATGCGGCTGCTGTTGGCCCGGCGGGTCGATACCGATGGTCTGTTCGACGGGACGGGTGAGCGCTCCGCGGCGGACTGGCTGGCCAAGACCACGGGCCGCTCGACCCGCGACGCCCAGGCCGACCTCGAGTGCTCCCGCCGGCTGAAGGCCCTGCCCGACTCGGAAGACGCCGTCCGCAACGGGGAGCTGTCCGACCAGCAGGCCAAGGCGGTGGCCGACGGCGCCGCCGCCGATCCCGACGCCGAAGAAGAGCTGCTCGACACCGCCCGCAAGGGCTCGTTCGGGGAGCTCGCCCGCAAGGCCAAGGCCGCCAAGGCCGCCGCGCTCGGCGACGACGAGGCCCGCCACGCCGCCGCCCACCGGAACCGGTCGCTGTCGACAGGCGTGAACGAGCTGGGCGAAGGCTGGGGCCGGTTCAACGGGCCCGCCCCCGACCTCGCCCGGCTCCGCGCCGCACTCGGCCCGCACCTCGACGCCTGCTTCGACGCCGCCCGCCGCGAAGGCCGGCGGGAACGGGCCGAGGCCCTCGCCTACGACGCCCTCATGTCGCTGCTCGGCATCCACCCCGCCGGCGCCGGCCACACGGCGGGTGCGGCGAGCACCGAGACGACCTCCCGCGGCCGAGCGGCGAGCGGCTCGACCGCGGCCCGCAGCACGGGCGGATCCGCACCGGCCCGGTCCCCACGGGCTGCAGCCGGGCGGCAGAACGACGAGCCCGCCTCCGCGTCGGCTCCCTTCGAACGCCGGCACGACGATGTCCCGCCCACCCTCTTCGGTGAGCCCGGCAATGACCCAGTCCCGACTCCCGCCCCGTCAGACGTCGTCGACCCGGATGCTCACGGCGCCCCACTCCACCGCCCGGGCGATGGGGGCGAACCTCCCGGAGCAGCCGCGTCGCCGAGCAGCAGCGACCCCGATCCGCCGGCGGCCGGGCCGGCACCGGTGTCGGTGCCGCGGCGCACCGACGCCAAGCTCATCCTGCGGGTCGACGCCACCGCCCTGCGCCGAGGCCACACCGAACCGGGCGAGCTCTGCGACATCGCCGGCATCGGCCCCGTCCCCGTCGCCGCCCTCCGCGAGTTCCTCCCCGACGCCGCCATCGAGGCCGTCATCACCAACGGCATCGACGTCTTCAACGTCACCAGCTTCAGCCGCCGCGCCAACGCCCGCCAACAGACCGCCCTGCAGCTGCTCAACATCGGCTGCTCCCGGGAGGGCTGCAACACCACCACCCACCTCCAGGTCGACCACCGCGTCGACTGGGCCCACATCCACGTCACCGAGCTCGCCAACCTCGACTGGCTCTGCCCCCACGACCACCGCCTCAAGACCCACCACGGCTGGCAACTCGAACCCGGCACCGGCAAACGCCCCATGCACCCACCCGAACGCCACTGGTGGAACCAACCCGACGCCCGACGCCCGGAGGGACCCCGCCACGAGGTGCACGATGACCCCGAAGTCGAGGCCGGCGCCGCATGACCTGGCGGCGCACGGCCGTGGGGGGGCGGGGCGGGGGGGGGCGGGGGGGGGGGGCCGCGGCCCACCGGGGGGGGGGGGGGCGGGGCGCCCCGGCCCCGGGGGGCCCGGGGCGGCCCCGCCCGCGGGCCCCCGCCGCGCCCGCCCACGGCCGTGCGCCGCCAGGTCATGCGGCGCCGGCCTCGACTTCGGGGTCATCGTGCACCTCGTGGCGGG
>JAYRFK010000044.1:0-5072 GCA_041908445.1 Acidimicrobiales bacterium | reverse complement strand
GCCGCGTCGGCCCGCGCCGCGGCGACGAGGGCGCGCGTGTCTGCCGCCCGACCCACGATCCGCCCGATGGCCTTGCCCGCCTCGGCGATGGCGTAGCCGCCGAGCAGGTACAGGCAGAGGAAGTAGAAGGGCAGCAGGCGGGCGTTCCACAGCCGGCCCTGGGGCGCGAGCACGAAGGCGACCGCGAACAGCGCCACCATCAGCACCAGCCAGATGCCGGTGCGGCTGCGGCGCAGGAAGGCGAACACCGCGCCGACGGCCGGGAAGACGAAGAGCCACCGGTAGTCGGTGGGGACCAGGTTCACCCAGTAGTCGGTGAGCTTCTCCCAGCCCATGTCGTTGAGGAAGGCGCGGCGCAGGTAGAAGGGCAGGACCCAGAACGCGGCGAGGAGGGCCCCCACCGGTGCCATGGTGAGGACCCACTTGAGCTGGGCCCGCCCCGGTCGCAGCAGGAACCAGACGAAGGTGCCCCCGAGCGCGAAGGTGGCCGGGATCAGGTGGCACAGGACGCACAGCGCCAGCAAGACCGCGGCGAGCGCCCGGTGGCGGCCCGTCTCGAGGCCCCGGGCCACCACGCCGAGGTAGAGCAGGGCGAAGCTGAGCGAGATGGAGAACGCGAACTCGCCGGCGAGCGTCGACGCGATGTTGCCGCCGTAGATCGTGAAGCCGCGGTCGAACAGGAACGGCAGCGTGGCCGCGGCCAGCAGGGCCGGGCCCGGGAAGCGCAGCCCGGAGAGCCGGCCGAACGCCCAGGCCGCCACCGGCAGGCTGAGCAGGCCGAGGACGGTGACCACCTTGAAGGCGATGCCGTAGGGCAGGACGAGGTCCAGCACCAGGATCATCAGCGACGGGACGACCATGTAGAACTGGTACGCGGGGAAGCCGGCGTACCAGTCCGGGGTCCAGCCCGAGAGCCGGCCGTGGGGCAGGAGGTGGTCGCGCAGGTAGGCCGGGCCCCACACGTGGGCGCCCATGTCGCCGCCGGCGGGGGTGGTGTCGGCGACCAGCAGGTGGGGCTGGACGTGGGCGAGCGTGAACGCCACCGAGACGACGACGACCCCGAGGGTGATCCACCCCTCAGCGGGCATGGCCCAGAAACGGTCCCACGCCCGGCGCACGCGACCGCCGTGGCCGTCGTCGGCGGCGCCGGCGACCGGTGCGCCGTCGTCACCCTCCTCGGAGGGCGGCCGGGCCGCGGGGTCGTCGAGGGCGGTGTCGGCCATCAGGCCACTCATCGTGGCACCCGACGACCGCCGGGCCGCGTCAGGTGCGCCGGGGCTCGACCTGCAGGTCGGCGAGGACCCCGTCGAGGTCGACCGTGCGCCCGTCGCTCACCCAGGTGCGCTGGTCGCAGTTCGAGCAGGAGCGCATCGTGGCCTCGGCCCCGGCGAGCGTCACGTTGATCTCGACCAGGGGGGCGTTGCAGCGTGGGCAGCGGGGTGCGGGCACGGGACGGGTCTCCAGGCGGGCGGCTCCGGACCCATCGGCGGTGCGCCGATCGAGTTGAGGGCACGGACGCGCTCATCGACTGGCGAGCAGGCTGATCACCGCCACCGCGTTGAAGCCCATGTGGGCGAAGATCGGCGGGCCCAGCCGGTCCGTGCGCAGGGCCAACAGGGCGAAGACCACACCGACCGCCACGAGGGCCGGGAACTGGAGCGGCTGGAGGTGCACCGCCCCGAAGATCAGCGACGACACCACGACCGCCCAGACCTTCCCCCAGCGCCGCTCCGCGCTGCGCAGGAGCAGGCCCCGGAAGAACAGCTCCTCGACGATCGGCGCCCCCACCACCACGATCAGGATGAGCAGGGCCACGCCGAACGGGTCGGTGGCCCGGTCGGTGAGCGCCCGGGCGTCGGCGGAGACGTCGCGCTCGCCGATCACCCAGAAGATGGGGACGTACACGAGCGGCACGAGGAGGAGCTGGGACGCCACGCCGAGGACGAGGCCCACGGGCACGTCGAGGGCGCGCATGCGGAAGCCGAAGTCCGCGACGAGGCCGTTGCCCTTCCGGTAGGCCGCGTAGAGCGGCATGGTGAGGTAGCCGGCCCAGAGCGGCACCTGCAGCACGGCGATGATGCCGAGGGGGAGCTCGTCGGCGTCGGTGCCGGCGTAGCCGGCGGCGCTGAGGATGGCGGCGCCGACGAACACGGCGGCGACGTTGCCGATGAGCAGGCCGATCCAGGCGTCGCCCAGGCCCCAGCGCACGGGCGCGGCCTCGGTCGGTGCTCCCGGACCGGTCGGGGCGCTCGCCCCGGCGGGCGCGGCGGGCGCGGCGCCGGGGACGACCGGCGTCGGGTCAGGGTCGGGCGCGCCGCTCGGGCGGGCGCCGTCCGGCGTCGGCAGGGCGGGCATCGGGGGCCGAGCGTACCGGCGGCCCGGCGCCGCGGGACCGCGTCGCCGGGATCAGCGTGGGACGGTCAGGAGGCCCGGGCGGCCCGGAACATCGGCTCGACCACCGCGACCCGCAGGTCGTGCAGCTCCCAGCCCTGGGGCGGCGTGAGGCGGTCGGCGTGGCGCGTGCACAGGTCGTGGTTCGCCGGGTCGACCTCGTAGGCCAGCCCGTCGAGCCAGACCGTGCGAGACCGGTAGTCGTACGCCAGGGTGGCGGTGGCCCGCTCGCTGCAGCCGGGGCGCGCGCAGAGTCGGTTCATGGCCACCGAGCGTAGGGCGCGGGCCGCCCGTGGCGGTGGACCCTCCGCGCCCTACGATTGGGGCATGTCGCCGGACAACCTGCCCCCGCCGCCCCCGCCGCCGTCGGCCGGCAAGGGCCCGCGCACGGGCAAGTCGGAGAGCAGTTGGCCCCGCTGGTCCCTGTGGGTGCTGCTCGGCCTCGTGACCGCCTCGATCATCGCCTCGAGCCTCCTGTCGTCGGGCGAGGACGGCACCGCCATCAGCTACAACGACTTCATGACCCGCGTCGAGGCGGGCGAGGTCAAGAGCGTCGAGATCAACAACGACAACGCCCACATCAGCGGCGAGCGCACCAACGGCGACAAGTTCACGACGACCGGCCCCCTGCAGGGCGGCATCCCCGAGGCCGACCTCGCCGCGATGCGCGAGCAGGGCGTCGAGGTCGAGTTCAAGACCCCCGAGTCCGGGGTGTTCGGCACGCTCATCCCCCTGCTGCTCCCGGTGGCTCTGCTCATCGGCTTCTTCTGGTGGATGCAGCGCCGGGCCCAGGGCCAGATGAGCGGGATCATGTCGATCGGGCGCTCCAAGGCCAAGACCTACTCCACCGAGCGCCCCGGCACGACGTTCGCGGACGTGGCCGGCTACGAGGGCGTGAAGCAGGAGATCACCGAGGTGGTCGACTTCCTGAAGCACCCCGAGCGCTTCGGCGAGATCGGCGCCCGCATCCCCAAGGGCGTCCTGCTGGTCGGCCCCCCGGGCACCGGCAAGACCCTCATCGCCCGGGCCGTGGCCGGTGAGGCGGGCGTGCCCTTCCTCTCGGTGACGGGCTCGGACTTCATGGAGATGTTCGTCGGCGTCGGCGCCAGCCGGGTCCGCGACCTGTTCCAGTCCGCCCGCAAGATGGGCCGGGCCATCATCTTCGTGGACGAGATCGACTCGATCGGCCGCAAGCGCGGGGCCGGCCTCGGCGGCGGCCACGACGAGCGTGAGCAGACCCTCAACCAGATGCTGTCCGAGATGGACGGCTTCGAGGCCACCGAGGGCATCGTGATGATGGCGGCCACCAACCGCCCCGACATCCTCGACGCCGCCCTGCTCCGGCCCGGCCGCTTCGACCGCCAGGTCACGGTCCCGCTCCCCGAGCTCTCCGACCGCCGGGCCATCCTCGACGTGCACTGCAAGCACAAGCGCATCGCTCCCGACGTCGACCTCGACCTGGTCGCCCGGGGCACGCCGGGCATGAGCGGCGCCGACCTGGCCAACCTGGTCAACGAGGCCGCCCTGTTCGCCGTGCGCAACGGCGAGGACCAGATCGACATGGCCAGCTTCGAGCTCGCCCGCGACCGGGTGCTCATGGGCCAGCGCCGCGAGTCCATGGCGCTGTCCGACGCCGAGAAGGAGGCCATCGCCTACCACGAGGCCGGCCACGCGGTGTGCGCCGCGGTGCTCACCCACGCCGACCCCGTGCACAAGGTGACCATCCTCCCCACCGGCATGGCCCTCGGCGTCACCATGCAGCTCCCCATCGAGGAGCGCCACATCCACCGCCAGGACTACATCGAGGACTCGCTCGTCGTGCGCATGGGTGGCCGCATCGCCGAGGAGCTCGTCTTCGGCGTCTACTCGACCGGCGCCAACAACGACCTCGTGGGCAGCACCGAGCTCGCCCGCAAGATGGTCCGCGAGTGGGGCATGTCCAAGCGGGTCGGCCCCATGGCGTGGGGCTCGCAGGGCCAGGTCTTCCTCGGCGAGGACCTCATGCACACCCGGGACTACAGCGACGAGACCGCCCGCATCATCGACGAGGAGGTCGAGCAGATCCTCCGCGCCGGCGAGGAGCGCTGCCGCCAGACCCTGCTCCGGGAGCGCAAGGGCCTCGACCTCGTGGCCCGGGCCCTGCTCGAGCACGAGACCATCGACGGCGCCGAGGTCGACCGCCTCATCGCCCTCGCCCGCAACGGCGGCGGAGCGCCCGCCGCCGACGCCGCCCCGGCGGCGCCGGCCGGCACCGACGACAGCTACCAGGTCGCCCCCGTCACCGCCGACGACTGATCGCGGCGGCGGTCAGGACGGCTCGTCGGCCTCGCGTGCCTCGGCCACCCGGGCCCACAGCTCCGCGGTGGTGGGCGGGCCGAGGAACGAGCCCCGCACCGCGCCCTCGGCGTCGGCGATGACGACGGTGGGCACCGCCTCGATGCCGTAGCGCTCGTGCAGGTCGGGTCGGGCGGCCACCTCGACCTCCTCCACCACGACCTCGTCGCCGGCGAGGGGTGCGGCCTTCTCCACGGTGTCCTGGCAGGAGCGGCAGGTCGCGGAGGTGAACACCGCCACCAGCCAGGGGGTGGGGGGCGAGGCGAAGTCGGCCCGGTCCACCCAGTCGGGGACCGCCCACGACGTGCGGACGGGGTCGTCGGGCTCGCGCCGTCGCAGGACCAGGG
>JAYRFK010000043.1:0-160796 GCA_041908445.1 Acidimicrobiales bacterium | reverse complement strand
GCTGCACCACTTCGGCCAACGTCGCCCCCGGCAACCCCGCGGGATCGCAAGCGAGCAACTCATCGAGGTCGGCTTCGACCTGGTCCAACGACGACAACAACGACGGCACCAGACAGCCCCCTTCGCACGAAACCGATGATTCGCGCCGGCTGACCCGCGACACACCCGAAGGCTGTCGTAAAGGCCGCGAGGGGGTGCCGACACCCTGCCCGTGGGACCTCACGGAAGCCCGTGGCCCTGGCTCTCTCGGGTGCGGTGACCTACGTCCGACTACCGAGCATCATAGCGGGTCGAACATATGTTCGCAAGCGGTCCAGTGGAAGTCTCCGCTTCCACGCGGCGCGAGTCGTCACTACCGTGCGGGCATGGCCGTGACTGCGCCCGAGCGGCTCACCGCAGATGAGTTCGTCGCCCTCCCTGGCGACCTCCGGTACACCCAACTCATCGACGGAGCGGTCGTCGTTGACAGCCCCAACACCCGCCACCAGCGCGTGGCGGACTGGATCCTGCACAAGCTGATGTCGTTCGCCGAGGAGCACCCCAACCTCGGCGAGGCAGGGTCGGGCCTCCAGGCCCGCCTCGACGACCGCAACGTGTTCGTGCCCGACGTGTGGTGGCGCGTCGACGAGCGCCGCCTCCCCCGTGAGGGCCCGGGCCACGTCGGCCCACCCGACCTCGTGGTCGAGGTCCGCTCGCCGACCACGTGGCGCTACGACGTCCACGTCAAGAAGTCGCGCTACGAGGCCGCCGGCACCCCCGAGCTGTGGCTGGTCGACACCGTCGCCGACAGCGTGCTGGTCTTCCGCCGCTCGTCGCCCGCCGAGCCCCTGTTCGACCTCGCCCTCGAGGTCGCGGCGCCCGAGCTCCTGACCACCCCGGTCATCCCCGGCTTCACCCTCGACCTCGGAATCCTCTTCGACCGCTGACAGCCGGCTGATCGAGGCGCGTCCCATTGTCCGGGCCGGCGTCCTTCGGGCGGCGTTCCATTGAGGTCGACCCACGAGACAGCTCTGCTCATATTCCGCTGAGATACGCGCGGCTACGGTGGCGCCGCGACCCCGCATCGAGGGGTGGCGGGGAGGGACCTGGTGGGACTCGGGCGACGCAGTCGGGCGGTCGTGGCCGGCCTCGCGCTCGCCGTCGCCGCCTCGGTGCCGGGTGCGGCCCACGCCGCCGCACCGCCCGCGGAGGCCCGCTCGATCACCGTCACGCCCAGCACGGACCTGGTCGACGGCCAGGAGGTGGCCGTGGCCGGCACCGGGTGGCCGGTCGGCGACGAGCTGTGGGTCACCGTCTGCGAGGTCGGCCGGGAACACTGCGGTGGGACCAGCACCGACGTGGTCGTGGATGCGGGCGGAACGTTCGCGACGACCCTGCGGCCCCGGGTGCAGTTCACCGGGCCCGACCTGCACCCGGTCGACTGCCTCGTGACCCCGTGCGAGGTGCGCGCCCGGCCGGACACGTCGCTGAACCTGGGAGCGGCCGCGGCCATCGCCTTCGACCCGACGGCCCCGTTGCTGCCGCCTCCGTCGATCACGGCCGACCCCGCTGCCGACCTCGTCGACGGCCAGACCGTGACGATCACGGGCGACGGCTACGTGCCCGATGAGCGGTACTGGGTGGCGCAGTGCCCGGCGTCCACCGTGTCGATGGACGTGGGCTGCGTCGTCTACGGCGACGCCTCCTGGACGTCGGATGGGGTCGGTCACGTCGTCGCCGAACCGTCGGTGCTCGCCTTCCCTGGGCCCACCGACTGCCGGGTCGACGCCTGCACCGTCTCGCTCGTCGACCTGGCCGCGAACCTGTCCATCGAGCCACGGGCCACCATCGCCTTCGATCCGGACGCGCCGCTGCTGCCACGACCGGAGATCGAGGCACGGCCGTCGACCGGGTTGCGCGACGGCCAGACCGTCAGGGTCGTCGGCTCCGGGTTCGACCCCGGCGAGGTGCTGCTGCTCAGCGAGTGCATCGCCATCGACGCCTCCCCCGAGGTGTGCCTCCTTGACGAGGGCGTACAGGCGACCGTCGCCGACGACGGCACCGTCGACGCCCAGGTCGTCGTCCACCTGTCCTTCACCCAGTCGAACGGCGACGTCGCCGACTGTGCGCGCTGGGGCTGCGCGGTCCGGGCCTACCGCGACGCGAACACCGACGACGACTTCGTCGACACGCCGATCGCCTTCTCGCCGGCACCATCCGCAGCCGACCCGGCGGACCCGATCGCCGCCGCACCGAGGTTCACCGGATGACCCGGGTCGCGTTCGACCCCGACGCGCCGCTCAAGCCCCCGCCCGTGCGCACGGTCACCCCGTCGACTGGCCTCGTCGACGGCCAGACGGTCGTGGTCCAGGGCGAGCACTTCAGCTCGAACTGGCACGGGATCATCCTGGAGTGCCCGGCGAAGCGGGACGAGTGGTTCGACTGCAGCTTCGACTACGACCTGGTCCGATTCCCGACCGCCGACGCCGACCGGCACTCTCGCGTCACGTTCGAGGTGGCCGCCGAGGTCCGCAGTACGGCGAGACCCTCGACTGCCGCGTCGCCGCCGACGGCGGTGACCCCGGCGTTCGCGGGTTGAGCGCAGCATGAGACGCGTCGTCCTCGTCGCTGTGGTCGCGCTGGCGCTTGTCGCCGGGCCCGCGGCGTCGGCGTCGGCGTCGGTTCGAGGGGCCGTACTGCCCCCGCTGGTCAACGGCAGGCCGACGGACGAGACGGCACCATCGGGGACGGTGAACGTGTCGAGCAGCACCGACCTCGTCGACGGGGAGGTCGTGAGCGTGTCGGGCGCCGGCTGGGAACCCGGTGTGGAGGTGTTCGTCGCCACGTGTGGCGATGGCGCCCTCCCCTGCTTCGGTCGCCAGACGGTCGTCGCCGACGGGTCGGGCGTGATCGTGCTCTCATACGTGGTGCGAGCCCTCGGCTATGGCGGGGTGTGGCTCGACTGTCGAATCGAGGCCTGCCATCTCCACGTATGGCCGCGCCGCGGCGACTCCGTCAGCGTGCCCCTGACGTTCGTCCCGGATGGCCCGCTGCCGGACACGGGCACGGCCGCCGCAGCACCGGGCGCGGCGCTGGTCGACGGCGAGACCGTCGAGGTGACGGGTAGCGGTTGGTCGTCCGACCACGTGGCGGTCGAGTTCTGCGCCCGGCTCGGACGAGCCTGCGATCATCACCCGCGGGACGTCGACGTGGCGCCGGACGGCACGTTCACCGTCGAGCTTCCGGCTCGGGCCCTGGTGTCGTCGTGGGGCGGCCCGACCAGTGACTGCCGCCTGGTGGCGTGCGAGGTCCGGGTGGCCGGCGGCGACCAGCGGGCGATCGTGCCCGTGTCGTTCGACCCCCTTGCCCCGTTGCTCCAACCGCAGCTCGCCATCGCGCCCGAGGGAACGCTCGTCAACGGACAGGTCGTGACCGTCACCGGGTCCGGCTTCGTCCCCGGGGATCGGTTGTTGGTCCGCCAGCGCTGCTACTACGCGCCCGACTGCGGTGCCCACGTCGTCCCCGACGCCGACGGCAACTTCACCGTCAGCTACCAGGTGCAGGACGTGCTCGACGTGTACCACGGCGTCCTGGACTGCCGAGGCGTGCCGCACTGTGCGATCCGCGCCGTCGACCCGGTCACCTGGGACGAGCTGGCGAGTGCGCCGTTGACCTTCGCCCCGGACGGTGCCGAGCAGGTGACCGTTCGACCGACGGCCGGGCTCCGGGACGGTGACGTCGTGGAGGTGGCTGCGACCGGACTCAACCTGGGCCGCGCGGTCGAGGTGGCCCAGTGCGTCGCCCTCCCCGGCAACCCCTTCCCGTTCCCGTTCACCGACTGGCAGTGCGCCGCGCCCTTCACGTCCATCAGCGTCGACGAGCGGGGAGAGATCCACACCACGGTGACGGTGCGCAGCCGGTGGTCGTCGACGACGGACGAACATCCCGAGGACTTCGATTGCCGGCTCGATCGCTGTCGCCTGGTGGTCGGCGGCCCGGGTGTTCGCATCTACGTCGGCTCCACCTTCGCCGGCTACGGGACCTACTGGAATCGGACGCCCCTCGAGTTCGCAGCAGCCTCGGCGCCAGCGTCTCCGACCGCGGCGACCCCGGCCTTCGCCGGCTGATCGCAACGCGCCGGCTCTCGACCAGGGCCCTGCGGCCGACGCGAGGGGGGTGCGGGAGCGATCACCTCGGGCTGGGCGGCGCCGCGCCCCGGCCGGCGTGGGCGCTTTGGTGGCGCTGGTCCTCGTGTTCGCCGCCTCTGCGTGCTCGTCGGGCGGGGTGGACGACGACGCGACTGGCGTGATCGACCCGACCTTCGCGGTCACGCCGGCAACGCGCCTGGTGGACGGGCAGGAGGTGCGCCTCGAGGGGGGCGGCTGGGTGGCTGACGCCCACTACGGCGTGGCCACGTGCCAGGTGGGGACGAGTCGGTGCGCGGTCGACGAGGTCGACGTCGAGACCGGCGGCGACGGGGTGCTCGACCTCACGACCACGGTCGATGCCGCCTTCGTGTCGTGGGCGGGTGACCTCGTCGACTGCCGGGCCGGGGCCTGCGAGCTGCGGATCGACACCGGGACGGAGGTGGTCGCCGCCGGCCTGGCCTTCGACTCCGACGCCGACCTCGGCCCGCAGCCGGCGCTGACCGTCCGTCCGTCGGGTGGCCTGGCCGACGACGAGGCGGTGCGAGTCGTGGCCGAGCACCTCGACCCCGGGACCCACGTCGCCTTCGCGCTCTGCGCCGCCGGGGCCCGGTCGTCGTTCGACGACCCCTGCTTCCCCTACGACGCCGGGCTCCTCGAGGAGGAGGGGCCGGGGCTGGGGTGGACGGTGGGGGACGACGGCGTCGCGGCCGCCGACCTGCACGTCCGCGCCGACGCCTACGCCTACGAGCGGCGGGTGGACTGCCGCGTCGAGCAGTGCGAGGTCGTCGTGACCCGGCTGGGCGCGGTCCTGGCGCGGGCGCCGATCAGCGTCGAACGGGACGCGCCGCTGCAGGGCCCGGCCGAGTTGGTGGTCCGTCCATCGAGCGGCCTGTCCCCCGGCGACCGGGTGGAGGTGCGCGGGAGCGGCTTCTACGCCGGCGAGGGGGTCGTCCTCGAGCAGTGCGAGGCCGCCGCCTCGGCGGCGTCGTGCCTCGGCGCCCCCGCCGTGCGGTGGGTGGCCGACGACCAGGGTCGCCTCACCGGCACCTTCTCGGTCCGGCGCCACGTCCTCACCGACCACCGGACCGCGGACTGCCTCGCCGTCGCCTGCGTGCTCCGGGCCGACCGCGACGACGCGGTGCCCGTCCTGTCGCGATCGGTCGTCGCGCCGCTCCGCCTCGACGGCTGAGCGCCGTCGCTTCGCCGCCGGGGCGGCGACTCAATAGCGTGGGGGGCGTCCGCTGTCGACCTCAGGAAGCCCGATGACCGCGAAGATCACCTACACGCACACCGACGAGGCGCCGGCACTGGCCACCCGCTCGCTGCTGCCCATCATCGAGACCTTCACCAAGGCGTGCGGCGTCGAGGTCGAGACCCGTGACATCTCCCTCGCCGGGCGCATCCTCGCCCGCTTCCCCGACTTCCTCACCGAGGACCAGCGCGTCGAGGACGATCTCGCCTACCTGGGCCAGCTGGCGCTCGAGCCCGAGGCCAACATCATCAAGCTCCCCAACGTCTCGGCGTCGATGCCCCAGCTGAAGACGGCCATCGAGGAGCTGCAGGGCAAGGGCTACGCCCTCCCGGACTACCCCGACGAGCCGGCCACCGACGCCGAGCAGGACATCAAGGCCCGCTACGACAAGATCAAGGGCTCGGCCGTGAACCCGGTGCTCCGCGAGGGCAACTCCGACCGCCGGGCGCCGGCGTCGGTCAAGGCCTACGCCCGCAGCCACCCGCACTCGATGGGGGCGTGGTCGCCCGACTCGAAGACCCACGTGGCCCACATGACCGCCGGCGACTTCCGGTCCAACGAGATGTCGGTGACGATGCCCGCGGCGGACACCCTGCGCATCGAACTGCGCCGCGCCGACGGCGGGGTCGACGTGTTGAAGCCCGAGCTCGCGGTGCTCGAGGGCGAGGTCATCGACGGCACCTTCCTGTCCGTCTCGGCGCTGCGGGCGTTCCTCCAGGAGCAGATCGCCGACGCCAAGGCGAAGGGCGTCCTTTTCTCCGTGCACCTCAAGGCCACGATGATGAAGGTCTCCGACCCGGTCATCTTCGGGCACGTGGTGAAGGTGTTCTTCGCCGACGTGTTCGACAAGCACGCCGACACCTTCGAGCGCCTCGGCGTGAACGCCAACGACGGGCTCGCCGCGCTGCTCGACGCCCTCGAGGAGCTGCCCGCCGACGAGCGGGCCGCGGTCCAGGCCGACCTCGACGCCACGATCGCCGCCGGCCCCGACCTGGCCATGGTCGACTCCGACCGGGGCATCACCAACCTGCACGTGCCGAGCGACGTCATCGTCGACGCTTCGATGCCGGCGATGATCCGCACCTCCGGCCACATGTGGAACGCCGCCGGCGAGGAGCAGGACACCAAGGCGGTCATCCCCGACTCCAGCTACGCCGGCCTCTACGACGAGACCATCAAGTTCCACATCGCCAACGGCGCCTTCGATCCGACGACCATGGGCTCGGTGCCCAACGTCGGCCTCATGGCCCAGGCCGCCGAAGAGTACGGCTCGCACGACAAGACCTTCGAGGTCGCCGCGGACGGCGTGGTCGCCGTGGTGAACTCGGCGGGCGAGACGATCATGAGCCACGAGGTCGAGGCCGGCGACATCTGGCGCATGTGCCAGGCCAAGGACGCCCCCATCCGGGACTGGGTGAAGCTGGCGGTGACCCGGGCCCGGGCCACCGGCGCCCCGGCGATCTTCTGGCTGGACGAGACCCGCGCCCACGACGCCCAGCTCATCGTCAAGGTGCGTGCCGCCCTCGAGGAGCACGACACCGACGGCCTCGACATCTCGATCCTGAGCCCGGTGGAGGCCACCAAGGTCACCCTCCAGCGGGCCAAGGACGGCCTCGACACCATCTCGGTCACCGGCAACGTGCTGCGCGACTACCTGACCGACCTGTTCCCGATCCTCGAGCTCGGCACCAGCGCCAAGATGCTGTCGATCGTCCCGCTGATGAACGGCGGCGGCCTGTTCGAGACCGGCGCCGGCGGGTCGGCCCCCAAGCACGTGCAGCAGTTCGTGAAGGAGGACTACCTGCGCTGGGACTCGCTCGGCGAGTTCCTCGCCCTGGCCGCCTCGCTCGAGCACCTCGCCGACTCGTTCGGCAACCCCGGCGCCAAGGTGCTGGCCGCGACCCTCGACGAGGCCACCGGCAAGATCCTCGAGAACGGCAAGTCCCCGGCGCGCAAGGTCGGCATGATCGACAACCGGGGCAGCCACGCCGCCCTGGCCGTCTACTGGGCCGAGGCCATCGCGGCCCAGACCGATGACCCGGAGCTGGCGGCGCGCTTCGCCCCGCTGGCGACGGAGCTGGCCGCCAACGACGAGGCCATCCAGGCCGAGCTCATCGCGGTCCAGGGCAACCCGGTCGACCTCGGCGGCTACTACTCGCCCGACGAGGCCAAGGCCGTGCCCGCCATGCGCCCGAGTGAAACCCTGAACCGCATCCTCGCCGACTTCTGACCGCAGCGGCCCGGGTGCCGGGCCGTGGCGCCGGGACGGGCATCCCGGGCCAGGGCTAGCGGAGCGAACACACGTTCGATACGCTGCGCAGCCATGGCGTCGCAGCTGCGCTGGGAGCTCGATGACGAACCGGCGGACGCTCGCGCCGGGCAGGGGGCGCTCTTCGAACGGGCCGAGCGCCACGTCGGCAAGGGCGAGTTCCGGGGCATGGAGTTCCTCCACGTCCGCGCCAAGACCATCATCAACGAGCTGAAGGACGGCCCCGGCTTCCTGCCCACGCCGTACACGATCAACGCCTACCGGGGCTGCAGCCACGCCTGCACCTACTGCTTCGCCCGGCCCACCCACGCCTACCTGGGCATGGACACCGGGGAGGACTTCGACCGCCGCATCGTGGTCAAGGTCAACGCCGTCGAGCTGCTGCGGGCCGAGCTGCGACCCCACCGCTGGGCGGGCCACGCCATCGCCATGGGCACCAACACCGACCCGTACCAGCGCTGCGAGGGCAAGTACCGCCTCACCCGGGGGATGCTCGAGCAGCTCACCGAGGCCGAGAACCCCTTCTCCATCCTCACCAAGTCCACGCTGATCCTGCGCGACCTCGACCTGCTCGCCGAGGCGGCCAAGCGCACCGACGTGCGGGTCAACCTGTCGATCGGCACCCTCGACGACGACGTCTGGAAGCTCACCGAGCCGGGCACGCCCCACCCCCGCCGGCGCATCCGGGCGGTCGAGGCCCTCAACGAGGCCGGCGTGCCCTGCGGCGTGCTGATGGGGCCGATCCTGCCCGGCCTCTCCGACGAGCCCGCCCAGCTCGAGGCGGTGGTGAAGGCGTCGCTCGACGCCGGCGCGGTCTCGGTGGGGTCCGTGCTGTTGCACCTGCGGCCTGGCGTCCGCGACCACTACCTGTCGACGCTGGCCGCCACCCGGCCCGACCTCGTCGAACGACACCTGCGGCTCTACCCGGACGGGCGCAGCTACGCCCCGGCCAACGAGCGGCGGCGGGTCAGCGGCGTCGTGCAGGAGGCGGTGCGCCGCCACGGCGGCCGGGTCATGCCCTCCAGCGACGGCCACGAGGACGTCGACGCCCCGGCCCGGCCCGTCGCCCTCCGCCCCCGCGCCACTCGCGGCTCCGGCGCGACGACCCGGTCCGCCGCCGAGGCCCGGGCCAAGGTCGACCAGCTGGCCCTCGGCCTCTGAGCGCCGGCTCCCCAGATCGCTCCCCACGGGGGCTGCCGCGCCCCACGCCGGCCCCCGTGGCGGAGCCACCCGGCGCGGCGCCGGGGGTGGAGTGGTCGCGCAGCGGCCGCCCGCACCACACTCGCGGCGTGGCAGACCTACGCGCCGAGGCCCGTGACCGCTGGCTGCACGGGCACCTGCACCGCACCGACCTCGACCCCGATCCGCTCGTGCAGTTCCAGGGCTGGCAGGACGAGGTTGCCGCCGCCGGCGTGTTCGAGCCCGCGGCCATGGTGCTCGTCACCGCCGACGGGGAGGGCCGCCCGTCCGCCCGCCACGTGCTGCTCCGCGGTGTCGACGACGACGGCTTCACGTTCTTCACCAACTACGAGAGCCGCAAGGGTCGCGAGTTGGCCCACAACCCCAACGCGACCCTGCTCTTCCCGTGGGCCGAGCTGGGCCGCCAGGTCATCGTCGAGGGCGCCGCCGCCCCCACCAGCCGGGCGGTGTCCGAGGCGTACTTCGCCACCCGCGAGCGCCAGAGCCAGCTGTCGGCGTGGTCGTCCCAGCAGAGCCGGCCGGTCGCCGACCGGGACACCCTCGACGCGGCCTACGACGCCGTCGCCGCCGAGTGGGAGGGCCGCGAGGTCGACTGCCCGCCCTTCTGGGGCGGCTTCCACCTGCGCCCGTCGGCGGTCGAGTTCTGGCAGCAGCGCCCCAGCCGCCGCCACGACCGCTTCCGCTACACCCGCGACGGCGGCGGCGCCTGGTCCCTCACCCGCCTCCAGCCCTAGCGCCGCCTCCCTCCCAGGCTCACGCCACGGGATTTCTTGTTGAGAAACCCCCGTATGCGGGGTTTCTCACCAAGAAATCCGCAGTTCTAGGCGAGGTGGGGGAGGACCTCGCCGCCGATGAGGCGGACGTGGTCGAGGTCGTCGAGGTCGAGCAGCTGGAGGTAGATGCGGTCAGCGCCGGCCTCGCTCCAGCGGCCGAGGGTGTCGACGAGTTGCTGGACGGTGCCGCCGGCGGCGTGCTCGATGAGGTCGGCGGCGTCCTTGTCGATGTTGGCGGCGCGGCGCTGGACCTCGGCGTCGTCGATGCCGCAGGCCACGACCAGTGCCGCCGAGAAGATCATCGAGTCGGGGTCGCGGCCGATCGCCTCGCACGCCGCCCGCACCCGGTCGCGCTGGGCGGTGAAGTCGGCGAGGCGGGCGAAGGGCGTGTTGAACTCGTCGGCGTGCTCGGCCGCCAGCCGGGGGGTGCGGGTGGCGCCGAAGCCGCCCATCACGATCGGCGGCCCCGGCCGCTGCACCGGCTTGGGCAGCGCCGGCGAGTCGGTCAGCGTGTAGTGCTTCCCCGAGAACGAGTACGTCGAGCCCTCCGGGGTGGCCCACAGGCCCTTCACGATCTGGAGCTGCTCCTCGAGCAGGTCGAAGCGCTCACCGAGGGCGGGGTACGGGATGCCGTAGGCCTCGTGCTCGCCGTCGTACCACCCGGTGCCGAGGCCCAGCTCGACCCGGCCGCCGCTCATGGCGTCCACGGTGGCCACCGAGATGGCGAGGGGACCGGGCAGGCGGAACGTCACCGGGGTGACGAGGGTGCCGAGGCGGATGCGGTGGGTGTCGCGGGCCAGGCCGGCCAGCGTGGTCCAGGCGTCGCTCGGGCCCGCGCCGTGCTCGGGCGCCATGATCTTCAGGTAGTGGTCGGACCGGAAGAAGGCGTCGAAGCCGGTCTCCTCGGTGACGTGGGCCACCGCCACGAGCTGGTCGTAGGTAGCGCCCTCCTGGGGCTCGGTGAAGATCCGCAGCTGCATGGGCGCCGAGGCTATCGACCCGCCGCCACCCCACCCCCGGCGTCACGCTCGGCGGACCACGCCGTCGCCGCCGCGGCGAGGCCGTCGACGAGGGCGTCGCGGTGGCTCGTGCGCTGGTCGACCCGGTCCGGGTGGTCCCACCACGGGCCGAGGCCCCGCACCCGGGGCGGCAGCTCGAGCTGGACCCCGCCGCCCCGCACGCGGTTCACGGGGTTGTCGGGGTGCAGGCCCCGCAGCGCCGCGGGGATCACGTCGAGGTCGTCGACCAGCTCGTAGGGGGGGAGGGCGGGCCGCAGCGCGTCGGCCAGCCACGCCGCCAACGCCCGGTCCTGGCCGCCGAGGAGCAGGGACGTGAACATCCCCTCCCGCCCGAAGCCGTGCACCGCCACCACCACGTCGACGTGGTCGAGGAATGCGGCCAACCCGTCGGACGCGGCCGGGTCGACGAGCTTCGAGGGCACGTGCCAGTTCAGGTCCTCGGGTTGGGCCACCGTGTAGAGCGAGGCGCCCGAGCGCTCGGCCGCCGCCGCGGCGATGGTGTCGGTGGCCACCTCGAGCGAACCGCCGTGGAAGGCCATGAACCCGAAGGGCGAGCCCAGCCGCACGGTCTCCACCACCCCGGACTCGGCCAGCAGGTCGGCGAACACCGGCGGCGACCGGCCCTATGAGGACGAGGAGGAGGAGGAGGAGGAGGACGACGCCCGGTCGGCCCCCGACGCCGCCCGGTCCCGCGGCCACAGCACCGCCACGAGCAGGGCGATGCAGACGACGAGGGCGAGCATCATCGCCAGCCGGGTCGGGCCGGTGTTCTGCACCCAGTTCGTGAGGTCGGCGCTGATGTCGGTGACCCACGCGACGGGGCCCGGGGTGCTGAGGTCGCCCCGGTTCACCCGCACCTCGTACCAGCCGTACCAGGCGAGGTAGGCGCCGGCGAGCACGAGCAGCCCGCCCGAGATGCGGTTCACGTAGGGCAGGGCCCGGCGCAGGTGGCCGACGATCGACACCCGGGCGAGGGCGATGGCCACGGTGAGCACGGTCAGCACCAGGCCCATGCCGAGGCCGTAGGCGAGGAAGACGCTGACGCCGGACACGTAGCTGAGCTGGCTGAACGTCGTCGCGGTCACGGCGAGGAAGGGCGGCAGCGTGCACGACAGCGACGCCACCGCGTACGAGATGCCGAACACGAACATCGAGCCGAGGCCCCGGGACTGGCCGCCCCGCTCGAGCTTGGGCAGGCGCACCACCAGCTCGAAGCCCCGGAGCATGGCGATGCCCAGCACGAACAGACCCACGCCGATGAGCAGCGTCACCCACGGCAGGAACCGGTTGATG
The DNA here is from genome assembly GCA_041908445.1 of Acidimicrobiales bacterium. GTDB lineage: Bacteria > Actinomycetota > Acidimicrobiia > Acidimicrobiales > DATDAH01 > JAEUJM01. The sequence continues at coordinate 148,863 of JAYRFK010000043.1, read as the reverse complement.
GAGAGCGACAGGTGGCTGACCGCGAGGCCGACCGAGCCGAACACGAGCAGGAAGCCGAGGGTGACCGCCGCCCCCACCGCCAGGGCGCGCAGGATGCCGGCCCGGGCGTCGTCGCCGGCGGCGTCCTCGGTGCCCAGGAAGTAGGAGAGGTACGCGGGCAGCATGGCGAACCCGCACGGGTTCACCGTCGCCACCATGCCGGCGGTGAGCGCCAGCGCGAAGGGGGCGTCGATCACCGGACCGCCCTCACGACAGCAGGTGCTCGTCGATGGCGGCGCGGAGCTCCTCGGCGGAGCTCCCCCCGCTCATGAGGTGGACGATGGTGCCGTCGGCGTCGATCAGCACCGTCGTGGGCATGGCCACGCCGCCGTAGGCCGTGAGCATGGAGCCGTCGGGGTCGCGGCCCACGTCGTAGGTGACCCCGGTGTCGTCGACGAGCTCCCGGCCGCGGGTCTCGCTGTCCTGCACGTCGATGCCGAGGAACGCGACCTCGTCGCCGAGCTCCTGGTGCACCTGCTCGAAGGCGGGCATCTCGCGGACGCACGGCACGCACCACGAGGCGAAGAAGTTCACGACCATCGGGGTGCCGGCGTAGTCGGCCACCGAGGCCTCGCCGCCGTCGAACAGGGCGTAGGGCTCGGTGGGCGCCGGCGTGCCCACCGTCTCGGGGGCGTCGGCGCCGAGCGCGGGCAGGGTGGTGAGGTCCTGGTCGAGAGTGACGACCTCGGGGCCGTCGTCCTGCTCGCCGACGCCGAGGAGCAGCCCGGCCACGAGGGCGGCGATGGCCACCGACAGCAGGGTGGCGATCACGACGGTCGACAGGGGCACCCGCCGGGGCGGGCGGGAGGCCGCCTGCGGGGCGTCGTCGTGGTCGGTCACGCCAAAAGGTTACGAGCGGAGTCGCCGGCCCCGACAGTCAGGGGGGAGCGACCGTCGGAGCCGGCGGCTCGCCGGGAGGGATCGGTGGAGGCTCGACCACGGGCGGTCCGGGGCTCGTCGGAGTGCCGGAGGGGGGACGCCGGCCCTGCTGCGTCGCCCCGGACCGCCCATCTGTGGTGAGTCGGCCGTGGGAGCCGCCTAGGCGACCCCGGCCTCGATCAGTTCGGTGGGGATGGGGATCTCCACGAACCGGTCCTCGGGTCGGGGGCACTTGGGCGGGCGCCCCCGACGGCGCTTGTGGGCGAGGATCTTCCCGTTGGAGATGAGCTGGCCGCCCCAGACGCCCCACGGCTCGTGCCGTGCCAGCGCGCCGGCGAGGCACGGGGCCATCACCGGGCACTCGGCGCAGATGGCCTTGGCCCGGGCGATGTCCTGCAGCTCCTCGGAGAAGAACAGCCCGGTGAGGGTACCGGCGAGGTCGGCGCAGCGCGCCTGGCCCCGCCAGTTCTTGCCCTGGAGGCTGGTCTCGAGGTCCTCGTCGATGAGGGGGGCCGACATGGGGATCCCCTTGCCTTTCTTGGTGTCGTCGGATGGGTGGTGCGGTGGGTGGGTGGATGGGTGGATGTCGGTGGACGGGTGGGTCGGAGAGCGGGGCCCGAAACGCAGAAAGGCCGCCGGGTTGGGAACCCGACGGCCTGAGGAGTGCGGACTTCGCTCTGTGGTTAGGGCGAAGGCTCCTTCAGCCGCCGGGTGGGGAGGTTGGCGTGATCCGCGAACATCCCCAGCTCCGGCTTGATGGTCTGGGTCGCGTAGGCAGCGGACCAGGCCTGGCCGGCGGACACGACGGACACCGCGCGCGACGCGCACACGCCGGCGGCCGGTCGGCCAACCAGGTTGTGGGTGCGGGTCTTCATCGTCACGGTGCCTTCGGGGTCGCGCCTCGGCCCGGTGCCGAGGACGCAGCCACTGCACCACGCGGGACGCGGCGCCGTCAACCGATTTATTTCCCGGGTCGTCCGGGCTGGCAACATCGCGCCGTGGAGGACACCGGCGACCAGCGCTTCATGGCCGCCGTCCCCGTCGTCGGACGCACCTATTCGGCGCAACGCCTCGTGCGGCTCGGTGACGTGGACGCGGGCGGACGGTTGCGCCTCGACGCGGTGGCCCGCTACCTCCAGGACATCGCCACCGACGACGCCGTCGACGCCGGCCTCCGCAGCGCGATGTCGTGGGTCGTGCGCCGCACGGTCATCCGGGTCGAGCGCACCGCCCGCTTCCGGGAGCCGCTCACCCTCACCACCTTCGCCAGCGGCTACGGCCGCAGCTGGGCCGAGCGTCGCACCGCCATCCGGGGCGAGCAGGGTGCGGTGATCGAGGTCGCGGCGCTGTGGGTGTCGATCGATGCCACCACCGGGCGGCCCGCGCCGCTCGACGAGGGCTTCGTGCGGGTCTACGGCGAGGCCGTCGGCGGCCGGAAGATCCGAGCCCGCCTCGCCCATCCCGACCCCACGCCGGGCCTCGACCGCGAGCCGTGGGCGGTGCGGTCCACCGACTTCGACGCGCTCGACCACGTCAACAACGCCGTCTACTGGGAGGTGGTCGAGGAGCACCTGGCCCGGCGCCCCGACCTCACCGCGCCGTTCACCGTCGCGGTCGAGCACCGCAACGCGGTCGAGCGCGACCGCACCGTGGGCGTCGAGGCGATGGCCGACTCGGACGGCGGGCTGTGGGTGTGGGTCGTGGGCGCCGAGGACGAGGTCGTCCACGCCAGCGCCCGGGTCTGGCCCGGCTGAGCCGGCGACCCGCCCTCAGTCGATCGAGCGGTAGCGCAGCAGGCCGTCGACCCGCCGGCTCTCGACCTCACCGGCGAGCCGCAGGTGCTCGAGGTGGGCGTAGGTCTCGCTGTCGGCCATCGGCCCCCACGAGCGGGGCCGGAACAGCTCGTGGGACAGGTCCTCCACGGTCGCCTCGCCCAGGCCCTTGCTCGCCGCCCGCAGCAGGTCGAGGCGCTCGCGGTGGTGCTCCTTGATGGCGTCGCACCGGCCGGCGAGGTCGGTGAAGGGGTGGCCGTGGGCGGGCAGCACGTTGGTGACGCCCTCGAGCGCGGCCACCTTGTCGAGCGAGTCGAAGAAGTCGGCCAGCGGGTCGCCGGCGTCGCCGCTGTGGCCGGCGATGTGGGGCGTGATGGTGGGCAGCACGTGGTCGCCCGAGAGCAGCACGCCGCTGTCGGCGTCGTAGAGGCACAGGTGGTCGGACGTGTGCCCGGGGGTGTGCAGGGCGACCCACTCCCGGCCGCCGAGGGTGATGGTGTCGGCGTCGGCGAGGCGGACGGTGGGCTTGGGCGGCAGCATCCAGCGCTTCCGCACCGGGCCCAGCACCTTCATCTTGATGCGGAACGACAGTGGCGGCGTGGGGTGCTTGCCGCCCCACGGCGTCTCGCGGCCGGTGAACTTCGGCATCTTCGGGGTGACGCCCGCGTCCTCGGCCTCCTGGCGCACCGCCTCGGCCGCTTCGCCGGCGGCACCCGGCTCCTCCACGACGTCGTCGCCCTCGGTGGCGGGGTCGAACCACGTGCGGAAGGTGGTGGAGCTGATGACCTTGGCGCCGCTCTCGACGCGTACCTTGCCGGCGCCGCCGAAGTGGTCGGGGTGCGAGTGGGTGACCACCACGCCGTGGACGTGCTCGACGCCGGTGCCCGCCCGCTTCAGGCGGTCGAGCAGCGACTTCCAGTTCTGCGGGCCGGGCAGGCCGGGGTCGACGAGGGTGAACCCGTCCCGGTCCTCGAGGGCGTAGCAGTTGACGTGGCCCAGGCCGCTGAAGTTGATCGGCAACTGCAGCCGCAGGATGCCGGGAGCCACCTCGGTGATCTCGGTGGTCGCGTCCTCCTGCTCCTGCTTGCGGGGACGGGTCGGGGCGGCCACGGGCCCAGGGTACTTGACCGCTCGGTCAAGACCGCCCGACACGGGACCGGCGCCCGACCCGGCCGCCGCCGCCCCGCCCCCGTAGCATCGCGGTCGGATGTCGCGCTTCGACGTGGTCTCGATGACCCTGCGCTGGCTCTGCGGCTGCTGGCTGCTGTGGCGGGTGGGCCCGGTGGTGGCGCGGCGCGCCCCCGACGAGGGCCCCGACCTGTTCGAGGCCGAGCGCCCGCCCTGCTCCATCGTCATCCCCGCCCGCGACGAGGCGGGCACGCTCCCCACCCTGCTGGCCTCGCTGGCCAGTGAGTGCCGCCCCGACGACGAGGTGATCGTGGTCGACGACGACTCGTCCGACGCCACCGTGGCGGTGGCCGAGGTCGGGGGCGCCCGGGTCGTGGTCGCCCCGCCGCTGCCGGCGGGGTGGACGGGCAAGAACTCGGCCTGCTGGACCGGTGCGGCCGCCGCCGCCAACCCGGTGCTCGTCTTCCTCGACGCCGACACCGAGCTGCTGCCGGGCGGCCTCGACCGCCTCCTCGGCGCGCACCAGCGCCGCGGCGGGCTGCTCTCGGTGCAGCCGTTCCACACCGTGCGCCGGGCCTACGAGCAGCTGAGCGCCTACTTCAACGTCATCGCGATGATGGGCATCGACGCCTTCACGCCGCTGGGCGCGCGCCGGGTCCCGTCGGGCGCCTTCGGCCCGGTGCTGGTCACCGGCCGGCTCGACTACGACCTGGTCGGCGGGCACGCCTCGGTGGCGGACGAGATCCTCGACGACGTCGCCCTCGCCCGCCGCTACACCGAGGCCGGCGCGCGCGTGACGTGCCTGGGCGGCCGTGGGACGGTGCGCTTCCGCATGTACCCCGACGGCCTCGGCCACCTCATCGAGGGCTGGACCAAGAACTTCGCCGGTGGCGCCGCGGGCACCCGCAAGCTGACCCTCGTGCTCACCGTGGCCTGGGTCTCTCTGGCCATCGAGGCGGCGTGGGGCCTCGTCGCCGGCCTGCTGGGCGCCGCCGCCCTCGTCCCGGTGGCGGCCCTCTACGTCGCGGTGGCGGGCCAGCTGTGGTGGATGCTGCGCCGCCTCGGCTCGTTCCACCCGCTCACCGCGCTGCTCTTCCCGGTGCCGCTGTTGTTCTTCCTGTACGTGTTCGCCCGCTCGATCGTGGACGTGTACGTGCGTCGGCGGATCACCTGGAAGGGCCGGCAGCTGGCGACCTGACCCACGACCGGCGGTCGTGTCCGCCGGTGGGGGTCAGCTGCCGGGCGGGGCCGTGAAGACGTGTTCGCGGTAGTAGACGAGCTCGGCCACGCTCTCCTTGATGTCGTCGAGGGCGCGGTGGCTGCTGGCCTTGCCGGGGCTCGAGCCCTCGAGGTCGGGGTACCAGCGCTTGGCCAGCTCCTTGATGGTCGACACGTCGACCGAGCGGTAGTGCAGGTACTCCTCGATCTCGGGGAGGTAGGCGGCGAGGAAGCGCCGGTCGGTGCCGATCGAGTTGCCGCACAGCGGGATGGTGCGGGCCTCGGGGATGTGCTCCTTCAGGAAGGCCAGGGTCTGGGCGCCGGCGTCCTCGAGGGTGACCGTCGACGCCGCGATGGCAGGGAGCAGCCCGCTCGTCGTGTGCATCTTCACGACGACCTCGTCCATGAGCGCCAGCGCCTCCGGCGGCTGGTGGATCACCAGGTCGGGCCCCTCGGCCACGACGTTCAGGTCGTCGTCGGTGATCAGGGTGGCGATCTCGACGATGACGTGGCGGCCCGGGTCGAGCCCGGTCATCTCGAGGTCCATCCACGCGAGCACGCCAGGAGCGTACGGCGCGCGGCCCCCTACGATCGCCCCCGTGCCCGACGAGCGCCTCACCGTGCCCTTGCGACCGCTCGACCACGAGCTGCCGCTGCCCGCCTACGCCCGGCCGGGCGACGCCGGCGTCGACCTCTACGCCCGCGCGCAGGTGCGCCTCCCCGCCGGTGGCGGCCGGGCCCAGGTGCCCACCGGTGTCGCCGTGGCCATCCCCGAGGGCTACGCCGGCTTCATCCAGCCCCGCAGCGGCCTGGCCCTGAAGTACGGGGTCACGTGCCTCAACACCCCGGGACTGATCGACTCGGGCTACCGCGGCGAGCTCATCGTCCTGCTGGTGAACACCGACCCGAGCTCCGCCTTCCTGGTCGAGCGGGGCGACCGCATCGCGCAGCTCGTGATCCAGAAGGTCGAGCACGTCACCTTCGACGTCGTCGACTACCTGGATGAGACCGATCGCGGCGAGGGCGGCTGGGGCCACACCGGCTGAAGCGTCAGCGGCGGGCCTTGCGGAAGCGGACGACGCGCTTGGCGGGGTCGGCCACCGCCACGTCGACGAGGTCGGCGACCATGGTCTGGAAGCGCTCGGTGGCGGCGACGCTCGGCTTCGGCACCGAACGGGGGAGGTCGGCGTCGAGCTCGACCTCGATGGCGTCGTCGAGCAGGCGGTAGGTCGCCTCGATCTCGCCCTGGGCGGCGGACGGGCCCGTGCCGCCCGGGCCGCCGGCCTCCTCGGTGCCGTCGAGCAGCAGGATCAGGCCCTCGTCGACGGCGAGGCGCAGGTCCTCCACCTCGGTGTGGCTGAAGCCGAGGCGCAGGGCGAGGCCGGCCACCGTGACCCGGGCGATCCGGCCGTACTCCGACTGCGCGGGGATGGCGAGGCGGATCTCGTCGCTGCTCGGGGACGGCGTCACGATCCGGTCAGCTTGGCAGTTCGAGCACCACGTCGGCGGCGGCCTTGTCCTCGCGCTGGCCCTGGTAGGCGGGGTGGCGCAGGATCCCTTCGCTCGTCCACTCGGCGAAGGCGACCTGGGCCACGAGGTCCGGCTCGACCCAGTGCGCCACCCGGGCCACCGGCCGGGGCGGTGGCGGGTCGAAGGGGCAGGCGCCGGAGGCCCGCTCGTCGAGGAGAGCGCCGAGCCGCACGAGCTCGGCGTCGGTGAACCCGGTGCCGACCCGGCCGGCGTAGCGCAGGGGGCGGTCGGGCGCCGTGGCGTCGTGGTAGCCGACGAGCAGGGCACCGAAGCGGTTCGCCCGGGCGCCCTCGCCGGGCAACCAGCCACCGATGACCAGCTCCTGCTCCCAGCGGACCTTGACCTTGCGCCAGTTCGACGAGCGCTTGCCCACCTCGTACGGGCTGGCCCGCCGCTTCACCATGACGCCTTCGAGCCGGTTGGCCCGGGCGGCGTCGAGCAGGGCGTCGCCGTCGTCGTGGGTGCTCGACAACGACCAGCAGCGGCGCTCCCGGTGGGCCGCGCCGGCGTCGTCGAGCAGGTGGGCGAGCAGGCGGCGGCGGTCGTCGTAGGGGAGTGCGGTGGTGTCGGTGCCGTCGAAGTGCAGGAGGTCGAACACCTCGTAGAGCACGGGCACCTCGGCCATGCGGCGGGCGACCTCGGCGGCGCCCGTGAGGTGCATGCGCTGCTGGAGCTGCCCGAAGCTGGGGCGGCCGCCGTCGTCGAAGGCCACCACCTCGCCGTCGAAGACCGCGGCCTTGCCGCAGGACGCGTCCTCGAGGGCGGCGAGCTCGGGGAAGCTCGCCGTGACGTCGCGCTGGTTGCTGCTCTCCAGGCGGACGGGCGGGTCGGCGTCGGGGTCGACGTAGGCCAGCACCCGCATGCCGTCCCACTTGATCTCGTACGCCCACGCCGGGTCGTCGGGGTCGTCGGGGGGCAGGTGCTCGGCGAGCACCGCCTTCATGGGCTTGAGCCCCCGGGGCAACGGCGCCATGGGCCCAGGGTACGGATCGGGCATCGCCGCGGGCCGCTGTGACGGGTTTCACGGCCCCGCCGGGCCGCGGGATGTGGACTCCCTACCTACCGGTAGGTAGGCTGGCGGACCATGGCCACCACGATGAGCCCGGCCCCCGTCGCGAACGACGCCGCGGCCGACGATCGCAAGGACGCCAAGGAGGAGCGGGGGTCGCTGCGCCCCGTTCTCGCGGTGATCCCCGACGACTGCTACGAGAACCCCACCTGGAAGGGCCTCGCCTACTTCGCGCGGGACCTGGCGCTCTACGCCTTCGCCATCTGGGGCCTGTTCACCTTCGCCAACCCGCTGATCGTGCTGCCCTTCCTCGTGCTGTCGGCGCTGGTCATCTCGGGCCTGTTCATCGTCGCCCACGACGCCGCCCACGGCGCCCTGTTCAAGAGCGAGCGCCTGGCCTCGATCGTCGGCCACATCGCGATGCTCCCCGGCTGGCACGTCTACGAGGGGTGGAAGCTCGGGCACAACCGGGTGCACCACCACTACACCGTCCGCCAGGACTTCGACTTCGTCTGGCACCCCTACACCGCCGAGCAGTACCGGGCCATGAACGGCTTCCAGCGGGCCCGCCACCGCTTCGAGTGGTCGTGGGCCGGCGCCGGCATGTACTACCTCCGCGAGGTGTGGTGGAAGCGCATGATGGTGGGCGAGCCGCCCAAGCGCTGGAAGTCCAAGATCCGCCGTGACCGGACCATCGTCTGGACCTTCGTGGCGGTGTCGACCCTCGCCCTGCTGGCCTACGCCGTGTCCGCCGGCCTCGGCGTGCTCGCCACCGTGTGGCTCGTCACCCGCGTGGTGCTGCTGCCCTTCCTCGCCTTCAACTACGTGATCGGCTCGTTCGTGCACGTGCACCACATCCAGCCCGGCATCCGCTGGTGGAAGCGGCGGGAGTGGACCAAGTGGCACGGCCAGATGGAGGGCACGACCGTCCTGCGGGTGAGCCCCGTCCTGAACTTCTTCGTGCACTGGATCATGGTCCACGTCCCCCACCACGTGGACGTGCGCATCCCGATGTACAACCTCGAGCAGGCCACCGACGCCATGGAGGCGGCCTTCCCCGGTGTCATCCACGACGAGCGCCTGCGCTTCCGGGACTTCGTCGCCAACACCCGCACCTGCAAGCTCTACGACTTCGACGAGGGCCGCTGGCTCTCCTACGCCGAGGCCCTGGCCGCGCCGGCGGAGGCTCCCGCCGCCGCCTGACCGACGCCTCCTCCGAGCTGGACCGACCGCCGCCCACCGGGGCGGCGGTCGCCGTTTTCCGCGGAATCCGACGTGAGGACTTGACACGTCAGGAGCTTGTCAATATTTTCCATCATTCCACTAGAGAAAGATGGAGATGATGTGATGTCGAAACGACGGGTGTTCGTCCTGGCCGGCCTGCTCAGCGCCGTCGCGCTGCTCGCCGCCGGGTGCAGCAGCGACAGCGACGACGCCAGCGGCGGCGGCGGGAGCGGGGACACCACCATCAACATCGTGGGCTTCGCCGTGCCCGAGGCGGCCAACGTGGCGATCGGTGAGGCCTTCGCCGCGACCCCGGAGGGTGCGGGCGTCGAGTTCGAGACCTCCTACGGCGCCTCCGGCGACCAGAGCCGGGCCGTGGCCGAGGGCCTCGAGGCGGACTACGTCCACTTCTCGATCCCGCCCGACGTGACCCGACTCGTCGACGCGGGCCTCGTGGCCGAGGACTGGGACACCGGCCCGACCGACGGCATCGTGTCGAACTCGGTCGTGGTCTTCGCGGTCCGTGAGGGCAACCCGAAGGACATCCAGGACTGGGACGACCTCATCCAGCCGGGCGTCGAGATCGTGACGCCGAACCCGGCCTCGTCGGGCGCCGCTCGGTGGAACGCCTTGGCCGCCTACGGCCAGGTCATCGAGGACGGCGGCACCCCGGAGGAGGCCGAGGCCTACCTCCAGTCCTTCTTCGACAACGTCGTGTCGCTGCCGAGCAGCGGTCGTGACGCCACGACCGCGTTCCTCAGCGGCACCGGTGACGTGCTCATGGCCTACGAGAACGAGGCCATCCTCGCCCACCAGAACGGCGAGGAGTTCGACTACGTGATCCCCGAGACGTCGCTGCTGATCGAGAACCCGGGCGCCGTGACCATCGACTCGCCGCCCATCGCCCAGGACTGGCTCGACTTCGTGCTCAGCCCCGAGGGCCAGCACGAGTTCGCCCAGAAGGGCTTCCGCCCGGTGATCGACGGGGTCGACATCGGCGAGGTCGAGGGGGCCAACGACCCCTCGAACCCGTTCCCCGAGATCCCCGACCTGCTCACCGTCGAGGAGGACTTCGGCGGCTGGGACGAGGCGTCGGCCACCTTCTTCGACGAGGAGGACGGCTTGGTGACGCAGATCGTCGCCGGGACGGGTCTGAGCGAGGAGTGAGCACCGCGACCGCCGCGGTCCCACCGGGTCGGTCGGCGCGTCGGCGCCGGCCGGCCCGCCAGGGGCAGCTGACCGCTGTGTCGGGCCTCGGGCTCGGCGTGGCCATGATCTGGTTCAGCATCCTGGTGCTGATCCCCCTGGGCGCCGTGGTGGTCACCTCGGCCGAAGGCGGCTGGACCGCCTTCTGGGGCACGATCACCAACGCCCAGACCCTGGACGCGATCAAGCTCACCGTCGGCATGGCCCTGTTGGTCACCGTGATCAACGTGTTCATGGGCACCCTCATCGCCTGGGTGCTCGTGCGCGACTCGTTCTGGGGCAAAGGCGCCCTCGAGGTGCTGATCGACATCCCGTTCGCCCTGCCGACGATCGTCGCCGGTCTCGTGTTGCTCTCGCTCTACGGCCCGGACAGCCCCCTCGGGGTGAACGTGGCCAACACCCGCACGGCGGTCTTCCTCGCGTTCCTGTTCGTGACGCTGCCGTTCATCGTGCGCACGGTCCAGCCCGTGCTCGCCGAGCTCGACCGTGAGGTGGAGGAGGCGGCCCGGTCCCTCGGCGCGAGCTCCTTCACGACGTTCCGCCGCATCGTCCTGCCGAGCCTGATCCCCGCTATCGCGGCGGGCGCCGCGCTGTCCTTCGCCCGCGGGGTCAGCGAGTACGGCTCGCTCGTCCTGCTCTCCGGCAACCTGCCGGGCAGGACCGAGGTCGCGTCCGTCCGGATCCTGAGCAGCATCGAGAACGACAACACGGGCGCTGCGGCGTCGGTCGCCACCGTCCTGCTCGCCATCTCACTCGTCGTCATCGTCGTCTTCGACGTGACCCAGCGGGTGCTCTCGCGCCGTGGCTGAGCCGCGACGCCGGGAACGGCGCAACGTCACGACGTACCTCTACCGGACCATCGTCACGGTCTACCTGTTCCTGCTCGTCGCGTGGCCCGTCTCCCTGGTGGCCAAGAACACGTTCGACGAGGGCTTCACCGAGCTCGCGGACATCCTGTCGGACCCCGACGTGGTCCACGCCTTCAAGCTCACCGTCGTCGTCGCGGTCATCTCGGTCGTGATCAACACGGTCTTCGGCATCGGCATGTCGATCCTGCTGGTCCGCTACGAGTTCCCCGGGAAACGGCTGCTGAGCGCGTTCATCGACCTTCCCCTGTCGGTGTCGCCGATCGTGGTGGGCCTGTCGCTGATCCTGGTCTACGGCGGTCGCAACGGCTGGTTCGGCCCGACCCTCGAGTCCTGGGGCTTCCAGGTGATCTTCGCCCCGCCGGCGATCGTCATGGCGACGGTCTTCGTGGCCCTGCCCCTCGTCGTGCGCGAGGTGGTCCCGGTGCTCGAGGAGATCGGCATCGAGCAGGAGCAGGCGGCCCGGAGCCTCGGCGCGAGCTCCCTCCAGACGTTCCGCCGCATCACCCTGCCGGCGATCAAGTGGGCCATCACCTACGGCGTGGTCCTGTGCCTCGCCCGGTCGCTGGGCGAGTTCGGGGCCATCAAGGTGGTGTCCGGCAACATCCTCGGCTCGACCCGCACGGCGACCCTCGTCGTCGAGGAGAAGTACCTGAACTTCGACAAGGGCGGGGCCTACGCCACCGCCTTCTTGATGGCCATGGTGTCGGTCGCCTGCATCGTCGTCGTCTCCATCCTCCGTCCCAAAGAGGGGATCAAGAAGTGAGCATCGAGATCGAGGGGATCGGGAAGCGCTTCGGTGACTTCGTGGCGCTCGAGGACGTGAACCTGACCATCCCGACCGGTCAGCTGACCGCCCTGCTCGGTCCGAGCGGCGGCGGGAAGTCGACGCTCCTGCGGATCATCGCCGGCCTCGAGTGGGCCGACACCGGAAGCATCGAGATCGAGGGCGTCGACGCCACCGACGTGCCGGCGCAGCGCCGTGACGTGGGCTTCGTGTTCCAGCACTACGCGGCGTTCAAGCACCTGTCGGTGTTCCGGAACGTGGCCTTCGGCCTCGAGATCCGCAAGCGCCCCAAGGCGGAGATCCGCGAGCGCGTGACCGAGCTGCTCGACCTCGTCCACCTGACCCAGTTCGCCGACCGGCTGCCTGCCCAGCTCTCGGGCGGCCAGCGCCAGCGCATGGCCCTGGCCCGGGCGCTCGCGGTCGAGCCCAAGGTGCTCCTGCTCGACGAGCCCTTCGGCGCGCTCGACGCCAAGGTCCGCAAGGAGCTGCGCGACTGGCTGCGGCGACTCCACGACGAGGTGCACGTGACCACGATCTTCGTGACCCACGACCAGGAGGAGGCGCTCGAGGTGGCCGACGAGATCGTGGTGATCAACGGCGGCCGCGTGGAGCAGGTCGGCACACCGGACGAGCTCTACGACGCTCCGGCCAACGAGTTCGTCATGCGCTTCCTCGGCCCCGTGACCCAGTTCGGCTCGGACCTGGTCCGGCCCCACGACCTCGAGTTGCACCACGACCCGATCGACGACGCCGTGCAGGGCACCGTCACCCGACTGCTCCGCGTCGGCTTCGAGGTGCGCGTCGAGATCGCCACCGGGGACGACACCGTGCTCGTCACCCTCACCCGGACGCAGGTCCACCGCCTCGGACTCGAGGCGGGCGCCTCGGTGTGGGTGCGGGTCGAGCCGAGCGCCCACACGTTCGCCCTCACCCAGGCGGGTGCCGACGCGGAAACGGTCGCCTGACGTCGTGACCGCGCACCGGGCGGGTCACGACGCGCATGGAAGGATACGGGTCATGCGCGTCTCCGCGAAGGTCGACTACGCCGTGCGGGCGGCGGTGGAGCTCGCGGTGAACGCCGGCAAGGGCCCGCTGAAGGGTGACCAGATCGCGACGGTCCAGGGCATCCCCCTGAAGTTCCTCGAGAGCATCCTCTCCGAGCTGCGCCGGGCGGGGATGGTGCGCAGCCAGCGGGGCGCCGACGGCGGCTACTGGCTGGCCAAGCCGGCCGACCAGATCTCGGTGGCCGACATCATCCGCGCCGTTGAGGGCCCCCTGGCCGACGTGCGGGGCATCCCCCCCGAAGAGCTCGAGTACGGCGGCGCCGCCGGCGCGCTCAAGCCCGTCTGGATCGCGGCCCGCGCCAGCCTCCGGGCCGTGCTCGAGGTCGTCACGATCGACGCCATCGCCAAGGGCGAGCTCCCGAAGGACGTGGAGACCCTCCTCGCCGACCCCACCTCCTGGGCCCGCCGCTGACGCCTGCGCCGGCGGCGCGATCGTCGTAGCGTGGGCCCGGCGATCGGGGGTGGTCGTGGCCGAGCACGCAGGATCGGATGAGGGCGGGACGCGTGGGATCGACGCCGTGCTCGACGAGGCGCGCCGCCGACTGACGCGGCTCTCGCCGGTGGAGGCGGCCGCGGCGCAGGCCGCCGGGGCCCTGCTCGTGGACGTCCGGCCCTCCGAGCAGCGACACCGCGACGGGCGGGTGCCCGGGGCCCTCGTCATCGACCGCAACGTGCTCGAGTGGCGCCTCGACCCGGGGAGCGACGCGCGGATCCCCGAGGCCGACTCCTACGACCGCCACGTGGTGCTCCTCTGCAACGAGGGCTACGCGACCAGCCTGGCGGCGGCGACGCTGCAGGACCTCGGGCTGTGGCGGGCCACCGACGTCATCGGCGGCTTCCAGGCTTGGCGGGCCGACGGCCTCCCCGTGGAATCGCCCGTCTGACGGCGAGGCGGCGGCGCCGACGATGACGCTGCGCGGTCGCCGGCCGCGCACTTCAGATACCGACGGCATGGGATGATGCGCGCGTGGGCTGTGAGCGGCGGGTCGGCCGAGCGCGCGAGCGACGCCGGTGATCGAGGTGGGGGCGCCGGACGTCGTCGACTCGGCCGTCGCCGCGCTTGGCTCCGGGGTCGATGACGACGCCCTGCTCGCGGTCCTCGACGTCGCGTGCGACCGCCTCGTCACCGAGGATCTCGTCCACCGCCTGGTCCCCCACGCAGGGCGACTGCGCACGGTCGACTACGCCGACCACCCGCGGGCGGCGCTGGTCGCCGGGGTGGCGATCTGCGCCGTGGACCGGCCGGCCGGTCGGGCCACCCTGACCGCGGGTCGGATGGCCCTCGCCGCTGCCGGCGACGTGGTGGGCGAGGGCTACGGCTGCTTCCTCGAGGGCCTCGAGGACCTCGGCGAGGGCCGGCTGGCCTCCGCGGTCGTCTGGTGGGACCGGTCACGTGACCTGCTCGGCGCCGACCACCCCATCGAGGGCTTCAACCTGGCCAACCGGTCGCTCGGCGCCTACCAGGGCGGCGACCTGCGGGGCGCGGTGGCCATGGCCGAGCGGGCGCTCGCCACCGCCCAGTTGAGCGGAAGCCCGCGTCACGAGGGCATCGCCGGCATCTACGTGTCGTTCTTCAACGTGTGGACCGGCGACTTCGAGCGGGCCGGCCTGGCTGCCCGCCACGCCTGCGAGGCCATCGCGCTCCTCCCCGAGCCGGACCGCTACGACCTGCCGCTGGCGTGGGGGCAGGTCGGCGCGGTGGCGGCGGTGCGGAACCAGCACGACCACTCGATGGCGGCCTTCGAGACCGGGCTGGCCGTGGCCGCGTCGTTCGCGAACGAGTGGCACGAGGCCATCCTCCGGGCCGGCCGGGCCGACCTGCTCGAGACCCTCGACCCCCTCGACGCCCTGGCCGACGCCCGCCGGGCCCGGAGCTACTTCGAGCGCATCGGCGAGCAGTGGTGGGCCAACTGGGCCCGCCAGGCCGTGGCCGCCACCCACCTGCGCCTCGGCGACCTGGCCGCCGCCGACGAGGCCTGCCGGGTGCTGCGCGAGCAGGACCTCAACCCCCTGGAGCGGGGTCGGGCCCTGACCATCCACGGCGGGGTCGCCGCCCGTCAGGGCGACGCCGCGACCGCGACCGCCCGCCTGGGTGAGGCGGTCGGGCTGCTCGACCGGGCCGGTGCCGACTTCTGGGCGGCGCGGGCCGAGGTCCTCGCCGCCGGTGTCGACCGCCGGCGGGCCACCTTCCACGTGCGTTCCGCGGAACGTCGTGCCGACGGGCGCCGGGACGGCCCGGCGTGGCACCGCATGCTGGCGGGCCCCGGTGCCCTCCGGGTCGACGTGCTCGGCGGCGTGCGCGTCACGGTGGACGGCCGGACGGTCACCTTCAGCACCCACGCCGAGGAGGAGGCGCTCGCCATGCTCGTCGCCGCGTGGCCGGGCGGGGTCCGAGCGGAGCTCATCGCGGATCGGCTCTGGCCCCACGCCGACGGCGAACGGGCCGCCCACCGCTGCGACAACCTCCTGAGCAGCCTCCGGGGGGCGCTGCTGCCCACCACCCGCATCCGCCGGGCCAAGGGCCTGGTGTCGATCGATCTCCAGCCGGAGGAATCCGACCTCCTCCGCATCCGCCACGGCCTCGAACCGGTCACCGCCGCCACCCCACCCTTCCTCGGCGACGCCGCCCCCGAGTGGGTCCTCGACCTCCAGATCGATCTGCAGCTCCGCCACCGCTGAAACCTCCCCACCACGGTGTGGCCAGGGTCGGACGTGACGAACCGGGGCGACCCGAACCTGGTCTCCCAGGGTGGGCGCTCCCGACTTTGAGGTTCTTCGGGGGCGGGCGTGCGACGGTGGGTCATCCGGGCGCGGCTGCGGGCGGCGCACCTCCTACCGCGAGGAGTTCCTCCATGCGATCACCCCGCCCACGACCATCGCCGGATGAGTGGCGGTCGAGGGTCCCTCTGGCGGCGAGCGCGCCGCCATCGCTGTGAGAGTCGCCACGAGATCCCGGGAGGTCTGACCATGATGAAACGACGGTGGCACGTGATGGCGATCGCGGCGGTGGCGATCGCCGCCGTGGCGGTGACCGGCGGGGCGGCGGGCGCGTCGCCCCGGACCTCGGGTGAGCCGGAGGCGGTGTCGTCGTTCACGGTCTCGAAGACCACCGGGCTGGCGGACCGCGAGCAGGTCACGGTCACGTGGGCGGGCGCCGTGGCGCACGCACCCCTGAGCACCCCACTCGTCCGGGTGGGCATGTGCCTCGCGGGAGCCACCAATGCGGAGGACTGCGACTTCGAGGGGCAGGGGACCGGGGCGGGTGGTGTGCCCATCGGCACCGGGGGTGGCCAGACCGCCTCCGCCTCCAACCCGATGCAGGTCGCGGTCAACCCGAGCATCGACAGCGTCGGCCAGGTCAGCTGCCGCCAGGTGGCATGCGCCATCGGCATCAGCGACGGCCTCGGCGCGTTCCCGGCGCTCGACCGCATCGTGCCCGTGACGTTCGCCCCGGCGGCGCATCGCCACCAGCCCGACGGCAGCGTCGAGATCATCGCCACCGGGGAGTTCGTGTTCAAGGGCAACGACGTCTACTCGGCTACGGCCACGTCCGCCCAGACCAAGACGAGGCCGGTCGCCGCCGGTGGGACCGGGCAGTTCGGCATCCAGGTCCAGAACGACGGCCGCCGGACCGAGGCGCTGACCGTCAGGCTGACCTCGAGCTGCCCGACCGGCTTCAAGGTCCATCTGTTCAGCGGCGCGAGTGACGTCACGGCACAGGCCCGGGCGGGCACCCTCACGACGCCGGTGCTCGCCTCCGGGACCACGACGTTCTACTCCGTCCTGACCAAGGCACCGAACGGTGCCGCCAGCGGCGCCACCTGCGCCGCGGTCGTGACCGCTCGCACGGCGAGCGGCGTGGCGGACGCGGTGCGGGCCAAGGTCAAGGTGGCGTAGGCGGCGCATCCAGGTCGCGGCGTCGGCCCCCTCCCCACCATCTTCAGGGGGGGGTCGGCGCCGTGTTACGTTTCGGTGACCGGGCGGGCGGGACCCGAACCGACGCGCCATGAGGCTTGCTCTGCACGTGCACTCGCTCCACACCACCACCGCGACACGGGCGCTGCGGCTGATCGCCGCGGTCGTGGCCGGCGTCGTCGTCGCCGCGCTGGCGCCCGCCGCCTCCGGCCAGACCGCCGATCCACGCGAGCGTCGCGAGCAGGTGCGCGAGCAGCAGGCGGCCACCGCCGCCGAGCTCGACGCGCTGCGGGCCACCGATGCCCAGTTGCAGGACGCGCTGGCGGCGATCCGGCGTGACGTCGAGGCGCAGCGCGGCAAGGTCGAGGACGCCCAGCGGGCGGTGCGCCGCGCCGAGCGCGACATCGCCGAGGCCCGGGCCGCGGTCCAGGCGGCACAGGCCCAGATCGTGGCCCTCGAGGACCAGCAGGCCGCCGTGGCGGTGAACAGCTACATCCGCGAGGGGTCGAGCTCGGACTCGATCGAGGTGCTCGACGACACCGACCCGCTCGACATCGCCGAGCGCCAGGCCCTCGTCGACCTGACCACCGGACGCAGCGCCGACATCGCCGACCAGCTCACCGCCGCCCGCCAGGACCTCCGCGACGAGCGGGTGCGGGCCGAGGAGGCCGAGCAGCGCGCGGAGGACCAGCGCCAGGCCGCGGAGGACCACCTCGCCGAGCTCGAGGCCTCCCAGGAGCGCCAGGCCACGTTCGCCACCGAGGTGGACCAACGCATCGAGTCCCGGCTGGCCGAGGCCGCCAACCTCCAGGCGCTCGACGCCGACCTGTCCGCCCAGATCGCCGCCCAGCAGGCCGCCCTCGCCGCGCAGAACACCGGGGGCGGCGGCAGCCTCACCCCCGTCCCGAGCACGGGCGGCCCGGTGTCGCTCAGCACCGTGGGTGGCATCACCGTCGCCTCCTCCATCGCCGGCCAGCTCGGCTCGCTGCTCAGCGCCTCCCGCTCCGCCGGGCTCAGCCTCGGCGGCGGCGGGTACCGCGACCCGGCGGCGCAGATGGCGCTGCGCCAGGCGCACTGCCCCGACCCGGTGAACTCGCCGCCGTCGTCGTGCAGCCCCCCGACGGCGCGACCCGGCACGTCCCTGCACGAGCAGGGCCTGGCCATCGACTTCACCAACAACGGCCGGCTGATCACCTCCCGGTCCGACCCGGCCTTCCAGTGGCTGGCCGCCAACGCCGGTGGCTACGGCTTCCGCAACCTGCCCAGCGAGCCCTGGCACTGGAGCACCACCGGCGGCTGATCCCTGCGCCGGCGTCGGGTGACCTTCGGCCCTTCCGTGGTCGGGGTGCCGTCCGTAGCGTGACCACCATGAGTGGCGGTGAGGCGCAACAGCGACCGGGCGGCCGCCGTTGGCCCCTCGTCGTGATCCTCGTCTTGGGCGTGGGCCTGGCGTTGGCGCCGGCGGCGTTCGAGATGTTCAGCCGGGCGCCCGAGGGCGGCACGATGATCGAGGAGTTCCGCCCGTTCATGAACGAGCAGACCATCTCGGACTTCCGGGCGTACCTGGACGAGATCGGCGCCGCCCGGGACGAGACCACGAGCGAGCTCCAGCCCGCGCTCGGCACCCCGGAGGAGTTCGCCACCGCCTACCCGCAGGCGGCGGCCTTCGTGGAGCAGTGGGACGGCATCGACGCGGACATGAGCGACATGCTCGACACCATCGACGCCAACCGTGACGAGTTCGACGGCATCTCGTCCCTGCCCCCGTTCGCGCTGTTCCCCTGGTTCTTCGTCGTCCCCGGCGTCCTGATCGCCGTCTTCGCGGGCGTCTCCCTCGTCCGCACCCGTCGAGGGCACCGACCGTTCACCGTGGCGCTCGTCGTGCTCGGCGTCGGCCTCCTGCTGGCGCCGGCGATGTTCCAGATGTTCACCCGGGCGCCGGGGGGCGGGCGCATGATCGACGACTTCGAGTCGCTGATGACCCGTGAGCGGGTCACCCAGATCCAGGGCTACTTCATCACCATCGGCAGCGGCGAGGGCCAGCTCCGCACGGGCGTCGTGCCCGCCGCCGTCGAACAGGGCGGTGGCAGCGCCGCCGACTACCCGGCCACCGCGCAGCTCTCGGACGACTGGCCCCAGCTCCTCTCGGAGATGTCCGACATGGTCGGCGCCATGGCCGACAACCTCGACAACTACGCCGCGGTCGCGGCGTTGCCGCCCTTCCCGCTGTTCCCCTGGTTCTTCGTCGTGCCGGGGCTGGCGGTCATCGCCCTCGCCCTCGTGGCGCGCCGATCTCCCGATACCGAACCCCCCTTGGAGGAACCATGACCACGACCCGCCCGCTCCTACGACGGCTGCTCCTGGGGCTCGCCGTGCTCGTCCTGCTCGTGGCCGCCTCGTGCGGCAGCGACAGCGACAGCGACGACTCCTCGTCCGACACCTCGGGTGGTACCACCGAGACCACCGCGGCCGCCGCCTCCGGCGACCTGGTCGGCACCTTCGGCATCGACCCAGGCGCCGACGGCGCCGACGGCGCCGAGGTCACGGGGTCGTACTTCCGCATGGTGCAGTCCGGCGGCACCGTCGCCGACGGGCCCTTCGTGCCCAACGGCGATTCCACGGCGACGGACCAGACCTACACCCTGCTCGAGCCGGGCACCGACGGCGGTCTCACCAGCGGTGCGTTCCAGCCCGGTCCGGACCCGCTCTTCGACGCCGACGGCAACGCCCTGGCCGACGCCATCATCCAGCCCGTCACCTTCTTCGGCGTGTCCTTCAGCATCACGACCTCCGACACCGACCCGGAGAGCGGCGACCCCGTCGTCGAGGTGACCATCACCGACGAGGACGGCACGCTCGTCGGCCAGACCACCGCGGTCACCGCGGCCTACGGCGGCCAGCAGTTCAACCAGGGCGCCCCCAAGCCCGACGGCTCGCTGCCGGGTGAGACGACCGAGGTCACCGGCACCTACGACGCCGAGAGCGGGGCCTACACCCTCGACTGGGCCAGCCAGATCGTCGGCGGCTCCTTCGACGGGTTCACCGGGGTGTGGCACCTCGAGGGCACCTTCGAGGCCGGCTGACCCCACCCTCGGCCCCACCCTGTCCACGACCCCGGGTCCCTTCCCGGGGTCGTGGCGCGCCCGGGGTTGTGGCCGGCGCGGACTGCTGGTAGAAACCTGACCAAGTAGGTCGGCTTTCACCACCGGACAGGGCGACAACCATGACCCGCAGCGAGCTCTTCTCCTTCCCGAACCCCGTCAACGAGACCTCGGCGCGCGTCGTCGCCTCGGGCGTGGTGCTCATGGCCGTCCTGTTCCTCGCCACCGGCTGGAGCTGGGTGCTGGCGATCATGACCTACGGGTTCCTGGCCCGGGTGCTCACCGGGCCCACCCTGAGCCCGCTCGGGCGCCTGGCCACGCAGGTGATCACGCCGCGGATCGACGTCGAGCACACGTTCTGCGCCGGCCCGCCCAAGCGCTTCGCCCAGGGCATCGGCGCCGCCTTCACCGTCACCGCCTCGGTCCTCTGGTTCGGGTTCGGCCTCGAGGGAGCCGCCCAGGCCGTCATCGCGATGCTGCTCGTCGCCGCCAGCCTGGAGGCCTTCCTCGGGTTCTGCCTCGGCTGCACGATCTTCAGCTTCGGGATGAAGGTCGGCATCGTGCCCGAAGAGGTGTGCGAGCGCTGCAACAACATCTGGGCCGGCCGCGAGGACGAGGCCCCGGTCGCCACCACCGCCTGACCGCCTGACCGCCAGATCAGACGCGCAGCAGCGCGGCCACGACGAGCCCGACGAGGGCGAGGACCTCGCCGCCGCCCCGCACGACGGGACCCTCCAGGTCCACCCGGGCATCCCAGCGGCGGGCGTCGGGGGCAAGGGCCCGCTGGGTGGGGAGCAGCCCCCGGCCGAGGCCGAACCCCACGCCGAGGGCGACCGCGGCCCACCACGGGCCACCGAGCACCACCAGGCCCACGGCGAGGAGGTGCGGTGCCGCGCTGGGCAGGTAGGTGCGCAGACCGGTGCCGAGCTCGTAGCCGAAGCGGGCGGCCGCCGTCGTCGGCGACCGGTCGAACACCGAGCGGGGGATCTGCTGGCGGTTCTGGGGCAGCCGGAGTCCGACGAAGCCGTGGCCGACGAGGAGCACCAGCGCGGCGAGCACCACGAACACCCACAACCGCACCGTCGGCGCCAACGGTGCGAGCAGCCCCGAGAGCAGCCAGAAGAGGAGCGCGCTGGTGAGGCCGCCCGCGGTGGTGGCCACCACGAAGGCGGTGAGCGCAGCGGGTCGAGGGGTCCGGTGCCGCCAGACCGGCGGCGTGAGCGCGTAGGCGCTGTTGCGGCTTCAGACGCTGCCGGACAGCGAGTGGCCGGCGCCGGCGCCGGTGGCGACCAGCACGACCACCGCCGCGCCTGCGATCCATCCCGCGCCCAGCATCACGGCGGTGACGATGGTGACGGTGGCGGGGTCGCTCAGGAGGCGCCGGGCGGACCCGACCGCGTTCGCCACCCGGATCAGCCGGTGCCGCGGTTCGCGCCGGCGTGCATCCGGATCCGCTTCTCGCCCAGCTTCGTGTTCTTCCCGGGCCCGATGGTCGTGGCGAACACCAGGAACCGGTGCTCGCCGGGTGCCACACCGCTGACGGTCACGTCGAAGCCGTGTTCGAGGCCGCTGGCCCAGAAGAACGGCGGGATCGCGGTGGTCCGCCGGTTGGCGACCGGCCGGGCCACCAGGCGCCCGTCTCGGTAGATGCCCACGGTGACGGGGGAGCGGGTGGCGTCGGGGTCGATGGCCCAGCCCCGGAGGCGGACCTTGCCCGGGGCGACCACGGACGCGGACACGAGGGCGCCGACCGGGTCGTGGTAGATGGGCGCGTCCGGGTCCCGGCCGTCGCACTCGATGACCTTGCGGCAGATCTTCGGGTACCAGCCGCCGCCGATCAGCTTGTAGCCGTCGTGGCAGCGGTACAGGGTGTGCTGGCTGCAGTTGCCGCACTGGCCGTTGTGGCCCCACGTCCACCCGTCGAACCCGGCCCAGCAGTTGCCGGGACGGAGCCGGTAGCCCTCGGCCGGGCGGTTCTTGAACCAGCCGGCGTACTGGCCGCTCGTCTCACAGGTGTCGGCCAGCACCTGGGAGGGCCCGCAACCGGGCTCGCACTCGGCGTCGCCCGCGTACGGCGGGCAGCCCTGGTAGATCCGGTAGCCGTACTGGCCCGGCGTGGGATCGGCGAGCGCCGGCCGGGCCTTCGGGAACACGCCGAGGGCGGCCACACCGGCCCCGACCCCGGCCGCGAGCACGCCGGCGAGGAACCCTCGGCGGGTCGGCGCCGGGGTGTAGCGGAAGCGCTCGGCCTCGCGCCGCCGGCGCAGGGGTGCGCCGGGGGGCGGCGCGCTCATCGTCACCAGATCCGCGTACGGCATCAGCGGTCGACCTCCTCCGGATCGTGGTGGGCGAGGACCGCGACGAGGGCCTCGGTCCGCTCGACGCTGCCTGCTGGACCGCTGGCGGCGATGTGACCGTCGGCTGCGACCGCGACCAGCCACGGCGCTGCGGTCACCCCGTAGGCGGCGTGGACGGCACCGGCGTCAGGGTGATGGACGACGCCGGTGTCGGCTGCGTCCCCGGTCGGCCCGGCAGCACCGCTCCAGAGCACGTGGACGGTGAGGCGGGCGTCGGCGCCGGCGGCGGCCACCGTGGGCAGGACCCGCAGGCACGATCCGCAGGTGCGGTCGGCGAAGAGCAGGAGTGCGCCGTCGCTGGTGTCGATCCCTGGCGTGGCCGGCGCGAGGGTGCCCACCGTGGGACCGCCGGCACCGGAGGGGCCCGGCCCGGGCGCCGTTGCCCCGAGGGCGAGACGCTCTTCGAGGCGGTGCACCCGCGCGAGCACGCCGGCGAGCGCGAAGCCGAGGGTCACCACTGCGGCCCACGTGAGCACGAAGGCGGTCGCGGTCAGGCTCACGCCGGCCGCTCCCACTCGACCAGGAGCGACGCGGCGCCGGCGGCCGCGGCCTCGACGGCGCCCTCGTCGGGCAGCACGTTGACCCGGGCGGTCTCGGTGACGAGCACCACGTAGGGGACCCCGGGGGCGAGCTCGTCGCCGTAGAGCTCGCCGCCGGCGACCGGGGTGCCGGGCCAGGACGGCAGCGACCCGGCGGTGTCACCCGACAGTGGCGTGATCTCCAACAGCCCGAGGCCGGGGAGCTCCTTCACCAGCTGCGGGGCGTCGTACCAGCTCACGCCGGCGCCGGGCAGGACCGCGAGGCCCTCTGGCGAGGGCACGAGCTCGAGGCGCTCGAGCACCCCGAGCACTCCCTCGGTGTCGAGGTCGCTCGTCGTCAGCGCGAGGGATGAGCCTTGGGCCTCCCACACGGCGGTGGTGTCGGTGCGCTGTGTGCCCGACACCGGATCGGCGTGGACGGCCCGAGCGAGCCGGAGCGTCCCGCCGGCGAGCTGGTACTCCTCGGTCGGGGTGAGGCCTTCGGCGGCCACCAGCACGTCGAAGAAGCCGGCGGGCTGGGTGGTCACCTCGCGGACGACGCCGTCCACGAGGAAGCGGCCCGCCGACGTGGCGATCGCGCGGAGGTCGGCGTCGCTCGTGATCGTCACCCGAGCGGCGTCGACGGCGATGTGGGTGATCTCGGACACGGTCGCTCCCTCAGCCGTTCTCGGCGGCCCACGCGAGGACCTGGCCGAACCGGGCCCGGGTGAACCGGGGGCCGTGGGGGCCCGACGCGTGGATGCCGGTGCCGTGCGCCTCGTCCGCCTGGACGAGGATCGCGCAGGGGCCGCCGCAGGCCGGCGTGGACACGTAGACCGGCCCACCCGCCGTCCCCCGGGTACGGGCGTTGTGGAACACCTGCTTCGGTGTCGTGGTGGTGACCCGGCCGCCGCCACGCCACTGGTGTCCCGCCAGGTCCGCCGGGTAACCCCGCACGCGGACCTCGTCGCCGAGCACGTCGTCGCCCCGTCCGGACAGCCAGAGGCCGAACCAGCCGACCCGCCGCCCGATGCCGCAGTCCAGTTGGACCACGGCGTAGTCGACCCGCTCGTCGGCGGCGGTCCGCCAGCCGTAGGGGGCGTGGGCCCCGGTCGCGGCGCACGTGCGGTAGGGCGTCGTGGCGCCGTCGTGGCCGGGGTCGAACACGGTGGCGGTGGCCCAGGCGTCCGGGACGTCGCCCGAGCCGTCGTGGACGCAGTGGGCGGCGGTGAGCACCGAGTTCTTGTCGATCAGGAAGGCGGCGCACCGCACCGGGTCGCCGTCCAGCGTCGCATCGAGGGTGCCGACGGCACGCGCCGGGTAGGCGGTGGTGTCGCCGACGACGAGCTCGGGGCCGCCGTCCGTGCCGGGGAACGCCTGGCCCCGCACGGGCTCCTCCGCGGCGACGGGGGCCGTGCCGACGACGATGAGCGCCACCGCCAACGTGACCACCACGGAGGCCACCTGTCTCGTCCGCCCAGTCGCCATGCAGACCGTCCCAGCGCCACTTGCGAGACCGTGAGTATCGCAGATCAGGTGGGAGTCTGTCGGTCGGCGCCGATCCGGAGGTCGCCGACTCGGCGCGAGAGCCCGTCGCGGTCGAGGGCCTCGAGGAGCGGGATGGCGTGACGGCGGGTCAGGCCGACGGCGTCCTTGAGCTCGGCGGCGGTGGCAGGCCCGGCCGCGAGGCGGTTGCGCACGGCGGCCGCCAGCGCCCGATAGGTCCCGGTGGTCACCAGGAACGGTGGGATCGCGACGACGAGACCCTCGTCGTCGAGACGTCGTAGCTCACGTGGCGTGGCGCCGACGAGGGAGGCGTCCTCGGTGGTGAAGAGGCGGGGCAGGCTCCCGTCGACCACCGCCGCGTCCAGGCGCGCCGCCAGGTCGCGCCAGCGTTGGGCCGGGTCGCGTCCCACCGCGTGCAGGACGCCGTCGCGTTCGACGGCGAGTCCCCGGTCGACCAGGTCGGCGGCGGCATGTGCCTCCACGACCGTGGTGGAGGCCAGCGGGACGGCACCGTCGGCGGCGAGCTGGTGCTCGAGCGCGGCCCGGGCGCGGCGCAACGCGGGAAGGGCAGTCCGTCGGTCGCCCCGGGGCCGGGTGCCCACCGGGAGGGCCGTGCCGGTCTCGGCCCGGAGGTCGGCGGCGGTGGCGGTGCCATCGCCTTCGGCCAGGATCGCCGCCGCCAGGCATCGGGTCCGGGCCGGTGGGGGTCCCGCCAACGACTCGGCTCGGCGTCGGAGCGCTGCGGGCGGGCGTCGGCGGATGGCGGCGTCCACGGCGAGGACCAGGCCGCCCGCCACCGTGGCGGCCCGCCCGGCGTCGCGCAGCACGAACCGGTCGCCTGGCGCCACTGGCGCGAGGGGCGTGTCGAGGTGCAGGCGGGCCAGGGCGGGGACGCCCTCGCCGGTGGCGTCGCGGGGGTACGACAGGCGCACCGCCGCCGACCAGGTGCCCAGGTGCAGCAGGAACGAGCCACGCGGGCGCGGTGGCTCGTGGCCGCGGGCCGGGGTGAGGGTCACGTGGAGCACCCGCCCCGCCTGCCACTGCTCGGCGCGGACCACGGCTTGACCCCGTTGGGGCGCCGCCCCATCCGCTCGGACGGCGAGGGCCACGCGCGCGCCGGGGGTGGCCCGCTCGACGGGCTCCCCGTTGCGCCGGAGGGAGCGGATCCGGAGGAGCGTGCTGGTGCGGCCGTCGGTCGCCGCCAACCGCCCACCGGTCGCCACGGCGCCCCCGGACAGGGTCCCGGTCACCACCCGGCCCACCCCGTCGAGGAGGAACGAGCGGTCGATCCACAGTCGGGGCCGGTCGTCGTCTCGGGCGGTCGGGCAGGTCGTGACGACCTCGTCGATGGCCTGCCGCAGCGCCTCGTCGCCGCGGCCGTCCGCCCCGGTCGCGAGGATCGGGGCCCCGGCGAGGAACGTGCCGGCCAGCCGTTCGGCCACCGCTCGGGCGGCGTCGGCGGCGGCGGAGGCGTCGACGGTGTCCGTGAAGGTCAGCGCCACGACGCCGGTGGGTGCGCCCAGCAGGTCGAGCATCGCCACGTGCTCCTCGGTCTGGGGCCGCCAACCCTCCCGGGCGGAGATCGCCAGCAGCACGCCGTCGACCGCGCCGCACCCCGACAGGGCGTTGGCCACGAAGCGACGGTGGCCCGGGACGTCGACGAAGGCGGCCGTGCGCCCGGACGGGAGATCGGTCCAGGCGAACCCGAGGTCGATGGTGAGCCCGCGCTCGCGCTCCTCGGCCCACCGGTCCGGGTCGGTGCCGGTGAGGCGCCGGACGAGGCTCGACTTGCCGTGGTCGACGTGGCCGGCGGTGGCGATGATCACGGCTCGGCGGGGTCCACCGCGGCGAGGGCCTCGATCACCGAGCTCGCCAGCAGCGCGTCCTGGCTCGGGTCGACCGTCCGCAGGTGGACCACCACGGCCCCGTCGGTCACCACGGCGAGGACCGCCGCACGGCGAAGGGCCGCGGCGAGGCGATCGGGTCGGGGGTGGTCGAGGGCCACGGCCCGACCGGGCACCTCCCGTCCCGGGAGCGAACCGGCCCCGACGGCACCGGCGGCGTCGATCACCCGGAGGGGAGCGTCGTCCGGCAGGGCGGCGGCGAGTGCCTGCGCCCGTGCCTGCACCTCCGCCTCGGGGGCCAGCGCGAGCCGCCAGAAGGGCACCTCGTCCGCGACCGCTCCTCGCAGGTAGGTGTCGAGGGTGCGGTGGAGCAGCGCGCCCCGGACCCGGTCGTACCGCAGCGCCCGCGCCAGCGGGTGGCGGCGCGCCGCGGCCACGGCCGAGGCCCGTCCGCACAGCAGCCCGGCCTGCGGGCCGCCCAGCAGCTTGTCGCCGCTGAAGGTGACGAGGTCGGCGCCTGCGGCAAGGGCCTGGCGGGCGCCGGGCTCGCCGGCGAGCCACGGTGGCGGCCCGTCCGGGAGCCACGGGGCCTGCTCGTCGAGCAGGCCCGACCCGAGGTCGACGACCAGGGGCACGCCCGCCTCGCCCGCCAGGACCGCGAGGTCGACGGTGGTCACCCGCGCCACGAAGCCCTCGATCCGGTAGTTGGACGGGTGCACCTCGAGCAGGGCGCCGGTGTGCTCACCGACGGCGGTGCGGTAGTCGCCGGCGTGGGTGCGGTTCGTGGTGCCGACCTCGCGCAGCCGGGCGCCCCCGGCGGCGATCACGTCCGGCACCCGGAACGAGCCGCCGATCTCGACGAGCTGGCCTCGTGACACCACCACCTCACGACCACCCGCGAGCGCGGCGAGGGCCAGCGTCAGCGCCGCCGCCCCGTTGTTCACCACGAGGGCGTCCTCGGCGCCGGTGAGGGTCGTTGCGGCCTCCTCCACCGAGCGCAGGCGCCCGCCCCGGCGACCCGACGCGAGGTCGAGCTCGAGGTCCGACGGCCCCGCCCACCGGTCGTCGGCAGGGGCGTCGAGCGGGGCCCGGCCGAGGTTCGTGTGCAACAGGACGCCGGTGGCGTTGAGCACGGGCCGCGGCGGGGTCAGCGGCGCGAGCTGCTCAGTGAGGGCGGCGGCGAGCTCGTCCGGTCCGGGGGCCGGGGCACCCCCGGCGATCGAGGCGCGGGCGTCGTCGAGCACCCGCCGGGCGGCGCGGCGGGCGATCGGCGGCGGGGCGTCACCCGGCGCGGTGGCGGCGAGGACGTCCACCGCGGGCAGCGCCCGGCGGGGGTCGTCAGCGCTCATCGGATCGTCACCGCCGGCTCGTCGCCGACCCGTTCGAGGAGGTGGCCGATCACGACCGCGGGCCCCGCGGGGCCGTCGGCGAGATCCTCGACGAGGGCGATGGCGGCGTCGGGCGCCAGCGCGACGAGGAGCCCGCCCGAGGTCTGGGCGTCGCACGCCACCCACCGACGGGCTTCGGCCACCTCCCCCCAGCGCACCTGCCTCGCGTCGTCCCGGTTGCGACGGGTGCCGCCGGCGATGGCGCCGCCCACGATCAGTTCCTCCACCCCGGGCAGCAGCGGGAGCCGCTCGGCCTCGACGAGCGCGTCCACCCCCGACGCCGCCACCACCTCGCTGAGGTGCCCCAGCAGCCCGAAGCCGGTGACGTCGGTCGCGCACCGGGCGCCGCGGGCCGCGGCCCGCTCGGCCGCCGACGCGTTGAGCGTGGTCATGGACCGCACCGCGGCGGCGAGGACATCGGGTGGGCACTCGCCGCGTTTGGCCGCGGTGGTGACGACCCCGGTGCCGAGCGGCTTGGTCAGCACGAGGGCGTCGCCGGGGCGACCGGCCGCGTTGGTCAACAGGGCGGCCGGGTCCACCAGGCCGGTGACGGACAGGCCGAACTTCGGCTCCGGGTCGTCGATCGAGTGCCCCCCGACGAGCGCGCAGCCGGCCCGCTCCAGCACCTCGGCGGCGCCGTCGAGCACCCGGCCCAACAGGTCCATCGGCAGTCCGTCGCGGGGCCAGGCCACGATGTTCAGGGCGGTCAACGGCACGCCGCCCATCGCGTACACGTCGCTCAGCGCGTTCGTCGCCGCGATGGCGCCCCAGTCGCCCGGGTCGTCCACCACGGGCGTGAAGAAGTCGAGGGTCTGGACCAGGGCGCGCCGCCCGTCGATCCGGAACACGCCGGCGTCGTCGGCGCCGGCGGGCCCGACGAGCACGTCGGGGTGGCCGGGCAGCGGCCGGGTCATGGTCGCGAGGGCGGCGCGCAATTCGGAGGCGGAGAGCTTGCACCCGCAGCCGGCGCCGTGCGAGAAGGCGGTGAGGCGGACGTCGGTCACGGCGCCGGGACCTGCGACGGGCCCGGGGGCTGGCGGAAGCGAAGGGGAATCGAACCCCCCGCACCTGCACGCAGGTGCCGCACGGTTTTGAAGACCGGGGAGCCCACCAGGAACTCGATCGCTTCCACGCCTCCTGGATTCAACCAGACGGCACGCCCCCACGTCGGCGCGACCGCCCCGACGACCCGAGCCCGGGAACCCGTCGCCCCCCAGGGGCGTTCTCCCTGGTACCGCTCGCCTGGTACCGCTCGGTTAGCGGGGTCTCCCGGTAGAACGGGTGGCGAACTCGTCGACCCGGAGGCCCCCCGCCGTGCGATCACCTGTCCCGAGCCGCGTCCTCCTCGTCGCCGGCCTCGTCGCCGCCGTGCTCGCGGTCTTCGCCGGTGGGGCCGCGGCGGCCCCGGCCCAGGACGCCGGGCCGGCGACCGGTGTCACGGTGCTCCCGACCCCGACCGAGCCGGGGCCCACGTCGAGCCGCGCCCACGCACCGAGCGGCGCGCCCCCCTTCGCGGCGACCACCAGCCCGGAGACCGCGGCGGTGCCGGCGACCGCGGCGGGCGTGCCCCAGTCGATCATCGGCGGCCAGGAGTCGGTCATCGGCGCCGACGGCCGTGAGCGCCTCAGCCTGGCAGTGACCAGCACCTTCCCCTTGTCGGCCATCGGCCAGATCGTCTTCACGCAGCGTGGCCGGACGTACCTCTGCACGGGTTACCTCATCGACGGCAACTCGGTGCTCACCGCCGGCCACTGCTCGTTCGACCCGAGTCCCGGCGGCGACGACCCCATCGAGTCCGCCACGTTCGCGCCCGGCCGGGAGCGCAACAGCGGCACCGTGGTCGATCCGTTCGGCAGCTGCGCCATGGCGGCGGTGTGGGCCCCGGAGCAGTGGCGGGTCGACGGCAAGCCGGCCCACGACTACTCGGTGCAACAGCTCGGGCCGGGCTGCGACTTCAGCGAGACCGCCGGCTCGTTCGGCCTGTTCACCCTGTCCGGCGACAACGCTTTCGCCGGTCGGCGCCTCCGGGTCGAGGGCTATCCGGGCGACAAGAGCAACGGCTCGCGCTGGAAGATGGCCGGCGAGGTCGACCGCAACAGCGTGAACTACCTCTACTACCCGATGGACACCTACGGGGGGCAGAGCGGCTCGCCGCTGTTCAAGTGGAACCGCCCGTCCTGCGGCGGCCCGTGCAGCGCCGGCGTCCACGCCTACGGCGCCAGTGGCACGCCGCCCATGAACAGCGGCCCGATGCTCACCGCCGGTCGCATCAGCACCATCCTCGCGGTCGCGGCGCAGAACGGCGACTGACCCGGGGGCGAGGTGCGTGATTGCGGCCGTTGCGCGATCATGGACTGGTCGCAAATCAGTCGATCCCCGGGGAGGGGTAAGAACATGTCTCGGTTCACCAAGCGGGCGGCCATTATGGGTGCCCTTGCGGCACTCGCCGCCTCATTGACCGCCATCACCGGCGCCCCCTCCGCCACCGGCCAGGAGGCAGGCGACAGCGGCCCGGTCCCGATCGAGATCCTGTCCGCGCCGCCGGTGCTCGGCGGTGAGTCCGGCGCGCTGACCTCGCCGGGCTCGCCCGGCACCGGCGTGCTCACCGAGTCGGGCCTCGCCCCCGAGGCCACCGTCGTGCGCGGCGCCCACGAGGGCCAGCCGGTCGGCGGTGAGTCGGTGATCGGCGCCGACGGTCGCCAGCAGGTCACCAACACCACCCAGTACCCGGCCTCGGCCATCGGCCAGATCGAGTTCACCCAGAACGGCGACAGCTTCATCTGCACCGGCTGGCTGATCGACCCCGACTTCATCCTGACCTCGGGCCACTGTGCCTACGACCCCACGCCCACCGGCGGCGACCCGATCGACGCGGCCCAGTTCTTCCCCGGTCGCAACGGCGCCTCCGACCCGTTCGGCGGCTGCAACGTGAACGGGCTCTTCGCCAAGTCGGGCTGGCGCACCAAGGGCAAGGCCAAGCACGACTGGGCGATCATGCGGCTCGACTGCACGATCGGCAACACCGTCGGCACCCTGGGGTTCTTCTCGGTGCCCGGAATCAACCAGCTCGACGGCAAGACCGGCCGGGTCGAGGGCTACCCGGGTGACAAGCCGTTCGGCACCCACTGGAAGATGTCGGGCACCATGGCCGCCCGCACCGACGCCAGCATGATCTACTACGCCATCGACACCGCCGGCGGGCAGTCGGGCTCGCCCATCATGGTGGCCAACCGGCCCTCGTGCGGTGGCCCCTGCGGCATGGGCATCCACTCCTACGGCGCCGGCGGGAACCCGCCGCTGAACAGCGGGCCCCGCATCACCACGCAGAACTTCCAGACGATCATCGGGGTCCTCCAGAACAACTGACCCCCGCTCCACCGCGGTTCGGACGGCGCCGCCCGCGGGATCCACGGGGGCGGCGCCGCCGCGTCCGGGCTCAGGCGTTGCTGGGCTCGGCGTCGGCCGCGGCGCCGGCCTCCGCGGCGAGCACCGCCTCGAGGCTGGCGATGGCCACCTCGATCTGGTCGTCGGCGGGGGGCTTGGTGGTGATGGCCTGCAGGGCCAGGCCGGGGGCGGTGATGGCCTTGACCACCGTGGAGTCCGGCCGGCGCTTGGCCAGGCGCAGGATCTCGTAGGCGAGGCCGGCGACGAGGGGCAGGCCGATCACCCGGGTGAGGATCAGCACCGGCCACGAGGCCTGGCCGAACAGCGAGAAGACCACGATGGCCACCACCACCACGAGCAGCAGGAAGTCGGTGCCGCAGCGGGCGTGGCGCGTGGAGTAGCGGCGGGCCGCCTCGACGGTGAGGGGCTCGGCGTGCTCGAAGGCGGCGATGACCATGTGCTCGGCGCCGTGGTACTCGTAGGTCCGGCGGATGGCGGGCGAGCGGCCGATGGCGACGACGTAGCCGAGGAAGAGGCCGAGGCGCAGCACGCCCTCCGAGACGAGGAAGACGGCGGTGTTGTCGTGGAACCGGTCGGCGATGGCGTGGGCGACCGCCGCGGGCACGACCGCGAAGATGGCCACGAAGACCGCGAGGGTGACCACCGTGGTGATGGCGAGCGACCGGTTGCTGGCCGGCTCGCCCTCCTCCTCGCCGCGCTCGACCGCGGCCGACCACTTGAGGGCCTTGAGGCCGAGGGCCATGGTCTCGACCAGGGCGAAGGCGCCCCGCACGACGGGGATCGCTTTCGGCTTCTGGGCCCAGGTCGGCACGTGCTCGTCGGTGGTGGCGATGCTGCCGTCCGGTCGGCGGGCGGCGACCGCCCAGCGGTGCGGCCCCCGCATCATCACGCCCTCGACGACCGCCTGGCCGCCGATGGGCGTCGACGGGTCGAGGCCGTGGGCCGGGGGCGCAGCGGTCGGTTCGGGGCGCGTCTCGTCGGCGGCATCGGGCACGGTCACCTATCGGCCGGAGGGCGGTGGCGGTTGACCGTGGGGGTAGGGTGACGCCGAATCTGACGGGTCGTCAGAAACGGTCCTCAGGAACGGAGGCCTCCCAGTGACGGACGTGACCGAGCCCACCGAGATCCCGCTGATCGTCAGCGTCGACGACCACATCGTCGAGCCCGCCCACCTCTGGGAGACCTGGCTGCCGGCCCGGTTCAAGGACCGGGCGCCGAGGATCGAGCGCCACGGCCTCGCCGGGCTGAAGTACGTCAGCGGTACCACCTACGAGTACGAGCTGTCCGACGACGCCCCGCCCTGCGACATGTGGGTGTACGAGGGCAAGCTCTTCCCCCACAAGCGCCACGTGGCCGCGGTCGGGTTCGAGCGCGACGACATGACGCTGTCGCCCATCACCTACGACGAGATGCGCCCCGGCTGCTACGAGCCCAAGGCCCGCGTCGAGGACATGGTCGCCAACCACGTCGAGGCGTCGCTGTCGTTCCCGACCTTCCCGCGCTTCTGCGGCCAGACCTTCGCCGAGGCCGAGGACAAGGAGCTCGCCGAGGCCTGCGTCTACGCCTACAACGACTACATGGTCGAGGAGTGGTGCGGGGACTCCGACGGCGCCCTCATCCCGCTGATCATCGTCCCGCTGTGGGACGTCGAGCTCGCCGCCGCCGAGGTGCGCCGCAACGCCGAGCGGGGCGTGCGGGCGGTGACCTTCAGCGAGATCCCCGCCAAGCTCGGCCTGCCCACCCTGCACTCCGGCTACTGGGAGCCGTTCTTCCAGGCCTGCGAGGACACGGGGACGGTCGTGTGCATGCACATCGGCTCGTCGTCGCAGATGCCGGCGACCTCGCCCGACGCCCCGCCGGCGGTGGCGGCGACGCTGAGCTTCGGCAACGCCATGAGCTCGATGAGCGACTTCCTCTTCTCCGGCGTGCTGGTCCGCCACCCGGACCTGACCCTCGCCTACTCCGAGGGCCAGATCGGCTGGATCCCCTACATCCTCGAGCGGGCCGACGACGTGTGGGAGGAGCACCGGGCGTGGGGCGGCGTGCGCGACGTCATCCCCGAGCCGCCGTCGACCTACTACTACCGCCAGATCTACGGCTGCTTCTTCCGGGACAAGCACGGCCTCGACTCCCTCGAGGCGGTCGGCGTGGACAACATCACCTTCGAGACCGACTACCCCCACACCGACTCGACGTGGCCCCACACCAAGGAGGTCGCCGAGAAGATGATGGGCCACCTCCCGCCCGACGTGGTGCACAAGATCGTGCGGGGCAACGCCATCCGCATGCTCGGCCTCGACCTCACCTGACCCTTCAGCACGCAGGATTTCTTGATGAGAAACCCCCGTATCGGGGGTTTCTCACCACGAAATTCCCGGACGGGCCGGGTCAGACGCCGAAGCGGGTGGCGTAGGGGGCGAGGGCGGCGGCGCGCTCGTCGGCGTCGAGGCCGACCGCGGCGAGGTCGTAGGCGACCGTGCCGTGGCGTCCCCGGGGGTGGGTGGCGACGTAGTCGGCGATGGCCGCCGTGGCGGCGTCGTCGCGTGGGAGGCCGGCGAGGTCCTCGACCGCGAGGGCCATGGCGACGTCGTCGGCCATGAAGTCGTCGAAGCGGACGTCGAGCGACCGGTCGGCGGGCAGCAGGTCCCGGTCGCGGACGCAGGCGTCGAGCAGGTGCTCGACCCGGTCACCCCAGTACTGGCCGATGTCGACCGGGTCGGGCTGCGCCAGGGCGAGGCGGGCGCTGTAGGCGACCATCGTCGCCATCGAGGCGGTGACCGCCACGGGCTCGCGGTGGGTGACCACGACGGTGGCGTCGGGGAAGGTCGCCAGCAGCGGCCCGAACTGGGCGAGGTGCTGGGGCGACTTGAGCACCCAGCGGGTCGGTGCCCCGTCGTCCCGGCGGCGCAGGTAGGTGCAGACCTGGAGGACGCGGCGCAGGTAGCCGTAGGTGGCGGTCTGGTCGGTGGCGTCGAACCAGTCCCGGTAGGTGGGCAGCGGCGTCGTGGTCTCGAACAGCATCGTCGAGAAGTCGAGGGCGAGGAGCTGGATCTCCTCGTGGCGGTGCTGGGTCGTCATCTCGTGCATGCGCACGAAGTGGGGCAGGGCCTCGTTCACGAACCAGAGCGCGGCGTCGGTGCGGGCCAGGCGGGGGTCGGGATCGGGCGGGGGCCCGTCGGGGCGCACCCGCTCGGCGTCGGCCAGCACCGGCTCGAGCGACTCCCAGTAGGGGAGCGAGCGGAGGCGGGGGTCGGCGGACAGCAGGTTGTGGAGGTGGGTCGTCCCGGTGCGGGGGAGGCCGGCGATGACGATCGGTGCCTCGAGGGGCTCGTCGAGGATCTCCGGGTGGCGGCCGATCTCGTGCTCGACCAGCAGGCGGTTGGCGAGGAGCTGCGCGAACAGCGTGTGCTGGCTGACCTTGCCCATGGGGCTGAGTTCGACGTCCGTGGAGAGCGCCTCGCACAGCACGGCGAGCGGCTCGAGGAAACGCGTGTCGCCGAAGTCGTCGAGCCCGGTCGCCTCGGAGGCGGCGTCCATCAGGGCGGTCGGCCGCAGCTCGAGCGCCGCCGCCATCGGCGCCACCGAGTCCATGATCTCGGCGACGTGCTCCGGGAACCGCGGCGCCGCGAGGTCCTCGAGGCGCACCGGCGCCGGCCGCCGTCCCTGGTCGTCCCCCATGGGGGAGACGCTAGGTCCTGTGGCGGGGCCTAGAGCGTGAAGGTGTCGAGGTCGTTGGCGAGGGCGACCTCGCCATCGAAGACGGCCTTGGCCTGGTCGATCCACTCCTGCTCGGTGCCGGGGGCCACGCCGGGCACGGGATGGGTCAGCACGAGCGCCTTCACGCCGTTGCGGGCGGCGGTCTCGCCGGCCTGGGTGACCGAGGAGTGGTAGTCGAGGACGTCCTGGAGGCGGGGCGCCGGGATCATGGCGACGATGTCCTCGCGGACCACGGTCTGCACGTACAGGTCGGCGTCCCGGCAGAGACGATCGAGGCCCTCGCAGGGGATGGTGTCGCCGGCGATGCACACGACCTTGTCGTCGGCCTCGATGCGGAAACCGACGGTCGGCTTGACGGGGGAGTGCTCGGTGGGGGCGCAGGTGATGCGCACGCCGCCCTCGTCGGAGACGAGGCCGTCGCTCACCTCGACCACCTCGACCTGGGGCTCGTAGCCGAGGGTCTCGTGGTGGGCCATGCGGTAGCCGGTGTCCTCGGCCAGCATGGCCAGGGTCAGGTCGACCAGGCGCCGGGTGCCCTCGGGGCCGACGATCCGCAGCGGCGTCGGGCCCGGCGTCATCACCCACTGCATGGTGATGACGTCGTTGAGGTCGGAGATGTGGTCGCTGTGGCGGTGGGTGAGGAACACCGTGTGGAACTGCATCGGACCGGTCGCGACGGCGGCGGCCCGCATGAGCACGCCGCGCCCGCAGTCGAAGAGCAGGTCGCGCCCGCCGGCTCGCACGAGGGTGGCGGGACCGGCCCGGTCGGGGCTGGGGATGGGGTTGCCGGTGCCGAGGGTGATCACTTGCACCCGGGCAGTCTCGCACCTCCGGCATCTTCTGTCATCCGATGTGTCAGATTCTTCCCGGCATCGCGCTCGACAATCATGAGATGATCCATCTCATGACAGAGCGCGAGGCGCAGAAGGCGGCCACCCGGGGGCGGATCGTGGGCGCCGTCACCGCGCTCGTCGCCGAGCAGCACCCGGCGGCGATCTCCGTGCCCGCGGTCGCCGAGCGGGCCGGGGTCGGCGTGGCCACCGTGTACCGCTACTTCCCCACGAAGGAGGCCCTGCTCGACGCGGCGGCCTACGGGGCGGTGTCGGCAGGTGCCGGCGGCCTGCCCCGTTCGCTGGCCGAGGTGACCGCCAGCCTGCGGGCCGCCTGGACGGAGCTGGGAGCGCAGCTTCCCCTCGTTCGCAACCAACTCGCCTCCCCGCTCGGTCGCGAACTGCGGCGCCGCCGGTGGGAGGTGAAGGCCGGGGCCCTGGCCGAGGCCGCGCTCGGGGAGGGCCTCGACCCCGACGCCGCCGAGGTCCGACGGCTCCTCGGGCTCGTCGACGTGCTCACCTCGTCGACCGCACTCCTCGAGCTCCACGACAAGGCCGGTGTGGCGGTGGCGGACGCCGCCGACTGGTGCGGGTGGGCGGTCGGGGTGCTGCATCGGGCGACCATCGAAGGTGACGGGTCATGACCCTCACCTGGGCCGCGCCGGACAAGGGCGAGTGGCGGGGCCTGCACGACCACTTCCCCCGCGCGCTCACCCCCGAGTTCCAGACCCTGCTGGCCGAGGGCATGGTCGCCGGGGAGGCCGACCACTTCGCCCGCTACGGGCTGCCGGCACGCACGATGCAGCCGCGGTTCGTGCACGGCCGGGTGTTCATCGCCGCCGAGCCACTGGTCGGCCCCTTCACGGACCGGCTGCCCCCGGCACCCCTGCTCTGGGTGGCGGCCCGCCTCGTGCCGGCGTTCCGCCGGCGCAACCGGGCCGCTCGGCGCGCGCAGCGCGATCGCATCTGGTTGGCGGAGGCCGACCGCTGGTACGGCCGGGAGCGGCCCGAGTGGGAGGCCCGCAACGCGGTGCTCGCCGAGGTCGACCCGGGCTCGCTTCCCGACGACGACCTCGTGGCGCACCTGCGATCGGCGCGGGCCAACGCCGGCGCGGGCTACCGCGACCACTTCCGGCTGCACGGCACCGACCTCATGCCCACGGCGATGTTCCTCACGCTGTCGGCCGACTGCGGCATCGACGCCGGCGCCGCGGCCCGACTCCTGGCGGGCTCGTCACCGGCCTCGACCGGTGCCGCGGGTCTGCCCGACTGGGCGCTGGTCACCGGCTACGACCTCGACGAGCGGGCGTCGTGCGAGCTCCCGCCCCGGCCCCGCCCCACGGCGCACCGCAGCGGTGCCGAGGTCGTGGTCGCGCTCGAACCGCTGGTCCGGGCGCAGGTGCCGCTCCATCACCTCGCCGAGTGGGACCAGCACCTCGCCGACGCCCGCGCCACGGCGGGGTCCGGGACGACAACGGCGTGCTGACCGCGGCCTGGCCGGTCGGCCTGCTCCGCCGGGCGTACCTGGCGGCCGGCGACCGGCTGGTGGCGCGTGGGGCCCTGCACCACCGGGAGCATGCGGTCGAGCTGACGCTCGACGAGCTCGTGGCGCTGGTACTCGACGCCGCCGGTCCCGGCGCGGACGCCGCCGCCGACCGTCAGGCGACCCGCCGCCGCCTGTCGGCGGAGCCCGCGCCGGCGGTGTTGGGCCCCGAGGTCCCCCTGCCCACCGGCGTGCTGTCGGGCCCGATGCGGGAGGTCGCCCGGGGCCTCCTGACGCTCCGCGACCTGGGCGTCACGCCGCCCGGTGACCGGCCGCCGCTCCAAGGCGACGGGATCGGGGATCACCCGGTCACGGGGCGGGCGTGCGTGGCGGTGGACCCCGCCGAGGCCCTGACCCGCTTCGAGCCCGGCGACATCGTCGTCACCGGGGGCACCGCGCCCGCCTGGAACACGGTGCTCGCCCTCGCCGGCGGGGTGGTGACCGAGGAGGGCGGGCCACTCTCGCACGCCGCGGTGATCGCCCGGGAGCTGGGCCTGCCGGCGGTGGTCGGCGCCGCCGAGGCCCTCGCCCTCGTCCCCGACGGTGCCACCGTCGAGCTCGACCCCGTCGCCGGCACGATCCGGGTGCTGACCTAGCGTGGTCGGATGGCCGCGGACGTGATCGAAGTGGTGCTGGGCGAGTTCGTCCTCCGGCTCGACGGGACGGTGGTGGAGGTGCTCCACCAGACCGGGCTGTCGCAGCGCTTCCACGTCACCCACGTGGCCGTCGAGGCCAAGCCGGCCAGGGACGGGGGGCTGAAGCTCGTCATCGGCGTCGACGTGGGCGGGGTCGTCCTGAACGGGTCGCGGGTCGCCGTGCCCGCCGACCGGGTGGCCGAGGTCACCGCGCTGTTCGACGTGGCCAAGGCGCGGCGCGGCACCTGATCACGGGGCTGGGGCAGACTGCCCCGATGGCACACCCCCGGCGGTTCCGATTCGGCGTCCAGCTCAACCAGGCCTTCGAGGGCTGCACGTGGACCGAGAGCGTCCGCGAGCTCGAGACCCTCGGGTACTCGACGTTGTTCGTGCCCGACCACGTCGACTCCGGGATGGGGCCGCTCACGGCGATGGCGGCCGCGGTCACCGCCACCACGACGCTGAAGGTGGCGCCCCTGGTGCTCGACTGCGACTTCCGCCACCCCGCCATCGTCGCCCGCGAGCTGGCCACCATCGACCTGCTCTCCGAGGGCCGCATCGAGGTCGGTCTCGGCGCCGGCTGGAAGGCGGTCGACTACACCCAGACCGGCATCCCCATGGACCGGCCCGGCGTGCGGGTGGACCGCATGATCGAGCACGCCCACGTCATGAAGGCGCTGTTCGCCGGCGAGCCCGTGGACTTCACCGGTGAGCACTACGACATCACCGGCCTCGTCGGCAGCCCGGCACCCCACACGCCGGGCGGGCCGCCGTTCATCATCGGGGGCGGCGCCCGCCGGGTGCTGCACTTCGCCGGCCGGTTCGCCGACATCGTGGGCGTGAACCCGTCGATCCACTCGGGCGAGATCGACGCCGACGCCGCCCGCGACGCCCAGGCCGACCGGATCGACCAGAAGGTCGAGTGGGTCCGCGAGGGCGCCGGCGACCGCTTCGACGACCTCGAGCTGAACGCCTGGGTGGCGGCGGCGAACTACACCGACGACCCGCCCGGCTTCGCCGACCAGCTCGCGCCGCTCTTCGGCGCCCCCGACGGGCCGTCGCTGCTGTCGTCGCCGATGACCCTCATCGGCAACGTCGACTCGCTCACCGAGGAGCTCAACCGCCGCCGCGATCGCTGGGGCTACTCGTACATCGTCGTCCCCGGCGACGAGGCCCGCGCCTTCGCCCCCCTCGTCGCCGCCCTCACCGGCACCTGACCCGCCGTCGTCGCAGCGGCGGGCGACGCCTACGCTCGGGTCGGCGCCCCTGTAGCCAAGCTGGCAAGGCAGCGGACTTTTAATCCGAAGATCGTGGGTTCGAACCCCACCGGGGGCACGGCGGCGAGGGTGCCGGGTAGCGTCGGCGCTCGTGCCGGACCAGGCGGGGACCACCACGGTGACCGGGGCGACCCAGGACGGTGACGAGGCGCCCGGGCGTGGCGCCTGGTGGCCGGCCGACGCCGTGTTCCGCCGTCCCGTGGCGCCGTTCTCCCGGCGGGACCTCACCGGCGGTGCGGTCGGCCTGCTCGCCGCGCTCGTCGGCCTCCGGGCGCTCGTCTACCTCGCCCTCGGGCCCCAACTGATCCTCGACGACTGGAGCATCCTCGCCGCCATCCGCCTGAACGGGGTGGCCGAGGGGGCGCCGACGCTGCAGTGGGGGCGGCCGGTGGCGTGGCTGGTCGACACCGTGCTCTACGGCGCCGTCGGGCCCCACCCGCTCGTGCTGTTCCTCGTGATCACCGCGCTCAACCTGGTGGCGGCGGTGCTGCTCTACGCGGTGCTCGGCCGGTTCGTCCGCAGCGGGACCGCGCTGGCCGTCGCCGCGGTCTGGGTGCTGGCCGCCAACCACAACACCCTCACGGTCTGGTCCGCCACCGCCCCGACCGTCGTGGCCGTGATCCTGCTGCTGGTCGGCGTGCTCGCCCTCACCGACGGCCGCTGGCTCCTCGCCGGGATCGGCCTCGCCCTCTCGGTGCTCTCGTACGAGCTGACCGCGGTGGCGGCCCTCGCCGCGGTGCTGGTCGTGCCGAGCGCCCGGCCGGTCGACTGGAGCCGCCGCCTCGTCATGGCCGTGCTGGTCGTGGCCGCCGCGGGCTGGGTCGCCCACGACCCGCTCAACGACCCCCGGTGGGAGCCCCCGGGCATCGCCCTCGCCTGGCGGTCGCTGTTCAGCGACGGGCTGCTCGGCACCGCCGGTGGCCCCCGCCGTCTGGTCCACTACCTCGGCGACCTCGTCCTCGTCGGCGTCGTCGCCGGCGCCATCGCCTGGCTGGCCGGCCAGCGCGACCGGGAGGACGGGCCGGCGCTGGCGCTCTGGGGGGTGATCGTGATCGCCCTGGGCTCGCTCGCCGTGCTCAACCTCGGCCTCGGCCAGGAGGGCATCGGCATGCAGGACCGGCTGTGGGCGGTCTCGTCGATCGGCGCCGCGATGGTGCTGGTCGGCGTGCTCCAGCTCGTGCTGCGGCACCTGCGGGTCGCAGGGCTCGTCGCCACCGTCGTGCTCGTGGTCGTCCTCGCCGCCGGGCAGTTCGTGTCCCTGCGGTCGTGGGCCACCGCAGGCGAGGACGCGATCGCCGTCCACCGCTTCGTGGCCGCCATCGCCGACCCCAGCGCCGACGAGCCACTGGACGTCACGGTGGGCAAGGACCCCCGTGAGCACAACGGGGTCATCGGCATCAGTGAGGGCTCCGGCAGCGGCAACGCCAGCTACCTGCTGCGCTTCGGCGAGGGCGCCGGGCGCCTGCGCCTCGTGGACGACGAGCGCGACTTCGTCCCACTGCTGCCGGGCGAGCGCCTGCTCGAGTGGACGTGGATCGACAACTACGCCCCGCTCGGCGACGACGGCATCGGCTTCGTCGCCGCGGTCACCGTGCCCGGGCCGGGCCAGGCCACGCTCTACGGCTGGGCCGATGCCGGGCCGGAGGGGGGCGGGCCGGTCGAGGTCGCCTTCACCGTCGACGGTGAGGAGGTGGCGCGCCGCGAGGCCGACGCCGAGCGCCTCGACATCGCCGGTGCCATCGGCCGTGCCGAGGGCGACCACGCCTTCGAGCAGACCGTCGAGGTCCCCGGCGGCACCCACACCGTGTGCGCGCGGACCGTGGAGGGCGAGGTCTCCCTCGGCTGCGCCGACGTGGAGGTCCAGCCCGGCGGCTTCCCCGTCGGGGCCCTGGAGAGCGCCACGGCCACCGGCCCGGGGACCGTCGAGGTGCGGGGCTGGGCGGCCGACCCGTCGGCCGGCACCGGGCCCATCGAGGTGACGGTCACCGTGGGCCCCGTCACCCAGACCGTCACCGCCGACCAGCCCCGCCCCGACGTCGAGCCCGCGCTCGGCTTCGCCGGTGGGCCGGGCCACGGCTTCGTGGCCCAGGTGCAGGTCGGCGCCGGCAGCTACTCGGCGTGCGCGGTGGCGGTGAACGTGGGCGAGGGCGCCGACGTGCCCCTCGGCGCGTGCCTGCCCGTCACGGTCCCCTGACCGGCGCGTGAGCGCGAACGGCGCAGCGACCGCCGGCGGGCGGCTGCGGGCCGTGCGGGCGTCAGCCCTGGTCGGGGACCTCGCAGCCGAGGGTGCGGACCTCACCGTCCACCGCGTCGGCGAGGGCCTGGGCGTCCTCGTTGTCCTCGGGCCGGATGATCACCTGGTCGGCGACCACGTAGTCGAACGTCACGCCGCTGCCGAAGATGAAGGTGCAGTCGATGACGCCGCCGTTGTCGATGAAGGCGTCGCGCTGGTCGTTGTCGTCGAACGTGTAGAGGTAGGCCGGGCGGTCGGTGCTGAGGTCGCACTGGGCGGCGCCCTGGGCCCCGTCGGCGTCGCGCTGGCCCTCGACCGCGTCGCAGCCGAGGTCGTCGTCGTTGAGGGTGGCGGCCAGGTCGTCGAGGGCCGCCGCACCCGGGCCGCCGCCGGCGGCGGTGCCCGCCACGGTCGTGTCGGTGCTGCCCGCCACCGTGGTCGTGGTGGACCCGTCGCCCGTCGTCGTCGTGGTGGCGTCGGCGCCGGCGGCCGTGGTCGTGGTGGTGCCGTCCCCGCCGTCGTCGTCGCTCCCGCAGGCCCCGAGGAGGAGGGCACCGGCGAGCAGCAGGGCCAGCACGGGCAGGGGACGGGGTCGCGCCATGGGCGAACCGTAACCCTC
This sequence comes from Acidimicrobiales bacterium, assembly GCA_041908445.1. Taxonomy (GTDB): domain Bacteria; phylum Actinomycetota; class Acidimicrobiia; order Acidimicrobiales; family DATDAH01; genus JAEUJM01. Next base: position 107,253 of record JAYRFK010000043.1, on the reverse strand, counting down.
CGGCTCCCGGCCCGGGAAGCGACACTGGTGTCGCGCGGGCCGCCCGCACGGGCGCTCGGTAGCGTGCCCCGGGTGCCGGTCGAGCTCGTGATCTTCGACTGCGACGGCGTGCTCGTCGACAGCGAGCGCCTCTCCGTGCGGGTCGAGTCCCGCCTGCTCACCGAGCTGGGCTGGCCCCTGACCGAGCAGGACGTGCTCGAGCGCTTCGTGGGCCGCTCCGACGCCCACATGAAGGCCGAGATCGAGGCCGCCCTCGGTCGGGCCGTGCCCGAGTGGGACGAGGCCTACCGCACGGCGCTGCACGAGGCCTTCCACGCTGAGTTGGTGGCGGTCGACGGCGTCCTCGGGGCGCTCGACGAGCTCGACCGGTCGGGCACCGCCACCTGCGTGGCCTCGAGCGGCACCCACGACAAGATGGCGGTCACCCTCGGCCTCACCGGCCTGCACGACCGCTTCGCCGGTCGCATCTACAGCGCCACCGAGGTGGCCAACGCCAAGCCCGCCCCCGACCTCTTCCTGCACGCGGCGGCGGCGCTCGGCGTCGACCCGGGCCGCTGCGCCGTCGTGGAGGACAGCCGCTACGGGGTCGCGGCGGCGCGGGCCGCGGGCATGGCGGCGTTCGGCTACGCGGGCGGGCTCACCCCGGCGGCGTGGTTGGAGGGCCCGGGCACGGTCGTGTTCGACGACATGGCGACCCTGCCGGGCCTGCTCGGCCTTGCCGACCCCGCTACAGGGTGAGGACGGTGCGGACGCCGGCGCCGGCGGTGAGGTCGGCGAAGGCCTCGTTGATCTCGTCGAGGGGGCGGGTCCCGGTGATCAGCGCCTCGAGGTCGAGGCGACCGGCCCGCCAGAGGTCGAGGTAGCGGGGCAGGTCCCGGGGAGCGTGCGAGCTCCCGAGGATGCAGCCGAGCAGCTTCTTCTCCGACGACCCGAAGATGACGGCGGGGCCGAGCTCGAGGTTCTCGTCGAGGCCGGGCGCGCCGACCAGGACCGTCGTGCCCCCGGGGCGGGTGGCGTTCACGCAGGCGGTGGCGAGCGCGCCCTTGCCGGCGGCCTCGAAGGCGTAGTCCACACCGACGCCGGTGAGGTCCAGGGAGGCGGCCACCACGTCCGCGTCGGTCGGGTCGAGCACGTCGGTGGCGCCGAGGCGCAGGGCGGTCTCCCGCCGCTCGGCCAGGGGGTCGACGGCGATCACCCGGGCCGCGGCGGCGAGGCGGGCGCCCTGCACGACGGAGAGGCCGACGCCGCCGAGGCCCATCACCAGCACCGTGGCGCCCTCGGGCACCTTGGCGGTGTTGAGGACCGCGCCGACGCCGGTCTGGACCGCGCACCCGACCACGCAGGCGACCTCGAGGGGGACGTCCTCGTCGATCTTGATGGCCCCCGCCTCCTGGGTGATCACGATCTCGGCGAACGCCCCCACGTTGAGCCCCCGGTAGACGGTCTGGTCGCCGCGGGACAGCCGGGTGGAGCCGTCCGGGAAGGTAGCGGTGAACAGGCCGATGAGGTCGGCGCAGATGGCGTGCTCGCCGCGCACGCACCAGTAGCAGTGGCCGCACGACGGCGACGGCGTGAGGACCACGCGGTCGCCGACCGCGAGCCGGGTGACCCCGGCGCCGACCGCCTCGACCACACCGGCGGCCTCGTGGCCCAGGACGACGGGCAGCGGCATCGGGAAGGTGCCGTTCACCGCGCTGAGGTCCGAGTGGCACACGCCGCAGGCGTGCACCCGCACCGCCACCTCGCCGGCGCGGGGCTCCTCGACGTCCACCTCCCCCACGGTCAGCGGTTCGTTGGGGCTCTCCAGCACGGCGGCACGCATCCCGCCATCCAACCACACCCCACGAACCCAGGATTTCTTGGTGAGAAACCCCCGATACCGGGGTTTCTCGCCAAGAAATTCCGAGGTCCTCGGCCCTGCGCCGCCTGCCCGACGGTCAGAGCACGTCAGCGCCGTACATGTGGCCGAGGGGATCGGAGATGAGCTCGAGGCGGGTGCCGTCGGGGTCGTTGAAGTAGATGCTCGTGCCGCTGATGTGGTCGTACGGGATGCCGGCGTCGTCGAGCTTGGCCTTCAGGCGGGCCCAGTTCTCGGGCTCGACCGAGATGGCCAGGTGGTGCAGACCGCCCAGCACCTCGGCGTAGGGCCCGAGGTCGAGGCCGGGGAAGTCGAAGAACGCCACGGTGTTGCCGTTCCCGATGTCGAAGAAGAAGTGGGTGCTGCCCTTGTAGTCCCGGTTCTGGAACAGGTCGGTCAGCGGGAACTCGAGCAGGCCCTGGTAGAAGTCGATCGTGCGCTCCACGTCGGCGCACAGCAGCGCCACGTGGTGGACGCCGCGGGCGGTCGACGGCGGGCGCTCCTCCCGGGCCCGCAGGTGCTCGGCCCGGAGCGCCTCCCACTCGGCGAAGCGGTCGGGGTGCGCGGGGTCCGCGGGCTCCGTGGTGGCGTCGGCAGCGGTCTCGGTCATGGCCCCTAGTCTGACGGCGTGGACGACGACCCGCTCGCCGAGCACCCCGAGAACCTCCCGGCACCGCCGCCCGGCGACGAGGCCGCCGGCGTGGTCGCGGCCGCCGAGGCCCTGGTGGAGGCCGCCGCCCTCGAGGTCGACCTCGACGCCACGGCCGCCGACCTCGACGGGGTCGACGCCGCACTGCGCCGCCTCGACGACGGCACCTACGGCACGTGCGAGGTGTGCTCGGTCGAGCTGGCCGACGACGTGCTCGCCGCCGACCCCACCACGCGGCGCTGCCCGGTCCACGTGCTGGCCCGCACCCTGCCCGGCACGGCGCTGCCCTCGTCCCCCGTGCCGCCGTCCCTGCCCCCGGGCCCCGGCGCCGCCCCGGCCTCCGACGCCGACCTCGACGCCGACACGGGCCCCGACGCCGCGCCGGGCGAGTAGCGCGCCGGACCGCTAGATCTGGTCGGGGCTGGTCACCAGGACCTCGTCGGGGTCGACGAGGAGCAGGCGTTCGCCGAGGGCCATGCGGCCGGTGGCGTCGACGCTGACGAAGCGGGCGCCGAGGTTGGGGATGCGCTGGAAGTCGGCGCCCAGGTGGCGCTCGAGGGCGTAGATGACGCCGCCGTGGGTGACCGCGACCACGTCGTCGGCGCCGTCGAGCTCGGTGAGGATCGTGGCGATGGCCCGCAGCACCCGCTCGAGCAGCACGTCGTCGTCCTCCCAGCCGGGCGGCCGGCGCCGGTGCTCGCCCCGGTCCTCGAGGTAGCCGGGGTACTGCGCCTCGATCTGGGTCCGGGTGAGGCCCTGCCACTCGCCGGCGTGGCGCTCCATGAGGTCGTCGAGCACCAGCACCGGGCCGACGCCGACGGACTCGCTGATGGCCATGGCGGTGTGGTGGGCCCGCTCGAGCGGCGAGGCCACGATGGCGTCGACCGCGCCGACGGTCGCGCCGGCGGCCCGGGCCTGCAGCCGGCCGAGGTCGGACAGCGGCGGGTCGGCCTGGCCCTGCCAGCGCCCGTCGGCGTTCCACTCGGACTGGCCGTGGCGGACGAGGAGCAGTCGCGGCATGGCCCGAAGGTATCGGCCGCCAGCACCTACGCTCGTCCCGGCATGGATTGTCCGACCGGTCCCGGGGTGGGGTAGAACGCGTGGCCGTGCTCCGCCTCTTCGCCGCCGCCCGGGAAGCCGCCGGCACCGGTCGCGACGACATCCCCGGGTCCACCGTGGCCGAGGTCCTGGCCGCCGCCACCGAGCGCTACGGCGACCGGTTCGCGGCGATCCTGGCGGACTGCCGGGTGTGGGTCGACGGCGAGCCCGCGTCCGGCGACGACCCCGTCGGCCCGGCCGCCGAGGTCGCGGTGCTCCCGCCGGTGAGCGGCGGGGCGGCCTGATGGCGAAGACCGCCACGGGCTCGACGCCGACCAAGGGCACCGGCGCAGCCAAGGCGACCAAGGGCAAGACCAAGGGCAACCGGCCGGCGGTGCCCCCCGGGTACCCGCCCGGCACCCGGGTCACGAAGTCCGGCAAGATCCGCAAGCCGACCCGCAAGCAGCGCCGCATCAACAAGATGCGCTCGCGCCCGCCCACCCGCTTCCTGATCACCTACGACATCAACGGTCCCAAGGTCCGCCTCGGCATCGGCTGGGCCCTGCTGATCGGGGCCTCCACCCTCGGCCAGGAGTTCGGCGTCGCCGCCCTGTACGCCGCGGTCGCCGCGGTGGGCGGCTGGCAGGTCGCCAAGGCCTGGAAGACCTGGGGGGCCAACCCCGAGGAGTACACCGCCGGCTTCATCGCGGGCGCCATCGCCATGGCCTCGGCGGTCGGCTTCGGGATGGTCGGCGTGGCGTGCCTGGCGGCCATCCCCCTCGCCCTGCTGTCGGGGTTCTCCTCCGACGGTGCCCGCCGCAACTACCTCGGGTCGGTCGGCCTCACCCTGCAGAGCGGCCTCTTCCTCGGCGTGGCCGCGGCGGCGCCGGCGCTCACCTTCCGCATCGACCTCGGTGGGTTCGTCGCGCTCATCGCGTTCGTCTGCGTCTACGAGATGGGCGACTTCCTCATCGGCTCCGGCTCGAGCAACCACCTCGAGGGCCCCCTCGCCGGCATGGCCGGCATCGCGGTGTTCACGTTCGCCATGGCGGTCGTGCACCTGCCGCCGTTCGAGGGCTACGAGGTCGCCCTGTTCGGGGCGGCCGCCGCGGTGCTCTGCCCGCTCGGCCAGCTCGCCGGCTCGGCGATCCTGCCCCGCGCCGACGCCCGCGCCCCCGCGCTGCGCCGCCTCGACTCGCTCATCCTCCTCGGTCCGGCCTGGACGTTCGGGCTGTACCAGTACCTGTCCACCCGCGGGCGGTAAGGTCTCGCCGCACACAGGGGACCTGGGAGGACGCAATGGTCATCATCAAGTCGTTCGGCGACTACTACACCGGCTTCGAGACGCTGTTCCGGTGGTTCCACGTGCTCTCGGGCATCACGTGGATCGGCCTGCTCTACTTCTTCAACTTCGTGCAGACGCCGGCCTACGCCGAGCTGAGCCCGACCGCCCGCAGCGAGGCCTTCGACAAGCTCACCTGGCGGGCCCTGTGGTGGTTCCGCTGGGCGGCGATGCTGACCTTCCTCACCGGCCTCACCATCCTGGGCATCCAGAAGAACCTGGGCCCGAACTTCAGCGAGTACTTCGCGGCCGGCCCCGGTCTCAGCATCGCCTGGGGCCTCACCCTCGGCACGATCATGTTCCTGAACGTCTGGGGCGTCATCTGGCGCAACCAGAAGATCGTCATCGCCAGCGAGCGCGACAAGCTCGCCGGCGGCCAGGGCGACCCCCGGCAGCCGGAGGCGGCCAAGAAGGGGGCCCGCGCCTCCCGGGCCAACACCCTCTTCTCGATCCCGATGCTGTGGTTCATGGTCTTCACGAGCCACTTCTCCAACGCCTACGCCGACCCCAACGGCGGCGTGCTGTTCGGCGTCTGGGGCATCTTCATCGTGATCGTGGGCTTCATCGAGCTCAGCGCCCTCGGCCTGCTCGGCGGTCTCGACAACGGGTTCAACCGCAACGTCTTCGACAAGCACCGCAACACGATCATCGCCGGCTTCGTGGTGTGGGCCCTGCTGTTCTTCGGTGGCTGGGAGATCGTCATCGGCTCATGATCACCCTCGCGGAGGTCCTCGACCCGGCCTACGTGGCCGATCTGCCGGGCAAGGACCTGGACGAGGTGCGCTCGCGGCGTGACCAGGCCCAGCGGTTGGAGAACGGCGTGTCGTACCTGCGCCGCCTCACCCAGGGCCACCTGGACATCGTCACCCACGAGCGCACCCGTCGCCGCGAGGGGGGTGAGCCCGGCGACCTCGCCGAGCTCATCGGGAACCTCCCCGACATCCTCGCCGAGCACACCCGGGGGCCCGGGCTGGCCCGGCCCCCCCAGGACCTCGACCCCGCGGTGGTGCCCGAGGAGCTCCAGGCCGAGCTCGACGCCATCGTGAGCGAGGCCGACCTGGCCGACCTGCCCACCCTCGACGACGCCGCCCTCGACGAGCTCGCCGAGCGGTTGGCGGGCTTCGAGGCCCTCGTCTCGTCACGGCGCCAGGCGCTGCACGCCTGCATCGACGCCCTCCAGGACGAGGTCAAGCGCCGGTACCGCGACGGCGAGGCGGACGTCGAGTCGCTGTTGCGCTGAGCCCCGCTGGCGCGTTCGGGCCCGCCGGGACGGGTGCCGGGGTGCTTGCTGCCGTTTGGGGCGTGCTCGCGGGAGTCGCGTAAGGTTTTCTCCCATGCGCAACGATCTCGAAGAGCGTTGGCGCGACCTCGGGGAGTTCATTCGTGAGCAGCGACGGGTCGGCCAACTGTCGCTCCGCAAGCTCTCGGAGATGGCGGGGGTCTCCAACCCGTACCTGAGCCAGATCGAGCGGGGCATGCGCAAGCCCTCGGCCGACATCCTGCGCCAGATCGCCCGGGCCCTCGAGATCAGCTCCGAGGAGCTGTACATCCGGGCCGGCATCCTCGACGAGCCCGACGGCGACCCCGACCTGGTCGCCGAGATCCGCCGCGACCCGTTCATCTCCGAGGACCAGAAGAAGACGCTGGTCCACATCTACGAGTCGTTCCGCCAGAAGCAGGGCCCCAGGGAACTGGAATCCTGACCGTCGGGCCGGGGCAGGAATCCGGGCGGTGGTTTCGGTGTTGAGGTGCCCGTGGCCGACGTAGCGGTGCTCTCCCTGCACACCTCGCCGCTCGCCCAGCCCGGCTCGGGCGACAGCGGCGGGATGAACGTCTACGTCCGCGAGCTCGTCGGCTCGCTGGCCCAGGCCGGCGTCGGCTGCAACGTGTACGTGCGCCGCTGGCGCGACGACCTCCCCGAGGTGGTCGACGTCGAGCCCGGCTTCCGGGTCGTGCACGTGCCCGCCGGGCCCGCCGACCTCACCAAGGAGGAGCTGCCCGGCATCGTCGACGAGTGGGCCGACCGGGTGGCCGAGCACGTGGCCGGCGTCGGCAGCGTCGACACCCTCCACGCCAACTACTGGCTGTCGGGCGTCGCCGGCCACCGCATCAAGCACGCCCTCGACCTGCCCCTGGTCTCGACCTTCCACACCCTCGCCCGGGTCAAGGCCGAGACCGGTGACCCCGAGCCCGCCCGCCGGGTGCAGGCCGAGACCGAGGTCATCGGCTGCTCCGACGCCATCCTCGCGTCCTGCACGGCCGAGGCCAGCCAGCTCACCCAGCTCTACGGTGCCGACCCGGCCCGCATCGAGATCGTGCCGCCCGGCGTCGACCACGCCTTCTTCTCCCCCGGGGACCAGCGGGGCGCCCGGGCCGCCCTGGGCCTCGGCGACCACCCGGTGCTGCTGTTCGTGGGGCGCATCCAGCCCCTGAAGGGCGTGGACGTGGCCGTCCGCACGCTGGCGGCGCTGGCCCACCCCGACGCCGTGCTGCTGGTCGTGGGCGGGGCGAGCGGGGTCGAGGGCCGCCAGGAGGTCGACCGGGTGCAGAAGCTGGCGGCCGACCTCGGCGTCGCCGACCGGGTGCGCTGGGTGCCGCCCCAGCCCCACCACCTCCTGTCCACCTACTACCGGGCCGCCGACGTGTGCCTGGTGCCGAGCCGCTCGGAGTCGTTCGGCCTCGTCGCCCTCGAGGCCGCGGCGTGCGGCACCCCCGTCGTGGCGGCGGCGGTCGGCGGGCTGCGCACGATCGTCGCCCACGGTGGCACCGGCTTTCTCGTCAACGGCCGCGACCCGGCGGTGTTCGCCCACTACACCGAGGAGCTCCTCGACTCGCCGGTGCTCGCCGCCGAGCTCTCGGCGGCGGCCGCCCGCCGGGCCAAGGGGTACACCTGGTCCACCACCGCCGCCCGCCTCCGGCGCCTCCACACCGACCTCAAGGCCCGGTCGCTGGTCCGCTGCGCCTGACGTGCCCGACGAACCGTCCTCCCCGGAGGAGCTCGCCCGCCTCACCGCGCTGATCGACGCGTGGCTCGCCGTGCAGCTCGACGAGAACCCCACGGTCGACGCGGTCGACACCGAGCCGGGCGAGCGCCGGTGGTACGTCCGCCTGGTGGGGGAGGAGAAGTCCACCTCGACGATCTGGTTCACCCTCGGCCAGCGCACGCTGCACTACGAGACCTACGTGATGCCGGCGCCCGAGGAGAACCACGGCGCGTTCTACGAGCACCTGCTGCGCCGCAACCTCAAGCTCTTCGGCGCCGCGTTCGCGATCGGCGAGGAGGACGCGGTCTTCCTCGTGGGCCAGCTGCCCAACGCCGCGGTGGACGAGGACGAGCTGGACCGCATCCTGGGCTCGCTCTACGTCTACGTCGAGCAGTTCTTCCGCCCGGCGCTGCGGATCGGGTTCGCCTCCCGCTTCGGCTCCTGAGTTCCGCTTCGTGAACTCTCACAGCATCCCATTGCTTTTCCGTTCGGGGATCCGTACGGTGGCGCTCGCCCCCCGGGGGCGGGCCCGGATGCTCGGATCGGGGAAGTGCGGGTGACCACGCCGCGACCCCCGGGGGCGCCCCCGCTGCTGTTGATCTTCTCGATCACGGTCACCGGCATCCTCAACAACACGCTGCTCGGGCCCGCGATCCCCGACATCCTCGCCACCTTCGACCAGCCCGCCAGCCGGGCGGGCCTGCTGGTTGCGTCGGGGGCGCTGCCCGGCATCGTGGTGGCGCCGCTGATCGGCGTGCTCGCCGACCGCTTCGGGCGGCGCAAGGTCCTCACGCCGTGCCTCGTCGTGTTCGGCATCGGCGGGGGGATGGCGGCGCTGGCGCCGTCGTTCGCGCTGCTCCTCACCTTCCGCCTGGTGCAGGGCGTCGGCGGGGCCGGCCTCATCAACCTGGCCGTGGTCATCATCGGCGACTTCTGGACCGGCAACGAGCGGGCCCGGCTGGTCGGTCGCAACGCCGCCACCCTCACGATCTCGCTGGCCATCTTCCCGGCGCTCGGCGGCCTGCTCACCGAGATCGGCGGGTGGCGCCTGTCGTTCGCCCCGTACCCGCTCGCCCTGGTCACCGCGCTGTTGGTGTGGCGCCTGTTGCCCGAGATCGACCTGCACCCGCAGCCCCACGTCACCGCGCAGCTCCGGGAGGCGGCCAAGGTCCTGCGCCGACCGCTGCTGGCCCTCGCCACCGTGGCCGCCTTCGGCGTGTTCTTCCTCATCTTCGGGCTGTACCTGACCGTGCTGCCGGTGCTGCTCGAGGACCGCTTCGGCCTCAGCGCCGGCGCCCGCGGCCTGATCATCTCGGCGCCCGCCCTCAGCTCGACCGTGGCGGCGCTGACCGTCGGTCGCCTGCGGGCCACCTACGGCGGCCGGCGCCTCGTGCTCGTGGGCTCGGTGTGCTTCACCATCGCCTTCGTGACCATCGGCGTGGCCCCGTCCCTGCTGGTCCTGTTGCTCGGCGGCCTCTTCTACGGCCTGGGTGAGGGCCTCTCGATCCCGACCTACCAGGACTTCGTGGCCGGGGCGGCGCCACCCGCCAGTCGCGGCGCGGTCGTGGCGGTGTGGGTCGGTGCCGCCCGGGCGGGCCAGGTCGCCGGTCCCCTCGCCGCCGGCGCCGCGCTGGTGTCGTTCCTGCCCGGCACGGTCTTCGTGGTCGGTGGCGTGCTCGCCTTCCTCACCCTGCTCGCGCAGATGCGGACGAACCCCGACCCCCGCCGTGCCCTCGCCCCCGACACGGCCGCCGGTCCGGCGCCGGCCGTCGACCCCCTCACCCCCTGAGGGCGCCCCGCTGCGTGCGGGGAGCGGGCGGTAGGGTCGCCGGCCATGACGGCGAAGCTGCTGGTGGTCGGGGGCGGGAAGATGGGCGAGGCCCTGGTGGCGGGGCTGGTGGCCTCGGGCTGGGCCACGACCGACCGGATCGCCGTGGTCGAGCGCCTGCCCGAGCGGCGCGAGGAGCTGGCCGCCCGCCTGCCGGGGCTGGTCGTCACCGACGCCGCCGTGCCCGCCGAGGGCGTGATCCTGGCGGTGAAGCCCCAGGACGTCCCGGCCGCCTGCGCCGAGCTCGACGCCCCCGGGCGGGTGCTCTCCATCGCCGCCGGCGTGACCCTCGCCACCCTCGAGGCCGCCCTGCCCGCCGGCACCCCCGTCGTCCGGGCCATGCCCAACACCCCCGCCACGGTCGGCGCCGGCGCCGCCGCCATCGCCGGCGGGACGTCGACGACCGACGCCGACCTCGACTGGGCCGACGCCATCCTCTCGTCGGTCGGGATCACGGTGCGGGTCCCCGAGGACCAGCTCGACGCCGTGACGGGGCTGTCCGGGTCGGGCCCCGCCTACGTGTTCCTCGTGGCCGAGGCCCTGATGGAGGCGGGCGCCGCCGTCGGCCTGCCCGAGGACGTCACCGAGGCGCTGGTCAACCAGACCCTGCTCGGCGCCTCCCGCCTGCTGTCCGAGACCGAGCACTCGGCGGAGGCCCTGCGCGTCGCGGTGACCTCGCCCAACGGCACCACCGCGGCGGGCCTCGGGGTGCTCGACGCCCGCGAGGTGCGGGCCGCCATCGTGGCCGCCGTGGTCACCGCCACCGAGCGGTCGAAGGAGCTCGGGCGGGCCTGATCGGGTGCACCCGCTCGCCCCACCAGCCCCACTTTCCCCACCAGCAACCCTCCGCTAGCGTGCGCCCCAAGCGGAGGAAGGGGTGAAGCCCTTGTCACAGTTCAACGCGCGCTCGCGGCTGCTCACGGTGGCCGAGGTCGCGTCACTCATGCGGGTCTCCACCATGACCGTCTACCGGCTCATCAAGGCCGGGGACCTCGCCGCGATCCGGGTCGGCAAGAGCTACCGGATCAAAGAGGACGACGTCGACGCCTTCATCGCCGCCCGCTACACCGAGGCCGGCTGAGCCCTCCCCGGGCTGAGGGGGCGGCGATGCGCCTCCTCGTCACCGCCGCGGGCGGCTGGGGCCATCTGGCCCCGATGCTCCCCGTGGCGCGCGCCGCCGCGGCCGAGGGCCACGCCGTGGCGATCGCGGTCCGGCCCGCCCTGGTCGACGCCGTCGCGGCGGCGGGCCTCACCGCGCTGGCCGCCGGGGACCCGGCCCTCGACCCCGCGCCGATCCCGCGCGACCGGCGCCCCCCGCTGCGCCCCGTCGACCCCGAGGCCGAGGACCGCGTCCTGGTCGAGGGCTTCGCCGGCGTCGTGGCTCGTGACCGGGCCCGCGCGCTCGCGGCCCACCTCGCCGCGTGGCGGCCCGACGTCGTGCTGGCCGACGAGGTCGACTACGGCGCGGTCGTCCTGGCCGAGGCCGCCGGCGTCCCCCACGCCACCTCGGTGTCGATGCCGGCGGGCACGTTCGTGCGGCCCGAGCTGCTGGCGCCGGCGGTCGGCGCGCTGCGGGCCGAGCACGGGCTGGGGCCCGACCCCGACCTGCACCGCACCGCGGGCGGCCTCGTCGTCGTGCCGGCGCCGCCGTCGTTCCGCGACCCGGCCGCGTCGCCGCTCCCGGCCGGGGCCCGGTTCGTGCGCCCCGCCGACCCCGAGCCCGTCACGGCACCCACCGGCTCGCCGGGGTGGCGACCCGGCGCCGGCGACCGGCCGCTCGTCTACGCCAGCCTCGGCACCGCCTTCACCCAGGAGGCCGGCGACCTCTACGAGCGGGTCGTCGCCGCCGGGCGCGACCTGCCCGCCGACCTGCTGCTCACCGTCGGGCGCGACCGCGACCCGGCCGAGCTCGGCCCGTTGCCGCCCCACATCCGGGTCGAGCGCTACGTGCCCCAGTGGGCGGTGCTGGCCCACGCCGCGGTGGCCGTCACCCACGGGGGCTCGGGCGGGGTGATCGGGGCCCTGGCCCACGGCGTGCCCGTGGTGGCGCTCCCCCTCGGGGCCGACCAGCCGGCCAACGCCGCCCGCATCGAGGCGCTGGGCGCCGGTCGCGTGCTCGACGCCGTCACCGCCCGCCCGGGCGATCTCGGTGCCGCCGTCGCCGCGCTGCTCGGCGACGGGCCCGAGCGGGCCGCGGCCGCCGCCCTCCGCGACGAGTGCGCCGCCCTGGCACCACCGGCGGCGGCCGTCGCCGACCTGGTGAAGCTGGCCGGCGGCGGCGTGGGCGACGGACCGGGGTAGCCGGGCGGGGCGCCGACGCCGTACCGTCGGGCGGGCATGGGCCGGCGCTACGACACCATCACCTTCCTCTCCGACCACGGGCGGGCCGACGAGTTCGTCGGCATCGTCCACTCGGTGATCCGGTCGATGGCGCCCGAGGTCGGGATCGTCGACCTCACCCACGACATCGCCCCTCGCGACGTGCGCGCCGGGGGCCTCCTGCTGGCCCGCAGCGCGCAGTACCTCTGCCCCGGGGTCGTGCTCGCCGCGGTCGACGCCGGCCCGGGCACGGACCGCCGCAGCATCGCCGTGGAGGTGGGTGACGGCATGTCGGTGCTGGTCGGCCCCGACAACGGTCTGCTGGCGCCGGCGGTGGCGATGGTCGGCGGCGCATCACGGGCCGTCGAGCTCACCAACACCGACCTCCACCTGCCGGCTGCGGGCGCCGTCTCGCCCGGCCGTGACGTCCTCGCCCCCATCGCCGCCCAGCTCTGCCAGGGCATCGACCTCGCCGAGCTCGGTGACCTGCTCGACCCGGCCCTGCTGCAGCCCGGCGTCCTCCCCCTCAGCCGGGAGGAGGACGGTCACGTCGTGGCCCAGGTGCTCTGGATCGACCGCTTCGGCAACGCCCAGCTCAACGTCGACCCCGACGACCTCGCCGCCTTCGGCGACCGGGTGCGGCTGCGCCTCCCCGACACCACCCGCACCGCCCGGGTCGTCACCACCGACGCCGAGCTCGGCCCCGGCGACCTCGGCCTGCTCACCGACTCCTACGGGCTGCTGGCCCTGGCCATGAACGGGGTCGGCGCGGCGCCGACGCTCGGGCTGGCCGAGGGCGACGAGCTGACCATCGAGGCCCTCGAGGACGGCGAGGACGCCGCCGCGTCGGCCGGCGTCACCACGCCGGTCACCCTGACCGACCGCACCACCCGATGAAAGGCGCACCACGATGAGGAAGGGCACCACCATCGCCATCGGCCTGCTCCTGCTGCTGATCCTCGGCGCCACCACCCTGCAGCTCTTCTTCCTCGCCCGCTGAGGGCGCCCGCCCGACCAGGCGGGTCAGGACGCGGCCGGGGTCAGACCTTGGCGGCGAGGGCGTCGCGGGTGAACTTCTTGGCGCCGCGGGCGATGAGCCAGATGGCGAGGAGCCACACGAGGGCGCCGATGCCGATGGCGACCGGCAGGTCCACGAGCAGGAGGCCGGTGGCCTGGCCCATGGCCAGGAAGATGAGGGGCAGGATCACGGCGCCGCCGAGCTGGTTCGCCTCCTGGGCGGTGCGTGCCCGGGCCGAGACCCGGACCATCACGCCGAGACCGAGGGCGGCCACCGCCGGCGCCACCCAGACGATCATGACCATCCAGAGCTTCGTGGGCAGGAAGAGGCGGTGCATCACCGGCCAGCTGACGGCGTTGGCCACGGTGGCGAAGCAGACGAACCCGATCCACGAGACCGCCAGCGCCGGGATGAACGCGGAGGCCAGCTTGGCGAGGAAGAGGTCCCGGTCCGGCATGGGCAGGTGCAGCAGCGACTCGAGGGTCTTGCGCTCCTTCTCGCCGGCGAAGGCGTCGGCGGCGAGCACCGCCGAGATCATGAGGGGGACGATCAGGAACAGCGGTGCCAACAGGTAGCCGTTGACGAGCACGACCATCTGCTCGCGGGCGGGCAGGCCGGTGATGGGCTCGGCCACGCCGGCGGGGAGCCGGGTGAGGAAGTCGGTGACCTCGACCGCGGGGCTGTGCGCGGCGATGAACCCGATCACGAACGGGAGCACGACGAGCAGCAGCACGGGCACGAACAGCATCGGCAGCACCACGGCCTTGGACCGGCGGACCGCGGTGAGGTCCTTGGCCACGACCGCCCGCATGGCGTCGAACCGGGCCCGGCGGGCGCTGCGCTCCTGCGGGGCGGCGAGCGACGTGCCCCCGGTGGCGGAGGTGGCGATGGAGGTCATGCCGCCACCTCGCGGTCGGTGCCGTTGCCGGCGGTCGCCCCCTCGTCGGGCGGTGGGGCGCCCGGGTCGGCGGCCTCGGCCGCGGCGGCGCGACGGGCCTCCAGCTCGAAGTAGACGTCCTCGAGGGTCGGGGCGCGGGGCGTGGCGGCGTAGACCCGCACACCGGCCTCGACGAGGGCGGCCACGACCGCGGGGAGCACCTCCCGGTCGCGGACGAGGAGGCTGGCGCCGTCGAGGGCGACCTCCACCTCGTGCACGCCGTCGACCCGCTCGAGCCGGGTCAGCACGTCGGCGTCGGCGGGGGCGCCGAGGTCGAGGTCGGCGCCGAGGCCGCTCCACAGGTCGGCGGCGATGGCGTCGGGCTCGCCGAAGGCCTGGAGGCGTCCGTGGTGCAGCACCGCCATGCGGTCGGCGAGCTTGCCCGCCTCGCCGAGGAAGTGGGTGCAGAGGATGACGGTGCGGCCGTGGTCGGTGGCGAGCGAGCCGATGTGGGCCACGACGTCGCGGGTGGCGGCGGGATCGAGGCCGGACGTCGGCTCGTCGAGGAACAGCACCTCGGGGTCGTGGAGCAGCGCCCGGGCGAGGGCCACCCGCTTGCGCTGGCCGGTCGAGAACCCGGCGACCGTCCGGTCGGCCTCGGCCGCCATCCCGAAGGCCTCGAGCAGCTCGCCCGCCCGGCGGGCGGCGGGCTTGCGGGGCAGGCCTCGGATGCGGGCGGTGAAGGCCAGGTTCTCCCGGGCGGTGAGGCGCTCGTCGAGGCCGGCGTTCTCGGTGAGCACGCCGGTGCGCCGGCGCACGTCGTCGGCCTGGGTGGTCGGGTCGAGTCCGAGGACCCGTGCCGTGCCCCGGTCGGGACGAAGCACCCCGTCGAGCATGCGGATCGTCGTGGTCTTGCCGGCGCCGTTCGGCCCGAGCAGCGCGAGCACCTCGCCGCGGCGCACGTCGAAGGTCAGGCTGTCGACCGCGCGGCCGCTGGGGAAGCTGCGCGTGAGGTCGTGGGTCTCGATGGCCAGGTCGCCCGAGGCGCCCGCGTGGGCCCGGTCGGGCCGCGGCGTGTCGGTCACAAGGTGCTATCGGCAGCGGAATCTGATGGACTGAGGTCGTGAACCTGGCGAGCCTGATCGAGCCGCACCCGGAGGACGCCGTCGCGATCATCAGCCGCGGCGAGAAGACGACGTACGGCACACTGCGCGACCAGGTGGCGGCGTTCCGGGGTGGCCTCGTGCGCCTCGGCCTCGAGCCCGGCGACCGCGTGGCGCTGCTGTGCGCCAACAACTGGTACTTCGTGGTGTCCTACCTGGGGGTGCTGGGCGCCGGCCTGGTCGCCGTGCCCCTCAACCCCGCGAGCCCCAACCGCGAGCTCGAGCGCGAGCTCGCCGCCATCGGCGCCCGCGCCCTGATCGTCGGGCCCGCCGGCCGCAGCGCCTTCACCGGCATCGACCGTTCCAACACGCCGGCGCTGGAGTACGTCATCGGCACCGCCGGCGCCGGCATCGGCGAGTCGGTCGCCTTCGACCAGCTCCTCGAGGCCGACCCCGCCCCGATCGTCGAGCGCGAGGCCGACGACCTGGCCGTCCTGATGTTCACCAGCGGCACCGCCGGCTCGCCCAAGGCGGCGATGCTCACCCACGGCAACCTGCTGGCCAACCTCGAGCAGGTCCGCAACAGCCCCGGGCAGTTCCAGGAGGCGGGCGACGTCAGCTTCGGCGTCATCCCCCTGTTCCACATCTTCGGGCTGAACGTCGTCCTCGGCGGCGCCGTCTACACCGGCAGCACCGTCCTGCTGATCGAGCGCTTCGACCCGTCGTCGGCCATCGAGGCCATCCAACGCCACGGCGTCACCCTCGTCTCCGGCCCGCCCACCATGTGGGGCGCGCTCGCCGACCAGCCCGACGCGTCGGCCGACGCCATGGCGACCGTGCGCATCGCCACATCGGGCGCGGCCAAGCTGCCCGACGAGGTGGCCCGCAAGGTGCAGCAGCGCTTCGGCCTGCGCCTCACCGAGGGCTACGGGCTCACCGAGACCTCCCCGGTGGTCGCCACGTCGAACGGCCTGCCCGACGCCCCGCTCGGCTCCATCGGCCGGCCCATCTCGGGCGTGTCGATGCGCCTCGTCGACCCCGACGGCGACGACGTGCTCATCGGCGACGAGGGCGAGGTGTGGGTCAAGGGCCCGAACGTGTTCCACGGCTACTGGAACGACGCCGAGGCCACCGCCGCCGCCCTCACCCCGGACGGCTGGCTGCGCACCGGCGACCTCGCCGTGGTCAACGACGACGGCTACCTCTTCCTGGTCGACCGGGCCAAGGACCTCATCATCGTGTCGGGCTTCAACGTGTACCCCGCGGAGGTCGAGGACGTGCTCATGGAGCACCCCGCCATCGAGGCGGCCGCGGTCGTCGGCGTGGCCCACCCGCACTCGGGGGAGGCGGTGAAGGCGTTCGTCATGGTCGCCGACGGGTTCGCCGTGGAGGAGGACGACGTCATCGCGTGGTGCGCCGACAACCTCGCCCGCTACAAGTGCCCGTCGAAGGTCATGTTCGTGGACGAGCTGCCCCACAACGTGGCCGGCAAGGTGCTCCGCCGCAGCCTCAAGTAGGTCGCCCGCGGCCCCCTCGCCGGCGGGGGCGGACTCCCCGCTCCCGATCGCTGCGCTCACGGGTCGCTGGGGCCTCGGGGGACTTTGTGAACGCGGGCACATGAGGGGTACCGTCGCCCGCATGGAGGGTCGCGCGGCTCGCCCGGTGAAGAAGGGGGCGGACCGGCACATCCCTGAAGCCACCGTGGCCCGGCTGCCGGTCTACCTGCGCACCCTGCTCGGCCTCGCCGACGAGAAGACGGCCACGATCTCGTCCGAGCGCCTCGCCGAGCTCGCCGGTGTGAACGCGGCCCAGGTCCGCAAGGACCTGTCCTACCTGGGCTCCTACGGCACCCGGGGCGTGGGCTACGACGTCGAGTACCTGCTGTTCCAGATGAGCCGCGAGCTGGGCCTCACCCACGACTGGCCGGTCATCATCGCCGGCGTGGGCAACCTCGGCCGGGCCCTCGCCAACTACGGCGGGTTCGGCGACCGCGGCTTTCCCGTCGCCGCCCTGGTCGACGCCGACCCCAAGAAGGTCGGCAAGAGCATCGGTGGCATCGAGGTGCGGCCCGTGGACGACCTGCCCGCGATCGTCGCCGACCACCAGGCCGCCATCGGCATCATCGCCACGCCGGCGGCCGCCGCCCAGGACGTGGCCGACCGCATGGTCGCCGCCGGGGTCAGCTCGATCCTGAACTTCGCCCCGGCCATCGTCACCGTGCCGCCGGGCATGTCGCTGCGCAAGGTCGACCTGGCGGTGGAGCTGCAGATCCTGAGCTTCTACCAGCAGCGCCGCAGCGACCCCTCGACCCCGGCGGCGGGCGCGGAATCGGCCTGAGGCCGGGTCCCGAGGTCCCCTGACGTGCCGGTCGACGACACCCTCTACCCGGTGAACCTGCGGGTCACCGGCCGGCCCTGCCTGGTCGTCGGCGGTGGCCGGGTGGCGGCGGACAAGGCCGCGGGCCTGCTCGAGTGCGGGGCGGTGGTGCACGTGGTGGCCCCCGAGCTCGGCGAGGACCTCGCCGCCATGCTCGCGGCGGCGGTTGCCGCCCCCGAAGGTGGCGACCAGCTCACGTGGGACCAACGTCCCTACCGGCCCGCCGACCTGGATGGTCGAATGCTCGTCATCACCGCCACGAGCTCACCCGCCACGAACCACGCCGTGTTCCTCGACGCCCAGCGGGCCGGGGTGCTGGTCAACAGCGCCGACGACCCCGCCAACTGCACGTTCACCCTGCCGTCGCGCGTCCGCCAGGGCCGGCTGCTCGTCACCTTCTCGACGGGCGGCCACAGCCCGGCGCTCGCGACCTGGTTGCGCCGGCGGTTCACGTCGGAGTTCGGCCCCGAGTACGACAGACTGATCGATGTGCTGGCCGATGCCCGGGAGGAGATCCGTGCCGAGGGGCGGTCGACCGAGGGCCTCGACTGGCAGGGAGCGCTCGACTCGGGAATGCTGGAGCTGATCCGAGAGGGTCGCATCGCCGAAGCCAAGGAGCGCCTGCAGGCGTGTCTGTCGTCGTAGTCGGGCTCAACCACCGCACCGTCCCCCTCGACCTGCTCGAGCGGATGACCGTCAGCGACGCGCACCTGCCCAAGGCCCTGGGCGACCTCTGCTCGCGCGACGAGATCGGCGAGGCGGTCCTGCTCTCGACCTGCAACCGCACCGAGGTCTACGCGGTCGTCGAGCGCTTCCACCCGGCCTACCAGGACATCCGGAACTTCCTCTCCGAGATGGCCTACCTGCCGCCCGAGGCCTTCAGCGACCACCTCTACACCCACTACGACGACGAAGCCGTCGCCCACCTCTTCGGCGTGGCCGCCGGGCTCGACTCCGCCGTGCTCGGCGAGAGCGAGATCCTCGGCCAGGTGAAGTCGGCGTGGGAGCTGGCCCAGGCCGAGGAGGCCGCCGGCCCGTCGCTCAACATGCTCTTCCGCCACGCCCTCGAGGTGGGCAAGCGGGCCCGCACCGAGACGGGCATCGCCCGCCACACCACGTCGGTTGCGCAGGCCGCGGTGGCCATGGCCACCGACCGCCTCGGCACCCTCGCCGGCAAGCGCATCCTCGTGCTCGGCGCCGGCGACATGGCCCGGGGCATGGTCGCCTCGCTGGCCGCCCTCACCGAGTCGCACCCCACCGAGCCGCCCGAGCTGCTGGTCGCCAACCGCACCTGGGCGCGGGCCCAGGAGCTGGCCGCGTCGGTCGGTGGCCGGGCCGTGCACGTCGACGACGTGCCCACCGTGATCGCGGACGTCGACCTGCTGCTCACCTCCACCGGTGCCTCCTCGATCATGTTCGAGGAGGCCGACCTGGCGCCGGCGCTGGCCGGCCGCGTGGATCGCCCGCTGCTCATCGTCGACATCGCCGTGCCGCGCGACATCGACCCCGCGGTCGGTGAGCTCAACGGCGTGACCCTGCTCGACATGGACGACCTGCGGGTCTTCGCCGAGGCCGGGCTGCGGCAGCGCCGCCGGGAGGTCTCGGCGGTCGACCGCATCGTCGTCGCCGAGATCGACCGCTACCTCGCCGTGAGCACCGCCCGCGAGGTGGCGCCGCTGGTGGCGGGCCTCCGGGAGCAGGCCGAGGACATCCGCCTGGCCGAGCTCGAGCGCTTCCGGGGCAAGCTCGACGGCCTCGACGAGCGCGAGCGCGAGGCGGTGGAGGCGCTCACCAAGGGCATCCTCGCCAAGCTCCTGCACGAGCCCACCGTGCGCCTCAAGGACGCCGCCGGCACCCCGCGTGGCGATCGCCTCGCCGAGTCCCTGCGCACCCTCTTCGACCTGTGAGGGCGGCGACGCGCGGCAGCCCGCTCGCGCTCTGGCAGGTCGAGCACGTCACCGCGCTGCTCGCCCCGCACGGCGTGACGGTGACGCCCGTGATCGTGGAGACCACCGGAGACCAGCAGCTCGACCGCCCGATCTGGGAGATCGGGGGCAAGGGCGTGTTCGTGAAGGAGGTCCAGGCCGCGGTGCTCGACGGTCGGGCCGACATCGCCGTGCACTCGGCCAAGGACCTGCCCTCGGTGGCGGTGGACGGCCTCGTGCTGGCCGGCGTGCCCGAGCGGGGCGAGCCCCGTGACGCCCTGGTCGGGTCCACCCTGGCCGACCTGCCCACCGGCGCGCTGGTGGCCACCGGCTCGGTGCGCCGGCGGGCCCAACTGGCCTGGCTGCGCCCGGACCTCACCTTCACCGGGCTACGCGGCAACATCGCCACCCGTCTGGCCAAGGCCGAGGGCTACGCCGCCATCGTCATGGCCGCGGCGGCGCTGGAGCGCCTCGGGATGCCCGAGCGGGCCACCGAGGTGCTCGCCCCCGACGTGATGCTGCCTCAGGTGGGCCAGGGGACGTTGGCGATCGAGGCGCGGGCCGGGGACGCCACCGCCCTCGAGGCGCTGGCGCTCCTCGAGCACGCACCCAGCCGGGTCGCGCTCGAGGCCGAGCGGGGCTTCCTCGCCGAGCTCGGCGGCGACTGCGACCTCCCCGCCGGCGCCTACGCGGTGTTGGAGGGCCCTGGGGGCCAGGACGTCCGGGTGGAGGCGCTGCTCGCGTCGCTCGACGGCCACGTCGTCCTGCGGGAGTCGGTCGTGGGCCCCGCGGCGGACGCCGCCGCGCTCGGCCACGGCCTCGCCCGCCGCCTCCTCGACGACCACGGCGGCGCCGCCCTCCTCACCTGACGTCGTTCTTCCAGCAGAAACGGAAGGTGGGACCGCGCGTTTCTGCTGGAAGAAGCGGCGGCGTGAGCGGAGGGGTACCGCCGGACGCAGCGTCCAGTTCCATCAGACCTCGTTCCTCCAGCAGAAACGGAAGGTGGGACCGCGCGTTGCTGCTGGAGGAATGGGAGCTCAGGCGCCGCCGGCGTTGACCACGATCATCTTGGGGCGGGTCATCTCGTGGACGGTGTGGCCCATGCCGCCGACGCCGAGGCCGCTCGGGCCGCGGCCGGCGAAGGGCATCCAGTCGACCCGGAAGGCGGTGTGGTCGTTGAGCATCACCGCGGTGGCGTTCAGGCGCTTGGCCGCCCGGAAGGCGGCGTCGAGGTCCTGGGCGAGGACCGCGGCCTGGAACGCCCACGGCAGCGAGTTGGCCCGGGCCACCGAGTCGTCGAGGCCGTCGGTGCGCACGACCGCCACGAGCGGTCCGAAGACCTCGTCGGTGAGCACCTTGGCGTCCGCCGGCGGGTCGACGAGGAGGGTGGGGGCGTAGCACTGGTGCTCGAGCGGGTGGCCGCCCTCGGCCACTTCGGCGCCGGCGTCGATCGCCTCCTGCACCCACTCGTGGACCCGGTCCACCTCGCCCTGCTCGATCAGGGGCCCGACCTGGGTGGCGGCGTCGAGGGGGTCACCGGTGACGAGCTCGCTGACGCCCTCGGCCAGGCGGTCGACCAGCTCGTCGGCGATCGAGGCGTCGGCGAAGACCCGCTGCACCGACACGCACACCTGGCCGGCGTGGTAGTAGCCGCCCTTGAGGATGGCGGGCACGGCCTTGTCGAGGTCGGCGGAGGCGTCGACCAGCAGCGGCGCGACACCGCCGTGCTCGAGCGCGGCACGCACGCCGGGGGCGAGCTTGGCCCGCAGGCCCCAGCCGACCCGGGCCGAGCCGATGAAGGAGAAGAAGCCGATCTTGTCGCTGGTGACGGCCTGCTCGGCCACCGCGCCGCGGCAGGGGGCGACGACGCACCAGTCCTCGGGCAGGCCCGCCTCCCGGTAGAGCTCGCCGAGGCGCAGCGCCGACAGCGGGGTCGAGCTGGCCGGCTTGAGCAGCACCGGGCAGCCGGCGGCGATGGCGGGGCCGGTCTGGTGGGCGATGAGGTTGAGGGGGTGGTTGAAGGCGCTCACCGCCACCACCGCGCCGATGGGCTCACGGGTGGTGAAGGCGAGGCGACCGGCCGACGCCGGCGTGGCCCCCATGGGGACCTCCTCGCCGTGGCTGTGGCCGATCTCCTCGGCGCACAGCTCGAGGCCGTTGGCGGCCCGGTCGACCTCGACGAGCGCGTCGGTGAGCGGCTTGCCGCCCTCGGAGGCGATGAGGCGGGCGAGCTCCTCCCGCTGGGCGCCGACCAGCGCCGCGGTGGCCCGCAGCACCTCGATGCGCTGGGGCGCCGGCAGCCAGCGGTCCCGGTCGGCGACCACGGCCGCCTGGCGCTCGACGGTGGCCAGCACCTCGTCGGCGCCCCACTGCTCGACCGTCCCGACGACCTCACCCGAGAACGGCGAGGTGACGTCCAGCGCCTCCCGCTCGCCGGCGCTCACGCCCGACCCCCGGCGAACTGGCTCCCGATTTCGGTGCTCTGGCACCGAAATCGGGAGCCAGAACGGATGGGGTGGACGGGAAGGGGCGGGGTGACGGTCATCGGGGGAGGATGGCGCCGCAGCGCTCGGAGAGCTCGAGGTTCTCCCGGTAGTCGACCGGCACGATGATCAGCGACGGGCGGTCGGTCTGGGCGAAGGCCTCCCGCAGGGTCGGGCGCAGGTCGTCGGCGGCCTCGATGCGGCGGGTGAAGCAGCCGAAGGCCTCGCCGAGCTGCACGAAGTCCGGGTTCTGGAACTTGGTGTGCGAGCTCTTGCCGAAGCCGAGGGTCTGCTTCCACTCGATGAGGCCGTAGCCGCCGTCCTCCCAGACGAGCTGCACCGCGGGCACGTCGTACATGGCCGCGGTGGCGAGCTCCTGCACGTTCATCATGAAGCCGCCGTCGCCCTGGAGGGCCACGACCCGCCGGTCGGGGTGGACGAGCTTGGCAGCGATGGAGCCCGGCAGCGACCCCGCCATCGAGCAGAAACCGTTGGAGATGATGCAGGTGTTCGGCTCGTAGGCGGGGTAGTGGCGGGCGGTCCACATCTTGTGGGCGCCGACGTCGCTGATGACGATGTCGTGGTCGTCCATCTCCTGGCGCAGGTCGTGGAGGATGCGCTGGGGCTTCATGGGGAAGCCGTCGTCCTCGGCGCTCTCCACGGTGAGCTCCTGCACCAGCCGCCGGCGGACGTCGGCGTAGAGGGGCACGTCGGCCTTGCGGTGCTCGTCGCCGAGGCGCTCGTTGATGGCCCACAGCGCAGCGGCGATGTCGCCGACCAGCTCGACGTCGCAGCGGTAGGCGGCGTCGACCTCGGCGGGGGTGAAGTCGATGTGGAGGATCGGCGTGTCGTGGTCGGGGTTCCACCGGGAGGGGTGCCACTCGACCATGTCGTTGCCCACCGAGATGACGAGGTCGGCGTGGCGGAAGACCGACTGCACGTGGTCGTTGATGCCGAGGCCGGCGGCGAAGAGGCTGCGGTCGTTGCGGTCGGAGACCACGCCCTTGGCCATGAAGGTCATGGCCGCGTAGATGCCGGTGGCCTCGACGAAGCGGTTGAGCTGCTTGGTGACCCGGGTGCGGGCGCAGCCGTTGCCGACGAGCAGGACGGGGGCCTCGGCCCGGGCGATCATGTCCAGGGCGGCGTCGATCGACTTCTCGTCGGCGACGGGCCGGCGCACCTTGGTGCCGGGCACGATGGGCGGCTCGGCGACGTCCTGCTTGGCCACGTCCTCGGGCAGCTCGACGTGGGTGGCGCCCGGCTTCTCGGCCTGGGCCAGCTTGAAGGCCTTGCGCACGATCTCGGGGATGGTGCGGGCGTTGTAGACCGTCTCGGACCACTTGGTGACCGGCTCGAACATGGCCACCACGTCCATGGCCTGGTGCGACTCCTTGTGGAGCCGGGTGACCGCACCCTGGCCGGTGATCGCGACCAGCGGCGAGTGGTCCATGTCCGCCTGGCCCACGCCGGTCATGAGGTTGGTGGCGCCGGGTCCGAGGGTGCCGAGGCAGACGCCGGGCTTGCCGGTGAGGCGGCCGTACATGTCGGCCATGTAGGCGGCGCCCTGCTCGTGTCGGCAGATCACGAACTCGATCGGCGAGTCGAGCAGCGACATCATCACGTCGGCGTTCTCCTCGCCGGGGACGCCGAAGATGTACTCGACCCCCTCGGCCTCGAGGCAACGCAGGAACAGATCGCTGGCCTTCATGGCATGCATCCCCCCGGGGCTCGCCGTTGCGCGGGCGAGCATGGCACGCGAGGCGCCGGCGTGCTCGGGGACGCAGCGATCGGCGCCGGCGCGTCGGGACGCATCGCTCGGCGGGACGTGCGAATTCGAGGCAATAGCCCCCGGGAACCGGGGGGTATTGCCTCGAGAACGGGGTGATCTCGCTGCCGGTCGACGTGTCGGCGCCGCCGTCGTGGTGGACTGGCGCCATGACCGTGTCCCTCGTCGGCGCCGGCCCCGGTGACCCCGGGCTGCTGACCGTCCGCGCCGCCGAGCTGCTGGCCGCCGCCGAGGTGGTCGTCTACGACCGGCTCTCGCTGGAGGGGCTGCTGGCCCTGGCGCCAGTCGGTGCCGAGCGCATCTCGGTGGCCAAGTCGCCGACCGGCCCGTCCACCCCGCAGGCGGAGATCAACGCCCTGCTCGTCGAGCGGGGGCTGCGGGGCCAGCGGGTCGTGCGCCTCAAGGGCGGCGACCCGTTCGTGTTCGCCCGGGGCGGCGAGGAGGCGGCGGCGCTGCTGGCCGCCGGCGTGCCCTTCGAGGTCGTGCCGGGGGTGACGTCGGCCGTCGCCGTGCCCGCCTACGCCGGCATCCCGGTGACCCTGCGCCACTCGTCGACGTCGTTCACGGTCGTCACCGGCCACGAGGACCCCACCCGGCCCGAGGGCTCGGTGGACTGGGAGGCGGTCGCCAGGGTGGGCGGCACGATCGTCGTGCTCATGGGGGTCGGGCGCATCCGGGCCATCGCCGACCGGCTCATGGCCGGCGGGCTGTCACCCGACACGCCGGCGGCGTCGGTGCAGTGGGGGACCCGCCCCGAGCAGCGCACGATCCGGGCCACGCTCGCCACCCTCGCCGACCAGCCACTGGCCTCGCCGTCGACCATCGTGATCGGCGAGGTCGCCGGCGTGGACCTGTCGTGGTTCGAGTCCCGGCCGCTATTCGGCAAGCGGGTGGTGGTGACCCGGGCCCGGGCCCAGGCGTCCGAGCTGGTGGTGGCCCTGGAGGCCGCCGGCGCCTCGACGGTCGAGCTGGCTGCCATCGAGATCACCGACCCGGCCGACGGGGGCGGCGCGCTGCGCGCCGCGGCGGCCGGGGTGGGCGCCTACGACTGGGTGGTGCTGACGTCGATCAACGGGGCGAACCGCTTCCTCGACGAACTGCGCGACGCCCGCCAGCTCGCCGGCGTGTCGGTGGCGGCGATCGGCCCCGGGACCGCGGCGGCGCTGGCCACCCGCAACATCGTCGCCGACCTCGTGCCCGAGCAGTTCGTGGCCGAGTCGCTCCTGGCGGCGTTCCCGGCGCCGCCGGCCGACCCGTCCCAGGGGGGCGGCCGGGTGCTGCTGCCGCGGGCCGCGGTCGCCCGCGACGTCCTGCCCGACGGCCTGCGGGCCGCCGGCTGGCAGGTCGACGTGGTCGAGGCCTACCGCACGGTCACGGCGTCGCCGACCGCCCGCCAGCGGGAGGCGGCGGCCACCGCCGACGTCATCACCTTCACGGCGTCGTCCACCGTCGAGCGCTACCTCGAGGTCAAGGGCGACGACCCCGTCCCCCCCGTCGTGGCCTGCATCGGTCCCATCACCGCCGACACCGCTCGACGGCACGGCCTCACCGTCGACGTCGTCGCCGACGAGCACACCATCCCCGGCCTGGTGGCGGCGCTGGTGGCCCACGTCGGCGGCTGACGGCGGCGGCGGAGGCGGCGGCGCTGGGCCCTCAGCGTCGATGGGTCTGTTGGAGGAACTACCTCCCGTATACGGGGGCTATTTCCTCCAACGGCAGCTTCGGGGACGTGGGTCGGCACGATCCGTGGGGTCGTAGGCTGGGCGGTATGAGCTATCCCCAGCGCCGGATGCGGCGGTTGCGCACGACGCCGGCGATGCGGCGGCTGGTGGCGGAGACCCGGTTGTCGGCCGACGACCTGGTGGCGCCGCTGTTCGTGCGGGAGGGGATCGACGAGCCGCAGCCCATCGCCTCGCTGCCGGGCGTCGTCCAGCACACCCGCGAGTCGCTGCGCAAGGAGGTCCGCGAGCTCGTGGGCCTGGGCATCCCGGCGGTGATCCTGTTCGGCGTCCCCGCCACCAAGGACGCCGAGGGCAGCCAGGCGTGGGACCCCGACGGCATCGTCCAGGTGGCCCTGAAGGACCTGCGCGACGACGTCGGCGACGAGATCGTGCTGATGGCTGACCTCTGCCTCGACGAGTACACCGACCACGGCCACTGTGGCCTGCTCACCGACACCGGCGAGGTCGACAACGACTCGACCATCGAGCGCTACGGGTGGGCGGGCGTGGCCCAGGCCGAGGCCGGCGCCGACGTGTGCGCGCCGTCCGGGATGATGGACGGCCAGGTGCTCGCCATCCGCGACGCCCTCGACGAGGAGGGCCACGAGGCGGTGTCGATCCTCGCCTACGCGGCCAAGTACGCCTCCGCCCTCTACGGCCCGTTCCGCGACGCGGTCGACGTCTCCATCGCCGACGGCGGCGACCGCAAGGCCTACCAGCAGGACTACCGCAACGGCCGGGAGGCCCTGGAAGAGATCCGGGCCGACCTCGCCGAGGGCGCCGACATGGTCATGGTGAAGCCGGCGCTGGCCTACCTCGACCTCATCGCCCGGGCCCGGGCCGAGGTCGACGTGCCCCTCGCCGCCTACCACGTGTCCGGCGAGTACTCGATGATCAAGGCCGCCGCCGCCAACGGCTGGATCGACGGCGACGCCGTCGCCCTCGAGCACCTGACCGCCATCAAGCGGGCCGGCGCCGACCTCATCCTCACCTACCTCGCCCGTGAGGTGGCCGAGGCCCTCGGCTGACGGCCAAGCTTGGCCCCGTGCCCGACCGCGCCTCCTTCGACGACGACCTCACGAACGCCGGCCTGTTCGAGCGCGCCCAGCGGGTGATCCCGGGCGGCGTGAACTCGCCGGTGCGTGCCTTCCGCTCGGTGGGCGGCTCGCCCTACTTCGTGGCCCGGGCCGAGGGCCCCTACGTGTGGGACGTCGAGGGCAAGCGCTACACGGACTTCGTCCAGAGCTACGGCGCCATCATCGCCGGCCACGCCCACCCGGTGATCGTCGAGGCGGTGCGCGAGGCCGCCGGCGAGGGCACGTCCTACGGGGCGCCGACCGAGCGCGAGGTGCTGCTGGCCGAGGCGATCTGCGAGCGGGTGCCGTCGTGCGAGATGGTGCGCCTGGTCAGCAGCGGCACCGAGGCGACCATGACCGCGATCCGCCTGGCCCGGGGCCACACCGGGCGGCCGACCATCGTGAAGTTCGCCGGGTGCTACCACGGCCACGGCGACGCCCTGCTCGCGGAGAGCGGCAGCGGCGTGGCCACGCTCGGCCTGCCCGGTTCGGCCGGCGTGCCCGAGTCCGCGGTGGCCGAGACCCTCGTCGTGCCCTACAACGTCGTGCCCGAGCTCGGCGACGACGTGGCCGCGGTGATCGTCGAGCCCGTCGCCGCCAACATGGGGCTCATCCCGCCGGCGCCCGGCTTCCTCGAGGGCCTCCGCGCCGCGTGCGACGCCGCCGGCGCGCTGTTGATCTTCGACGAGGTCATCACCGGGTTCCGGGTCGACCGCGGCGGTGCCCAAGCCCTCGTCGGCGTCACGCCCGACCTGTCCTGCTTCGGCAAGGTGATCGGCGGCGGCCTGCCCATCGGCGCGCTCGGGGGGCGGGCCGAGGTCATGTCGTCGCTGGCCCCGCTCGGCCCCGTGTACCAGGCGGGCACGCTGTCGGGGAACCCGCTCGCCACCGCCGCCGGCCTCGCCGCCCTGTCCCTGCTCGACGACGCCGCCTACCGGATGCTGTGTGGGCGGGCCGAGATGTTCGGCGAGTGGCTGGTGCAGGTGTTCGAGGACGCCTCGCTGCCCGTGCGGGTGCCGGTGTTCGGCTCGCTGCTCGGCCTCTACTTCGGCGACGCCGCCCCCACCGACTACGCCGGCGCGAAGCACACCGACGAGGCGCTCTACGCGAGGTTCTTCCACGCCTGCCTGGAGCGAGGCGTGGCCTTCGCCCCGGGCGCCTACGAGGTGCTCTTCCCTGGCCTCGCCCACTCGAAGGACGAGCTCGAGCGGGTCAGCGACCTCGTGGCCGCCGCCGCCCGCGAGGTGGCCGGCACGTACTAGTGCCTGGTCCGGCCCGAGGCGGCCACGTCGCCGCCACCGGGTACGGTCGCCGTGGGTCCAGCGGGCGGGTCGGCCGACCTCAGGACCGTGAGGGAGGACCCGAGATGCGACGACTGCGGACAGCACTGATCCTGGCCGGCCTCGCCGTGCTGCTCGCCGGCGTGGCGCCGGCGCAGGCCCAGGAGGCGGGCGAGGCGCCGCCGGAGGTCGTGGGCGGCACGCCCGCCGATCCCGGGGAGTTCCCCTACCAGGTCGCCCTCGTGTTCCCCGACGCGCCCGGCATCCCCATCCGCGGGCAGTTCTGCGGGGGCTCGCTGATCTCGCCCGACACGGTCCTGACCGCGGCCCACTGCGTCGTCTGGGACATCCGGCGCACCCCTGATGGGCGGCTCCAGCCCGTCACGGTCCCGGCCTCCGCCATCGAGGTGATCGCGGGCACGACCGACCTCGGTGCGCACGGTGGCGGTGACCACCTGGCGGTCCGGCGCGTGCGCGTCGACCCGGACATCGTGGTGAGTCCCTCGGCGACGTTCAACGTCTTCAGGCCCGACGTGGCCATCCTGGAACTGGCCGACAGCGCCGGCCCGGGTGCCGAACCCGTCGACTTGGCGGTCCCCGGCCAGCTCGGCCTGTACCCGCCGGGGACACCGGCCACGGTCACCGGTTGGGGCGCCACCGAGGACGTCCTCGCCGCCCCGCCCACCGTCCTGCGCGAGGCGACCCTCCCCGTCGTGGCCAACGCCGACTGCCGGGCCGCCTACGGGACCGACTTCACCGCCACCCGCAACCTGTGCGCCGGCGACCTCGCGAACGGGGGTGCCAGCGCGTGCTACGGCGACAGCGGCGGGCCGCTCGTCGTCGACAACGGCGGCGAGCCGCTGCAGGTCGGCGTGGTGCTCGGCGGCGACGGCTGTGGCTCGGTCGAGCGGCCGAACCTCTACTCGCGGGTCGCGGCGAACGCGGCGTTCCTGGGGCGCTACCTCGACCCCGACGAGGTGCCCGACCCGCCCCGTCGCGTCACGATCACCCAGCGGGGGAGCGTCCTGCGGGTGGCGTGGCGGCCGCCCGCGTTCGACGGCGGGACCGCCATCACCGGATACGGTACGACGATCCCGACGGGCGGCCTCGGGATCGCCGGCGCCGGCGGGCAGGTGCGGCACGTGGACATCGAGCTGGTCGACGGCCCGTTGCAGGTCGGTCGCCGCTACGCCGTGAAGGTGACGGCGACGAACGCGGTCGGCACCAGTGCCCCGCGGGTCCGTTACGTCACCATCCAGCCCTACCCGATCCCCTGAACCGACGGGTCAGCGCCGCCGCAGGGACTCGTTGACCCGCGCCGCCTGGCGGGTCTGGTGGTCGCGCTCGGCCTGGTTGGGGGCGAGGCGGGCGGCGTCGGCGTAGAGGCGGGCGGCGAGGGCGAGGTCGCCGTTGCGCTCGTGGAGGTGGGCGGCGACGGCCTCGCGCCGGGGCACGCCGTCAGGGACGGTGGCCAGCGCGGCGAGGCCGGCGGGAGCACCGTCGGCCTCCCCCACGGCGACGACCCGGTTGAGGCGGACGATCGGCGTGTCGGCGATCGCCAGGAGCTCGTCGTACCACTCGACGATCTGGACCCAGTCGGTCTCGCCGACCGACCGCGCGTCGGCGTGCAGGGCGGCGATGGCGGCCTGGGCCTGGTACTCGCCCAGCCGGTCGCGGGCCAGGGCGGCCTGGAGGACCGCGACGCCCTCGGCGATGAGGCCGGTGTCCCAGACGGCGCGGTCCTGCTCGGCCAGGGGGACGAGGCGGCCGTCGGCGCCGGTGCGGCTGGCCCGCCGGGCGTGGTGGAGCAACATGAGGGCGAGAAGGCCCTGCACCTCGGGATCGTCGACGAGGGCGGCGAGCTGGCGGGTGAGGCGGATGGCCTCGGCGGCGAGGTCGACGTCGCCGGAGTAGCCCTCGTTGAACACGAGGTAGAGCACCCGCATGACCGTGCCCACGTCGCCGGGGGCGCCTGCCCCGGGACCGCCGCCGCCCACGCCGTCACGGGCGACGGTGCGCTTGGCCCGGCTGATGCGCTGCGCCATGGTCGCCTCGGGCACGAGGTAGGCGTCGGCGATCTGGCGGGTGGTGAGGCCACCCACCGCCCGCAGCGTGAGCGCCACCGCGGACGACGGCGTCAGGGCGGGGTGGGCGCAGAGGAAGTAGAGGTGCAGCGTGTCGTCGGCGCTGGGAACCTCGCCGGCGGGCGGCTCGGCGTCGACCCGGGCCTCCCGGTCGCGACGGGCGGCGTCGGACCGGGTGAGGTCGAGGAACGCCCGCCACGCCACGGTGGTGAGCCACGCCGCCGGGGAGTCGGGCGGGTCGTCGTCCCAGGTGGTGAGAGCCCGGACGAGGGCCTCCTGGACCGCGTCCTCGGCCGTCGCGAAGTCGGCGCCGCGACGGACGAGGACGCCCAGGACCCGCGGGACGAGCGAGCGCAGCTCGGCGTCGTCCACGTGCGGTCGACCCGCCTAGTCGGTGACGGCCGGCGGCATGGCCAGGAAGGGCCGCACCTCGAGCCACTCGTGGATGGGCTCGCCGTTGGCGCCAGGGGCCGCCGACAGCTCACCGGCGAGCTCGATGGCCCGGGCCTCGCTGTCCACGTCGACGATCATCCAGCCGGCGATGAGGTCCTTGGTCTCGGCGAACGGGCCGTCGGTCACCGGCGGCTTGCCTTCGCCGTCGTAGCGGACCCACATCCCCTCGGGGGCGAGGCCTTCGGCGCCGACGAGCTCGCCGCTCTCCTCGAGGCGGGCGCCGAAGTCCTGCATGAACCTGATGTGGGCGTCGACCTCCTCGGGCCGCCACTGGTCCATCGGGACGTCGTTCACCGGGGCGGGGGCCCCTCGGTAGTGCTTGAGCAGCAGGTACTTGGCCATGTGCGTCGTCTCCTCGGTGGGCCGGCCCGGGTGGCCGGTGACATCCCCATGACGGGGCCGCCGGCGTGTTCTCGACATCGTGGCGGAAGAAATCCGAGAAAACCCGGCTTCCATCGTTGACAACACGAAAGCCCTCCTGTGTAATGACGCCTGTGATTACACCGAACGCCGATCAGGGAATCAGCGCCGACGACCCCACGGGCATCGTCGCCGCCGACGCCCACGGCCTGGCCGGCATCAGCTACCGCCAGCTCGACCACTGGGCCCGCCAGGGCTGGGTGACCCCCTCGGTCGACCCGGGTGAGGGGCGATCGGGTCGCCGGCGCTACTCCGCCGACGACGTGGTCCGCCTCGACCTGCTGCGCCACCTGGCGGTGTCCAAGGTGAACCCGGCGGCGGCGGGCCCGCTCGTCGCCCGCTGCGAGGTGCCCGCCGGTGACGTGCGCGTCGTCTGGGGCCCGGTCGGGGCCAAGGACGCCGACGCCATCGGCCTGCGGGTCGTCCCCGCCGGCGAGGCCCTCGACGCCGTCGAGGCCTCCGGCGCCTGGGTGGTCTACAACCCCGCCGGCGTGCGGACCCGTCTGGCCGGCGCCACCGCCCCGGCAGGCGCCACGCCGGCGGCCGAGGCGACGGCGGCCACCGCCGCACCCGCGTCGGTCCCGAGCGAGAGGCGGACGGCATGACCCCGCAGCTGTTCGCCATCGACGGTGGTTCCGAGGACGAGGGCGGCGACGAGCTCTTCGAGGACCTCCCCGCCGACCCGGCGTCGGAGTCCCAGGCCCGCTCCACCCTGCACGGCAAGGAGTTCGACGCCGAGGCGCTCGAGCTGCTCGAGTCGCTCGGCGCCACCGTGGTGGAGGAGTACCCCAAGGTCGACGGCTACCCGCTCGACTTCCTCGTCGAGGGCCCCAACGGGCGGCGCCTGCTCGTCGACGCCCGGGGCACCCCGGACCGCACCGACCGCGGGAAGGCGGGCCTGCGCCGCCAGGACACCGTGCTGAAGTTCGGCTTCAAGGCGATGCGCCTGGCCGACCGGGGCTGCCCGCACCCGCTGGTGCTCGTCACCTCGCACCTGCCCCGGCCCGGGTCGAGCTCGGCGTTCCTGCTCTCCGAGCTGAACGACGCGCTGCTCGACGTGGTGGCCACCGTCGGCGACCTCGCCGGTCGCCGTCGCCTGCAGCACTACCTGACCGCCGACCTGCCACCCGGCCCCATCGACCCGCTGCCGGCGCCGTGGCGCGAGGTCCAGCTCGACTTCGACTTCACCGTCGGCGCCGACGAGACCGACGACGACGAGGAGGACGGCGATGCGTGAGCGCCGCAGCTCGGACTGGGTGGTCGACCTCAACGGCCGCCACGGCATCGAGGCCCAGGTGGAGCACGCGCTCGCCGGCCACCCGTCGCTGACCCTGCTCAAGGCGTCGACCACCTCGTTCGACCGCCTCGACTTCCAGGTGCTCAGCGCCACCGAGCAGCTCGTGCAGGTCGAGCTCAAGGCCAAGCGCCAGCCGCTGTCGAAGGGGTGGCGGGACCTGCGCCCCGAGGTCCCGCCCCAGGACCTGTTCGTCCTCGACGAGCTGGCCCTCCGCAAGATCGTCGACGCCGGCCGCTACGCCTTCCTGCTCGTGCGCGACGTCCCCACCGCCCGCTGGGTGCTGTGGACGGTCGGCGACCTGCTGGTGGCCAGCCGCGCCCGCCACGCCCGGGCCCTCGACCGGGGCGCGGGCACCCACTACAAGGGCAAGCTGCTGTTCGACCTCGGCGAGGCGGGCCTGGCGACCCACGACCTCGGCATCGCCCTCGACGCCATCGAGCGCACCACCCGCCGCCTCGACGCCTGGTGGAGCGACGTGGCTCCTTGGCCCGCCCTCGGCGCCACCGGCTGAGGCGGCGCCACCGCCCATTCTGGGACCACGCTGGCGTCACCAGCGCCCCAACGGTGGTCCCAGAACGAGGTGGCCGTCATTCTGGGACCACGCTGGCGTCACCAGCGCCCCCACGGTGGTCCCAGAACGAGGTGGCCGTCATTCTGGGACCACGCTGGCGTCACCAGCGCCCCCACGGTGGTCCCGGAACGAGGGGTTCCGCGGGCGCGATGGGTGGGCGGCCGTGCGCCGGCGCGACTCAGCCGGTCGGGTCGCGGAAGATCGGGCTGAGGCGCAGCTCGAAGTCGGCGAAGCTGCGCTCGAGGCGCGCCTCGGTCCAGACGTGCTCGTCGTCGTAGCCGTCGACCACGTTGCCGGTGGCGCTCATCCACTCGAGCACGGCGTCGCCCCAGCGCTCCTCGAGCAGGGCGGCCTGGATGGCGTCGGCCTTGTCGCCCACCCGGGCGGCCGGCGTACGGGCCACCACCTCGAGGGCCAGCAGGCGGCCGAGCACCTCCACGTTCTCGGCGAGGAAGACCCGGGGCACGTCGCCGTGGACCACTCCGACGGCGATGCGGTTGTGGCGCTGCGGGAACAGCTCGGGGTCAGGCATTGCCCGTGATGGCCGGGTGCGACGTGATGCCGCGGGCCTGGTCGGCCAGGCGCTGGCCGTCGACCGGGTCGAGCAGCTCGATCACGTCGTAGACCGGGCCGTTCACCCCGGTGACCGCGGCGAGCGCCTTGGCGCCGGCGCTGTTGCGGCGCGGGGCGTCGGTGGTGAGCAGCACGTAGCGGGGCCAGGGGTCGACCGCGGCGTGCACGACCGAGGCGCGGCCGATGGCCTTCCAGAGGGTGTCGGTGCGCTGCAGGCCCGGGCGCGTGCTGGTGAACGCCCCGGAGACGTCGAACCACCACTCCTGGCCGTCGGCCCCGATGGCGGCGAAGTCGACGATCACCCCCCCCGGTGCCTTCACGCCGCTGCGGATCTCCTCGAAGCCGCACTGGAGCAGCAGCGCCTTGGCGATGTCCTTGGCCTTCTTGCCCTCGCGCACGGCGCGCGACATCGGGTCTTCGTCGTCGCTGCCCGCCTCGGGGGCCGGCGGCAGGGTGATGACGGGGCCGCGGTACTGCTCGGCGCGGGCCCGCTCCTCGGCGATGCGGCCCTCGGCGAGGGCGACGTACTCGGGCTCGGTGTCGTAGCCGACGAAGTGGCGGCCGACCCGCACGGCGGCGACCGCGGTGCTGCCCGCACCCATGAACGGGTCGAGCACGAGGTCGCCGGGGTACGTGTAGAGCTCGATGACCCGCTTGGGCAACTCGACCGGGAACGGCGCCGGGTGGCCGACCCGCCGGGCGCTCTCGGTGGGGATCTCCCACAGGTCGGTGGTCATGTCCATGAAGTCGTCGGCCCACAGCAGGGCCTGACCCGACTCGTTGACCGGGAAGGCGTCGCTGTCCTGCTCCTTGACGGCGCGGTCGAAGCGGCCCTTGCTGGCGATGATCACCCGCTCGGTGAGGTCGCGCAGCACCGGGTTGCTGGGCTTCTTGAACGAGCCCCAGGCGCACGAGCCCGAGGCGCCCTTGCCCTTCCACCAAATGACCTCGCCCCGCATGAGCAGGCGGAGGCGGTCCTGGAGGATGGTGATGACGTCGGCCGACAGCGACCGGTAGGGCTTGCGCCCGAGGTTGGCCACGTTGACCGCGATGCGCCCGCCGGGCTGGAGGGTGCGGACGCACTCGGCGAAGACGTCCTCCAGCATCTGGAGGTAGTCGAGGTAGCTGGCGGGCACGTGGCCCTCGCCGAGGGCGAGCTCGTACTCCTTGCCGGCGAAGTAGGGGGGCGAGGTGACGACGAGGGCGACCGAGTTGCTCGCGATGGCGCTCATGTCGCGCGAGTCGCCCCGCCAGATGCGGTCGACCTCGGGCTGGATCGCGACCTCGTCGTCGGCGGAGATGTCGGGCGCCGTGAAGCGGGCGTAGAAGTCGGAGGCGTCGTGCCCCTCGCGCTTTCCCGCCCCGAAGGCGCTCGTCGACGTGCCCATGCTGCGCAGCCTACCGACGGGGTCTGACGGGAACCCCGGACCCTCGGGGGCGCCGGCGGCGTCCCGGTCCGCTCAGATCTGGACCGGGACCATCTGGTTCGCGTCGGCGCCGCCGTCGCCGAGCTGGCCGCTGTCGTCGAAGCCCCAGCAGTACAGGGCGTCGGTCGTGCGGCGGGCGCAGGTGTGGAGCCTCCCGACCGCCAGGCTGCCCCAGTCGGTGGCGGCCCCGTCGACCTCGACGGGCGCCGGCTGCACGGTGGTGCCCGCGTCGTTGCCGACCTGGCCGGTGTCGTCGTTGCCCCAGCAGTGGAGCTCGCGGGCGGTGTTCCGGGCGCAGGTGTGCACGCGCCCGGCGGCGACGACCGTCCAGTCCGAGGCGCTACCGATGCGCACCGGGTCGCCGTCGTAGGCCTCGTTGGTGGGCCCCTCGCCGCGCTGGTTGTAGTCGTCGCTCCCCCAGCAGTAGAGGCGGCCGTTGGTCTTGATCGCGCACGTGTGGAAGTCGCCGACGGCGACCGAGGTCCACCGGGCGCGGTTCGCTCCTGCGCGCACCGGGACCAACTGGTCGACCTGGGCGTCTCCGTCGCCGAGCTGCAGGAAGCTGTCGCCGCCCCAGCAGTACAGCTGGCCGGTGGTCTTGATGGCGCAGCTGTGGGCTGCGCCGGCGTCGAACGACGCCCAGTCCGTGGCGCCGCCGGCGACCTCCACCGGCGACGGCTGTTGCTGCTCGACGGGATCGTCGCCCAGACGGCCCGCGGTGTCGCTTCCCCAGCAGAAGAGGCGTCCGGTGGTGCGGCGTCCACACGTGTGGGCCCCACCGGCGTCGACCGCGACCCAGTTCGCCGCGGAGCCGATCCGCACGGGGGTGGTCTGGTCGGTCGTGCCGAACCCGTCGCCCAGCTGCTCGACGTGGTCGCGGCCCCAACAGAAGAGGCGGCCGTTGGTCTTGACCGCACAGGTGTGGGAGGTCCCGGCGCTCACCTTCGACCAGTTCGTCGCCCCGCCGACCTGCACCGGGGCCGGCTGGTCCGTGTTGGCGCCGCCGTCGCCGAGCTGCCCGTAGGTGTCCTGGCCCCAGCAGTACAACGCGCCGCTCGTGCGGATCCCGCAGGTGTGGTCGCCGCCGGCGCTCACCGTGGCCCAGTCGGTGGCCCCCGGTTCGGCCGGGGCCTGCGCCGGCGCGGCGCCGGCGCCGTTCGCGGCCCCGAGGCCCACCAGGCACGCCGCCACCAGTACGAGCACCGCCCCGACCCGCCTCATGGGCACGAGAGGTTAGTGAGCGTCGGCGACCCACGCCTCGCTGCGGGACCAGAGCTCGGCGGCGAGCTCGGGCGTGGCGACGGCGCTGGCGGGGATGACGGTGCCGTCCTCGTCGACGTAGGCGCCGCTCCGGTCGTCCAGGGTGGGGTCGGTGGCGGCACGGACGGTCGGCCGGGCGCCCTCGTCGGGGGTCTTGAGGCCCCGCAGCTTCTTGAACACGGCGTAGACCGGGCCGGGCATGCGTCGCCACACGTCCGTGGCGACCGGGCCGGGGTTGGTGGCGAAGGTGACGACCTGGGCGGGGTCGAGGCGGCGGGCGAGCTCCTGGGTGAAGCAGACGTTCGCCAGCTTGGAGACGTCGTACTCGTGCAGGCCCACGAACGTGCGGGTGGGGCGGCGCACCGCGTCCCAGTCGATGCCCTCCGCGTGGAAGTGGTTGCCGCTGGCCACGTTCACGATGCGGGCGGGGGTGTCCGGCTCGGCGGAGGCGGTGATGCGGTCGAGCAGCAGGGTCGTGAAGAGGAAGTGCCCGACGTGGTTGGTGCCGAAGGCCAGCTCGAAGCCGTCGGCGGTCTGGCCCCGCTGGCCGGCGAGGCCGGCGTTGTTGACGAGGACGTGCAGCGGCCGGTCGGCGGCCAGGAGCGCCTCGGCCGAGCGGCGCACGGCGGCGAGGTCGGCCAGGTCGAGGGCGTGGAAGGACACGGCGTCGTTGCCGGTCGCGGCGGCCATCTCCTCGACCACGGGCTGGGCCTTGGCCTCGGTGCGGCACGCCAGCACCACCTCGGCGCCCCGGGTCGCCAGCTGGCGCGCCGTGGCCTTCCCGAGGCCGGTGTTGGCGCCGGTCACGACGATGACGCGCCCGGTGAGGTCCTGCTCGTCCGCCATGGGCGCGCACGCTACCCGCGAGGCCGTACCGTCGGGCCGTGCCCGAGCTGCGCAACGTCGGCGTGTTCTGCGGGTCCTCCCCCGGCCACGACCCCCACCACCTCGCACTGGCCCGTGAGGTCGGCGCGGCGCTGGCCGCCCGGGGTCTCGGGCTCGTCTACGGCGGCGGCCAGGTCGGCCTCATGGGCGCCACCGCCGACGCCTGCCTGGCCGGCGGCGGCCGGGTGATCGGGGTCATCCCCGGCAAGCTCTTCGCCCGCGAGGTCGTGCACCCGGGCCTGGCCGAGCTGCACGAGGTGGCCACCATGCACGAGCGCAAGGCCCTCATGTACGACCGCAGCGACGGCTTCCTCGCCCTGCCGGGCGGACTCGGCACCCTCGACGAGCTGTGCGAGGTGGCCACCTGGGCGCAGCTCGGCCTGCACGCCAAGGCCGTCGTGCTGGTCGACGTCGACGGCTTCTGGGACCCGTTCGTGGCCATGCTCGACCGCATGGTCGAGTCCGGCTTCCTGCTGCCCCGCAACCGGGCCCTGATCCTGCGCGCCGGCGGCGCCGACGAGGCCCTCGACGTGTTGGCCGCCGCTCGCCCCGAGGACGTCCCCCCGGCCATCGGCCCCGAGGACCGCTGACTCCTTCCAGAGCGGGAGACGCGGTCAGTAGACGCCGGCGGCAGGGTCCTCGTCCCGTCGGGGGGCCGCCGCGGCGCCACGGGGGAGGAAGACCCGGGGGCGGCGGGTGCGCGACACGTAGACGGTGACGTCGGTGCCGGCGAGGGGCTCGGTGGCTGCCCGCCAGGTGATCGTCGTGGTCTCGTATGGCTTCATGCGGCCCTCGGGGTGGACCTCGACGGTCGCCCGCACCCGGTGGCGGGCCTCACGCACGGCCCAGGGCGCCCCGCCCTTCATGAGGGCGCCGTTCAGCGGCTCCACGGACCGAACGGTCGCCGGCGTGGGCCGGCCCCACCAGCGCAGGCCGAAGCTCCACCCGGCCCAGTGGCCGTAGGCGGCGGCGCCGGCGACCAGCACCACCACGACCAGCACCACCAGGACCAGCGCGACGGCGGCGCTCATGAGGTGCTCACGGCTCCCTCACGAGGCCGCAAGCTCGGCGCGAGGCGGCAGGCGCCAGTCGACCGGTTCCCGCCCGGCCGCCACCAGCGCCTCGTTCGCCCGGGAGAACGGCTTGCTCCCGAAGAACCCGTTGTGGGCGGACAGCGGCGACGGGTGGGCCGACTCGACGATCACGTGGCGGCTCGTGTCGATGAGGGCCTTCTTCTTGCGGGCGGCGGCGCCCCAGAGGATGAACACGACGGTCTCCTCCTTGGCGTTGACCGCCCGGATCACCTGGTCGGTGAAGGTCTCCCAGCCCTTGCCCTGGTGCGAGGCGGCCTGGCGGGCCCGCACCGTCAGCGTGGTGTTGAGCAGCAGCACGCCCTGGCGGCTCCAGGCATCGAGGCAACCGTGGTCGGGCGGCTCGACGCCGAGGTCGTCGTGGAGCTCCTTGTAGATGTTCTGGAGCGAGGGGGGCAGCGGCACGCCGGGACGCACCGAGAAGCACAGGCCGTGGGCCTGGCCGGCGCCGTGGTACGGGTCCTGGCCGAGGATGACGACCTTCACGTCGGCGTAGGGGGTCTGGTGGAGGGCGGCGAACACCTCCTCGGCGGGCGGGTAGACGGGTCCCCGTGCCCGCTCGGTCGCCACGAACCGCTGGAGCTCGTCCCAGTACGGCTGGGCGAACTCGCCCCGCAGCACCGGGTTCCAGTCCGTCTTCGGCGCCATCGGCCGAGACGCTAACCGGGGGGCCTCCCCCCGGCGGCGCTGGGGCGGTACGGTCGGCGGGACCGGCCCGGTCGGTGGCGAAAGGACGATCCCAGTGGAGTGGTTGAACACCCGGGAGGGCGAGCGCCTCGGCGCCCTGGGCCCCGCCGTGGACGCCCTGCTCGCCGACCTCGTCGAGCGCGACGCCGTCGCCCGGATCTGGGGCGGCGACCACACCCTGTGGCAGGAGGACCCCACCGAGGTGGCCGACCGCCTGGGCTGGCTCCGGGTCGGCACGGAGGTCGCCGCCGCCCACGAGGACCTCGACCGCTTCGCCGCCGACGTCTACGCCGAGCGCTACACGGACGTGCTCGTCATGGGCATGGGTGGTTCGAGCCTGTTCCCCGAGGTCGTGGCCCGCACCTTCGGCCGCCCCGACGACCGGCCCCGCCTCGCCGTGCTCGACAGCACCGACCCCGCCGCGGTCCGCCGGGCCCGCGAGGCGGTCGACCTCGAGCACACCCTGTTCGTGGCGTCGTCCAAGTCGGGCTCCACCCTCGAGACCGCCAGCCACCTGGCCTACTTCTGGGACGCCGTGGGCAACCCCGACCAGTTCACGGTCGTCACCGACGGCGGGTCGGCCCTCGAGGCCACCGCCCGCGAGCGGGGGTTCCGGCGGATCTTCGTGAACCGATCCGACATCGGTGGCCGCTACTCGGCGCTGTCGTACTTCGGCATCGTGCCCGCGGCCCTCGCCGGCGTGGACTACCTGCGCCTGCTCCGGTCCGCCGAGGTGGTCGCCGGCCAGCTGGGGCCCGACGGCGACGCCATCCGCAACCCCGGCCTGCGCCTCGGCGCGGTGATGGCGGCGGCGGCGAAGGCCGGCCGGGACAAGCTCACCCTCGTCCTCGACCCCGACGTCGCCACCTTCGGCCTCTGGCTCGAGCAGCTCATCGCCGAGTCCACTGGCAAGCAGGGCACCGGCGTGGTGCCCGTGGCCGGCGAGGCCGTGGCCGAGGACATCACCGTGTACGGCGACGACCGCCTCTTCGTCGCCCTCGGCTGGCACCCGTCGCTCGACGAGCTGGCCGACGCCGGTCACCCGGTCGTCGAGCTGCCCTACGAGAACGCCTACGGCCTGGGCGCCCAGGTCCTCCTCTGGGAGTTCGCCACCGCGGTCTGTGGCGCCGGCCTCGGCATCAACCCGTTCGACCAGCCCAACGTGGCCGAGGCCAAGGCCGCCACCAACGACGTGCTCGCCCGGGTCACGGGCGACGAGGGGGACGCGGCGCTGGCGGTCGAGGCCGTGCCCCTCGCCGGCCTCCTCGACCAGGTGCGGCCCGGCGACTACCTGGCGATCCACGCCTACGTCGACCCCGAGGACCCGGTCGTCGCCCGGATCGACGAGGTGCGCCACGCCCTGCGCGACCGCCTCGGCGTGGCCACGACCCTCGGCGTCGGCCCCCGGTTCCTGCACTCGACGGGCCAGCTCCACAAGGGCGGGCCCCCCTCGGGCGTGTTCGTCCAGGTGCTGGACGAGCACCTGCCTCCCGACGGCGGCCCCGCCATCCCGGGCCAGGACTTCGGGTTCGGCACCCTCATCGCCGCGCAGGCGGCGGGCGACCTCGCCACCCTGCGGGCCCACGGCCTGCGAGCCGGCCGGGTCACCCTCGACGACCTCCTCGCCGCCGGCTGAGCGGCTTCCGAGACCACCAAGGAGCAGGCATGAAGCTGGGCATGATCGGGCTGGGCAAGATGGGCGGCAACATGGCCGAGCGCCTGCGCCGGGCCGGGCACACGGTCGTCGGCTACGACGCGTTCAGCCTCGCCACCGAGGTGCAGACCCTCGAGGAGCTGGCCGGCGCGCTCGCCGGCGACGGCCCCCGGGTGGCCTGGGTGATGGTGCCCGCGGGCGACCCCACCGAGCAGACCGTCACCGACCTGGCCGCGCTGTTCGAGCCCGGTGACCTCGTCATCGAGGGCGGCAACTCCAACTGGCACGACTCGGTCCGCCGCGGCGCCGCCCTGGCCGAGCAGGGCATCCACTTCGTCGACGCCGGCACCTCGGGCGGCGTGTGGGGCCTGGAGAACGGCTACGCGCTCATGGTCGGGGGTACGGACGAGGCCGTGGCCGTCGCCCAGCCCGTCTTCGACGCCCTGTCGCCCGAGGGCGGCTTCGCCCACGTCGGCCCGGTGGGCACCGGCCACTTCACCAAGATGGTCCACAACGGGATCGAGTACGGGATGATGCAGGCCTACGCCGAGGGCTACGAGCTGCTCACGCGGGCCGAGCTTGGCATCGACGTCCAGGCCGCCCTGGAGTGCTGGCAGGAGGGCAGCGTCGTGCGCTCGTGGCTGCTCGACCTGCTCGTCGCAGCCAACAAGTCCGACCCCGGCTTCGCCGAGATCCGGGGCGTCGCCGCCGACTCCGGCGAGGGCCGCTGGACCGTGCTGGAGGCGGTCAACCACGGGGTGGCCGCACCGGTCATCTCGGCGGCGCTGTTCGCCCGCTTCGTGAGCCAGCAGGACGAGTCGCTGGCCATGAAGGCGGTCGCCGCCCTGCGCAACCAGTTCGGCGGCCACGCCGTGGTGGCCGAGGCGGAAGGGCCGAGCGCCCACGCCGCACAGGGGCCGGCCGCCGGTGCCTGACCGCGGCCCCGCCCCCGAGCGCAGCGGCGCCCTCGTCCTGTTCGGGGCGACGGGCGATCTGGCCAAGAAGAAGATCTTCCCGGCGCTGTACCGCCTGGCCCTCGCCGGCCGGGCCGACCTCCCGATCATCGGCGTCGCCACCCGCGAGTGGGACGACGACCAGTTGCGGGCCTACGCCCGGGAGGCGGTCGAGGCCAAGAACGACTCGATCGACGAGCAGGTGTGGTCGGCGCTCGCCGCCCGCATGAGCTATGTCAGCGGCGACTACCGCGAGACGGGCACCTTCACGGCCCTGGCCCAGGCCATGTCGGGCTGCGAGCGGCCGCTGTTCTACCTGAGCATCCCGCCGTCGCTGTTCGACGACGTGGTCGACGGCCTCGCCGGCGTCGGCCTCAACGAGGACGCCCGGGTCGTGGTGGAGAAGCCCTTCGGCCGCGACCTCGAGTCGGCCCGGGAGCTCAACGCGTGCGTGCACCGGGCGTTCCCCGAGGACCGGGTCTTCCGCATCGACCACTTCCTCGGCAAGGAGGCGGTGGAGAACCTCCTCATCTTCCGGTTCGCGAACTCGATGCTCGAGCCGATCTGGAACCGGAACTTCATCGACCACGTCGAGATCACCATGGCCGAGGACTTCGGCGTCGAGGGCCGCGGCAAGTTCTACGACAACGTCGGCGCGCTCCGCGACGTGGTGCAGAACCACCTGCTCCTGATCCTCACCCTGCTGGCCATGGAGCCGCCGGTGGCGTCGGACGCCAACGCCCTGCGCGACGAGTACTACAAGGTGCTGCGCCAGGTCCGGGCCTTCGACCCGGCTCGCGTGGTCCGGGGCCAGTACCACGGCTATCCCGACGAGGACGGCGTGCAGGCCGGGTCCGACACCGAGACCTACATCGCCCTGGAGACCGAGATCGACTCATGGCGGTGGTCGGGCGTGCCGTGGCTGATCCGCACCGGGAAGGACCTCACCACCACCGCCACCGAGGCCGTGGTGCAGTTCAAGGCGCCGCCCCGGCTGCTCTTCGCGGACGGCGACGTGCGGCCCACCCCGAACTTCCTCCGCTTCCGCCTCGGCGCGCACGACGGCGTCACCTTCCACATGCACTCGAAGGCGCCCGGCGAGGCCCTGGCCACGAAGTCCACCGACCTCGACGTGGACTACGAGCACGTCTTCGGCGAGCGCCAGGAGGCCTACGAGCGGCTCATCGGCGACGCCCTCGAGGGCAACGCCCGCCGCTTCGGCCGGGAGGACTCCCTCGAGGAGCAGTGGCGCATCGTCGAGCCGTTGCTGTCGGGCAAGGTGCCCCTCGTGCGCCTCTACGACCGGGGCTCGATGGGCCCCGCCGAGGCCGACGAGCTGGCCGCCCCCTACGGCGGCTGGCACGACCCGCTGCTGCCGACGCCCCCCGGCGAGCCGTCCGGCCCGCCGGCGCCCCCACTGCCCCCGCCGCCCACCTGACCTCCGGGATCTCTTGGTGGCTTCCCCCCGATACGGGGGTGGATCACCAAGAAACCCGAGGTGGTGTGGCGTTCAGGTGAACGTCGCCGGGTCGATGTGGGTGAGGGTGCCGGCGCCGGCGTTGACGACCCAGACGTCGGCGTCATCGGCCGCGACGGCGACCGGCTCGTCGCCGACGGCGATCGTGTCGGTGACCTCGTCGGTGGCGGGGTCGATGCGCAGGACCTCGTTGGCCCCGCCGTCGGTGACCCACACCGCGGACGCGGTGGCGGCGATCGCGCCGGGGGAGGCGTCGCCGCCGAGCTCGACCGTGGCCACCACCTCGTTGGTGTCGGGGTCGATGCGGGTGACCGTCCTGGCCTCCTTGCTCACGACCCAGACGGCGTCCTCGACCGCGGCCACCGCGGTCGGGGGGGCGCCGATGTCGACGGTGGCGGTGACCTCGTTCGTGTCGGGGTCGATGCGGGTGACGGTGTTGTCGCCGCCGTTGGTGACCCAGATCACGTCGTCGGTGGCCGAGACGGCGTTGGGCGCGGTGCCGACCTCGATCTCGGTGACCAGCCCGAGCCCGATGGCGTCGAAGCGGACGACCTTGCCGATGCCGTCCTGGTCCCTCGTCACCCACACGTCGGTTCCCACGGTGCTGATCGACTGGTGGCCGACACCGATGTCGATCTCGTTCGTGTCCTCGTTGGTGGCGAGGTCCATCCGCACCATGTCGCGGGTGTCGTCGGCGATCACCCAGCCGGCGCCGTCGTCGGTGAGGGCGATGCCGGTGCCGAAGTTGATGATCCCGGTGCTCGTCACGAGATTGCCCTCGGTGTCGAGGCGGTAGACCTCGGTCTGGCCGAGGCTCGTGACCCACACCCCCTCGTCGTCGAACGCGACGCTCGAGGGGGCGTCGGTGATGACGTCGGTCTCGAAGGTGCCGGCGGTCGACGCGCCGTCGCCACCACCACCGCCGGTGAGGGCCACGATGGCCCCGACGGCCAGGACGAGGACGACCACCACCGCGCCGACGATCGCGAGGGTGCGCCCTCGACCCTTCTTCCCGCCTCCGTGGGGCGGGGTCGGCGGTGCGGCGTCGGGCGTGGGGGGTGGTGCCGGCGGGGTGGGCGTCGGCGGTGTGGGCGGGGTGGGCGGCGGTGCCGGCGGCGAGGTGGCCACGGTGATGGTCTCGCCCGTGCCCGTGCCCGTGCCCGTGCCGGTGCCGGTGCCGGTGCTCGTGTCGGTGCCGCCACCGGCGTCGGCCAGCGCGGCGGCGGGAGCGAGGGTGACGGTGGCCTGGTCGTCGCCCGGGCCCGCATCGGGCTCGGCCGTCGACGCGGTCGATGGCGGGTCGTCGGTGACGACGGTCGGCGCAGGGTCGGGCGGGGAGGGCGGCACCACCGGCGCCGGCGGGGTGGCCGGCGCCGACGCCACCAGGCGCAGCGGGGTGACCGCCAGGTTCCGCTCGCGCTGCACGGCCTGGAGCGCCTCGCCGAAGGCCGCCGCGCTCTCGGGGCGGTCGCCCGGCTCCTTGGCCAGGCCCGCGACCAGGAGGTCGGCGAGGCTCCCGGGCACGGGCTCGCCGAGGCGGGGCGGCGGCGACTCGAGGATGCGCATCATCGCCGCGGCCACGGGCTCGTCGGGCTCGCCGGCGAACGGGGTGGCGCCGGCGAGGAGCGTGAAGAGGGTGGAGGCCAATCCGTAGACGTCGGTGCGCTCGTCCTGGCGGTGGCCCCGCAGCACCTCGGGCGCCACGTGGGCGACGGTGAAGCTGGCCACGCCGGTGGTCGTGCGCCGGCCACCGTCCACCGCGGCGATGCCGAAGTCGGACAGGCGGGCCTCGCCGAAGGGGCCGACGAGCACGTTCTCGGGCTTGAGGTCCCGGTGCAAGGTGCCGGCGGCGTGGGCCGCCCCCAGCGCGCCGCACACCTCGATGCCGGCGGTGAGCGCCGCCGACCAGTCGAGCGAGCCGCCACCGGCGGCATCGGCCAGCGAGCCCCGCTCGAGGTACTCCATGGCCAGGAAGAGGTGGCCGCCCTCGGTGACGCCCGAGTCGTAGACGGCCACGACGTGGGGGTGCCACGAGAGCTCGCCCATGGCCCGGCACTCCCGCTCGAAGCGGTCGCGGGTGCGCTCGTCGGGGTCGGCCAGGTTCAGCACCTTCAGCGCCACCGCCCGGTTGAAGCGGTCCTGGTGGGCCCGGTACACGCGGGCGAACCCACCCCGGCCGATCTCGACCAGGTCGCGGTAGCCGGTCACCTCGGGTGCGCTCGCCACGGTG
This sequence comes from Acidimicrobiales bacterium, assembly GCA_041908445.1. Lineage (GTDB taxonomy): Bacteria > Actinomycetota > Acidimicrobiia > Acidimicrobiales > DATDAH01 > JAEUJM01. The sequence continues at coordinate 62,528 of JAYRFK010000043.1, read as the reverse complement.
CGCAGGTTAGGGGCCGGCGGGCGGCGCCGCCCGGTCTGGCGCCACGGGCCCGCCGTCGTCAGCTGTTGGCGCGGGTGAGCGGCTCGGGGGCGACCCTGGCCAGGGCGGCGACGGCCTTGTAGGCGGCCTCGGCGCCGCCGAGCTCGTCGTCGCGCAGCAGGTTGGCCATGATCCGCAGCACCCAGTCCATGAGGGTGCGCGACTGCATGCCGACCCGGGTGAGCTCGCGCATCAGCGCCGGCCGTCCGATGATCTTCACGAAGAGGCGGGCCACCTTGAAGTAGAGGCCGAACTCCTCGTCGAGCATCGGCTGGTAGCGCTGGAGGGCCATGCCGTTGCCGGTGGTGAGGGCCTCGTCGAGCAGGCCGGCGGCGAGGCGGCCGGTCTCGTAGGCGTAGTCGATGCCCTCGCCGTTGAAGGGGTTGATGGAGCCGGCGGCGTCGCCCACCACGATGAAGGTGGGGCCGGACTTGGGACCCACCGAGCCCGCCATGGGGAGGCGCCCGCCGGTGGGCTCGTTGATCGCGCTCTCCGGGCTGATGCCCCAGTACTCGGGGGCGGTGGCGGAGAACTCGTTGAGCAGGTGGGTGGTGTTGACGCTCTTCCAGTCCCGGAAGGTGGAGAGCAGGCCGATGCCGACGTTGATGGTGCCGTCGCCGAGGGGGAAGATCCAGCCGTAGCCGGGCAGCGAGTTGCCCTGACGGTCGCGCACGTCGAGGGCGGACTCGATCCACGGCGTCTCCGACAGCGGGCTCTCGTAGTAGCCCCGGATGGCCATGCCCTGCGGGTAGGTGCGGTCGCGGGCGGTGCCGAGCGCCCGGCCGAACCGGGAGTTGGCGCCGTCGGCGATGACGACGTACCGGGCGAGGATCTCCTCGGTCTCACCCCGCTCCTTGTCCTTGACCACCGCGCCGGCGACCAGGCCGTCGCGGAGCACCGGCCGGATGGCCTCGACGCCGGTGCGCAGCTGCGCCCCGGCCTTCACGGCGTGGTCGGCCACGATCTCGTCGAGGTCGCGGCGGCGCACGACGTAGCCGTAGCTCGGGAAGCGGGGGTGCTCGGGCCACTGGAGCTCGAGCGAGACGCCGTGGGCGACGGCCCGCAGGCCGTCGTAGCGGTGGAAGTCGGCGATGCGGTGCTCCAGGCCCATGTCCTGGATCTGGCGGACCGCCCGCGGGGTCAGCCCGTCGCCGCAGGTCTTGTCGCGAGGGAAGGTCTTCTTCTCGACGACGAGGACGTCGTGGCCGGCCTCAGCCAGCCAGTACGCCGCGGCGGAGCCGGCCGGTCCGCCCCCGACGACGAGGACGTCATGGCGGTGGGGCGAGGTGGGCGGCACGGTGCCAGGTTAGGAGTGTCGGGACCCGACGCGTCCGGTCGGGGCGGGGTGGCGTGCGCTCGGCGTCAGCCGCCGTGGCCGCCGCCGCCACCACCACCGGCCAGCACCACGGGCTGGCCGTCGACGAGCAGGGCGCCCGTGGGATCGATGAGGGCCGGGTTGGGCTCCTCGCCGGAGAGGCCGGTGCGCTCGTAGTAGACGACCGCGTTCAGCTCCTCGGGGGTGAGGGTGCTCTCCCAGCCGGGCATGCCGCCGTTGATGGGACGGTTGGTGTCGCCGTAGGTCGAGCGGCCGTCGGCCTGGAAGCCGGCCGACCCCTTCTGCACCCACTCGATCTGGTCGGCGGGGTCGGCGAAGACCTCGATCACGGCCCCGCCGGAGATGGCCGGGCCCACGCCGCCGCCGCCGGTGGCGCCGTGGCAGGTGGCGCAGTTCGACGCGTAGACCTGCTCGCCGAAGCTGAGGGGGTCGGACTCGCCGAGGCTCGGCGGCTCGAGGGTGGCGGCGTAGACGAAGGCCCACACCGGCAGCGCGGCGAGCACGGGCAGTGCCCAGAGCGGCACCCGCTTGCGGCGCAGCGACGCCTCGACGTAGGGGGGGACCGGCTCCGGCTTGGCGACCGCGACCTCGGTGGGGGTCGCGGCGGCGGCCGCGGGCGCGGCGGCGGCCGGGGTCACGGCCGTGCCGGCCGCGCTCTCGGCGGGGGCGCCGGCGTCGCCGCCGTCGCCACCACCGGCGTCACCGGCACCACCGCCGCCCATGGCGGCACGGCGGGCCTGCGAGCGCTTGAGGAGGTGCTCGGGGATCTCGGTCACGAGCCGCACTTTAGGACCCCCGGCGCACGGCGAGCCAAGCAGCGCCACCCCGTCCCCGCGCGCCGATGGGCGCGCCGACGGTCGCGCGGGGGCCTCGTCGACCGGGCGTGCGCCGGGGTGGCCCTGCGATGTGCTGTCGCTCCGCGCGCCGTGCTAGACCGTTGCCGTTCGTGGGCGAGCAGTCGCAGCGCCCCCTCCCGCATGTGATCGAATTCACATGGGGGACGCCCGACCAAGCAGCACAGCAGCAGCGAAGATCAAGCAGACCCAGTAGCAGGAGGAGGAAAGCCCGGTGGTTGCGTTCGTGGTGTCGGTGCTCATCCTGCTCGCGCTCGTGGTCCCCATCCCCCTCTACGCCCGGCACCGTCCCGTGGGGACGCCGCTGTCGTGGGGCGAGGCGATGATCGCGGCGACCTACGTCTTCTTCATCATGTTCTGGGCCTACGGCGTGGTGCCGCACCAGTGGCTGACCTGGGCGGACAACGAGCTCAACTGGCGCCCCGACGCCATCGTCAACGGCCCCGGCGACGTCTTCGTCGACTACCTGCCGTTCACCATCACGTACCAGACCATCCGCGACATCATCGTCGTGGGCATCTACGCCATCGAGCTCGGCGCCATGATCGCCCTCTGGGCCATCTGGCAGGGCCGGGGCGACAAGAAGCCCGGTGATGAGGTCGCGACCTCCCGGTACGGCCGGCCGCTCGTTCGGGAAGGGGCGTAGCCATGGGAAAGACCGATGCGAACCCGCCCATGCCGGTGTTCCGCGACGACTACGTCCTCCAGGAGGTCGACGCGGACTGGCTGTCCAAGGCGGTCAAGCCCAAGCAGTTCATCCACATCGACCAGTCCGAGTGCATCATGTGCGAGGGCTGCGTCGACATCTGCCCGTGGAAGTGCATCCACATGGTGTCGCCGACGGCCATCGACGAGGCGGTCGGCACCGAGCAGCCCGGTGAGGATCCCCGCGACCACGTGATCTTCACCATCGACGACGACGTCTGCACCCGCTGCGCCCTGTGCGTCGACCGGTGCCCGACGGGCGTCATCATCCTGGGCAAGGTCGCGGCGCCCGCCCCCGAGGGCGATCCCCACACCCGGACCAATGCCCACGGCTACGCCTACGGCATGCGGCTCGGGTAAGCAGAGAAAGAGGAGACGGCCACGTGGCCAAGTCGGTTCAGGACAAGCCGAAGATCGCCGAGAAGCTCTCCGAGCTCGGCGACACCGTGCAGGGATCCCAGGCCTGGAACTCGATCTTCCGTCCGGGCTCGGTCTTCCGGAAGGGCTACACGGACAGCCCCCGGAACCGGTCCTACGTGATCATGAACAGCGTGCTGTACCACCTCCACCCGGTGAAGGTGAAGCGGCACGCGGTCAAGGTGAGCTACACGCTGTGCCTCGGCGGGCTCAGCTTCTTCCTCTTCATCCTGCTCACCGTCACCGGCATCTTCTTGATGTTCTTCTACCGGCCCGACTCGGCGTCGGCCTGGAACGACATCCAGAGCCTGCACACCTCGGTGACCTTCGGCCTGCTGGTGCGCAACATGCACCGGTGGGGCGCCCACCTCATGGTGCTGTCGGTCTTCCTGCACATGGCCCGGGTCTTCTACCACGGTGCCTACAAGCCGCCGCGGGAGTTCAACTGGGTGATCGGCGTGATCCTGCTCACGCTCACCCTGCTGCTCTCGTTCACCGGCTACCTGCTGCCCTGGGACCAGCTGGCCCTCTGGGCGGTCACCGTGGGCACCAACATGATGGGCTACACCCCGGTCTTCGGGAACCAGGTCCGGTTCGCCCTGCTGGGCGGCACCGAGATCGGCTCCGAGACCCTGTTGCGCTGGTACGTCCTGCACGTCCTGCTCCTGCCCTTCGTGATCGTCATCTTCATGGCGATCCACTTCTGGCGGGTCCGCAAGGACGGCGGCATCTCCGGGCCGCTGTAAGGAGCGAGGGCACATGACCGAGATCCCCGAACACCTCCGCAAGCGGGCCGAGGAGGCCCGCAAGAAGGCCGAGGCCGCCGCCGGTGGTGGCGACGCGGCCCCGGCCGGCGAGGCCGCCGGCGACGCCGCGCCCGCCAGCGAGGCCGAGAGCCGCATCCCCGCCCACCTGCTCGAGCGCAGCCGCGCCGCCAAGGAGCGCGCCGCCGGTGGCGGTGCCGTGGCCGCGGCCGACGCCCCCTCCGCACCGGCGGGCGGTGGCACCGCGGTGGCGACCGCCCCGCCCCCGGCCGCGACCGGCCCCGGGGGCCACACCCAGCGCCTGCTCACCGTGGTCAAGTCCGGGTCGATCCAGGACGTCAAGGCCACCCCGGTCGACAAGGTCCACACCTGGCCGCACCTGCTGGTCATCGAGTTCGTCGCCGCCCTGGCGGTCCTCGCCTTCACCACGATCTTCGCGGTGTTCGTGAACGCCCCGCTGCTGACCCTGGCCAACTTCAACCAGACGCCGAACCCGTCGAAGGCGCCCTGGTACTTCCTCGGCCTCCAGGAGCTGCTGACGATGTTCCACCCGATGGTCGCCGGCGTGACCATCCCGGGCATCGGCATCTTCGCCCTGATCCTGGCGCCCTACATCGACCGCAACCCGAGCAACAAGCCCGAGGACCGCAAGTTCGTCATCTCGCTGATGACCCTCTTCATGATGTTCTGGGCCGTGCTCGTCATCATCGGCTCGTTCTTCCGCGGCCCCGGCTTCAACTTCGTCTTCCCCTGGGCAGACGGCATCTTCTTCGACCTGTGATCACGAGGTAGCCAGCGTGTCCGTCCTCCTCATCGTCATCCCGCTGCTGGTGGTCCTCGGCGGCATCATGCTGTTCGCGGCGTTCCGTCGCCGCGAGTCCGGCGACGCCGTCGGCCGGCTCTCGCGCGAGACCAAGCGCAAGGACCAGCCCGTCGAGACCGAGGCCGCCGAGGCCCCCGCCACCGGCAAGGCCTACGAGAAGTCGGCGCTCGAGCAGCCCTCCAGCAAGGAGCTCGCCGTCGTCGGTGGCCGCGAGCCCGCCCCGCCGGCGCCGTTCGTGCCGCCCGACCCCGAGGCCATCGGCGTCACCCGCCGCCAGTTCCTCAACCGGTCGATCATCGGCTTCTTCTCCCTCGGCCTGCTCGCCTTCGGCGCCTCGGCGCTGGCCTACATCTGGCCCAAGCTCGGCGGCGGCTTCGGCTCGAAGATCACGGTCGGCAACGTGAGCGACCTGCTCGCCGAGATCCGGGCCAACAACGGCTTCCTCTACAAGGCCGAGGGCCGCATGTGGCTGACGGAGTACCCGTCGTCCGCCCTCAGCAAGGCCGAGTCGGTCTACCCGCCGCCGGTGCTCGCCTCCATGGAGGAAGGCATCGCGGTGATGTACCAGAAGTGCCCGCACCTGGGCTGCCGGGTCCCGAACTGCGAGACCTCGCAGTGGTTCGAGTGCCCGTGCCACGGCTCGCAGTACAACCAGGCCGGCGAGAAGAAGGCCGGTCCCGCCCCCCGCGGCATGGACCGCTTCGCCACCGCCGTGTCCGGCGGCAAGCTCTCGGTCGACACGGGCCTGGTCATCCAGGGCCCACCGATCGGCACCAACACCACCGGCCAAGAGGCCGAAGGCCCCCACTGCATCGGCGGTTGACCTGACATGCCCGCAACTGCACTGCTCGCCGCGAGCGTCTACAAGAGCGTCGGCTACATCGTCGCCGTCGTCATCTTCCTCGGCTTCTTCGTCTACGTCTTCATCAACGTCCGACGGGGCCGGGCCGAGGTGGGTGCCGAGCTCGAGCTCGCCGCCAACCGCAAGCCGTACTACGACGACGAGACCCTCGAGGGCAAGGTCCTCGACCGGGCCCTCACCTGGGGCCTCATCCTGCTCGGCGTGATCGCGCTGACCCTGCCCCTCTACTGGCTCAACGAGCCGGGCCGCCAGGACGGCGCGGTGCAGGACTTCAACCGCAAGTTCACCGACCGGGGCTCGGAGCTCTTCGCCACCACCGCGGACGGCGGCCTCAACTGCGCCGGCTGCCACGGCCCCGAGGGCGTGGGCGGCGTCGCCAACTACACCCTCACCGACCCCAACGGGAACTTCGTCGACACCGTGGCCTGGCAGGCCCCGGCGCTGAACACCGTGCTGTGGCGCTTCAGCGAGGACGAGGTCCGCTACATCCTCGTCTACGGCCGCCCGTTCTCGCCGATGCCGGCGTGGGGCGTCGAGGGCGGTGGCCCGCTCAACGAGCAGCAGGTCCAGAACCTCATCGACTACATGTGGTCGATCCAGCTCACCCCCGAGGAGATGCAGTCCGAGGTGCAGGGCGAGCTCGACCGCCTCACCGCAGAGGAGGGCCTCGACCAGGAGGACCCGCTGCAGCTCGGCGAGGCCCTGTTCAACCTCGGCTTCGACTCCGGCTTCGCCGGCGGCGCCTACTCCTGCGGTCGCTGCCACACCCAGGGCTGGTCCTACGGCGACCCGCAGGTCGCCGACGGCACCATCCCCGCCGGCTCGGGTGCCTTCGGGCCCAACCTCACCAACGGTGACACCGAGCGCCAGTTCCCCACCAACACCGAGCCGGCTGAGGGCGAGTCGCAGTACCAGGACATGATCGACTTCATCACCATCGGTTCCGAGAACGGCAAGCAGTACGGCGTCCACGGCCAGGGCAGCGGGCGCATGCCCGGCTTCGGCGTGAGCCCCAACGCCATCGAGGACGTCCAGCGACTGCGGGCCGACCTGGCCGGCATGTCCGAGGACAACGGCATGCTCACCCCCGATCAGATCGAGGCCATCGTGCGCTACGAGCGTGAGGTCATCGGGACCGACGGCCAGACGAGGAGCAGCGACTGATGACGCACCTGACGACACTCGCCATCACGCTCGCCGGCATCTCCTGGAAGCCGGAGATCCGCGGTGTGCTCACCGTGGTCATCGCGGTCGCGATCCTCTGCGGCTCGGTCGTGCTCCTCCTGGGCACCAACATGGGTACCCGGCTCGGCTTCCTCGTCGCCCTCACCGGCCTCTTCGGGTGGATGACCATCCTCGGCGGGGTGTGGTGGATGTACGGCAAGGGCCCCCTCGGCGAGGCGCCGTCGTGGCAGGTCATCGAGATCAACACCGGGGACCTGAGCCAGGCGCAGCTCGAAGAGATAAGCAGTGACCCCGAGCTCTCCAACTGGCGGGAGCTGCCGGCCTCCGACCCGGACCGGGCCGAGGCCCAGGCCACCGTCGACGCCGAGCTCACCCAGAGCGACAACGCCCGTTTCGAGCTCACCACCGACTACGTGTCCATCGACGGGTGGTCCTACGGCGGCAAGCCGCTGCGCACCGACGACTCGCTGCTCGGTCGGGTCACGTGGTCCATCACCGACGCGTTCCGGGTCGACAACCCGACCCACTACGCCATCATCCAGGTGCAGCCGTCGATCGACGCCCAGCCCATCCCCGGCCAGGCGCCCCCGACGCCGACCGCCGATCCGAGCCAGCCGGTGATCTCGGTGGTCATGGTCCGCAACCTCGGTGACCTGCGCTTCCCGCCCGCCCTGGTGACCATCGGCTCGGCCATCATCTTCCTGGTGCTCTGCTACGTGCTGCACCGCCGGGAGAAGCTGCTCAACGAGCACCTCGACGAGGCGGCCGCGCTGGCCAAGGCCGCCAAGTAGCCGTGGACCAGTACCTGCCGGTCCTCGCGATGCTGGTGCTGGCGGCGCTGTTCGCCGCCATCAGCTTCGTCGCGTCCGCGCTGTTCGCGCCCCGCCGGCCCACCGAGGCGAAGTCCGCCCCGTACGAGTGCGGCATCGTGCCGAGCCGTGAGGCCCCCGACCGCTTCCCGGTCCGCTTCTACCTCGTGGCCATGATCTTCATCGTCTTCGACATCGAGATCATCTTCTTCTTCCCGTGGGCGGTCGTGTACCGCGACCTCGGTTCGTTCGGCCTGTTCGCCGTGCTCATCTTCGCGGTGGCGGTGTTCGAGTCGTTCGTCTACCTGATCTCCAAGGGCGCGCTCGACTGGGGCCCGCTCAAGAAGGTCATGACCCAGAGCCCGATGGTCTCGGCGGCCCGCACCTCCGAGAGCACCATCCGGCGCGTGGGCCTGGAGGGCCGGGTAGAGGAAGCGGCATGAGCCCGAAGCTGATCACGCCGGGTGAGCCGCCCGAGAAGACCTTCCTCACCGACGGTCTCGAGGGCCTCCAGCACAACGTCCTCACCGGCACCCTCGAGGGCCTGGTGAAGTGGGCCCGCCAGAAGAGCCTGTGGCCGGCCACGTTCGGCCTGGCCTGCTGCGCCATCGAGATGATGGCCGCCGGCGGCGCCCACTACGACCTCGCCCGCTACGGCATGGAGGTCTTCCGGGCCTCCCCGCGCCAGGCCGACCTGATGATCGTCGCCGGTCGGGTGAGCCAGAAGATGGCCCCGGTGCTGCGCCAGATCCACGACCAGATGATGGAGCCCAAGTGGGTCATCTCCATGGGCGTGTGCGCGTCGAGCGGCGGCATGTTCAACAACTACGCGCTGGTCCAGGGCGTCGATCAGGTGGTGCCGGTGGACGTCTACGTGCCGGGGTGCCCCCCCGGGCCCCAGACGCTCATGCACGGCATCCTCACCCTCTACGACTCGATCCAGACCGGTGACCTGACCCGCCGCCGCGACGCCAACGGCGGCGGCGCCGGCATCGAGGTCGCGGCCGTCGACGGCCAGCCCGAGCCCGTGTCGCTGGGCACGCCCAGCCGCGGCCACGTCACCGTCCTCGAGCAGGCCTGATGGCCGACGCCGACGACCCCACGGCGGAGGAAACCGTCCCGGAGGCCGCGCCGGAGCCCGAGCGCCGCCACGGCGCGCTCGTGACCCACGGCGTCGACGGGATCGAGGTCCTGCACCCCGCCCGCGAGGAGCTCGTGGCCCTGGTCAAGGCGCTCGGCGACGAGGGCTTCCACCAGTGCCTCGACGTCACCGGCGCCGACTACCTGCGCCACCCGGGCCGCACCACGCTGCCGGACGGCGTCACCCCCGAGCGCTTCGAGGTGGTCCTCCACCTCATGTCGCACACCGAGCGCCGCCGGGTCCGGATCCGGGTCCAGGTCCCGGCGGACGACCCGACCTGCCCGTCCATCTTCGACCTCCACCCGGGCGTCGAGGCCATGGAGCGCGAGACCTACGACATGTTCGGGATCGCCTTCGAGGGCCACCCCGACCTGACCCGCATCCTCATGCCCGAGGACTGGACGGGTCACCCCCTGCGCAAGGACTACGCCATCGGGGCCATCCCGGTGCAGTTCAAGGGAGCACCCGCGCCGCGATGAGCACCACCGAGAAGCTCGTGGCCGAGACGTCCGAGGGCGCCCAGGAGATGGCGGGCCGCACCCTCGAGAGCGCGACCGAGCGCCTGCGCGAGCTGGGCGCGGTCCTGCGCCTGAGCGAGGCCGACGCCGCCGCCCTGGGCGAGCAGGACCCGGGCGAGGACCAGACCATGATCATGAACATGGGGCCGCAGCACCCCAGCACCCACGGTGTGCTGCGCCTCATGCTCGAGCTCGAGGGCGAGAAGGTGCTGCGGACCAAGCCGATCATCGGCTACCTGCACACCGGGATGGAGAAGACGGGTGAGGACCTCACCTACCTCCAGGGCCCCACGAACGTCACCCGCATGGACTACGCCTCGCCCCTGTTCAGCGAGCTCGCGTTCTCCCTGTCCACCGAGCAGCTCCTCGGCATCGAGGTCCCGCCCCGCGCGGTCTGGATCCGCATGCTCATGAGCGAGCTGAACCGGCTCTCGTCGCACCTGCTGTTCATGGCCACCAACGGCATGGACCTCGGTGCGGTGTCGATGATGATCTACGGCTGGCGCGAGCGCGAGGAGACCCTGCGGATCCTCGAGAAGATCACCGGGCTGCGGATGAACCACAACTACATCCGCCCCGGCGGCGTGGCCGCCGACCTGCCCGACGGCTGGCGCGACGACGTGCTGCGCCTGCTCGAGCTCATCCCGCCCCGCCTCGAGGAGTACGACACCTTGATGACGGGCCAGCCCATCTGGCGCGAGCGCCTCCAGGGCGTCGGCGTAATCACGACCGAGGAGTGCCTCGCCCTCGGCACGACGGGCCCGATCCTGCGCTCCACGGGCTACGCCTGGGACCTCCGCCGGGACATCCCCTACCTCGCCTACGACGAGGTCGAGTTCGACGTGGTCATCGGCACCTACGGCGACTGCTTCGACCGCTACGCCATCCGCCTCAACGAGATCCGCGAGTCGATCCGGATCATCCACCAGATCCTCGACAAGATGCCGCTCGGGGACTACCGCATCCAGGACAAGAAGGTGACCCCGCCGCCGCGGGCCCGCATCGACGAGTCCATGGAGGCGCTGATCCACCACTTCAAGATCTTCACCGAGGGCTTCAAGGTGCCCGAGGGCGAGTCGTACGTCGCGGTGGAATCGCCCCGTGGTGAGCTCGGGTGCTACATCGTGAGCGATGGCAGCGCCAAGCCCTACCGCATGCACATCCGCGGCCCGAGCTTCGTGAACCTCCAGACCCTGCCCCACATGATGCGCGGCGGCCTGCTCGCCGACGGCGTGGCCATCATTTCCAGCGTCGACCCGATCATGGGCGAGGTGGACCGCTAGTGGCGCGCCTCACCCGGGACAACCTGGTCATCGCCCAGGAGATCATCGCCCGCTACCCCCGGCCCAAGTCCGCGCTGATCCCGCTGCTGCACCTCGCGCAGGAGCAGGACGGCTGGCTCACCGACGAGGCCATGGAGCACCTCGCCGAGCTCGTGGGCGTGACCCCCGCCGAGGTGCTCGGCACCGCCAGCTTCTACGAGATGTTCAAGCGGCAGCCGGTCGGCAGCTACGTCATCAACGTCTGCACCGACATCGCCTGCTCGCTGGTCGGCGGCGACGAGCTGCTCGAGCACGCCGAGGAGACCCTCGGGGTGCGCGACGGCGGCACCACCGCCGACGGCGTGTTCACGCTCCAGGGCGTGCAGTGCATCGCCGCCTGCACCGAGGCCCCGTGCCTGCAGGCCAACTACCGCTACTCGCACCGGGTCACCAACGAGGACTTCGACCAGCTCGTTGACGACCTCCGGGCCGGCCGCAAGGACGCCGAGATCCCGCGCCACGGCGTCCTCGCCCGGGTGCGCCAGTCGATCCCCGCCGACAAGGCCGCCGGCGCCATCGTGCCCGAGGGCCAGAGCGAGCCCCCCTGGCTCGCGAGTGCGCCCGCCCCGACCGAGGGAGGTGCGGCGTGAGCGACGCCCCGCAGACCCCCGAGGAGACCCCCGCGGCGCCGACCGGTCCGCGTGAGCTCCCCAAGGTCGTCACCTCCCGCTGGGACGTCGACGACTCGCACACCCTCGACCGCTACGAGGCGACGGGCGGCTACCAGGCCCTGCGGGCCGCGCTCGGCAAGGCGCCGCAGGCGGTCGTCGACGAGGTCAAGGCCGCGTCGCTGCTCGGCCGTGGTGGCGCCGGCTTCCCGGCCGGCGTGAAGTGGGGCTTCTGCCCGCCGGGCGTGTGGCCCCGCTACCTCGTGGTCAACGGCGACGAGAGCGAGCCGGGCACCTACAAGGACCGCATCCTCATGGAGCGCGATCCCCACCAGCTCATCGAGGGTGTGCTCATCGCCTGCTACGCGGTCGGCTGCGCCCAGGCGTTCCTCTACGTCCGGGGCGAGATGGCCCTGGCCCAGGAGCGCATCGCCGCCGCCCTCAACGAGGCCTACGCCGCCGGCTACGTCGGCAAGAACATCCTCGGCACCGACTACTCGGTCGACGTCGTCCTGCACTGGGGCGCCGGCGCCTACATCGTGGGCGAGGAGACCGCGCTCATCGAGAGCCTCGAGGGCAACCGGGGCATGCCCCGCCTCAAGCCCCCGTACTTCCCCGCGGCCCAGGGCCTCTACCTGAAGCCCACGATCGTCAACAACGTCGAGACCCTCTCCAACCTCCCCTGGATCATCAACAACGGGGCCGAGGCCTTCTCGTCGTTCGGCACCGAGACCTCCCGGGGCACCCGCCTGTTCGCGGTGTCCGGCCACGTCAACAACCCGGGGGTGTTCGAGGTCGAGTTCGGCACGACCACCTACCGCGACCTCATCTTCGACCACGCCGGCGGTCTCCGAGACGGCCGCGAGCTCAAGTGCTTCATCCCCGGCGGCGCCTCCGCGCCGTGGTTCTTCGAGGAGCACCTCGACCTGCCCCTCGAGACCGGCGCCATCGGCAAGGCCGGCTCGATGATGGGCTCGGGCGCCATCGTCGTCATGGACGACACCACCGACGCGGTGAGGGCGTGCTGGAAGGTCGTGAAGTTCTTCGCCCACGAGTCCTGCGGCAAGTGCACCCCGTGCCGGGAGGGCACCGACTGGCTGGAGAAGATCCTCGAGCGGATCCTCCACGGCCACGGCCGCCCCGACGACCTCGAGCTGCTGCTCGACGTGTGCGACAACATCAGCCCCGGGCTCGCCTGGCCCCCGCGCCAGACCACGATCTGCCCGCTGGGCCCGTCCGCGGTCTCGCCCATCAAGTCCGCGGTGGTGCGCTTCCGCGACGAGTTCGAGGCCTACATCGCCAAGGCCGAACCCCCGGCCATCGCCACCGTGGGCGGCTCCGTGCCCGTCGACATCCGCGTGGGAGCCTCGTCGTGAGCGACACGCCGCCCCAGACCGAGACGGTCACCTTCACCCTCAACGGTCAGACCGTCGAGGCCGAGAAGGGCGAGCTCGTCATCGCCGCCGCCGAGCGCGCCGGCGTCTACATCCCCCACTTCTGCTACCACCCGCGGATGAAGCCGGTGGGCATGTGCCGCATGTGCATCGTCGACATCGACAGCGGCCGCGGCCCCGCCCTGCAGCCCTCCTGCATGATCGAGGTCGCCCCCGACATGGTGGTGAACACCGAGTCGGAAGGCACCAAGAAGGCCCAGGACGGCATCCTCGAGTTCCTCCTGCTCAACCACCCGCTCGACTGCCCGGTCTGCGACAAGGGCGGCGAGTGCCCCCTCCAGGACCAGACCATCGCCTACGGGCCCGGGGAGAGCCGCTTCGTCGAGGAGAAGCGCCACTACGCGAAGCCCATCGCGATCAGCGAGAACGTCTACCTCGACCGCGAGCGTTGCATCCTCTGCGACCGCTGCACCCGCTTCGCCAAGGAGGTCGCCGGCGACCCCCTGATCCACTTCACCGAGCGGGGCTCGCGCACCGAGATCGCGACCTTCCCCGACGACCCGTTCTCCTCGTACTTCAGCGGCAACACCGTGCAGATCTGCCCGGTGGGTGCCCTGACCGCCCGCCCCTACCGCTTCAAGGCCCGGCCCTGGGACCTCGTCGAGACCGAGTCGACCTGCACCTCGTGCTCGGTCGGCTGCCGCGTGTCGATTCACACCTCGCGCGACCGGGTCCTGCGATACCAGGGCCAGGACATCGACCCGGTCAACTGGGGCTGGCTCTGCGACAAGGGCCGCTTCGACTTCGAGGCCGTCAACAGTGAGGACCGCCTCGGCGCCCCGCTGGTGCGCGGCGCCGGCGGCGAGCTCGCCGAGGCGTCGTGGAACGAGGCCCTCAAGGCCGCCGCCGGCCACCTCCGCTCGGCCCTCGACGCCGGCGGGCCCGGCTCGATCGCCGTGATCGGCGGCGCCCGCCTCACCAACGAGTCGGCGTACGCCTGGGCCAAGCTGGCCAAGGGCGTGCTCGGCACCGACCACGTGGACGCCCAGCTCGCCGACGGCCTGCCCGCCGAGGTCGTGCTCGGCCTGCCCAAGGCCACCATCGACGAGGCCTGCGCCCCGGGCGGCACCGTGCTGCTGCTCGCCCCCGACCTCAAGGAGGAGCTGCCGGTCCTGCACCTGCGCCTCCGCCACGCCGCCGTCTCCGACGGCGTGCGCATCATCGAGGTCTCCTCGAACGCCACCGGCCTGACCCCCCACGCCGCCGAGTCGCTGCGCCACCAGCCGGGCGACGCCGCCGCGGTCGTGCGGGCCCTGCTCTCGGGTGGCGCCGCCCCGACCGGGGTCGACGCCGATGCCGTGGCCCGGGCCCGCGACGCCCTCGCCGGCGGCGCTCTCACCGTGGTGCTCGGTCGGGCGTCCCTGGCCGAGTCCGCCGCCGGGGTCGTGGAGGCCGCCGCCGCGGTGGCCGACGCCCGTCCCGACGCCCGCTTCCTCTCCGCCCTCCGCCGCTCGAACGTCCACGGCGCCCTCGACCTCGGCCTCGCCCCCGGCGTGCTCCCCGGTCGGGTGGCCCTCGACGACGGCCGGGACTTCTTCGCCCACCACTGGGGCGCGGTGCCGGCCGAGGCCGGCCTCGACACCGCGGGCATCCTCGCCGCCGCCGCCGACGGTCGCATCGGGTGCCTGGTGCTGCTCGGCGCCGACCCACTGGTCGACGTCCCCGACGCCGACCTGGCCCGCCGGGGCCTGGAGGGCGCCGGCTCGGTGATCTCGGTCGACCTGTTCCGCACCGCCTCGAACGAGCACGCCGACGTGGTGCTCGCCGCGGCCGGCTACGCAGAGGTGGACGGCACCACGACCAACATCGAGGGCCGGGTCAGCCGGGTCACCCAGCGGGTGACGCCCCCAGGCACCGCTCGCGCCGACTGGATGATCGCGGCCGAGCTGGCGCTGCGCCTCGACGCCGACCTCGGCCTCGAGTCGGCCGGCGACATCTGGGAGGAGATCGCCGAGGTGTCGGCCGTCCACGCCGGCCTCACGCTCGAGCTGCTGGCCTCCGAGGCCGCCACCGACGGCTTCGTGGTGCCGCTGCCCGCCGACCTGGTCGCCGTCGACGAGGCCGACGACACCGCCGAGGCCGACGACACCGGCGAGGCGGAGGACGCCCCCGAGGCCGAGGCCACCGCCGATGAGGCCGTCGACGCCGACGCCACCGCCGACGGCGGCGACGAGGCCGATGACACCGAGGCGACCGACGAGGTCGCCGTCGCCGGCCCCGCCCGTCCCGAGCCCCTCACCTTCGCGGGCGCCCCCGCGGCCCCGGCACCGGCGGCCACCGACGCCTACTCGCTGCGCCTCCTGGTCGGCCGCAAGCTCTACGACGAGGGCACGCTCGTGGCCCACTCGCCCTCGCTGGCGAAGCTGGCCCCGGCCGCGGCCGTCCACCTCGCCCCGAAGGACCACGACCGCCTCGGTGTGGGCGTGGCCGGCGTGACCGAGGTGCGCATCCGCTCCGCCCGCGGCGATGTGATCGTCCCCGCCGTGGCCGACAAGGGCCTGGCCGCCGGAACCGCCGCCCTGGCCTTCCGCCAGCCCGGCGCCGACGCCGCCGCCCTGGTCGACGTCACCGAGCCCGTCACCGTCGTGCGCATCGAGTCCGTCACCGCTGACGAGGGGGGTGCGAGCTGATGGGCGACCCGCTGTTCTCCGACGGGGTCGACCTGACCGTCGTCCTCATCGTGGTCTTCAAGACCGTCATCACCTTCGCGTTCCTGATGGTCGCGGTGATGTTCATGGTGTGGTTCGAGCGCAAGGTCATCTCGGACATGCAGAACCGCATCGGCCCCAACCGGGCCGGGCCCTGGGGCCTGCTCCAGACCCTCGCCGACGGCATCAAGCTCTTCTTCAAGGAGGACTCGAAGCCCGACAAGGCGGACCTCACGGTGTTCAAGCTGGCGCCGTACCTCTCGCTGGTCCCCGCCTTCCTGACCTTCGCGATCATCCCGGTGGCGGGCAACTTCATGGACGGCGGATCCGGCACCATCGAGCTGTTCGGCCACACCACCTACGCCCAGCTCGCCGACCCGCCCATCGGCATCCTCCTCGCCCTGGCCATGTCGTCGGTGGCGGTCTACGGCGTGATGCTCGCCGGCTGGTCGTCGGGCTCGAAGTACCCGCTGCTCGGCTCGGTCCGCGCCTCGGCCCAGATGGTCTCCTACGAGGCCGCCCTCGGCCTCTCGGTGGCGACCATCGTGCTGCTGGCCGGGAGCCTCAGCACCCACACCATCGTCTCGACCCAGTCCGACTACTCGTGGAACCTGTGGGCGGCCGGCTTCGTGCCGTTCGTCATCTTCATCATGGCGGCCACCGCCGAGCTGAACCGGCCGCCGTTCGACCTGGTCGAGGCCGAGCAGGAGCTCGTCGGCGGCTTCCACACCGAGTACAGCTCGATCCGGTTCGCCCTGTTCTTCCTCGCCGAGTTCATGAACACGGTCACGATGTCGGCGATCATCGTCACCCTCTTCCTCGGCGGGCCGACGGGCCCGATCCTGTTCGGCCCCGACTGGATCTGGCCGATCCTCTGGTTCTTCACGAAGCTGTTCATCTTCCTGTTCGTCTTCGTATGGTTCCGGGCCACCCTGCCCCGGTTCCGCTACGACCAGCTCATGGACCTCGGCTGGAAGCTGCTCATCCCGCTGGCCCTCGGCTGGCTGCTGCTCATCAGCGCCTTCCGCATCGCCCGGGACGAGGACTGGAACCTCGCCCTGGTGCTCGGCATCGCCGTGCTGGTGCTGCTGGCCGCCGCCGGCCTGCTGAACGCCGCGATCGGCACGGCCCGCCGGCGCCGTGAAGAGACCGAGACGGAGGCGTTCACCTGATGGCGAATGACCCGTTCGACTACATCCGCGGCTTCGGCGTCACCTTCAAGAAGCTCTTCGAGGAACGCCTCACCGACGAGTACCCCAAGGCGAAGGCGCCCATCGCGGTGCGCCGCCACGGCCGCCACGTGCTGAACCGGTACGAGGACGGCATGGAGAAGTGCATCGGCTGCGAGCTCTGCGCCGGCGTGTGCCCCGCCCGCTGCATCTACGTGCGGGGCGCCGACAACCCGCCCGACGACCCGGTCAGCCCGGGTGAGCGCTGGGGCTTCGTCTACGAGATCAACTACCTGCGCTGCATCCACTGCGACCTCTGCGTGGAGGCCTGCCCCACCGAGGCCATCACCGAGTCGAAGTTGTTCGAGTTCTCCTTCACCAGCCGCCAGGACGCCATCTACACCCGCGAGGAGCTCGTCGTCGGCGACGACGGCAAGCCCAAGCAGCTGCCCTGGGAGGACTGGCGCGAGGGCGACGACGCCAACACGTCGGCCTGGATGCGCGCCACCGCCCCCGCGGGCAACGCCAACTACGTGGGCCGGGTCGCCTGGGCGGGCGAGCTCGGCTACGGCGTGCGGGCCCCCGAGCAGGGCCAGACCGCCGACGCGGCCGACGACGCCGAGCACGACCTCCCCGTCGAGGACGACCACGGCCACGGCGGCCACGAGGAGGGCCACCACTGATGGATCTCGTCGTCTTCGTGGTCAGCGCGGCGATCGTGCTCGCCGGTGCGTTCGGGGTCATCCTCTCGCGCAACCCGGTGCACGCGGCGCTGTCGCTCGTCGCCACCCTGTTCGGCATCGCCGTGCTCTTCATCGCCCAGGACGCGCAGTTCCTGGCCGCGGTGCAGGTCATCGTCTACGCCGGCGCCATCGTGGTGCTCTTCCTGTTCGTGCTGATGCTGCTCGGCGTCGACCAGGCTGAGGACCTCAGCGTCGACCCGCTCATCGGCCAGCGCCCGCTCGCCATCCTGACCGCGGCCGCCGGCCTGGCGGTGCTGCTGGTGGCGCTGCTCGGCGGCGACACCCCGGCCACCGGCCTGCACGCCGCCACCGAGGCCATCTCCGACACCGTCCCGAACATCAACCAGCTCGGCACGGTGCTGTTCACCGACTACGTGCTGGCGTTCGAGATCACGGCCATCCTGCTCACCATCGCGGTGGTCGGCGCCGTCGTGCTCGCCAACAAGGGCGACGACGAGGACGCCGACGCCGAGGAGGTGGGCTCGTGATCGCCGCCATCGAGGTCACCCCGAGCTGGTACCTCGCCCTCGGCGCGGTGCTGTTCGCCATCGGGGCCTTCGGGCTCCTGGTGCGCCGCAACCCGCTCGTGATGTTCATGTGCATCGAGCTCATGCTCAACGCGGTCAACCTCACCTTCGTCGCCTTCGGCACCATGCTCGGTGACATCGGCGGCCAGGTGGTGGTGTTCTTCGTGCTCGTGGTGGCTGCGGCCGAGGTCGTCGTCGGCCTCGGGCTCATCGTGGCCATCCTCCGCCGGCGCCCGGGCGCCACCGCGGACGACCTCTCGACGCTGAAGGGCTAGGGCGGCACCGTGGTCGACTACGTCTGGCTGATCCCCCTGCTGCCGCTCGTCGGCTTCCTGGTGCTGCTCTTCGGGGGCCAGCGCCTCAAGGAGCCGTGGCCCGGCATCATCGGCACCCTCACGGTGGCGGGGTCGTTCCTCGTCACCCTCGCGGTCTTCTTCGACCTGCAGTCGATGCCGGCCGAGGAGCGCACGGTCGTCGACGTGCTCTACACCTGGCTGCCGGTCGGCGGCCTGCACGTCGACGTCGGCACCCTCGCCGACCCGCTGTCGATCAGCATGTGCATGTTCGTCACGGGCATCGCCGCGCTGATCCACGTGTACTCGATCGGGTACATGCATGGGGACCCGAAGTTCGGGCGGTTCTTCGTCTACCTGAACCTGTTCGTCTTCTCCATGCTGGTGCTCGTCCTCGGCGACAGCCTCCTGCTCACCTTCGTGGGCTGGGAGGGCGTGGGCCTGTGCTCGTACTTCCTCATCTCGTTCTGGTTCACCGAGGAGGCCAACGCGGTCGCCGGCAAGAAGGCGTTCGTCACCAACCGCATCGGTGACGTCGGCTTCATGCTGGCCATCTTCCTCACCTTCTTGACGGTGGGCTCGCTCTCGTACCTCGAGGTGCTGCCGGCCGCCGGTTCCATGGCCACCACGACGGTCACCGCCATCGCCGCACTGCTCTTCGTCGGCGCGGTGGGCAAGTCCGCCCAGATCCCGCTCTACGTCTGGCTGCCCGACGCCATGGCGGGCCCGACCCCGGTGTCGGCGCTCATCCACGCCGCGACCATGGTCACCGCCGGCGTCTACCTGATGATCCGCATCAACCCCATGCTCGCAGCCTCGTCGGACTGGCTGCCCGGCCTGATCGCGGCCATCGGCGCCGCCACCGCCCTGCTCGCGGCCACCATCGCCATCGGCCAGAACGACATCAAGAAGGTGCTGGCCTACTCCACGGTCAGCCAGCTCGGGTACATGTTCATGGCCATCGGCACCGGCGCCTACATCGCCGCCGGCTTCCACATGATCACGCACGCCTTCTTCAAGGGCCTGATGTTCCTCGCCGCCGGCTCGGTGATCCACGGCATGCACGAGGAGCAGGACATGCGCCGGATGGGCGGCCTGCGCAAGTACATGCCCATCACCTTCTGGACGTTCCTCGTCGGTTGGCTCGCCATCGCCGGCATCCCGCCCTTCGCCGGCTTCTGGTCGAAGGACGACATCCTCCTGTTCGCCTGGCAGGACAACAAGGTGCTCTGGGTCGTGGGCCTGGTCACCGCCCTCCTGACCGCCTTCTACATGTCCCGCCTCATGTTCCTCACCTTCTTCGGCGAGCCCCGCTGGCACGACGCCCTGCCCGGCGAGGCCGCGACCGACGTCGAGGCGGAGGGTGAGGGCGCCGAGGACGCGACCCCCGAGGCGGTCGTCCACGGAGGCCACCACGCCCTGCCCGAGGACTTCCACCCCCACGAGTCGCCGCCCACCATGACCTTGCCGCTGATCGTCCTCGCGGTGTTCTCGGTCGGCGCCGGCGTGTTCAACCTGCCCTTCAGCCTCAACTTCCGCTTCCTCGAGACCTGGCTCGAACCGGTCGTCGAGGGGGCCGAGACCCACATGGACGTGGCCGGGGCGATGCAGTTCGCGCTGGCCGGCATCTCCGTGCTGGTCTGCCTCGTCGGCATCTTCGTGGCCTACCGCACGTACCTGGCCCACAAGATCGACGCCAAGGTCTTCGACAAGGAGATCCTCAGTCGGGCCTGGCGCATCGACGAGGGCTACGCCGCCTTCGTCTCGGGCCCGGGCACCTGGCTCTTCAACGCCATGGTGTTCGTGGACACCCGGATCATCGACGGCGCGGTCAACGGCGTGGCCACCCTCGTCCGGGGCGGCTCGCTCGGCCTGCGCAAGGTCCAGACGGGCTACGTCCGCAACTACGCCCTGGGGGTGGCCATCGGCGCCGTGCTCCTCGCGGCCTGGTTCCTGACCCGGGCGGGCGTGTGATGTTCGCCTCGGTCTCCGACGCCAGCCCGTCGTTCCCGCTGCTCACCACCCTGGTGCTGCTGCCGGGCCTCGGCGCCCTGGTCGTCGCCCTCCTGCCCAAGCGCCGGCCCGAGCTGGTCCGCCTCACCGCGGTCCTCTTCGCGGCCGCCACCGGGGCGCTCACGCTCTGGCTCCTCGCCGCCTTCAAGACCGGCGCCGAGGGCTTCCAGTTCGTCACCATCCACCCGTGGGTCCAGGATCTCGGCATCTCGTGGCACCTCGGCGTCGACGGCATCTCGCTGCTGCTCGTCGTCCTGACCGGGATCATCTTCCCGATCGCGATGTTGGGGTCGGCCCCGCACCACGACCCGAAGCCGTACTACGCCTGGCTGCTCGTGCTCGAGGCCGGCTGCCTCGGCGTGTTCCTGGCGTTGGACCTGTTCGTCTTCTTCGTCTTCTTCGAGATCGTCCTCGTCCCGATGTACTTCCTCATCGGCGGCTGGGGCCACGGGAAGCGGGTCTACGCGGCGCTGAAGTTCTTCCTGTTCACGATGTTCGGCTCGGCCCTGATGCTGGTCGGGATCATCTCGCTCGTCATCCTCAGCGCGAAGGCGAGCGGCAACCCGATCACGTTCGACCTCGTCGAGCTGGCGAACACCCAGTCGGTCGCGGCGACGACGGGGCGGTGGATCTTCCTCGCCTTCGCCCTCGCCTTCGCCATCAAGACGCCGCTGTTCCCGGTGCACACCTGGCTGCCCGACGCCCACACCGAGGCGCCGACGGCGGGCTCGGTGATCCTCGCCGCCGTCATGCTCAAGCTCGGCACCTACGGCTTCCTGCGCTTCGGGCTCTACCTGTTCCCCGAGGCGACGGTGTACTTCGCCCCGCTGCTGTTGACGCTGGGCACGATCGGCATCCTCTACGCCGCCATCGTCGCCACCATGCAGAAGGACCTGAAGCGGCTGGTCGCCTACTCCTCGGTGGCCCACCTCGGCTTCATCGTGCTCGGCACCTTCGCCCTCACCCAGCAGGGCCTGTCGGGCGGGGTGCTCCAGATGGTCAACCACGGCCTCTCGACCGGCGCCCTGTTCCTCCTGGTCGGCTTCATCTACGAACGCCGCCACACCCGCCAGATCTCCGAGCTCAAGGGTCTGCAGACCGCGGCGCCGATCCTGGCCGCCTTCTTCACGGTGACGCTGTTCGCCTCCATCGGCCTGCCCGGCCTGAACGGCTTCGTGGGCGAGTTCCTGATCCTCACCGGCTCGTTCCTCACCGCCCGGTGGTGGACCGTCGCCGCTGCCTTCGGGGTCGTCCTCGCCGCCATCTACCTGCTCTGGGCCTACCAGCGGGTGTTCCACGGGCCCACCGACGACGCCAACCGCGAAATGGGCGACCTCAAGGGCTGGGAGGCCCTCGTGATGGTCCCGCTCATCGGCCTCATCGTCTTCCTCGGCGTGTACCCCAAGCCCGCCCTCGACCGCATCGACCCCTCGGTGTCCGAGCTCATCGCCCACGTCGAGGAGTTCAGCGACTACCGCGAGCCCGAGGTCGCCACCGCCGGCGCCGCCGTGGGCGCCGAGCTCATCGCCGCCAACCCGCCTGCTGAGACCGAGCACGGCGCCGACCACGGGGAGGGCGGGGAGTGATCGCCCTCGTGACCAGCCTGGCCACCCTCGTCCAGGCCAACGGCAGCGACGTCCAGGCCGTCGACACGCCCTCGATCGACTGGTCGGCGCTGTGGCCCGGCCTGATCCTGGTGATCGGGGCCATCCTGTTGATCACCGTCGCGTCGCTGGCCAAGCGCTGGCTGTTCCCCGGGTTCTACGCCCTCTGGACGGTGCTCACGGGCCTCGGCGCCATCGCCGCCTGCATCCCGCTGTGGCACGAGGTCCAGACCGGCGACGGGCCCTTCAGCGCGGTTGCCTCGGCCGTCGGCGTCGACGGGTTCTCCGTCTTCATCACGGTGGTGATCGCCTCGGCGGTCGTGCTCTGCGCCATGCTCGCCGACGGCTACCTGCGCCGGGAGGGCATGGAGGGCCCCGAGATGTACGTCCTCATGCTGCTGTCGGCGGCGGGCGGCGTGATCATGGCCTCGGCCAACGACCTGATCGTGATGTTCCTCGGCCTCGAGACCCTCTCGATCAGCGTCTACGTGCTCGCCGCCATGCACCGCAAGCGCATGACCTCGCAGGAGGCCGGCATCAAGTACTTCGTGCTCGGCGCCTTCTCCTCGGCGTTCTTCCTCTACGGCATCGCCATGGTCTACGGCGCCACCGGCTCCACGAACATGGTGAAGATCGCCCAGTTCCTCGCCGACGAGGTGCTGCTGCAGGACTCGGTGTTGCTGATCGGCTTCGCCTTCCTGCTCGTGGGCTTCGCCTTCAAGATCGCGGCGGTGCCGTTCCACTTCTGGACGCCCGACGTCTACCAGGGCGCCCCCACGCCGGTGGCGGCCTTCATGGCCTCGGCGGTCAAGGTGGCGGGCTTCGCCGGGCTCATCCGGGTCTTCAGCCTGACCTTCGCGACCTACCGGTCCGACTGGCAACCGATCCTCTACGCCCTCGCGGTACTGACCCTCGTCGTCGGCTCGGTGCTGGCGGTCGTCCAGACCGACGCCAAGCGGATGATGGCGTACTCGTCGATCAACCACGCCGGCTTCATCCTGCTCGGCGTGGTCGCGGCCTCGGCCCAGGGCACGTCGGCGGCGCTGTTCTACCTGGCCGTCTACACCTTCATGGTCATCGGCACCTTCGGCGTGCTCACCCTCGTCAGCCGCCACGGTGACGAGCTCACCAGCCTCGACGACCTGAAGGGCCTGGCCGGGAGCAAGCCGGTGCTGGCCTTCCTCTTCACGGTCTTCCTGCTGGCCCAGGCGGGCGTGCCCCTCACCGCCGGCTTCTTCGCCAAGTTCTACGTGCTCGAGGCCGCGATCGAGTCCAGCTACTACTGGCTGGCGCTGATCGCCATGCTCACCGCGGTCATCTCGGCCTTCCTGTACCTGCGGATCATCGTGTCCATGTACATGGGCGCCGAGGACGGCGACGACCCGATCCCCGAGCTCGAGGGCCCCGAGGTGAAGGTGCCCTGGGCCGCCGGCCTGGCCCTGGCCATCTGCCTGGGCGTGACCCTCTTCGTGGGCGTCTTCCCGCAGCACCTGGTGGACCTGGCCAACGAGGCCATCCCCGTGCTCGTCGCCTCGGCCCCCTGACCCGAGCCCTGTTCCTTCGTTCTGGGACCACGCTGATGCCATGGATGACGCCACGGTGGTCCCAGAACGGGCGTGCGGCGGTCGCGCCGTGACCGACTTCGGGCCGCTCACCCTCGAGCGGCGCGACGAGGTCGCGCTCATCACGCTGACCGCCGGCGACAACCGCTTCAACCCCACGTCCATCGCGGCGTGGAACGCGGCGCTCGACGAGGTCGAGGGCGACGACACCTACACGGCGCTGGTCACCACCGGGACCGGGAAGTTCTATTCGAACGGCCTCGACCTCGACTGGATGGGCACGCTGGCCCCCGAGGAGCGCCACCTGTCGGGCGAGATGATCACCGACACCATCCGTCTGCTGGGGCGGCTCCTGTCGTTCCCGACCTACACGGTCGCCGCGATCAACGGCCACGCCTTCGCCGGCGGGGCCATGCTGACCCTCGCCCACGACGCCCGGGTCATGCGCTCCGACCGGGGCTTCTGGTGCCTGCCCGAGGTCGACCTCAACATGCCGCTGGCGCCGGGCATGGCCGCCATCGTCCAGGCCCGCCTCACCCCCCAGGTCGCTCACGAGGCGGTGTTGACCGGCCGGCGCTACCCGGCCGACGAGGCGCTGGCGAAGGCCATCGTCGACGCCGTCGCCCCCGAGAACGAGGTCGTCCGCGACGCGGTGGCGCTGGCCGTCACCCAGGCCGCCCGCGGCCGCTCCACCGTCGGCCAGCTCAAGCGCGACCTCTACGGCCCCGCGCTGGCCGTCATGGCCGAAGGCGCCCTGCCCTGACCGTGCCAAGGGGGTCGGTGTTCATTCCGCGCCGCCCTCGTCCCTGCTAGCCATCTAGGTCCGACGGTCGGGTACCGGCAGCGGGCAAGGGCGTCCTGCAGGAGGGACAGCATCCTCACGGCACCACCGGTTCGATGCGGAGGGGGGCGACCTGGGCGATGCGGTCGAAGTCCGAGTCGGCGTGCAGCAGCGAGGCACCGGCCTCGATCACCGGGACGGCGATGAGGCAGTCCGTCATCTTCGGGATGGTCAAGCCCGCGCGTCGGCAGTCCCGATAGAGCGTGGCCGCCTCCTCGTAGCCCCGCAGCGGGTCGAGGCGCAGCATGCGGAAGTGCAGCAGCTCCTCGGTGAGCTCGGCGACCTCGCCGGGCGTCCGGGCACCGGAGAGCACCTCCATGAACACGACCTCGGTGATGCACAGCTCGACGGCCGGGTCATCGAGCAGACGATCGAGCGTGCGGTCCGCCGGGGAGCCGGTCGACCGGAGGAACTCGATCAGCGCAGAGGTGTCTACTCCGACCAATCGGGGAACCGCGTCCGGCGCATCTCGTCGAGGTCGCCCTCCCAGCCCATGCCACGGAGGCGTCGAAACCCTTCCCGCGAGCCTTGTCCGACCAGGCGTCGCAGGGCGAAGTCGACGACCTCCCTCGTCGTCTCGAAGCCGTAGAGCTCCTTGGCCTTCGCCACCAGCTCGTCATCGATCACGATGTTGGTCCGGCCCACGAGTCGCACCGTACACATCCCTACACATCACGTCGACGACGAATAGCGACCAGCGCCGCCGCGGCCACGAGCCACAGGGCCAGCAGCCCGATGCCGGGGCGGAGTCGGACCTCCGAGCCCTCGGCGGTGATCTCATGGTGGACGGCCCACACCACCAGCGGGCCGGCGGCGGCCCGGCCGGTGGCGGTGGCGACGACGAGCAGGCCGAGGGTGGCGGCGACGGCGAGGGCCAGGACGGTGCGGGCGGGGCGGGTCATGCGGGCCTCCGGTGGGCGCGTTCGAGGGCGGTGGCCGCGGCGAGCGCGGCGAGGGTCGCGGCGGCGCCGACGAGGGCGAGGACCGGGAGGCCGAGATCGCCGGCGGCGGCGACCAGCACCGTGGTGAGCAGCGCGGCGGCGAGGACCGCCCCCGCCTCGGCGGAGCCGTTGCCCAGCTCCGGCGTGAGCGCCACCGAGATCAGGACCGCGACCGCGGTGAAGGGGACCAGCGCCGCCAGCCAGGTGGCGGCGACGGCGGGGGAGAGGAGGACGGACGCGCCGAGCAGTGCCGGCGCGGCGGCGAGGACGACCACCACGAGGGCGCCCGTCCAGAGCGCGGTCAGGTGGGCGCCGCACCTGAGGGCGAGCGTCGCCTCGGCGGGCCGGTGCCGATCCGACAGGCCCCGAGCCAGTGCCGCCGGCGCGCTGGCGACCTGGGCACCGAGGAGCGCGATGACGGCCGGGTCGAGCGCGCCGGTCACGCGCCGGGACGCCCAGGCGGCGCCGGCGACGAGCGCGACCGCGGTGGCGCCGGCGACCACCACCGCCTCGAGGGTGCGGGGGTGGCGCAGGAGGCGGCGGCTCTCGACCCGGGCGACGAGCAGGGGACCGTCGAGCCGAGTCGCCGTCACCGGCGGCACCACCTGGGGCCCGGTCGGCGCCGGTCGGGCGGCGAGGGCGCCGGCGACCAGCACGACCGCGGTGCCGAGCGCCCCCAGCGCGCTGACGGACTCGGGCGCGACGAGCGCCCACCAGGGGAGGGACCAACCGAGCGGCGTCAGTGCCCACGCTCCGCCCCCGTCCCCCAGGCGGCCGAGCGCCGGCAGGGCGGCGGCCAGCGCGAGGCCGACCAGAGCGAACCAGGCCAGCACCGCGAGGGTGAGTCGGAGCGGCGCCACGACCGTGCCGGCCGTCAGCCGGCCCGCGAGACCGTGCAGGATGGCGCCGACCGCGCCGCCGGCGACCACGGTCACCGACAGGGCGACCGCGGTCGGCCCGGCGCCCCGTCCGGCCGCCGCGGCGGTGGTGACCACCGCCGGCGGGCCGAGCACGAGCGCCCCGGCGCTGCCCAGCACGGCGAGCGGCAGGGCGGCCGCCGCGTCCACCGCGGACCGGGACACGGGCATCGTCCGCAGGAACCCGAGCGACGGCGGCACGGTGCTGGCGTGGGCGGCGAGGACCCCGAACCCCGCCGCGATCGCCCACACCGCGACGACGAGCCCGAGGGCGAGCAGCTCGTCCCGCCGGGCCGGCACCCGTCCGGCCAGCGCCCAGCCGACGCCGGCGAGCACCGGGGCCACGACCGCGCCGCCGCCGACCAGGCCCCGCGGCGAGGTGCCCGCGGCCACCGCCCACCGCCGCACCACCAGTCCGCCGAGCACCACCAGCCCGCCCCGGCCCACCGAACTGGCTCCTGATTCGATCGTCCTGGCGATCGAATCGGGAGCCAGAACCGGCGACGCAGGTGGTGCGGGCATCAGCGGAGCCCGTCGGCGAGCTCGTCGAAGGCGTCCGCCGCGGCCGCGAGGGTGTCGGCGGGGACGAGCTCGGACGGCGGGGCGTCGAAGCGGATCTCGCCGTCGGCCATGAGGGTGAGCACGTCCGCGAAGCGCAGGGCCCACAGCAGGTCGTGGGTGGTGACCAGCGCGGTGGCGCCCTCGGCCTCGGCCCGCTCGCCGAGGAGGGTGCCGAGGTCGTGGGCTGACAGCGGGTCGAGGCCGTTCGTGGGCTCGTCGAGCACCACGAGGGGTGGGTCGTGCAGCAGCGCGGCGACCAGCTGGGCCTTGCGGCGCATGCCGTGGCTGTGGGCCCGCAGGGGATACGGCGGCGGGTCGAAGCGCAGCCGGTCGGCCACCACGCCAGCCCGGTCGGTCATCGCCGCCGGGTCGCCGGCGACCCGGGCGTGGAGCCGGGCGCACAGCGCCCACAGCTCGGGGGCGGTGAGCTCGAGCGGGATCGAGCGCTCGTCGTCGGGGGCGAACCCGAGCCGGCGGTAGCGGGCGGTGTCGTCGGGGTCGGGCACCCGGCCCTCGACCTCCACCGTCCCGTCGTCGGGGGCGCGGAGCCCGACCACGAGGTCGAGCAGGGTGGTCTTGCCGGCGCCGTTGGCGCCGAGCACGACGTGGACCGTGCCGGCGGCGACCTCGAGGTCGAGCGGGCCGAGGGTGAAGGCGCCGGCTACGACGGTGGCGCCGACGAGGCGGACCACCGGGTCGGACGGTGCGGGGCGCACGGCGATCACCGGGCCACCGCCCACAGGTGGCGGCCGTCCCGGGTGAACGGCAGCAGCCCCAGGAGCTGGAACCCGGCGAGCAGCACGGCGGTGGGGACGGCGAGGGCGTCGGCGGGGTGGGGGAGCGGCGAGAGCAGGGCCGCGGCCGCCACCACTGCCACGACCGCACCACCGACCGGCCCGGCCACGGCCACCCGGCGCCGGCGCCCCGGGTCGTGCACGTCGTGGATCACGCCCACCTGCGACGGGCCGGCGGCCACGTACTTCGCCTGGCCGGCGACGGCGCGCACGGCGACGAGGTGGCCGACCTCGTGGGCCACGACGGCGAGCACGCCGGCGGCGCCGGTCGCGGCGGGGACGAGGCCCGTGGCCAGGGAGGCACCGGGGGCGAAGGTGGCGATGGCCCCGACGAGCGCCACCGTCCAGACCATGGTGAGGACCGCCAGCGTCCGCGCCGAGTGCAGGACGCCCCGGACGCACCCGGCCGCCGTGGCCGGGAAGCGCCGGCGCACGACCAGCGCGTCGGCGGGCGACGGGAGGACGAGCTCGAGCACCCCGCCGACCACGTGGTGGCGCCATGGCCGGCGGATGCGCACGAGGCCGACGTCGGCCAACTCGCCCACGAAGGTGCCGAGGTCGTGGAGCAGCACCGCCGGGTCGACGCCGTAGGCCAGGGCGTGCTCGGCGGCGAGGTCGCCGGCGCGCACCCGGCCGTCGCAGCCCGCGAGGAGCGCCGCCGCGGTGGGGCCCAGGCGGTAGCGGTCCGCGGTGAAGGCGTCGACCAGGGCGTCGTGGTCGAGGGTGCAGGTGTCGAGGGCGACGCGGTCGGAGGCGTCGAGGGAGAAGGCCATGGCGGGCCCTTTCGTCGGGGACGGGCGCGAGGGGACGGCCGACGCCCACCCGGGCGAGCCGAGCGCGCCCGGGTGGGGACGGTGAGGCGGCGAGGGCCGCGAGCGGGTCAGCGCGCGGGGCGCGCCCCCGCGGTCAGCGCCGGCAGCGGGCGGTGGCCTTGTACCAGCCGACGCTGCACGAGCGGACGCCGCCGTTGCGGCGGCACACGAACCAGCACCAGGCCGCGGTGCTGGTGAAGAAGGCGAGGATCACCAGGATCGTCGCCACGAAGGTGGCGACCGGCGATTCCTCGAGCCCGGGGGCGGGGCCCCCACCGGGGGCGAAGGCCGGGGCCACGTAGGCGGCCGGCGGCCGGGACGGCACCGGGGACACGGCGCGGGGCGCGCTCCCCGACGGACAGGTGGTGCGCATGGCACCCTCCTTGCAGCAGGCGGGTTCGAGGGGGAGGCGGGCCGAGTGTCGCGTGAGATGCACCGAGATGCAAGGCCCCCCTCGGCCCTCTTTGGCCCCATGTGAAGGGGTTCACTACGCTGCGCCACCGTGTCGGACTACCTCCGGAGCTACCTCACCGTGGCGGTGTTCGCCGGGGCGGCCGTGGTCATGGTGGCGGCCATGCTCGGCGTCTCGAAGCTGCTGCACCCCACCCGCCCGCAGCCCTCGAAGTACGTCACCTACGAGAGCGGTGTGGACGCGGTCGGCACCGGGTGGTCCCAGAGCCAGATCCGCTACTACATCTTCGCCCTGCTCTTCGTGATGTTCGACGTCGAGGCGGTCTTCATCTTCCCGTGGGCCACCCAGCTCGAGGCCTACGGCACCTTCGGCCTCGTCGAGATGCTCGTGTTCATCGTGATCCTGGCGCTGGGCCTCGTCTACGCCTGGCGAAAGGGAGTGCTCCGGTGGGTCTAGTCGAGTCGGGGAAGCTGCCGAAGCCCCTCACCTACCTGCTGAACCTCAGCCGCACGTACTCCCTCTGGGTCTTCCAGTGGGGCCTGGCGTGCTGCGCCATCGAGATGGGCTCGGCCTTCGGCTCGCCCCGCTACGACGTGATGCGCCTCGGCGTGATCCCCTTCCCGGCCAGCCCCCGCCAGGCCGACCTCGTGGTCATCTCCGGCACGGTCACCGACAAGATGGCCCCCGCCATCAAGCGGCTCTACGAGCAGATGCCCGACCCGAAGTACGTCATCTCGATGGGCTCGTGCGCCAACTGCGGCGGCCCGTACTGGGACTCGTACTCGGTCACCAAGGGCGTCGACCAGATGATCCCGGTCGACGTGTTCGTGCCCGGCTGCCCGCCGCGGCCCGAGGCCCTGCTCGAGGGCGTGGTGCTGCTGCAGGAGCGCATCAAGAACGAGGACATGGCCGAGCGCTGGCGGGGCGAGCCCATCGTCGTCGGCGGCGGTGAGCCCCGATGACCGACACCCCCGAGGGCACCCCGGCCGAGCCGACCGACGAGGCCCCTGCCGCCGAGGAGGCCCCGACGACCGAGGCCGCCCCCGCTGGCGAGGAAGCTCCCGCCGCGGAGGCCCCGGCGGTCGAGGAGGAGGCCGCCCCCCCGGCCGAGCCCGACCCGCTGCGTGAGGGCGTGCTCGCCACCCTGCAGGCCGAGCTGGGCGACGCCATCGTCGAGTACCACCTCGCCCCCGGCGACGACCTCTGGGTCCGCGTCCGGCCCGAGGCCTGGCGCGAGGCCGCGGTGGTGGCCAAGCACGACTGCGGCTGCACCTACTTCGACTTCCTCTCGGGCATCGACTGGCTGCCCTCGCCCTTCGGGCGTGACATGGACAGCCAGGAGGACCTCGCCGCCGCCGGCGCGGACGCCGCCGCCAAGGAGCCCGGCGCCATCGTCACCGGCGTCGCCGGGGGCGAGAGCCGCTTCCAAGTGTTCGCCCGGGTCGAGGCCCCCGGCAAGGGCTACGGCATCACCTTCAAGGCCGACCTCGACACCGACGCCCCCACGGTCGACTCGTGGACCCCGGTCTACGCCGGCGCCGACTGGCACGAGCGCGAGACCTACGAGATGTACGGCTTCACCTTCGTGGGCCACCCGAACCTGCGCTACATCTACCTGCCCTCCGACTTCGAGGGCCACCCGCTGCGCAAGGACTTCCCGCTGCTGGCCCGGCGGGTGAAGCCCTGGCCCGGCATCGTCGACGTCGAGCCGATGCCCGGCGAAGAGGCGTCCGAGGACGAGGAGGCCGCAGAGTGACTGCGATCACCGACCGCCAGCAACTGGCGTACATCGCCGGCCAGGCCGCCGACGCCCGGGTGAACGTCGAGCTCGAGACCGAGGGCATGACCCTCAACATGGGCCCGCAGCACCCGGCCACCCACGGCACGCTCCGCATCGTCGCCAAGCTCGACGGCGAGCAGGTCATCGAGGCCAACCCGATCATGGGCTACATGCACCGGGGCTACGAGAAGCTCACGGAGGTCCGGAGCTACCCCCAGGTCACCACCCTGATCAACCGCATCGACTGGCTGGGCAGCTTCGCCAACGAGGTGCCGTTCATCCTCGCCGCCGAGAAGCTGATGGAGGTCGAGGCACCGCCCCGGGCCCAGTGGATCCGCACGATCCTGTTCGAGCTCTCCCGGATCTCGAACATCATGCTCTTCCTCGGTGACATGGGCGTCCAGCTCGGCGCCCTCACCCCGGTGTTCTTCGCCTTCCGCGACCGCGAGCACGTCCTCAACCAGATCGAGGCCGTCACCGGCGGGCGCTTCCACCCGAACTTCGACCGCATCGGCGGCCTGAAGGACGACCTGCCCAAGGGCTGGGTGGACGACACCAAGGCCGTCATGGAGAAGGTCCGCACCTTCTGCGACGAGATGGAAGACCTCATCATGGGCAACGAGATCTTCCAGGCCCGCACCCGCGGCATCGGCGTGATCCCCGCCGACGTGGCCCTGTCCTACGGCCTCTCCGGCGCCAACCTGCGCTCGAGCGGCGTCGACTGGGACCTCCGCCGCGACCGGCCCTGCGGCCTCGTCTGGAACGAGGTCGACTGGAAGGTCTGGACCCACCCCGACGGTGACTCCTTCGCCCGCTACTGGGTGCGCCTCCAGGAGACCCGCGAAGCCACCAGGATCGTGGACCAGCTCCTCGACGGCATCCCGTCGGGGCCGATCATGGCCAAGGTCCCCCGCATCATCAAGGTGCCGGCGGGCGAGGCCTACGTCGCCACCGAGAACCCCCTCGGCCAGATGGGCTACTACGTCATCTCCAAGGGCGACCTGGTGCCGTTCCGGGTCAAGATCCGCACGCCGTCGTTCAACAACATCTCGATCGTGCCCTGGGTGATGAAGGGCGTCTACGTCCCCGACGTCATCACCATCCTCGCCAGCCTGTACTTCATCCTGGGGGACATCGATCGATGACGAACTCCCTCCTCGCCATCGACCTGGCCTACTGGCAGGTCACCACCATCAAGGTGATCGTGGTCCTGTCGTTCATCCCGCTGTCGGCGCTGATCCTCGGCTACGTCTTCCTGCTGAAGATGATGAGCCACATGCAGAGCCGGCTCGGCCCCATGGAGGCCGGCCCCCACGGCGTGCTCCAGCTCGTGGCCGACGGCGTGAAGTTCATCCAGAAGGAGGACATCTTCCCCGACAAGGCGGACCGCTTCGTCTTCGCCATCGCCCCGCTGGTGGTGGTGCTGTCGACGTTCCTGCTCTTCGTGGTGGTGCCCGCCGGCCCCGACCTGTTCGTGGAGAACCTCGACACCGGCATCTTCTTCGCCCTCGCGGTCTCGTCGCTGTCCGTGGTCGGCATCCTCATGGCCGGCTGGGCGTCGGCCAACAAGTACTCCCTCATGGGTGGCCTGCGCGCCGCCGGCCAGCTCATCGCCTACGAGCTGCCCCTCGTCCTCGCCGTGGTCGGCGTGGTCATCCAGGCCGGCACCCTCAACCTGCAGGGGATCGTCGCCGCCCAGGCCAACGGCTCGATCTTCGGCGTGGACTTCCT
This sequence comes from Acidimicrobiales bacterium, assembly GCA_041908445.1. Lineage (GTDB taxonomy): Bacteria > Actinomycetota > Acidimicrobiia > Acidimicrobiales > DATDAH01 > JAEUJM01. Next base: position 30,343 of record JAYRFK010000043.1, on the reverse strand, counting down.
CGGGAACCCGTTCATCCTCACCCAGTTCGTCGGCTTCGCCATCTTCCTGATCGCGGTGCAGGCCGAGCTGACCCAGACCCCGTTCGACATGCCGGTGGCCGAGTCCGAGATCGTCGGCGGCTACCAGGTCGAGTACACGGGCTTCCGGTTCCTCTTCTTCTTCATCGGCGAGTTCGGCACCGCGTTCGCCTTCGCCGCCATCGCCGCCACGCTGTTCCTCGGGGGCTGGTGGCTGCCGGGCTTCGACCTCGACAGCAACATCATGAACGTCCTCGGGCCGCTCGTGCTGTTCGCCAAGGTGATGCTCGTGGCCTTCTTCATCTTCTGGTTCCGGTTCACCTACCCCCGGTTCCGTGAGGACCAGCTCCAGCGCTTCGCCTGGAAGTTCCTCATCCCCCTCGCCCTGCTCAACATCGCGGCGACCGGCGTCTTGAAGGTGGTGCTCTGATGCCCGAGCTCCCCGGCCTGGTCAAGGGCCTCGCCGTGACCCTGCGGACGATGCTCAAGCCCGCGGTCACGGTGCAGTACCCCCACGAGAAGGAGTCGCCGGCGCCACGGGCCCGCGGCGTGATCGCGCTGAAAGAGGAGAACTGCACGGTCTGCATGCTGTGCGCCCGTGAGTGCCCCGACTGGTGCATCTACATCGAGGGCCACAAGTACCTCGCCCCACCGCGGCGCGAGGGCGGCAAGCCCCGCCAGAAGAACGCGCTCGACCGCTTCGACATCGACTACTCGCTGTGCATGTACTGCGGCATCTGCGTCGAGGTCTGCCCGTTCGACGCCCTGTTCTGGAGCCCGGAGTTCGAGTACTCGGAGTTCCGCCTCGCCGACCTGCTGCACGACAAGGAGCGCCTGGGCGAGTGGATGCTCACCGTCCCGGACCACGAGGCCTACGAGGCCGGGTCCGAGCAGAAAGTGAAGAAGATCCCCCGATGAGCCCGATCCTGGCGGTCGACCTCAACGTCGCCCAGAACATCGCCTTCGGCATCATCGCCCTGGTGATCGTGGCGTCCGCCCTGCGGGTGGTCACCACGAACAACGTGGTGCACGCCGCGCTGTACCTCGTGCTCGTGCTCGCCGGCGTGGGCGGCCTCTACTTCATCCTCGGCGCCGAGTTCGTGGGCACCACCCAGATCCTCGTCTACATCGGCGCCATCATCGTGCTGTTCCTGTTCGGCATCATGCTCACCCGGGCGCCCATCGGGGGTGAGGCCGACCTCGACAACGACCAGCGCTGGGTCGGCGGCCTCATCTCGGTGCTCCTGCTGGCGGTGATCGGCTACACGCTGATCGACCGCTTCGAGGACAGCGAGCTGCCCGCCGACACCGTCACCACCACCGCACAGGTGAGCGACGCCATCTTCGGCACCTACCTCGTCCCGTTCGAGGTGGTGTCGGTGCTGCTGCTCGCCGCGCTCGTCGGCGCCATCGTCATCGCGAGGAGGGACTGATGCTCCTGAACGAGTTCCTGCTGCTCGGCGCGGTGCTGTTCTGCATCGGCGTCTACGGCGTGCTGGCCCGCCGCAACGCGGTGATGGTCCTGATGGCCATCGAGCTCATCCTCAACGCGGTCAACATCAACCTCGTGGCCTTCGGCGCCATGAACGGTGACCTCGGCGGCCAGGTGTTCGCCCTGTTCGTCATCGCCGTGGCCGCCGCCGAGGTGGGCGTGGGCCTGGCCATCATCCTGCTCATCTACCGCAACCGCGCGAGCGTCGACCTCGAAGAGCTCGACGTCATGAAGGGTTGACATGCTGGCGCTGACCATGGCGGCCGAGTCCGCCCATGACACCCCGGTCGGGATCTTCCTCGACCACGCCTGGGTGATCCCGGCGATCCCGTTCGTCTCCTTCCTGCTCATCCTGGGCTTCGGCAAGCGGATGCCCAAGGGCGGCTCGCGCATCGGCATCGCCGCGCTCGGCCTGGCCTGGGCCGGTGCGGTCGCGGTGCTCGTCCAGTGGATCCAGTACGTGAACGCCGCCGGCGAGCACGGCGAGGGCGCGCTCGGCGCCTTCGTGGGCTCCTTCGTCGCCGAGGAGGGCGGGCACGCCGCGATCGAGCCCATCCAGCACAGCTTCACCTGGTGGCAGTCGGGTGGCCTGCACCTGACCGCCGGCTCGCTCGTGGACGGCCTCTCGGCGGTGATGCTCTTCACCGTCACCACCATCTCGCTGCTGGTGCACATCTACTCGACGGAGTACGTCAAGGGCGACCGCCGCTTCACCCACTACTACGCCTTCCTCTCGCTGTTCAGCGCCTCGATGCTCATGCTGGTCATCAGCCAGAGCACCCTCCAGATGCTGGTCAGCTGGGAGCTCGTCGGCGTCTGCTCGTTCGCCCTCATCGGCCACTGGTGGGAGGAGAAGAAGAACAGCGACGCCGCCCTCAAGGCCTTCCTCACCAACCGCGTCGGTGACATGGGCCTGATCATCGGCGTGATCATCCTGTTCTTCGCGGTGGGCAGCTTCGGCGTCGTCGACACCAACCTGGCGTCGCTCGACGGCTCGATCGGCCACTCCACGCTGCTCATCGCCTCGCTGTGCCTCATGGCCGCGGTCAGCTCCAAGTCGGGCCAGTTCCCGCTGCACACCTGGCTCCCCGACGCCATGGCCGGCCCCACCCCGGTGTCCGCCCTGATCCACGCCGCCACCATGGTCGTGGCCGGCGTGTTCCTGATCGCCCGGCTCTACCCGGTGTTCTACCGGGGCTTCTCGATCTTCGACGGCAGCCTCAACTACATGGCCTTCATCGGTGGCTTCACCGCCCTGATGGGCGCCTGCCTGGCCTTCGTCCAGCGCGACATCAAGAAGGTGCTCGCCTACTCGACCATCAGCCAGCTCGGCTACATGGTCGCCGCCCTCGGCGTCGGCGCCTGGACCGCGGCCATCTTCCACCTCTTCACCCACGCCTTCTTCAAGGCGTGCCTGTTCCTCGGCGCCGGCTCGGTGAGCCACGCCGCGCACCACTCGTTCGACATGAAGAAGGACATGGGCGGCCTGCGCAAGTACATGCCCACGACCTTCCTCACCTTCCTGATCTCGTCCGTCGCGCTGGCGGGCATCCCGCCGCTGGCCGGCTTCTGGTCGAAGGACGAGATCCTCGCCGGTGCGCAGCAGGGCCAGTCGCAGAGCTACACGCTGATCCTCGTCTTCGGGGCGATCACCGCGCTGCTGACCGCGGCCTACATGACCCGGACGATCTACCTCACCTTCTTCGGCGAGTACCGCGGCCACGGCACGCCCCACGAGTCGCCCGCGGTGATGCTCTGGCCGCTGCGCATCCTGGCCTTCTTCGCCCTGTTCATCGGCGTGGTCAACCTGCCCGGCGCGATCTTCCCCGACAGCATCGAGCTGAAGTTCGAGCACTACGTCGAGCCGACCTTCGCCTTCCCCGAGGAGATCGTGCACCCCGAGTTCTCGTGGGCGCTGGCCATCGTCTCGACGCTGCTCGCGGCGACGGGCATCTTCCTCGCCTACCTGTGGTACTTCCGGGACAAGGGCCCGCACGGCATCACCGAGCGCAACAAGGCGGCGCGGGCCGGCTACACGCTCCTCGAGAACAAGTACTACCTCGACGACCTGTACGAGAAGGGCATCGTCGCGGGCGTGAAGGGCCCGCTGGCCCGCCTCGCCTACTGGATCAACATGCACGTGCTCGACGCCGTCGTGAACGGCGTCGCCACCGGTGCCCGGGCCGTCGCCCGGGTCACCTACCGCTTCATCGACCAGGGCGCCATCGACGGCACCGTGAACGCCTCCGGCCAAGCGGCCGAGGGTTCCGGCCAGCTGCTGCGTGGCATCCAGACCGGGAAGATCTCGAACTACGCCGCCCTGCTGTTCGGCGGCGTGGTCCTGATCGCCGGCATCTTCGTGATCATCGTCTAGGAGCTGAGGCAAACCGATGTCCGATTTCCTCGATAGCTGGGGCCTGACCCTGGCCATCTTCCTCCCGCTGGTGGGTGTGGCGATCATGCTGCTCATCCCGCGGAAGGACGAAGAGGCCCACAAGCTCGTCGCCCTGGTCACGTCGCTGGCGACCGCCGGCGTGGGCGTCGCCCTGCTGGCGAACTTCGACTACGACCGCACCGGGATCCTCCAGTTCCAGGTCGACCGCTCCTGGATCCCGCTGATCGACTCGCGGTACCACGTGGCCCTCGACGGCATGTCGCTGCCGCTGCTGGCGCTGACGCTGCTGGTCGTGCCGCTGTGCGTCATCTACTCGTGGAAGCACTTCCCCGAGCCGCACAACCCCAAGGCCTTCCTGATCCTGATCCTGATCCTCGAGACCGGGATGGTCGGCACGTTCTGCGCCCAGGACCTCATCCTCTTCTTCGTCTTCTTCGAGGTCGTGCTACTCCCGATGTACTTCATGATCGGCGTCTGGGGTGGTCCGAACCGCCAGTACGCGTCGATCAAGTTCTTCCTGTTCACGCTGTTCGGCTCGGCGCTGATGCTGGTGTCGTTCCTGGCGCTGTACTTCCTCCTCGGCACCTTCCAGATCCCCGAGCTGGCCGAGCTCGCCGGCAGCGGACTGGCCCGCACCACCGGCCTGCTCATCTTCGGCGGCATGTTCCTCGGCTTCGGCATCAAGGTGCCGATGTTCCCGTTCCACACCTGGCTGCCCGACGCCCACACCGAGGCACCCACCGTCGGCTCGGTGATCCTGGCCGCCGTGCTGCTGAAGCTCGGCACCTACGGCTTCATCCGCATCGCCATCCCGGCGCTGCCCGACGCCGCCGCCGAGTGGGCCCCTTGGATCGGCCTGCTCGCGGTGATCGGCATCATCTACGGCGCCCTGTGCTGCCTCGCCCAGACCGACATGAAGCGCCTCATCGCGTTCTCGTCGGTGGCCCACATGGGCTTCGTGATGCTCGGCATCGCCACCCTGACCGACTTCGGCTTCAACGCCGCCATCTTCGGCATGGTCGCCCACGGCCTCATCACCGGCATGCTCTTCTTCATCGCCGGCTCCACCAAGGACCGGTTCCACACCCTGGAGATCAAGCGCCTCGGCGGCCTGCTCATCCAGGCGCCGCACATGGCCTGGCTGCTCGGCCTGTCCGTCATGGCCTCGCTCGGCCTGCCCGGCCTGGCCGGCTTCTGGGGCGAGTTCCCGGCGATCCTGTCGGCGTACCAGCCGGGCGCCGACCTCGACGTCACGGTCTTCCGGGTCTACATGGTCATCGCCGCCCTCGGCACCGTGCTGGCCGCCGGCTACCTCCTCTGGCTGTACCAGCGGGTCGCCTTCGGCGAGCCCAAGGAGGAGTGGGCCGGCCACGAGATCCCCGACGCCACCCCGTACGAGCTGGTCGCCTGGGCGCCCATGATCATCCTGATGATCGTGCTCGGCTTCTACCCGAACCTGCTCTTCGACATCACCGACGGGGCGGTCGTGCGCGCCCTGTCCGCCTTCGGGAGCTGAGCCCGTGCCCGCTGCCCTCGCCTCCTCGGTGACCGCGTTCACCGCGCCGCACCTCGACTTCCACGCACTCGCGCCGGCCCTCGTGCTGACGGGGACGCTGGTCGTGGTGCTGCTCGTCGACCTCTTCACCGACGAGGACGGCAAGTGGGCGCTCCCGTCGCTGGCCGGCATCGGCCTGCTCGCCACCCTGATCCCGGTCATCACGCTCGCGATCGACGGCTCGGACCGCTACCTCTTCGGGGGTGCGTACGCGGTCGACGACTTCGCCCTGATCTTCACCGCCCTGTTCGCGGTCAGCGGCTACATCGTCGTGCTGCTCTCGACCAACTACGTGGCCGAGGGCGACTACTACGAGGGCGAGTACTACTTCCTGCTGCTGTCGTCGCTGCTCGGCATGGTGGTCATGGCCTCGGCCCGCGACCTCATCACCATGTTCGTGGCCCTCGAGCTGCTCTCCATCCCCGCCTACCTGCTCGCCGGCTGGCGCAAGCGCGACGTCAAGAGCAACGAGGCGAGCATCAAGTACTACCTGATGGGCGTGTTCGCCTCGGCGGTGATGCTCTACGGCATGTCCCTGCTCTACGGGCTCACCGGGACGACCCAGATCGAGGAGATCGGCCGCCAGCTCGCCGACGGCGTCACCGAGCCGGTGCTCACCCTCGCCATCGTGCTCACCCTGATCGGCTTCGCCTTCAAGGTCTCGGCGGTGCCGTTCCACACCTGGGCGCCCGACACCTACGAGGGGGCGCCGACGCCCATCACCTCGTTCCTCGCCGTGGCCTCCAAGGCCGCCGGCTTCGTGGCCCTGATGATCCTCGTGTTCGTCGGCTTCCACGGCCAGGGTGACGTGACGCAGTGGTTCTTCGCCCTCGGCTCGATCCTCACCATGACGGTCGGCAACCTCATCGCCCTGCGCCAGACCAACATCGTCCGGATGCTGGCCTACTCGGGCATCGCCCAGGCCGGCTACATGCTCGCCCCGCTGGCGGTGCCCGGCGACCCGAAGACCTCGCTCACCGCGGTCGTGGTGTACCTGATCATCTACGCGGCCATGAACCTCGGCGCCTTCGCCGTGGTCATCGCGGTGGCCCGCAAGACCCGCTCGGCGGAGATCAAGAGCTTCGGCGGCCTGTTCGAGTACGCCCCCGGCCTCGCCGTGACCATGACGATCTTCCTGTTCTCGCTGGCCGGCATCCCGCCGCTCGCCGGCTGGGTCGGGAAGTTCCTGATCTTCCGGGCGGTGCTCGACGGCACCTCGAACGTCGGCATCCTCCTGGCCATCGCCATCGCCATCAACTCGGTGATCGCGCTCTACTACTACGCCAACGTGGCCCGGGAGATGTGGATGAACCCGGTGCCCGACGAGGACCGGGCCCGCATCAAGGTGCCGGTCTCGCTGATGGCGGCGCTCGCCATCACCACCGTCGCCACCGTGGCGTGGGGCATCGTCCCCGGCGTGCTCACCCACTTCGGCGACGTCGTCAGCCTCGCCAGCGGCGGCTGACGGCACCACCGCCCGCGTGCCCACGGAGCGCTTCGATGCCTTCGTGGAGCGGGCGCTCTACGACCCCGAGCGCGGGTTCTACGCCGCGGGCGGGCAGGCCGGCCGGCGCGGCGACTTCCTGACCAGCCCCGAGGTGGGGCCGCTGTTCGGGGCGGTGGTGGCCCGGGCCCTCGACACCTGGTGGCACGACCTCGACGAGCCCGACCCGTTCACCGTGGTGGAGGCGGGAGCCGGGCCCGGCACCCTCGCCCGCACGGTCCTGACGGCGGCGCCCGACTGCGCGCGGGTGCTGCGGTACGTGACCGTCGAGCGGGCGGCGGCGCAGCGGGGGCAGCACCCGGACGGGGTCGAGTCCCGAGCCGATCTGCCCCGTGGCCCGCTCACCGGGGTGGTGCTGGCCAACGAGCTGCTCGACAACGTGCCCTTCCGGCTGGTCGAGCGGACGGCCGACGGCTGGTTGGAGGTGTGGGTCGAGGATGGCGAGGAGGTCCTCGTCCCCCTGGACGGGCCGGTTCCCCCGGTGCTCGCCGCCCTCGACGCACCGATCGGGGCGAGGCTGCCGGTGCAGGAGCGGGCCGCGGGGTGGCTGGCCGATGCGCTCGCGCTCGTCGAGCGCGGCCGGGTCGTCGTGGTCGACTACGCCGACACCACCCCCTCGATGGCGGGCCGTCCCCAGCACGAGTGGCTGCGCACCTACCGCGGCCACGACCGGGGCGGCGACCCGCTCGCCGACCCCGGTGCGCAGGACGTGACCGTGGAGGTGGCGGTCGACCAGCTCGCCGCCGTGCGCCCGCCCGACGAGGACCGCACCCAGGCCGCCTTCCTCCGGGCCCACGGCATCGACGAGCTCGTCGAGGAGGGGCGCCGCACCTGGGCCGAGCGGGCCCACCTCGGTGACCTCGCCGCCATACGGGCCCGCAGCCGCGTCACCGAGGCCGAGGCCCTCCTCGACCCCACCGGCCTGGGCGCCTTCCGCGTGCTGGAGTGGGCGGTGAGCTGAAGGGGCGGTGTGGAGCGGTCACTAGGATCGGCGCCGCACGCCCGAGCCGTCCAGGGGGACCCCATGTCCGACGCGACCATCGAGAACTACTTCGTCGAGGAGCGGACCTTTCCGCCCCCGCCCGAGTTCGCGGCGAACGCGCTGGTCAACGACCGGTCGCTCTACGACGAGGCCGACGCCGACTTCGAGGCCTTCTGGGCCCGCCAGGCGCGCGAGCTCGTGAGCTGGTTCGAGGACTTCGACACCGTCCTCGAGTGGGACCTGCCCTTCGCCAAGTGGTTCCTCGGCGGCAAGCTCAACGTGTCGTACAACTGCCTCGACCGCCACATCGAGGCGGGTCGGGGCGACAAGGTCGCCTACCACTGGGAGGGTGAGCCGGGGGACACCCGCACCATCACCTACGCCGACCTGTACGACGAGGTCCGCAGGTTCGCCAACGTCCTGAAGGGCCTCGGTGTCGAGAAGGGCGACCGGGTCGCCATCTACATGCCGATGATCCCCGAGCTGCCCGTCGCCATGCTGGCGTGCACGCGCATCGGCGCCCCGCACTCGGTCGTGTTCGGCGGGTTCTCCCCCGACTCGCTGATCGACCGCATCAACGACGCCGAGTGCGCCGTGGTCATCACCGCCGACGGGGGCTACCGCCGGGGGGCGCCATCGGGCCTCAAGGTCAACGTGGACGCGGCCGTGACGAGCACGCCCACGGTCCGCTCCGTCGTCGTGGTGGAGCGCACCGGCCAGGACGTCGAGATGGTCGAGGGCCGCGACCACTGGTACCACGACCTCATGGCCGAGGCGTCGACCGAGTGCCCGCCCGAGCCCATGGACGCCGAGGACCTGCTCTACCTGCTCTACACGTCGGGCACCACGGCCAAGCCCAAGGGCATCATGCACACCACGGGCGGCTACCTGACCCACGTGGCGTTCAGCCACAAGTACGTCTTCGACCTCAAGCCCGACACCGACGTCTACTGGTGCGCCGCCGACATCGGGTGGGTCACGGGCCACAGCTACATCGTCTACGGGCCGCTCACCAACGGGGCCACCTCGGTGATCTACGAGGGCACCCCCGACACCCCGGGCAAGGACCGGCTCTGGCAGATCGTCGAGACCTACGGCGTCACCCAGCTCTACACGGCGCCCACCGCCATCCGCACCTTCATGAAGTGGGGCGTCCAGGAGCCGGAGAAGCACGACCTGTCGAGCCTGCGCCTGCTCGGCACCGTGGGCGAGCCCATCAACCCCGAGGCGTGGATGTGGTACCACGAGCACATCGGCGGCGAGCGCTGCCCGATCGTCGACACGTGGTGGCAGACCGAGACCGGGGGCCAGATGATCACCCCGCTGCCGGGCGTGACCACAACCAAGCCGGGCTCGGCCACCTTCCCCTTGCCGGGCATCGGCGTCGAGGTGGTGGACGACGCCGGCCATCCCATCGAGCGGGGCGGTGGCTACCTCACCCTCACCCGGCCGTGGCCGGGGATGCTGCGGGGGATCTACGGCGACCCCGAGCGCTACATGGACACCTACTGGAGCAAGTACCCGGGCCGGTACTTCGCCGGCGACGGCGCCAAGATCGACGACGACGGCTACCTCTGGCTGCTCGGCCGGGTCGACGACGTCATGAACGTCTCCGGCCACCGGGTCTCCACCACCGAGGTGGAGTCGGCCCTGGTCGACCACTCGTCGGTGGCCGAGTCGGCGGTCGTCGGCGCCACCGACCCGACGACGGGCCAGGCGATCATGGCCTACGTCATCCTCAAGGGCGACCAGGACCCGAGCCCTGAGCTCGGTGAGGAGCTGCGGGGCCACGTGGCCAAGAAGATCGGGCCCACCGCCCGCCCCAAGACGGTGATCTTCGTGCCCGACCTGCCCAAGACCCGCAGCGGCAAGATCATGCGGCGCCTCCTGCGCGACGTCGCCGACGGCCACGTGCTGGGCGACACCACCACGCTCGCCGACCCGGCGGTGGTGGACGAGATCCGCCACCGGGCCGCCGAGTCGCCCCAGGAGGACTAGCCCTCCGTGCCGGGAGCCGTCGCGGGGGATTGGTACAACTGGTACTGGCGGGAGGACCGGGTCGAGCCCGGGCCCGCGGTGGTGTTCGACATGGACGGCGTGCTCTCCGACGCCGCCGGCCGCCAGCACTACCTCGAGTACCCGCGCCGGGATTGGGAGGCGTTCTTCCACGCCTGCGGCGACGACCCCCTGATCGACGAGGTCGCCCGGCTGCTGAGCCTGCTCGACCAGGACCTCAAGGTGATCCTGCTCACCGCCCGGCCCATCCGGGTGCAGCCCCAGACCCTCGGCTGGCTCGACCGCTACCAGCTCCGCTGGGACCTGCTGATCATGCGGGAGCACGCCGACTACATGGCCTCACGGCACTTCAAGGACCGCACCGTCGCCGAGCTCCGCGACTACGGCTTCGACCTGCGCCTGGCCTTCGAGGACGACCGCCGCAACGTGGACATGTTCCACGCCAACGGCATCCCCTGCGTCTACATCCACTCCGGCTACTACGACTCGTAGGAGGCGCCGGCCGTTGACCCCCGGCGTGCTCGCTCGGCCGGCGGCGCGCTAGTCGCGTAAGTTGCTGAACGACAGGGGGATGCCGAAGTCCTCCTCGCGGAGGGCGGCGATGACGGCCTGGAGGTCGTCGCGCTTCTTGCCGCTGACCCGCAGCTGGTCGGCCTGGGTCTGGCTCTGGATGCCCTTGAGGCCGAGGCCCTTGATGAACTTGTTGAGCTCGCGGGCCTTGTCGGACGAGATGCCGGCGGCGAGGGTGACGACCTGGCGCACGGTGCCGCCGGCGGCCTCCTCGACCTTGCCGTAGTCCAGGGCCTTGAGGCTCACCTTGCGCTTGACCAGCTTCTCCTCGAGGAGCTGCGTGAGGGCGGTGAGGCGGTCCTCGCTGGACGTGTGCAGGGTGATCTCGTTGGTCCCCAGCTCGATGGAGGAGTTGGTGCCCTTGAAGTCGTACCGCTGGCCGAGCTCCCGGCTGGCCTGGTCGACCGCGTTGCGCACCTCCTGCGCGTCCACTTCGGAGACGACGTCGAACGTTGGCATGACCGGACCCTACAGGCGGTAGTCTCGATGGCTCCAAGGGTCGGTGCCCGAGTGGCCAAAGGGACCGGGCTGTAAACCCGTCGGCTTCGCCTACGGAGGTTCGAATCCTCCCCGGCCCACCTGGAAGAGCGGCCCCGCCGCCCGGCACCCGCCGGCGGCGGGGCCGACTCGCGTGCGGGCGCAGGTCGCGCCGGGAACTCCCGGGCCCGCCCGGTCGACCAATGCTGTCGAGCCCGCTGCGCCCGCAGGCGGGCGTCCGACGCGCCGACTCCGAGGAGCCGCACCCATGGCCATCCGACCCCTGCGCACCGCCCTCGTGTCCGGCGCCACCGCCATCGCCGCCCTGGTGCTCACCGCCGCGCCCGCCCTCGCCCACGTCGAGCCCGACCCGGCGACCGTCCCCGCTGGCGAGGCCACCACCGTGGCGCTGACCATCGAGCACGGGTGTGACGACTCGCCCACCACCTCGGTCGCCATCCAGGTCCCCGACGGCCTCGAGGCCGTGTCCGGCGTGGCCCTTCCCGGGTGGGCCATCGAGTCGAGCGGCGGCGTGGTCACCTGGACCGCCGACGAGCCGCTGCCGACCGACCAGGAGCAGGCGTTCGCGCTGGAGCTGACCCCCGCAGCGGACCAGGCGGGCCAGACGCTCCTGCTCAAGACCGTGCAGACCTGCGAGGAGGGCGAGCTGCGCTGGATCGAGGAGTGGGACGGCGAGGGCGAGGAGCCCGAGCACCCGGCGCCGACCGTCGAGGTCGTCGCCGCGGGCGAGACGGCGGTCGCGGCTGGCGACCACCACGCCGAGGAGGGGGGGTCCGATCACGCCGAGACCACCGACACCACCGACACCACCGAGGCCGACCACCACGCGGAGGACACCGCGACCACCGAGGCCGACCACCACGAGGAGGCCGCGTCGACCGAGTCGTCCGACGACGGGGGCTCGGACGCGGGCAGCGTGGCCCTCGTCGTGCTCGTGATCGCGGCCATCGGTCTGGGTGGCGTCGCCCTGGTGCGCCACCGCCGCTCCGCGCCCTGAGGTGAGCGAGGCCGGCCCCGGACCCGTGACGACTGCGGTCGTCGCGGGCCGGAGTCGGTGCGCGCCCCACCCCGAGCGCTGGTGGGCATGGGCGGGGGTGCACGCCGCGGTGGCCCTCGTCCTCACCTGGCCGCTGGCCGTGCACCTCGACCGCCTCCCGGCGGGCACCGAGCCCGTCGCCACGGTCCCCCGGTTCAACCTCTGGACCCTCGGTTGGACCGCCGACCGCCTCCCCCACCTGCTGTCGGGGTGGTGGGACGCGCCGATCTTCTGGCCGACCCCGGGGACGTTCGCCTTCAGCGAGCCGCAGCCCCTCACCGGCGCCGCGTTCGCCCTGCTGCGGCCCGTCGCGGGCGGCCCGGCTGCCTACTCGCTCGTGCTCCTCGCCGCGCTCACCCTCAACGGGGTGGCCGCGGGGGCCCTCGCTCGGCGGCTCGGCGCTCGTCCGATCGCGGCGCTGCTGGCCGGCGTCCTGGCCCAGGCCCTGCCCTTCGTCTTCCACGAGCTCGGCGTCCTGCAGCTCGTGATGGTGTGGCCGCTCTTCGCGACCCTGGCCGCGCTGCTCGGTTGGGTCGAGCGTCCCGACGGCCGTGCGGCCGCGCTCACCGGCCTCGGCCTCGGCGCCGCCGTGCTGACCTGCGGCTACTACGCGAGCCTGTTCGCACTCTGCCTGGTGGTCGCCGCCCTCGTCCTCGTGCGGCGCTCGTGGTGGACCAGTGGCTCCGACGAGCGGGCCCGTCGCATCGGGGGTGTGATGATCGGGGTGGCGACGTGCGGGGTCCTGGCCGCCCCGGTCGTGCTCGGTCAGCTCGAGCGGCTGGCCGACCGGCGCTGGCTGCCGGGGACGGTCCTCGCGGGGTCGGCCCGGCCCGGCGACTGGACACCCTCGGGGCCGCTCTGGCCGGGTTTCGCGCTCCTCTCCCTCTCGGTGGCGGGCGCCGTGCTCGCCCGGCGCCGCCGCACCACCTGGTTCCTGGTGGTCGTCGGCGGGGTGGCCCTCGTGGCGTCCGCCGGATCCCGCCCGTCGGTCGGTGGGGTCCACCCGTGGGACGTGCTCGCCGACCACCTGGCCGCGCTCGGCCGTCTGCGCTCACCGTTCCGGGCCGCGGCGCTGGTGCAGGTCGCCCTGGTTGGCCTCGCCGTCCCCGCCCTCGACCGACTCGTCGCCGATCGGCGGGTCTGGGTGCGGGTCGCGGCGCCGGTGCTCGTCGCCGTCGCGGTGCTGGCCGCCGGCGTGGGGCCGGGCCGCCTCGACCCCGTGCCGGTCCGTCCCGCCTGGTCGGCGTGGCTCGACGAGCGCGACGACGGTGGCCCCGTGGTCTGGTTGCCGTTCGCCCCGGGCACCGCGACCGGCGACTTCGTGCCGACCGTGGATGCGATGCTCGCGCTCGAGGGCACCGGGCATCCCCTCGTCAACGGCTACTCGGGCTTCTTCCCCGCCGACCACGCCGAGCGCCGTCGGCGCCTGGCCCGCTTCCCCGACGACGTCAGCATCGACGAACTGCACGGCCGAGAGGTGGCCTACGTCGTGGCGGGCGCGCGCTGGCTGGCGGCCGATGGGCGCGGTAAGGCGGCGGTCGCCGCCGGATTCACCGTGCTCGCCCACGACGACGACGTCGTGATGCTCGCCGTCCCGTGACGGGACGACCGGCAGGATGGTTCAGGACCTTCGGTCCTGGCATGCCACCCGGCGACGGGCGCACGCTCGGGCCATGAGGCGGAACACACGAGTCCTCCTGGTGCTGGTGCTGTCGATCCTCGGGGCCGCGTGCTGGGTGATGGTCGCCCCGCCCGCGCAGGCGGAGCTGAACGGGCCCTGCCAGGCGACGGGCGCCTTCGCCCAGGGGACCGACGGCGCCGGACCCTTCACCGTGGACGTCGCCGCCGTGGGGACCCAGACCGTCACGGTCCCCCGCCAGGACTCGGTGTCGTGGACCGGCTCGGTCCCGGCGGCGCCGGGCGCCTACTCGGGCCACGTGGCGGTCGAGCTTCCCCCGCCGTTCGGGAACGTGACCATCGACTCGTGGGAGGGCACGACGGACTCGACCTCCAACCAGGGGGTCGAGGAGTACGACCTGCCCGCCCTCGTGCCCTCCGGCGTCGAGTTCCGGGTGGTCGGCGAGCACACCGACACCGCCCAGTCCTGTGACGGGTTCGTGAACGTGGTCATCGAGGGCGGCCCCTTCAAGTCGCCGGCGCTGCCGGCCGCCTCGCTGGTGCTGACCCTGCTGGCCGGTGCCGGGTTCGCCGCCGCGATCTGGCCGATCTTCCGGAGGGCATCGTGAACATCGGACGCTCCCTCACGGCCGCCGTGACCGGCCTCTTCCTCTTCTTCTTCGTCGCCCTCGACCTCGTGCTGTTCGGGGTGCTGCCCCTGAGCAGCGTCCTCGTGACGGTGCTCCCGGTGGTGGGCCTCCTCCTCGGCGCGGTGGTCGGGGCGTTCGTGCCGAAGCACGGTGCCGTGGCGGCCCCGGCGGCCGTCCCGGCCGCGCCGATGGCCGCCCCTGCCGCGCCGATGGCACCCGCCCCGATGGCACCGGCCCCGATGGCACCACCCCCCGGCGCTCCCGGACCCGCCTTCGTCCCGACCCACACCGTCCCCCCGGGCGGGCTGCCGACCTGGCCCGTGCCCGACGCGACGGGGCCGTCGAACGGCCACCTCGACCCGGGCCTCGCCGTGCGGGTGGTCGGCCAGCAGGGCGAGTGGGCCCAGGTCCGCTGCGAGAACGGCTGGGAGGCCTGGGTCAAGGGGAGCGTGCTGGTCCCCGGGCGCTGAGCCAACCGCCGACGAGCAGGGCCACCGCCACGGCGGGGCTGAGGCGGAGGCCGAGCAGGTCGCCCCGACCGGCCTCGAACGGGTGGGCGAACCCCGCCAGGGCCAGGCCGGCCAGGCCGACGAAGGCGGCCAGCGCGCCGCCCACGCGGCGGGGCAGGTGGCCGGACGCAGCCGGCGGTGCCGGCCGGCGCTCCACCGGGGAGAGGGCGAGCACGACGACGCCGAGCACCACGCAGGCCGCGCCCAGCCAGAGCGGTCGCTCGTACCACCAGGCGGCCGTGCCCGGCTCGACCACGGGCACACCCAGGGCCAACAGGGCCGCGCCGGCGGCGATCAGCGCGGTGAGGTGCCACAGGAACGTGGTCAGGACCACCAGGTTGGCGACGACGGTCGCCCGCCACACCCGCGGCCGCCGGAGCCATCGGGACATCGGGCCGTGGGCCGCCAGCAGGAGCGAGGCCTGAGCCACGCCGAGCACGAGGATCACCACCGTCGGCGGGCTCATGTTCGAGAGGCGCTGGCCGGGCAGGCCGATCATCGAGACGGGGTACGGCCCGGCGCTGGTGAGCACCGCCAGGGCGCCGAGGGCACCGACGCCGACCAGGGCCGCCCGGCGCGGGGCGACGGCGGCGAAGCGCCCGTCGGCGTAGAGGAAGCCGAGCTCCTGGCAGAAGAGGAACACCGCCAGGTAGTTCGCCACCGCGACCCCCGACGCCACCGTGGAGATGCGGAGGACGTCGAGACCGACGACCACCGCGACCAGGGCCACGAGGAGCAGCGCGCCGTGGCGCCGGTGCAGCCGGCGCTGGACCGGCGCGGCCAGCACCACGAGCAGGTAGACGGCGAGGAACCACAGGGGCTGCGCGGCGATGCGCGCCACGTCGGTGGCCAGGCGCGGCTCCTCCCACACGGCGACGAGGACCGGGCCGAGGACCAGCCAGATCCCGGCGAACAGGACCGTCGGGCGCAGCAGCCGCTCGGCCCGGGTGGCCAGGAAGGCGCCGACGTCGCGTCCGCCGCCGGCCTCGAGCGAGCGCAGGTTGGCGAAGCCGCCCACGACGAAGAACACGGGCATGACCTGGAACACCCACGTGAGCACCTGCAGCCACGGCATGGCCGCCAGGGCGTTGGTGCCGCGCAGGCGGCCGTCCTCGCGGACGACGGTGGCGATCAGCCAGTGCCCGGCGACGACGGCGAGGATGCTCGCGGCGCGCAGGAGGTCGACGACGCGGTCGCGGTCCGGCGGTGTCGCCGCGACCAGGTCGCCCAGGCCCGGCCTCCGGGGGCGGTCCACGGGCGAGCCCCGCTCAGCTTCCCTGGAGGTCGGCCAGCTTCAGCTCGTACTCCCGGATCTCCTGGGTCTGCACGTTGGCCATGACCTCGGCGAGGTGGCGCACCAACGGGTCCTCGGCGTGGCGGGCGGCGTACTCGGCCATGTCCACGCCACCCCGGTGGTGGGCGATCATCAGCTCGAGGAAGAGCGCGTTCTGCTCGTCGGGAGTGGCGCTCTGGAGGGCGTCGAGCTGCTCCGGGGTGGCGTACCCAGGCATCTCGGCGACCGGCAGGGCACGGCCCATCCAGCCCATCACCTCGCGCTCGTCGGCCCCGCGCTGCTCGTCCCGGGCCTGGAGGTAGGCGTCCATCAGGCCGAGCTCGTAGCGCTGCTCGATCAAGACCTCGCGGGCCATGTCGCGGACGATCGGGTCAGAGGCGTTGGCGGTGGTGAGGCTGGCCATGCTCACGGCCTGGTCGTGGTGGGTGATCATGTCCTGCAGGAAGCCCGTGTCCACGGCACTGTCGGGCGGGCCGGCGGCGCGGTCGCCCACGAGGTAGCCGATGGCGCCGGCGAGGAACGCGCAGGCCAGGACGAGGACCGCGACCTTGCCCGCGCCCCAGCCCCCGGCGTGCTCGTCGGGCTCCGGGTCCGTCGTCGGACCCGCCGCCTCGGTCTCCGTCACGCCCTGCTCCATGGCCCCGAGGGTACCGGTGCCCCCCGGTGCAGGGTCAGGGCCGAACGTCCCGCGCCGAGCGGCGGGGGCGGTCGCCCTCGACGTGGGGGCGCTCCTCGTCGTCCTCCTCCTCGTCCCGGTCGCCGGTCGCGCCCGGTCCGCCGGCGGCGGGCGTCGTGGCCCGCCGGAGCAGGAGGAGGAGCCCCCCGAACACGACGACCGCCACGGCGCTGCCGAGGCCGGCGACCAGCCACGACGGGACGGCCTCGTCCTCAGGCTCGCAGGACGCGGCGACGGCCGCGCTGGTGGGGGGCGCGACGACGCCGGCGTCGAGGGGGAGGCCCTCGCCGATCGTCACCGGCACGGAGAGCGCAGCGGGCGGGAAGGTGGACTCGACCACGATCGTCCAGGAGCCCTCCTCGGGGAAGGTCAGCTCGCCGGTGCGCAGCCCCGGCTGGTCCCCGACCTCCATCGGCACCGCGTCGAGCTCCCCGTCGCCCGGCCCGTTGGCGCTCATGGTGACGCGGGCGGTGTCGGCCTGGTCCCGGTCGAGGGTGAAGGTCACGCACACCTCGACGGCCACGGTGTCGGGGCTCGTGGCCTCGGCCCGGACGAGGGTGATCTCGCCGCCGCCGCCGTGTCGCGTCGCGGCGCCGGCGGGGACGGCGGTGAGGCCGATCCCGAGTGCGGCCACGACGGCCAGGACGAGCGTCGCCGCCGTCCGCCGGGACGCGACCGCACACCGTTCGCGCCGAGCCATGGGCGAGGAGGCTACCGGCGACCCGCCCGGGCGGACCGTCGGCGGCGGAGGCTCAGCCGTCGGCGCGGTCCGGAGGATCGGGCTCGTCGGTGGCGCGGGCGGCGTCGGCGGCGTCGGACTCGTCCACGGGGGCGTCCGCGATCGGGACCGTCGTCGGACCGCCCGATCCGGCCAGCGACACCGACGCGACCTTGAACGCGCCGAGCTTCCCGAGGGCGAGCACCGCCCCCACCGTGACGCCGGCGCCGAGGCCGATGCTGACCGCGATGAACAGCCGGGCCAGGTCGCCGCTCCAGAGGAACGGGATCTGCGAGTGGCTGAGCGCACCGAGGTCCTGGAGGCCCCCGAACACCGCGAGCAGGACGGCCGCGAAGATCGCGGCGAAGAGGCCGTCGCGCTTCTCGCGGAGGAGCATCGAGATGCCGACGCCGCCGACGACCCAGGCGACCAGCGAGTAGAGGAGGTTCGAGCCGACCGCGGCGAGGTCGGGTCCGCCCGCCCGCGCCCCGAGGATGCCGATGACGTGGACGATGTCGGTGAGGATCAGGACCGCGAGCAGCGCGGCCAGGCCCTTGCCCCACCAGGGCCGGAGGCCCACGACGGCGCCGAGGGCGACGAGGCCGGCGATCAGGAGGAACCACGGGAGGGGGCTCGGGCCGGGGATCCAGAGCAGCTGGCCGGTGATCTCGAGCCGCTCGCCCCGGAAGTCGAGCGGGATGACCCACTCGTCCTCGACCACCAGGCGCTCGTCGGGCCGGTCGACGCTCGCCCCCATCCAGTGGATGCGGTGGTCGTGCCAGCGGGCGGTCTGCCCGGACGAGATCCGGCGCCAGTCCGGCTCGGCCTCCGGGTCGGCGTTGTCCCCGCCGCTCTGGCTGCCCTGGCGGTCCTGGTTCAGGTAGGTCGCCGGTGAGCGCCGGTTCTCGAACACCCCCTCGGGCCCGATGCGCAGGTAGGGCTCGTCCTCGTAGCCCAGGACCACGACGTCGGTGTCGTTGGTGTTGGTCAGCTCGATGCGGCTGCCCTTCTCGACCACCCGGACGGAGATGCCGGGGGTGGCCGGCTCGAGACCGTCGAGGGTGGTGAGGTAGTTGGTGGAGCTGACGCCCGAGACGTTGTGGGCCGACGCCGGTGCGGCGCCGCCGACGAGCAGCGTGAGCCCGGCCACCAGCCCGGTGACCACGGCGAGGGCACGGTGCCCCGTGCTCACGTGGCGTCCGCCCGGCGCACGACCTCGACGAGGTCCCCACGGGCGCGGGCGACGCGGGACCGGATGGTGCCGACCGGGCACCCGCAGATCTCGGCCGCCTCCTCGTAGGAGCACCCCACGACCTGGGTGAGCACGAACGCGGTCCGCCGGTCGGGGTCGAGGGCCTGGACCAGGGCGTTGAGGTCGCTGCCGCCCGACGCGTCGGGCACCGGTTCTGCCGGGCGGGTGCGGGCGAGCAGTCCCCGCCGCCGGATCGCGGCGCGCACCGAGTCGATGGCCGTGTGCCGGGCGATCGACAGCAACCAGGTGCGGGCGCTCGAGTCGCCCCGGAAGCGGGGCAGTGCCTTCAGGGCCCGGAGGTAGACCTCCTGGGTCAGGTCGTCGGCGTGCGCCTCGTCGCCCAGGTGGGCGCACACCCGCCGGACGTCGGCCTGGGTGGCCCGCACGAGGTCCGAGAGGGCGACGCGGTCGCCGTCGCGCGCCCGCAGGGCGAGCTGGGTGAGCGGGTCGGGCTCCACGAGAGGCCACGGTACGGCCCGGGGCCGCCGCCGAGGAACTTTTCGACCGGGACCAACGACCCTTTCTGCATGGACTGCGAACGCTGTCGGGAGGCCGTCTCCGCGCGCCTGGACGGCCACGACGACGCCGACCCGGGCGTCGACGAGCACCTCGCCGCCTGCCGGGACTGCCAGGCGTGGCGGGCCGACGCCGTGGCACTGGCCCATCGGGTCGACCTGCACGCGGCCGAGCCGGTGCCGGACCGCTCCGCGGCGATCCTCGCCGCCTTGGCCGCGGAGGTCGTCGCGGAGGAGCAGGCCGCGCACGAGGAGGCCCTCCTGCCGTGGCGCGCCGGCCTCGCCGCCCTCGGCGCCGTGCAGCTCCTCCTCGCCGTGCCCGTGCTGTTCGGCAGCGAGCCTGGCGCGGGGGTGCACGTGGCCCGGGAGATGGGCTCGTTCGACGTCGCCCTCGCCGTGGGCTTCCTCGTCGCCGCGTGGCGCCCGGCGCGTGCCTGGGGCATGGTGCCGCTGGTCGCGGTCCTGTCCGCCTGCCTGCTCGCCACCAGCGTCGTCGACGTGCTCGAGGGCCGGGCCACGTTCGGCGGCGAGACGCTGCACCTGACCGATCTCGCCGGCCTGGTCATGCTCTGGGCGCTGGCCCACGCCTACCGCCGCCCGCTTCCCCGTCGTAACCTCGCCCCTTCGTGAAGCGCCTCCTCGTCGGCCTGGCCCTCGCCGGGACGGTGCTGCTGGCGTGGGCGGCGCCGGCGGCCGCCCACGCGCAGCTCGACGCGAGCTCGCCCGCCGCCGGCGCGGTCCTCGCCGAGTCGCCGCCGGACGTGACCCTCACCTTCAACGAGCCGGTCGAGGTGTCCCTGGGGTCGGTGCGGGTCTACGACTCGGACGCCGAGCGCGTCGACGCGGGCGGTGCGCGCCTCGAGGGCGGCGACACGGTCGTGGCGCCCCTCGGCGACCTCCCCGACGGCTCCTACGTGGTGACCTATCGGGTGGTGTCCGCCGACGGGCACCCGGTGCACGGCGCGTTCACGTTCCAGGTGGGCGATCGGGCCACGGGTGACACCGACGCGCTGGCCCGCCGTCTGCTCGCCGCCGACGGGGGCAGCGAGGCGGTCGGCGTCGTCTTCGCGGCGGTGCGGTGGGCGATCTTCGCGGCCCTGGCGCTGCTGGTCGGGGCGGCCGCCTTCTGCCTCCTGGCGTGGCCGGAGGGCCTCGGCCTGGCCCGGGTGCGCTCCCTCCTGTGGTGGGCCTGGGGGATCGCCCTGGGCGCCACCGTGGCCAGCGTGGGCCTCCAGGGGGCCTACGTCGGCGCCCTCGGCCTCGGCCACGCCATCGATCCCGACGTGGTCCGGTCCGTGCTCGACGCGCGCTACGGCCGGGTGGCCCTGCTGCGGGTCATCCTGCTCGTCGTCACCGGGGTCGCGCTGCTCGTGAGCGCCGGGGGCGACCGCTCCCGGGCCGAGGAGGGCACGGCTGCCGGTCCTGCCACCGGGACCGGGGCCGGCGCCCGCGTCGCCCTCGGGGCGCTGGGCGGCGGCCTCCTGGTGACGCTCGGCCTGAGCGGCCACGCCGCCACCGGCGAGCTCGTGCCGTTCGCGCTCGCCGCCGACGTGGTCCACCTCGGTGCGGCCGCGCTCTGGCTGGGCGGCCTGGTGGTCGTGCTCGCGGTGGCCCTGCCCCGGCGGGACCCGGCCGAGCTGGCCCGGGTGGTGCCCCGCTTCTCCTCGATCGCGTTCGCCGCCGTCGCGCTGCTCGTGCTGACCGGGGTGTTCCAGAGCTGGCGCCAGGTCGGGAGCCTGGACGCGCTGCTGCACACCACCTACGGGCACCTGCTGCTCGTCAAGCTCGCCCTGTTCGTGGTGATGGTCGGGTTCGGCTACCTCGGCCGGCGGTGGGTGCAGCGGGGCTACGGCGCGGCCGCGGCGGCGGCCCGCGACGCCGGGGAGGCGGTCGACGAGGAGCTCGTGGCCGCCGGCTATCGGCGGTCGATCCGGGTGGAAACCGGCATCGGCCTCGCCGTCCTCGCGGTGACCGCGCTGCTGGTCAACGCCCAGCCCGCCCGCACCGCCGTGGCCCAGCCCTATTCAGCCGAGCTGCAGGCCGGCGAGGACCTGCTCGTCGACCTCACCATCGACCCCGCCAAGGTCGGCCCGACGGAGATCCACGTGTACACGCTCGAGGCGACGGGTGCGGTGGCTCAGGTCGAGGAGCTGACCATGACCATGAGCCTCCCCGAGCGCGACCTCGGGCCGCTGGAGATCCCCCTCCAGCGGGCGGGACCGGGCCACTTCTCGGCCTACGACGTCCAGCTGCCCCTGCCGGGCGAGTGGCGGGTCGACATCGCCGCCTTCCCGGACCAGTTCACCGAGGCGAACGCCACCGACACGGTGCGCATCCGGGGCTGACCGCGCCCAGGAGCGCGGGAGCGGCGTCCCCGGACGGCGCCGGCTCTTGCGGCTACTGCGGCTGCTCGAGGCTGGCCACGAGGTCCTCGATGCCCTGCTGGTCGAGCTCACCCGAGCCGCGGGCGGCCACGGTGCCGTCGGCGTTGAGGGCCACGAAGTACGGGTAGGCGTCGAGCCCGTAGGCCTCGGCGGCGTCGCTGCCCGGCGAGTCCGCGAGCACGTCGTCCGGCCAGTCCTCGCCCTCGAGCCAGTCCTGGGGCGGGTAGTTCGGCTGGTTCTCGTCGGTGCCGGTGGCGACGGCCACGAGGCGGACGTCCTCGGGGATGGTGCCGTCGGCGCGCCACTCGACCAGCCGGGGGACCTCGGCCTGGCAGTGCGGGCACCAGTGGGCCACGAAGACCACGATCGACGGCTGGTCGCTCGGGCCACCGATGGTCACGGCGTCGCCGGTGAAGCTGGTGCCCCGCAGGGTGGGGGCGGTCTCGCCCACCGCGGCGTCGTCGCCGCTGTCGTCGTGCTGGGGCAGGGCGGCGCCGTCGATGGTGACCGGCTGGGTCTGGCCCTCCACGGGCTCGTTCTTGGAGAGCGCGGCGACGATCACGGCGATGATGGCGAGGCCGAGGATGCCGATGAGCACCCAGAGCGCCAGCGACGGCCCGCGGCTGGTCTGGCGGGCCTGGGCGACGGCCCGTGCCTTCTGGTTGCCCTTGGGGTTCGGTCGGTTGCTCATGGGGCGTCGTGCTCCTGGTCGGGGGTCGGACCGGCGCCGGCGGCCGCGCCCGAGGGTAGGTGGCTCATCAGCAGGGCGATCAGGACGAAGGCGCTGAGGGCCATGGTGGGGATGGTGATGAAGCCGAGCTCCTCGACCCACTTGATGGTGCAGGGGTTGGCGGGATCGCACACGCCGCCGGACCCCTCGATCCAGGGGAAGCGCTCGACGAGGACGTGGAAGGTGCTGATCACCGCGCCGATCACCGCGAGGGCGAGGGAGTAGGGCTTGATGCCCTCGTCCCGCCGGATCCAGGCGAGGGCGAGCAGCACCACCTGCGGGTACATGGCGATGCGCTGGTACCAGCAGAGGTTGCACGGCACGAAGTCGGCGACCTCGGAGAAGTAGAGGCTGCCGGCCATCGAGATCGCCGCGACGAGCAGGGCGAGCGGGAGGATCTGGCCGGCGAGGAGCGCGTCGGTGCGCGCCCGCAGGCCGGGGGAGAGGTGGGCCGCGACGAGCACGGCGGACGCACCCCAGCTGACGACGGCCAGCAGGGCGAGGAGGAGGGCGACGGCGTCAGTGCTCATGGGGGTGGAGGGGGGGTGCACGGCCGTGGGGCCGGCCCGAAGGGATGGTCGTCTGAGCGGGCTGGTCGGTTCCCGGTGACCGCCGGCCACGCGTGCTTCTCGTCGACGTCGATGTCCGTCCCGACGCCGGGCGTGTCCAGCACCGGACCAGGCTACGCCCGCGTCCCGGCCCTCCCCTCGCGGGCGGCCCGACGGCGGCCGGGTGGGGGCGTCAGGCAGGGGCGCCGGCGGGGCCCGCCGGCGACGGGCGCAGGGCCCCGACGGCCTCGGTGGCCGCCAGCACCACGAAGAACACCAGCACCGCCACCCCCGCCATGGTGGCGCCGGCGGCGGTGTCGTAGTGGTAGCTGAGCACCAGGCCCAGGGCGACGCTGCCCACGCCGAGGGCGGCGGCGGTGACCATCATCGTCGGCACCCGCCGCACGAGCAGCGAGGCGGCGGCCGGCGGCGCGATCAGCAGGCCGAACACCAGCAGGGTGCCGACGGCGCGGAACGACGAGACCACGGCGACCGCGATGAGGGCGAGCAGGACCAGGTTGGCCAGGCGGGGACGCAGCCCGAGCAGAGCGGCCTTGTCGGGGTTGAAGGCCAGCGCCAGGAACGGCCGGTAGAGCAGGGTGGCCAGGCCGACGGTGAGCACGGCGGCGCCGGCCTGGGCGGTGAGGTCGCCCGTGGTGACCCCGAGCACGTTGCCGAAGAGGAAGCCGGTGAGCTCGGTCGAGAACGTCGGCGCCCGGGAGATGATGATCACGCCGAGGGCGAGCATCCCCACGAACAGCAGGCCGATGCCCGTGTCCTCGCGGAGGTGGCCACGGCGGTTGACCAGGTTGATGCCGGCGACCATGAGCGCGGCGCTGGCCAGCGCGCCGAGGGTGAGGTCGAAGCCCCAGAGGAAGGCCAGGGCGATGCCGGGGAGCACCCCGTGGGCGAGGGCGTCGCCCATGAAGGCGAGGCCCCGCAGCACGACCCAGGTGCCGACCACCGCGCAGATCAGCGCGGCCAGGCCGCCGCCGAGCAGCGCCCGCTGCATGAAGCCGTACTGGAACGGGTCGAGGAACCAGTCGAGCATCCCCTACGACCCTCCGGTCAGCGCGCCGGTGATGGCGGCGGCGTTGGTCGTGACCATGCCGAGGTAGGTGTCGGCGCCCGTGCCCGGCTCACCCAGCGACTCGCTGTAGAGCGCCACGACCTCGACGTCGAGGTCCTCCTCGCCGGCGAGGGCGTCCGCCAGGTCGGTGGGGGAGGCGGCATCGGCGAAGATCGCCGGCACGTCGTACTCACGGATCGTGTCGGCCAGGTCGCTCAGCTCCTGCGAGCTCGGCTCGGCCAGGGTCGTGGCCCCGGGCACCACGGTGCCCACGACCTCGAAGCCGTAGCGGTCGGCGAAGTAGGAGAGCACCTCGTGGTTCGTGACCAGCACCCGCTGGTCCTCCGGGATGGCGGCGACCTCGGCGGCGATGTCCGCATCGGCGGCCAGCAGCTCGTCGGCGTAGGCGCTCGCCTGGGCACGGACCTCGGCGGTGTCGAGGGCCGGGACCGCGTCGCCGAGGGCCGCAGCGATGTTCTCGGCGCCCTGGGCCATCCGGGCCGGGTCGGTGAACACGTGGGGGTCGAGGCCGCTCCCGTCGCCGCCCTCGGCCAGCGGCAGCGGGTCCACGTCCGGTGCCACGTCGTAGCGCGGGACGCCGGCCTGCTCGGCGGCGTCGAGGGCGTCCCCCAGGCCCGCCTCGAACCCCAGGCCGTTGGCCACGATGGCGTCGGCCTCCTGGAGCTGGGCGGCCTGCGCGGCCGACAGCTCGAACTCGTGGGGGTCGACCCCGGCGGGCATGAGGACGACGACCTCGGCGGCATCACCCACCACGTTCTCGACCACGTCGCCGAGGATGCTCGTGGTGGCCACCACGGTGGGGGTACCGGACCCGCCGCCCCCCTCGTCCGACGAGCAGGCGGCCGCCGTGAGGAGCAGCGCCGGCACGACGAGGAGGGCGGGGAGGCGGGTTCGGCGCACGGCGGTCCTTCGGGCGGAGCAACAAGTAATGAGAACTACTCTTATTTGGCCACACCGTAGAGTGGACGGCCGTGGACCGCAACCCCCGCGCCGAGACCGTCCGGGTCGAGGACCTGCGCGTGGCCTACGGCACCCGGTTGGCGCTCGACGGCGTCTCGTTCGCCTTGACCGCCGGCCAGGCCACCAGCCTCATCGGCCCCAACGGCTCGGGGAAGTCCACCCTCCTGCACGCCATCGCCGGGCTGCGCCGCCCGTCCGCGGGGCGGGTCACGGTGCTGGGGGGCGACCCCGCGGCGGTGCGTCCCCGACTCGCCTACGTGCTGCAGGCCACGACCACCGGTGAGCACCTGCCCGTCACCGTGCGCGAGGCCGTGGCCATGGGCCGCTACGCGCACCGGGGGGTCGTCGGCCGCCTCACGCGGGCGGACCGCCGCCTCGTGGACGAGGCCCTCGAGCGCCTCGACCTCGGCCCGCTCTCGCAGCGCCACCTGCGGGAGCTCTCCGGCGGGCAGCGCCAGCGGGTCTTCGTGGCCCAGGGCCTCGTGCAGCACGCCGACGTGCTCCTCCTCGACGAGCCCCTCGCCGGCCTCGACCCGGGCTCGCAGCAGACCATCCTCGCCACCGTGGCCGAGGAGCGCGACCGGGGTTGCACGGTGGTGACCAGCACCCACGACCTCTCCGAGGCGGCCGCGTCCGACCACCTCGTGCTGCTCGCCACCGAGCTCGTCGCCGCCGGCCCGCCCGCCGCCGTCCTCACCGCCGAGCACCTGGGCCGGGCCTACCGGGGCGCGGTGCTCCGCCTCGACGGGGGTGCGGTGATGGTCGACGACGGCGCGCACCACCACCACGGCACCGGCGACGCCCACGACCACGGCGGCCACGAGCACCGGGCCGACGAGCTGCGCACGCCCCCGCCGGCACCCTGACCGGTTCTCACTGATTCTCATTCTCCGTACTAGGCTGATGGCGTGGAGCTCCACGCCGCCGTCGCCGACCGCCTCCGCCGGGGGGACCAGCGCTACACGACGAACCGGCGCACGGTGGTGGAGGTGCTCGAGGCCGCCGACCGGCCGCTGACCATCCCGGACATCCTCGCCCGGCGCCGGAACCTGGCCCAGAGCTCGCTCTACCGCAACCTCGCCGTCCTCGAGGAGAACGGCGTCGTCCACCGCGTCCACGGCACCGACGACTTCGCCCGCTACGAGCTCACCGAGGACCTCGCCGGCCACCACCACCACCACCTCATCTGCTCGGGCTGCGGCGCGGTGGCGGACTTCACGGTGCCGGCCGAGGTCGAGTCGACCCTCGACCGCGCCCTCGACTCGGTGACCGCGGCGACCGGTTTCGTCACCGAGCACCACCGCCTCGACCTGATCGGGCGCTGCCGGGCCTGCGCCTGACCCCCTCGGGCCCGCGTCAGAGCATGCGCTGCATGATCACGACGTCGAGCCAGCGGCGGTGCTTGCGGCCGACCTCGCGCTCGGTGCCGACGACCTCGAAGCCGACCGAGGCGTGCAGGGCGATGGAGGCGTCGTGGCCGCCGACGATGCGGGCGATCATCGTGTGGAACCCGTGGTTGGTGCCGGTCTCGACCAAGGCCTCGAGCAGCGCCTTGCCCACGCCGCGGCCCTGGTGGTCCCGGTCCACGTAGACGGAGTCCTCCACGGTGGTGCTGTAGGCAGGGCGCTCCCGGAAGGGCGAGAGCGAGGCGAATCCCCACACCGTCCCGTCGTCGCCCTCGGCCACGAGCACCGCGTGGGCGCCGTTGCGGTCGACCAGCCAGGCCTGCTGCTCCTCGAGGCTGCGCGCCACCAGGTCGAAGGTGACCGTCGAGGTCAGCACCTCGAGGTTGTAGATGGTGCGGATGGCCTCGGCGTCGGCCACCGTCGCCAGCCGCACCCGGAAGTCCACGGCCCGCAAACTACCCAGCCCCCACCGGGGCGGGACAACGCCGGCGCCGCGTCAGCGGGTGGCGCTCAGTGGACGCGGGCGCTGCGGCGGCTCGGCAGCGGGGGCGGCTCGCTGGCCGACGGCTCGAGGATCGCGAGGTCGCCGGTCAGCGCCTCGATCTTGGCCCACGAGGCCACGTCCTCGTCCTCGGTCAGGTAGATGATCTGCTGGTGGGCCGCGGCCCGCCCGAGGAGCTCGAGCAGCGACGGCTTCACCGAGGTGTCGAGCTCGACGAAGGGGTCGTCGAGCACGAGCGGGAAGCTCTCCTTGCGGGGCCCGAGCGCCCGCAGCTGGGCGAGCCGGCCGATCAGCGCGTGGGCCATCCCCGAGGTGAGGTCGTTGTCGATGGCCGGGGTGGCGAGGGCGGCGGCGCCGACGTCGCGGCGCATGCGGGCCGCCGCCATGATCTCCTCGTGGTGGTCCACCGCGAACTGGACCTGCACGGGGCCGGCGACCTGCTCCCAGCCGGCGAGGGCCTCTCGGTAGGCCTCGGCGGCCTCCATCAGGCGGCGCCGGTTCTGGTCGGTCGCGAGCAGCCCGTTCACGCGCTGGAGGTGGAAGCCCAGGTAGGAGGTGGCGCCCGCCTGCTCGAGGACGTCGTTCTCCTTGGCGCGGGCGTTCTCCATCCGCCGCCAGTAGAGCATCGAGATGCCGGTCGCCACGGCGGCGAAGAGGACGAAGGGCAGCGCCAGCGTCGGGCCCTCGAGGATCGACAGCGGGATGGCGCCGAGCGTGGCGAAGGCGGCGGTGAAGAACGACAGGCGCCGCACCCGGTCGTGGGCCTCCTGGGCCCGCAGGAACGTGGCGTGGCGGGACTCGATCTCCTCGACCACCGCGGCGTCCTCCGGGGTCGACCCGGTGGCGTCGGCCTCGGCCTGGAGCTGCTCGTCGCAGATGGTGACGTGGTCGGCCGCGGCCCAGAGGGCGGCCTGGTCGACCGCCGCGAGGTCCCGGATGAGCTGGTCGCTCTGGCTGCTCGTGGTCAGGTCCGAGGCGCTGAGGCGCAGGTGGCGCTTGGCGCTGCGGGGATCGAGCCCGGCGCGGGCCAGCAGGTCGATGGACCCGTCGGCGGTCGCGAAGTGGCTCGAGATGTCGAGGCCCTGCTCGACGTCGACCACCCGGTGGCGGGCACCGTGGGGTCGGAACACGGCCAGGTGCCGGCCCGAATCCTCCTCGAGCTCGAGGTGCACCCCCGGGCGGCTGGCGCTCAAGGCGCCGACCAGCTCGCTGACCAGGCCCTCGCGCTCGAGGCGGCCCACCCCGGCGATGACGGTCAGGCGGGGGTGCAGGTCGAGCGTGAAGGTGCTGTCACCCGCTTCGATCACCAGTCGCTCGAAGTGCACAGTGCAGCATCGGCAGGGAGCGGCCGGGACGTTAGGACGGATCTGGGCCGTACGGCCCATCACCATGTGCCTCCTTCGTCGGCACGCCTCCGGCATCGGGTTCGTCGGTGCGGCGCCTGCGCTCCGCTCCGGCACGTCCCGCTTCGTCGGCACGCCTCCGGCATCGGGTTCGTCGGTGCGGCGCCTGCGCTCCGCTCCGGCACATCCCGCCCGTCGGCATCGGGTTCGGTAGCCTCGCGTCACCGACGACGAACGGGGTCGACCATGCCGCCACGGAGCACCGCCACGGCGCTCGTGCGCGCCGCCCTCGCCGGCGCGGTGGCCCTGCTCCTCGTCCTCCCGACCGCGGTCGGGGCGGACGACGCCCCGTCGGTGGCCGGGCCGACCACGACGACCGTCGACCCGCCCACGACGCTCCCGCCCACGACGCTCCCGCCCACGACCTCGACGGTGGCCGACGGGCCCGGCGCCGAAGGCGGGGCCACGGTCACTGCGGTGGACGAGGCCTCCTACCGCGACGCCCTCGACGCCCTGTCGACCGCGCCCAGTGGCCCGAACACGCTCGTCCTCGCCGCCGACATCGTGGTCGACGACGGTACGGACCCCACCTACACCGGCACGGCCGACCTGGTGGTCGAAGGCGGCGGCCACACCCTCGACGGCGCGGGCGTCGGCCGCCTCCTGGCGGTGGACTCCCCGGCGGGCACCGATGTCACGTTCCGCCAGGTCACGCTCACCGGTGGGCGCACGAGCGGCGACGGGGGTGCGGTGGTCGGCGCCGACGGTGTGAGGCTGGCCTTCGAGCAGGCGACCCTCTCGGGGAACCGGGCCGGGGGCGACGGTGGCGCGGTCGCGACCTCGGGCCAGCTCGGGATGGAGGACACCACGGTCGAGGGCAACGCGGCCCCCGACGGCGCCGGCGGCGGTGCCAGCGCTGCGGACGCGGTCGGGCTGACCCGGGTGACCTTCGCCGGCAATCGGGCGCGCACGGGGGGCGCGCTCTCCTCGACCGGTGACGCCGGCCTCATCGACGCGACGGTCACCGCGAACGTCGCGACCGCACGCGGCGGCGGCCTGCACGTCGGTCACCGCCTCTACCTCGTCTACGGGACCATCGTGGCCAACGCGGCCCCGGTGGCCGCCAACCTGGACCTGGTGCGACGCCCGTCGGTCCTCGGGACGGTGCTCGCCGACCCCGCCGGCGGCGGCACCAACTGCGACCCGACCCTCCCGTTCCGGGCCACCGACAGCTTCAGCGACGACACCAGCTGCGGTGGCACCGCCGCGGGCTGGGCCGGCACCGAGGGGGACGACCCCCTCCTCGGCCCGCTCGCCGACAACGGTGGCCTCACCCGGACCATGCTGCCGGCGCCGGAGAGCCCGTTGGTCGACGTGATCGACCCGCTCCCGTTCTGGGCCGGCCCGATGTTCAGCTGCACGACCTTCGACGACCAGCGCGGGGTGACCCGGCCCCAGGACGGAAACGGCGTGCCCGAGACCGGCGGGGCGACCTACGGCCCCTACGGTCCCGCCACCGAGTGGTGCGACATCGGCGCCGTGGAGCGGGAGGCGCCACCGGCCCCCCCGGCGGGGCCCACCCCGGTCGCGCCCCGGTTCACGGGCTGACCGGTCG
The DNA here is from genome assembly GCA_041908445.1 of Acidimicrobiales bacterium. Classification (GTDB taxonomy): domain Bacteria; phylum Actinomycetota; class Acidimicrobiia; order Acidimicrobiales; family DATDAH01; genus JAEUJM01. The sequence goes on along the minus strand of JAYRFK010000043.1, from coordinate 468 downwards.
GGCGGCTTCCCGGATCCGGGTTGGAGGGACGGGACCCGGTGCCTGTAGGCTGGTCCGCTGTCCTCCGGCCCCGGCTGGGGGCGACGCCCCCTTAGCTCAGTCGGTAGAGCACAGCCATGGTAAGGCTGGTGTCGCCAGTTCGATTCTGGCAGGGGGCTCGCAGGTCGTGACCCGGTTCGCCGGGGCACGCGACGCCCACCACCTGGCGGCGTAGCTCAGTCGGTAAGAGCACTCGGCTCATAATCGAGGGGTCGTCGGTTCGAGTCCGACCGCCGCCACCAGCACTCCCCCCACAACGAAGCAGTCAGGTTCCAAGGAGCGAATCGCAGATGTCCAAGGCCAAGTTCGAGCGGAACAAGCCCCACGCCAACATCGGCACGATGGGTCACATCGACCACGGCAAGACGACGCTGACGGCGGCGATCACGAAGGTGCTGTCGGAGGGTGGGGATTCGGAGTTCACCGCCT